>NZ_JBEPNO010000002.1:0-659849 GCF_040546275.1 Nakamurella sp. UYEF19 | reverse complement strand
ATGTTGACCTTAGAGGCCATCATTATCGCAGGTGAGAGCACCTTTCGCCTACTTCGAAACGCCGACCTCAGCACCCGCATGAAAGCGCGAGGCTAGGGCTAAGTACAATACCTACGACCGTCAGCACTTTGCCGCCGCTGAAGACAATCTTGGAACCTACTGACGCTCCGACCCGCTCGGCCGCTTTTCGACTGACGGCGACCTCATTGACAGACCGGGGAAGATATCCTTCGACGGTAACGAGACGGCGACCCAGCAGCGACTGTGCGGAGCCCTCAACACCGATAGCCTGCACCACTGTTGTCATGGTCAAATCGGTCGACGAGATGGCCATTGTCCTGTTGAGCTCTGGCGTCGCGACGATATCTGGCCCAATAGCCAGTCGTATTGCGGCACGCCCGGATCGAATGGAGCCTGCCCATGTTGTCGACTCGACGTTACTACTTTCCGGTATCTGAACTCGAGCGAATGCGCCGCCGAGTATGTTACTTGCCCTCGAATCCTCCGTACCCTCGGCCGTGTTGAGTAACGCACCGATGGCGCTCGCCCCGGCTACCGGTAACGCCAGAAGTAGTACGAGAAGTACCGTACGACCGACCGAACTCCGAATTGAATAAAGTGACAAGCGGGCCACCACCGCCAGTCCTGTCATAGGTCAGTCCCGACGAGCTGAGCCGGACGTTCCTCACCCAGTCGCCCATCGGACATCGTCAGTCGACGATCCGCGACCCTGGCGACGCCCTGGTCATGAGTGACGAGAAGTACGGCTGTACCCTGACCGCTGACTTCAAGTAGCAACCGTACGACTATCTCTGCGTTCTCAGAATCGATCGCGCCGGTGGGCTCGTCGGCAAGAAGAAGTGCAGGTCTACTGATCATAGCGCGCGCGATCGCGACGCGTTGTTGTTGGCCGCCAGATAGTTGCCCCGGGAAACGGCGACTAAGAGGTGCGATGCCGAGACGGTCTAGTATTTCGACGGCACTTTTGCGAGCGATCCGCGCCTTAGTGCCATTTAGCTCATGGATGAGTGATACGTTCTCGAGGACCGTCAGCGACTGCATCAAGTTGTAGTCCTGGAAGACAAAGCCGATATGCTCACGCCTGAAGGCGGCCCGCGCCTTCTCCTGGAGTCCGTGAATGTCGGTGTCTACTACCTGGACCCTCCCGGTTGAGGGACAAATGAGACCGCCGGAAAGGGCCAGAAGCGTTGACTTCCCCGAACCGCTCGCACCAAGCACTGCGACTATTTCGCCTGCACACACCTCAACAGTCGCGTTCAGGACTGCAGGCATGTCCGCGTCTCGCGCTCCGTATTGATACGATAGATCAGTTGCACGAAGAACTACACCTAATTGTGACCGACTCATAGAAACCCGATTCTGTGCGGTCGTGGCTGGCCCTATCGTTCATCGTGACGCCCACCCTGGACAAACGCGCTCCAAGGGTGGGCCCACACGTCTAGCTAGTTTCGGGTGTGCACGGAGACAGCCTCGACGCCGTACCAGCAGGTGTTGCCGGACTTCTTGTAGTGGAACACAGCGTTGGCAAAGCTTCTACCCAGTCCAGCTTCGATCGGTGTCGTGATCCACGAGACGGACCAGTCACACTGGCCCTCGATTTAGATCTCGGTTGCCCCCCATGCTTTGAGATTGCCGGCTACTCGACTGTTGTCGTCGGCGGTTCCGACGCTGTTGTAGTCAGAGCCCGCCCACGCTGTTCCTGCCAGCCCGGCTGTTGCGGCCACCACGAAGGCTCCCGCGATGACACTCATAATCTGATTTCTCATTGAATTCCTATCCCTTGCGAAGGATTTCGTCGGACGGAATCACGAGAGTTGGCAGTTGACGAGATGTCGCCTTCCCGAACCGGATGAGAGTATGGTACAGATCACAGTGCGAAAGGTCAACAGACCGTAAAGTCCAAGTTGTGGACATATTTGTGCGATGTCGGACTGGTGGGAACCTCCTCATGGACGGTTCGACCACCGGTTGTGGACACGCGAGGTTCGTCAGATCGACCGTTGGGCCACCTGGGCGGTGCCGTGTTCAAGTTGCGGTGGGTCTTCTTGGTGCTGGTCGGGGTGTTTGTGGTCAAGTGGCCTGATGGAGGGTAAGCGGTCGTGTACCCAGGTTGGCGAAGTGCAGACCCAGACCCAGATACACCGCCCGGGCAGGAGCCGGAATTGCCTCCCGGGACCGGCTTGCCGATGTGGCAGCCCGGATTCCCGGCGGCCGCTGCCTGCGCCATACGCCGGAGCGCAGACTTCGCCGCGTTGTTGCTCGGGTAGACACCGACGACGAGCAGGTCCAGATCCTCGGAGAATCGATGAACGATCCGCATCTTCTCCAGGCTTGTCGCGCCCTTGAAGATCACCTCACCAGGATGCTGCGGCGCGACAGATCGCAGCGCACGGCACACCCAGTAGTCCTTTTCAACGGCCAGCGGCGACACTGCCAGGCGATCCGCAATCGCCAGAACCAGATCATCGAAGCCAGCACTGTTCTCGGCGAACCAGTCCCGCAGCTCGGGAGCCTGCACGGCCAGGTGTGCTTCCGTCTGCTGGTCCTGGTCGACCAGGCCGTCCGACGGAAGTCCCGCCGACTCCCGGGCGGGCCCGGTCACGCCATCGACACAAGGGCGCGGCCGGCCGTCCGTGGGTCCACCGGCGGCACCCGCTTGGCCTGGTCGGGGAAACCAGCCTGACCCAGCAGAGCCGTCAACCTGGCACGCGTCGGGGCTGGTTCGGTCCTTGCAGCCGAGGCCAACCGCTCGGGGCGGACCCGTCCGCTGGCGATCTCCTCCCGGATGCGACGCCACGTGGACGCCGCGTCGAGTTCACTGCCGCTGGGGTCGTCCAAAAACTCCAACAGCGTCACCTCCCGCGGCGTCAGCCGCGCCGCGATGCGGCCCGTCCGGGCGGGGCGGGACCGGAACTCCACCTGCCGGTAGTCGGCCGGGGCGCGAGCGGGAACGGCGATATGCGTCCGGCGAGGGACCTGCGTGGACACCCCAAGAGCATTCGCAGCGGACAGCCCGGTCAGACCGAGCCCGTCCGGGCCGGCGAGCTGCCTGGCCAGCTCCATCGGACTGGGCGGACTCATCCCGACCAACGTCATCGCGCCCCGCCAGAACAGACCCTTGCGGACCCGGATCAACTCACCCTCGCCGACCAGAGCGCCCAGGATGTGTTCGATGGTCGATGGCGGTGCATCGAAGTCCGAGGAGTGCCAGAAGTGCTTGCGGGAGTCGAGCACCCGTCGGCGGATCTCAAGAGCGCGGGACCGATCACGCCGGCCCACAGGCTCGCTCATGGATCCTCCTCACAATGACCAGTTCAACACTCTCATCAGGTTACAGCAACCCGCTCTAAGAGCCCGCATGGCTTCACTGCAACCCGCACTATAGGTGGCCGGACCACCGCTGTCGACATCTGTGGGTTCGCGGATCACCGGTCCGCTCATGCTTGCGCCCCGATGGACCGCAGGAGTTCACGCAGGACACGCAGACCAGCGGAGCGTTCGCGAGTGTCGAGTGAGCCGGCCAGGTCGACGGCGGTCAGTGCCGCGGAAGATCCCATCCTCAGGCCCGCAACGCAAGACGTTTCGTGAATGGTGACGTTGCCCGTGGGATCGGGGACCAGCTCGTAGTAGTCGACAACCGAGGCGACCCCAGCGGCGTCGGTGTATCCCTCCGCGTGATCGCGGCGTGGGGCCAACCCGAAGTCGACATCGGTCCTGCCGGTGTCCGCGACCCCCGATGCGACCAGTGCTCGTTGCACGTCCGTCAGATACGACGTGGACGCCCGGTAGGTGGAAGTCTTCGCGCGCCGGCGGGCCAGCCAGTTGAGCTCCTCGGCGGTGGTCCGCCGGATCAGGCGTGATTTGAGGCGTGAGCGCTCGGATTCACCGAGCCATGTCGCCTTGCCGCCATTGAGTAGGTTGATGGCCGCCCAGGCGGTTTGCTGGTTCCACGGACGTCCATGCCGCGCCGTGGTCCCTGCCGCGCGGTGCACACTGGCGGAGTCCAGAAGCAGAGCGCGGCCAACGGTGCCCGCAACGAGTAGATCGCCGGTCTGGGCAAGGCGACGCGCTTCACGCTGGGTGACGCCGAGGACGACTGCCGCCTCCCCAGTCGTCATCGCTTCCATGACAGATATAGTCCGTTGACGGTTTACTTGTGTCAACTACCTTCGTCGACGTGGACTCCGCCGTGCCGGGCCACCCCAACATGAAATGCTGGCCGCCGCACAAACTTCACCCAATAGCTTGAGCGTCTTCGGTAGATTTCGAGCCATGTTCTGGTGGACTGTGGCGATCCAAGCGCTGACCGGGATCGGCGTGATCGTCATTGCCGTGTGGTTCGGCCACCAACCGAGGCGGGACGTCGCCACGGACGCCGAACCTGGAATGAGCCCGGCCGAACGAGAGTTGCGGTGGGATCAGATCCGGAGAGCCCTCGATGACAGCTTGAGCGGCGATCCTGCGGCCACGGTCAGAGGGCTGGAAAGTCTGAACAATCTGATCACCAGGGGTGCCGCGATCCAAGAGGACCGGATTTTGGCCAAGGCCGTCGCAGAGTCGGTCCTGTTACACCCGATGAGCATTCCTGCGGACGTCGACGACGCCGAACAGCGCTCTGCAGCAACGACATTGCTCACCACCCTGGAGCGGCAGGCCCGCCTGAGCGCTCGAGGGGAACCTCGTTCCGCGATCCTGGCGTGACTCAGCCCCCGCAGCGACCGGTCCGCCGGGCGGTCAACCTATGACTTGCGTCACATTAGCGGGCGCTGCGGGCGCTGGTTGGTCGTGAAAACCGCACTCGCACAGGCAGCACCGTCGACCGCTGCAGATAGGCAAAACGTAGACGCGCCCCCGCTGTCCCAAAACTCGCGGCGACCGGGTCCCAACCACCGGGCAATATTCATAGCCAGCAACTGACGACAGGATCATGACCTCGATGACATCCGCTGCGCTACAAGCGATCTCGGGCCAACAAACCAAGCTCGGCCCGCCCCCAACATGCGAGGACGGGCCGATTCTGGGTCGGGCTGACAGGATTTGAACCTGCGACATCCGCGTCCCAAACGCGGCGCGCTACCAAGCTGCGCTACAGCCCGTCGTCCGCGAATCGTAACGGACATGACGTCGACGGGCTGACCAGCATCATCGTGGTGACCGGTCCAGATAAGATTTGAACCTGCGACATCCGCGTCCCAAACGCGGCGCGCTACCAAGCTGCGCTACAGCCCGTCGTCGAGCATCGTACCCACTGGGCGCCGTTGCCCTGGGCAACTGGGGCGCCGGTGCCCTGGACAACCCGGCAATCAGGCCATCCGCTTGGGCTACCATTGGTAGGCATGACAACGAAGTAGTGCGATGCGGGCGTAGCACAATGGTAGTGCCTCAGTCTTCCAAACTGATTACGCGAGTTCGATTCTCGTCGCCCGCTCTCCTCCTCCTCCCCCGGCCGGGCTTCGCAGCTTTTTCCTACGCCGGGTGGGTGATCAGCAGGACGCCCTGCGCGGCCACCTCCCCCACCGCAGCGAAACTGTGCTCCACGTCCGAGGTCCAGCTGACGGTCACCCCCGGGACAACCCGCTGCTCGGACCCGATCCGCCCCACCAGCGCCTCGCCGCTGACCCCCGTCAACTGCTCCCGCACACCGGGACCGTGAGCAGGTGAGACGCGACGGGCACCAGGCTCGAGAATCAGCCGGTAGACCTCGGTCGCGCCATGCCCTGCCCGTTCGGAGAACACAGCCGGCACTTCGGAGAACACAGCCGGCGCCGTGGAGAACACGTCCAGCAGGATCGCGCTGACCCCGTCGCCGCTCACCGCGCCACGCGCCCCGGCACCGGACCCGCCCAGGTCGATCAGCGTGGCGAGGCCGACCCCCAGCGGGGCCGTCAGGGCATACAGGGTTTCCAGCGTCGGATTGCGGTGGCCGGCCTCCAATTCGGAGAGGGTGCCCTTTCCGAGCCCCGCCCGGCGGGCCAGCTCCGACAGCGACATGCCTGACGCCCGACGCAGATCGGCGATGCGGCGCCCGACGATCGCGGGCACGTCCCGGTCATCCGCATCCACCTGTTGATCCCTTCGTCGACCGAGGATATGGTAGCTGCGTTCTGTATACGGAACGACAGACAAGAGAGAACCAGTGGGCACAGAAGCGTCGCAGACGTTCGAAAGGACGGCAGAGCAGACCGGCTACGGATCTGCTGTCGTCGCCGGGGTGATCACCTCCGTGGTCGGATTCACCAGCTCGTTCGCCGTCGTGCTGGCCGGTCTGCGGGCCCTCGGCGCGACCGACGACCAGGCCGCGTCCGGACTCCTGATCCTCTGCGTCACCATGGGTCTTGGCAGCATCCTGTTCTCCTGGCGACTGAAGATGCCGATGACGATGGCCTGGTCGACGCCGGGGGCCGCACTGCTGGCGTCTTCGACGGTTCCCGCCGGCGGATTCGGCGCCGCCGTCAGTGCTTTCGCGCTGACGGGCATCCTGATCGCACTCTGCGGCCTCATCAAACCGCTGGGCGCAGCGGTCTCGGCCATCCCGGCGGCACTGGCCAACGCGATGCTCGCGGGCGTGCTGCTGACCCTCTGCGTCGAGCCGTTCAAGGCCCTGGCCGTGTCCCCCGCGGCCATCGCCCCGGTACTGCTGAGCTGGCTGATCCTCATGCGCGTCGCCCGTCGGTGGGCCGTTCCCGGAGCACTCGCAGTGGCGGTCGTCGTCATCTGGGTGTCCGGGTCGTTCGACCGCTTGCAGGGTGCCCGCCTGACGCCGGTGATCACCGTGGTGGCGCCGGCCTGGGATCCGACCACCATCCTGGCCATCGCCCTCCCGCTGTTCCTGGTCACCATGACGAGCCAGAACATCCCGGGCATGGCCGTTCTCAGCTCGTTCGGCTACCGGCCCCCCTTGGCACCGCCGTTGCTCTACACCGGCAGCGCGACCGTTCTCGGCGCGTTCGGCGGGGCCCACGCGATCAACCTCGCGGCGATCTCCGCCGCGCTCGCCGCCGGACCCGGCGCCCACCCCGATCCCCGCCGTCGTTGGGTCGCGGGCGTCACCAGCGGTGCCGTCTACCTGGTGATCGGACCGCTGTCTGCTTTGGTCGCGGCGGTGTCGCAGGCGGCACCCGCAGGGATCATGGCCTCGATCGCAGGTCTGGCGCTCATCGGGATCTTCGCCTCCGCCGCCGGTTCCGCACTGGCGGACGGGACGCACCGGGAGGCGGCGGCGATCACCTTCCTGGTTGCGGCCTCCGGTGTCGCCTTCGGCGGGATCGGGGCGGCCTGCTGGGGTTTGCTGGCCGGTGCGGCCTACCTCCTGGTGCTGCAAGCCCGCCCGCGAACCCGCAGGACGCCCGCGACAGACGGCTAAAGTGACCCGGGGCCACCAGGGTCCCTTTCGCACGACGCGAGTCCGCACAAGAAGTTCTGTTCCCGGAAAGGCCTGAAGCAACGATGACGGTCCGCAAGGTCGCGCTCCTCACCGCCGGGGGTTTCGCCCCCTGTCTGTCCTCCGCAGTCGGAGGCCTGATCGAGCGGTACACCGAACTCGCACCGGACGTCGAGATCATCGCCTACAAGCACGGCTACCAGGGCCTGCTTTCCGGCGACTTCCTCACGGTGACCCCCACGATCCGGGCGAATGCGGGCCTGCTGCACCGATTCGGTGGTTCGCCGATCGGCAACTCCCGGGTCAAGCTGACGAACGTCGCGGACCTGATCAAGCGCGGTCTGGTGAACGAGGGCGACAACCCGCTCGAGGTCGCGGCCGACCGTCTCACCGCTGATGGCGTCGACGTCCTGCACACCATCGGTGGCGACGACACCAACACCACCGCAGCCGATCTCGCGGCCTTCCTGGCCGAGCACGACTACGCGCTGACCGTTGTCGGGCTGCCGAAGACGATCGACAACGACGTCATCCCGATCAAGCAGTCCCTCGGCGCCTGGACCGCGGCCGAGCAGGGTGCCGAGTTCGCCCGGAACGTGATCGGCGAGCACAACTCGGGTTCGCGCATGCTGATCGTGCACGAGGTCATGGGCCGGCACTGCGGCTGGCTCACCGCGGCCACCGCGCGGTCCTATCGGACCTGGCTCGATACCCAGGAGTGGCTGCCGGAGATCGGGCTGTCGCGCGAGGCCTGGGACGTCCACGCCGTCTACGTGCCGGAGGCCAGGTTCGACCTCGACGCCGAGGCCGCCCGCCTGAAGCTCACCATGGACACGGTCGGGAACGTCACCATCTTCCTGTCCGAGGGAGCCGGCCTGGAGACGATCGTCGCCCAGCTCGAGGCCTCCGGCGCCGACGTCCCCCGCGACCCGTTCGGCCACGTGCGGCTGGACGACATCAACCCCGGGGCCTGGTTCGCCAAGCAGTTCGCCGAGAGGCTCGGAGCGGAGAAGGTGATGGTGCAGAAGTCGGGCTACTACTCACGCGCTGCCGCCGCCAACAGCGAGGATCTGCGTCTGATCAAGTCGATGACCGACTACGCCGTCGACTGCGCCCTGCGCGGCGAGCCGGGGGTGATCGGGCACGACGAGGAGGCCGGAGATCGCCTGCGCGCCATCGAGTTCTCCCGGATCAAGGGCGGCAAGCACTTCGATCTCGAGACCGCCTGGTTCCAGGACCTGCTGGCCGGCATCGGCCAGCCGGAGGCCGTCGTCGGTTCCGACTAGTCAGTGGTCGGGGCCGCGTAAATAACAGGACAAGCGCCACGTCCTGGGGCAGGCTCGGGTGCATGACTGCCTCGATCGATACCACCTCCCCGCCCGCCCCCGATCCGTCGGGACCGGGCGGGTTGGTCCTGCGCCCGCTGACCATGGACGACTGGCCGGCGGCGAAGGCTCTGGACGGCGCCGCGTTCAGCTACCACCCCGAGAACGACTTCCTCGACGACCTGGTGTTGCCGACACTCGAAATCGGGCGCTTCATCGGAGCCTTCGACCCGGCCCTCGGCCACCTCCTGGTCGGCATCGCCGCCATCCAGTCGCGCGACCTGACCTTCCCCGGTCGAGGCCCGTCGCCGGTGGCCGCGGTGACCTGGGTCGGTGTCCGTCCGGACCAGCAACGCCGCGGCATCCTCCGCACGCTGATGACCCAGCAGTTGCACGGGCTGCACCGTGACAGGCAGGAACCGGTCGCCATCCTGACGGCCAGCGAGGCCGGCATCTATGGCCGCTTCGGGTATGGATCGGCCACCCAGACGACCCGGCTGACGGTGTCGACCCCCGCGGTCGTGCGTACCGGGACCCGTCTCGAACCCGTCCGGCAGCTGGATCTCGACGAAGCACTGCCGATCATGAAGGTCCTCCACTCCCGGGTCCGCGCCGAGATACCGGGTTTTCTCGACCGGTCCGAAGCAGTGTGGTCGCTGCTGTTCTCCGAGCACCCCGCGGGGCGGGGCGGCAAGGATCCCCGGCGCTTCGCCGTTCACCACGACGGGTACGTCGCCTACCGGACGACCAGCTCCTGGACCGATCGGGGACCAGACGGCACCCTGACCATCAGCGAGCTCTGCGCAACGACGCCGGTCGCGAGGGCCTCGTTGTGGTCCCACGTGTTGAACTACCCGCTGGTCCGGAAGGTCGAGTACCCCAAGGCCTGGGTCGATGAACCACTCCCGGAACTCCTCGAGAATCCGCGCGCGGTCGAGTCGAGCCTGGGTGACCACGTCTGGGTCCGACTGGTCGATCTGCCCCGCAGCCTTGCCCTGCGGACCTACTCCGCGAAGGCCGACGTCACTGTTCGGGTGGTCGACGACTTCTGTCCGTGGAACGACGGCACCTGGCGACTCGCTCTGACCGCCGACGGCGGTCGCGCCACACCGACGGCCGAAGCACCCGAGGTCACCCTCGGCATCGCCGACCTCGGCGCGACATTCCTTGGTGGCACCCGCCTTCCCCGGCTCGCCCTGGCCGGGCGGGTCACCGGTTCGGCACGCGGGATCGATGCGCTCGACGCGGCCCTCGCCGTCACCCTGGCCCCTCTCTGCCCCGAGGGGTTCTAGAACTCGAGCACCTGCGGGCTGGGGTATCTGGCCGGCATCCCGGCGTACACCGTGCCGCGGCGACGGTCACGCACGGGCAGCGCGCCGAACGGTGCGGCACAGACGTCCGGCCCGGTACGGCATGCTGCTCTGGTGGACAAACCTCGCCGTCGTGCCGCCGGGCGACCCGCCGGTCCGCCTGACATCGCTCCGCCGTCGGACCAGCAACCGGTCCCGCTGCTCGAATCCCCCCAGCACCGACGCCGTCAGCGGCCACCCCGGACTGCGGCGGCACCGGACGAAACGAAGGGCCCGGAACGCCAGCGTCCAGCGCTGGATTCGGACCGCCCGATACCGCCGCCCGACCCTCCGGCCACAGCGGAACCGGCCCCTGCCGAGGCGGCGTCGTCGCGGACATCGCGAGCGCCCTTCCGGGAGGAACGGCGCCGCGGCGAATCCGCCGTCGAGAGGTCCCTCCGGGCGCTGGTGTCGACGCGCACGACGACGATCACCCCTACCGTTGCCATGCGGGCCAGGGAGGTGGCGGCGCCCACCGCTGCCGATCTGGCGCAGGCAGCGGAGGAGTTGGTGATCGTCCGACGGCACTACGTTCCCCCGGCACCGCTTGCGGCCGGCAAGAAGGAGCCGGGCGGATCCCCGAAGGCGCCAGATCAACGCGGGAGAGCCGAGAACCGTCGCGGCGGGCGGCGCCCGCAACGGGGAGCCGGCGAATGACTCAGGTGGCGGGCAGGACCTGATCGACCGGGTCGGCCTCGTAGGCGGCGACCAGGTCGATCCGCCGCTGATGACGCGGGTCGTGCGAGAACGGCGTGGCCAGGAAGGTATCGACGAAACCGGCCGCCGTTTCCAGGTCGTGCTCCCTGGCGCCCAGCGAGATGACGTTGGCATCGTTGTGCTGCCGGCTCAGCGTGGCCGTGTTCTGCGACCAGGCCAGCGCGGCCCGAACCCCGGCGACCTTGTTGGCGGCGATCTGCTCGCCGTTGCCGGACCCGCCGATGACCACCCCGAGGCTGCCCGGGTCGGCCACCACCTTGCGGCCGGTTTCGAGGCAGAAGGGTGGGTAGTCGTCCTGCGCGTCATAGACGGGTGGGCCGACGTCTACGACCTGGTGACCGGCTGCGCTCATCCGCTCGATCAGGAACGATTTCAACTCGAAGCCGGCGTGATCTGAGCCGATGTAGACGCGCATGCGACCAGTCTTGCAGAGCCACGGGTCCCACTAACCCGGGACGTCCTGCAAAGTGCTCGCTATCGCGAGCACTTTGCAGGACGCAAGCCCCGGGGGGCCGGCGCGTCAGGGGACGACGAGCACCGGGAACTTCTGCGTTGCGACCACGGCGCGCGACACCGACCCACTGGTGATCCGGTGCACGAACTCGGCAAACCCCTTGTGCCGCTTGCCGACCACGACGCACGCGGCTTCCCGGTCCTGCGCGATCCGGATGATCTCGGAGGCCGTCTCGCCGGTCACCGAGATCAGCTCCCAGTCGACGCCCTCCAACTCGCCCCCTGAGATCAGCATCGTCCGCAGGGCCGACTCGATGGCGTCCTCCGCGACGTCGTCGACGGCCATCTCCTCCGGGATCGGCACGTAGCCCTCCACCATCGGCATCGATCGACGGCGGACGTGCACCAGCAGGATGGGCCGACACAACGCCCTGGCCAGGAAGACCGCCGCCCGCAGCGGGCGACCGCAGGTGGTGGCGTCGTCCACACCGATCACCACCGGACCGCCGGCGAGATCGGGTGGGAGCGGGATACCGGAAGGGTTCATCATGACGACCACCGATCCTCGAGCAGAGCCGATGCGCTCACGCTAGCCCGTCGCCCCAAACGCGCAACGTCCTGCAAGGTGACCGCTATAGCGAGCACTTTGCAGGACGCCCGGGTTTTTGGCGCGTCAGGAGAAGTCGAGACCGCCGGTGCGGGTGCGCTTGACCGCTGCAAGAGGTGGAATGCGCCCGACCATCACTCGAAGTCGAGACCACCAGAACGGGTGCGCTTGATCTCAAAAAAGTAGGGGAACCCGGCCAGGGTGACGGTGGCGTCCCAGAGCCTGCCGGCTTCCTCGCCGCGGGGGATCTTGCTGATCACCGGGCCGAAGAAGGCGACATCGTTGATGTGGATGGTCGGAGTCCCGACGTCCGGGCCGACCTTGTCCATGCCCGCATGATGGCTGGCGCGCAGCGCTTCGTCGTACTCGTCGGTGTCGGCAGCGGCCGCGAGTTCGGCGGGCAGCCCGACCTCGGCAAGGGATTCGGCAATCACCTGGACGAAGTCCTTGTTGCCCTCGTTGTGGATGCGGGTCCCCATGGCCGTGTAGAGCGGCGCGAGCACCTCGTCGCCGCCGGCCGCCGCAGCCGCGATGGCGACCCGGACCGGTCCCCAGGCCTTCTTCATCATCTCTTGATACTCCGCAGTCAGGTCTCGTCCCTCGTTGAGGACCGCGAGACTCATCACATGGAAGTCGACCTCGATGTCGCGGACCTTCGCCACCTCGAGGATCCATCGGGAGGTGATCCAGCAGAACGGGCACAGCGGGTCGAACCACAGCCCGGCCCTATCCTTCTGACCTGCGGATTCTTCGGTGCTCTGGGTGAGTGTGGCTGTCACGGTGACCTCCTGGTGCGTTGGGCGGAACCTGCCGGTCCGGAGGCGAGAGTAGTCCGGCCCCACCGACGGTTCTCCGGCGCAGCGGCCGGTCACGGGCCCTCCAGGTGGAGAAAACCACCCGGCCGCTGTAGTTGTTCCCGTGCACCGAGCTCCAAATCTCTGATCTGATGGAGCGCATGTCTGTCGCTCATGTCACCACGGAAAGTGGTCCCGTTCACCCCTCCATGCCGCCGAATCTCACGCGGGAGCAGGCATCGAGAAGATCCGCGCTCCTGTCGGTGCACTCCTACGAGATCATCCTCGATCTGACCGACGGTCAGGGTGGGCCGGGCGAGAAGACCTACGCGACGCGTTCGGTCATCAGCTTCGGGGCGGTCGACGGCGGCAGCACGTTCCTGGACTTCGTGGGGGACGGCGTCTCCACGGCGACGCTCAACGGCAAGCCGCTCGACGTCGGCGGCTGGACCAACGCGTCGGGCCTGCAGCTCCCGGATCTGCTCCCCGAGAACGAGCTCGTGGTCGAGGCGATCGGTCTGTATACCAACACCGGCGAAGGTCTCCATCGATTCGTCGATCCGGTCGACCACGCCGTCTACGTGTATTCGCAGTTCGAGACTGCTGATGCGAAAAGGCTTTTCGCATGTTTTGACCAGCCGGACCTGAAGGCGACCTTCACCTTCACGGTCACCGCTCCGGCGGACTGGAGGGTCGTCTCGAACGGCGCCGGCACCTCGGTGGAACAGGCCCCCACGGGCACCGGCGGTCCCTCGGTGCACCACTTCGCGACCACCCAGCCGATGAGCACCTACATCACGGCGCTGATCGCCGGCCCCTATCACGTCGTCACCGACCACCACGACGGCATCGATCTCGGCCTCTACTGTCGCGGCACCCTGGCCGCCCACCTGGACAGCGATCGGATCTTCACCGAGACCAAGCAGGGCTTCGACTTCTTCCACCAGGCGTTCGGTGTGCGCTACCCGTTCGGCAAGTACGACCAGCTGTTCGTCCCCGAGTTCAACGCCGGGGCCATGGAGAACGCCGGCGCCGTCACGTTCCGGGAGGAGTACGTCTTCCGGTCCCGGGTCACGCACTACCAGTACGAACGGCGCTGCGAGACGATCCTGCACGAGATGGCCCACATGTGGTTCGGGGATCTCGTCACCATGCGCTGGTGGGACGACCTGTGGCTCAACGAGTCCTTCGCCACCTGGGCCTCCGTCGTCGCCCAGAACGGCGCCACCGAGTACCGGAGCGCTTGGACGACATTCGCCAACGTGGAGAAGTCCTGGGCCTACGTGCAGGACCAGCTGCCCTCGACCCATCCGATCGCCGCCGATATGGTCGACCTGGCCGCGGTCGAGGTGAATTTCGACGGCATCACCTACGCCAAGGGCGCGAGCGTCCTCAAGCAGCTGGCCGCCTACGTCGGGTACGACGAGTTCCTGACCGGGCTCGGCACCTACTTCAAGAGTTTCGCCTTCGGCAACGCCACCTTGGCGGATCTGATGGGTCACCTGACGGCGGCCTCCGGGAGGGATCTGGCCGGCTGGACGAGCTCGTGGTTGCAGACCACCGGCATGAACAGCCTGCACCCGGAGTTCGAGGTCGGCGCGGACGGCACCTACACCTCCTTCGAGGTGGTCCAGGGCGGCGCTGCCCCCGGCGCGGGCGAGTTGCGCACCCATCGGCTGGCCGTCGGGGTCTACGAGGACGACGGCAAGGGCAAACTGGTCCGCACGCAGCGGGTCGAGCTGGACCTCAGCGGCGAACGGACGGCGGTCCCCGGGCTGGTCGGCGTCACACGCGGGGCGCTGGTGCTGGTCAACGATGACGACCTGACGTACTGCAAGCTGGCACTGGACGGCGAATCCCTGGCCACCGCGATCTCACGCATCGGCGACATCGCCGAATCGCTGCCCCGCACGCTGATCTGGTCGGCTGTCTGGGAGATGACCAGAGACGCGAAGATGCGGGCCAGGGACTTCGTCACGCTGGCGATCGCCGGCCTGGACCACGAGGACCAGATCGGCGTCGTCCAGCGCGTGCTCTCGCAGTTGCACATCGCGGTCGGCACCTACGCCGACCCGCAGTGGGCGGGCGACGTCGGATGGCCGACCGTCACCGCCGCCCTGCTCCGGTGGGCGACCACGTCGGCACCGGGAAGCGACGTGCAACTGGCCGCGGTCAACGCGCTCTGCTCGGCCAAGCTGTCCGGTGAGCAGCTGGACATCATCGGGGGTTGGCGTGACGGGTCGGCTCCACTGGCCGGTCTGACGGTCGATGCCGACCTGTCCTGGACCCTGCTCAACGCATTGGTGGCGCACGGCATCGCCGGCACGGCCGAGATCGAGGCAGCCGTCAAGGCTGACCCCACGGCGTCCGGTGAGCGACGGGCGATGACCGCGAAGGCTCTCCGTCCGGACGCAGCGTCGAAGGCTGCGATCTGGGAGCGGTTGACCGACGACGACGGCATGGCCAACGCGCTGCAGGATGCCGCCATCGCCGGCTTCTCCCACCCGACCCAGGCCGAGTTGATGGTGGGTTTCGAGGACAGGTACTTCGCCGTCGTCGACGACGTCTGGGCGCGGAGGAGCATCGAGGTCGCGCAGAAGGTGGCGGTCGGGTTGTACCCCCGCTGGTCGGTGACGCCGGAGACGGCCGATGCCGCCCGCGCCTGGGAAAGTCGCGACCACGCCTCGGCCTTGGCCCGTTTGGTGTCCGAGGGTCGGGCCGGGACCGAGCGGGCAATCCGCGCCCGGGCCTACGACCAGGCCTGATCCACCCGGATACCAGTGGTGGCCCCTGCAGTCGTCGACTCCCGGGGGCTACCAACGTCTGCGCGGCGATCCGCACTCGCCGAACTACCAGCGTGCTCGGGCAACTACCAGCTGGAGCGGTCGGGCAGCGTGCCTGCTTGGTCTGCGAGGGTGCGGATGCCATTGATCAGCGCAGCCTGCAGGTCCCCGTTGCCAGCCGAGGACACCACGTTCAGGACGGCGAGCCGGGCAGCACGGTCGGTGATGCGAAGCGCTGCAACCGTGCCGGTCACCACCTCGACGATCCGCTGCCCTGGCGAAAGAGCCAGCAGTACGGCGCTGGGGGCATCTGATCCGAGGCCCGCGTGCAGACCGAGGGCCGTGGCACGCGAGTCGGCGCCGAGATCACCGAGGTAGGCCGAGAAGCGAAGGCCCGTCACTCTTTCCGCGCCATCGATCACCTCGTCCAGGATCTCGAGTTCCTTGTTGTCCAGCGGAAGATCAGCAAACCCCGTCGGTCCGCAGGTCGCCGGCTTCCACGGCTCGACCTGACCGGCCGGCTCGATTCTCGCCAGTTCACCAGGTGCCACGTGCGCCTCCTTCGGTTCCGGCGACGACCAGCGCCTGGTCGGTGGGGGCGATCGCCCTGTCCCCTGCCCACCACTGTGCGGGGAACTCCCACTGCTGGCCGGGGGAATACTTCTGACGCTTCTTGGCGCGGCCCGGCACCATCGTCAAGAGCGCGGTGAGGCCGTACAACGCCACTGGGGCGGCCACGTAGATGGCCACGGTTTCGAAGATGCTCACCGGTAGAACGCTAGCTGACGAGAGGCTCGGATGTGTCGTCCGGGTCGAGTGACTTGTCAGGCCGATCCAGCTCCGCTGGCCAGCGAGAGGGCCTTGAAAGACCGTGCGGCCTGCAATCGCGTCTATTGCATTCCGCTGACGATGCAGGCGGTCACGACGAATTCGGGCGGCGGCGGATCCGGCAACGACGGATCCGGCAACGACGGATCCGGTGACGACGGATCCGGCAACGACGGATCCGGTGACGACGGATCCGGTGACGACAGTTCGGCTGGACTGCGGCCGCTCGCGAAGAGAAACGTCGGCAAGCCCATTCCGACGGTCGGGGTTGGCAAGACCCACCCGCGGTGCGTGGTAACCCTCCGTGATCTCTTGAACACAGTGGACCGAAGTCCCAGTCCGAGAGGTCGACAGGCGAGCTGATATCGATGCTCACCGGAAACGCACCGAAGATGCCGCAGCGACGCTTCAGCCCGCTGAACTGACCGATCGGAGCACTTGAGCCGCGGCATTCGTGTGAGTCAGGTCACTTCTTGGTCGTTTTGCACTGGTGACCACGGCCCCTCCAGCCGGCGGATACATATCGTTCGGGTGATTTTACTCCCCTAATGCTAGGGACCGAATGAGTGATCCACTACTCCCGCTACAGGCCTTGATCTACTTGCCACTTTTGCGAACCAGATCATGATTACGAAGCGTGATCTTCCCAGGCTAGGCACCAGCCACTCCGAAAAAACACCCTCTAACATTGCACCTGCCAGCGGGAAACGAGAGGGAATTAGTTCTGAGTCTCCCGCAAGTTCCACTTGTTCACAAGTCATATGGGCAGCCGGATTTCGAGATTGTCCGGATCGTGACCTTTTCCGCTCAGACCCTTTTCCCAACACGGATCCGACCCCACGGGATTGTCCCCCGACAATCCAACTCTGAAGGAGAACCGAAGATGTCCCAGGCATTCGCAGAACTGACGTCCAGCGTTTCCTCGACCGGCCGCGGTGGCCGAATCGGACGCCAGACCTCGATCGGCCGGGGGGGTCGCATCGGTATCATTTCCCGTGGCGGACGCATCGGCTGACACGACCAGGTATCACTCAGCAGAGGCAAAGTCACCCTTTCGGCGTAAGTCTGCCTTTCTTGAGCCCAGATCCACGATCGAGCGATTCATGTCACCGAGGTCCTGAACAACCTCTACGCGGCGTCGCTCAACCAGGGATGCCAAGCGGGGTCGGCGTCCTCGGACAGCCACAAGCGGCCGGATCCGACCCTTCGGGGACTACTCGGAGTGAACGCGAGGCTCCAGCCGATTTCGTTCAGCAGTCTGTCCGCCTTGCGCGCGTTGCACCTGGCACAGCACGCCACGCAGTTCTCCCACGAGTGCGACCCACCCCGGCTTCGGGGAACGACGTGGTCGATCGTGTCGCCGGCCCCTCGGCAGTACGCACACCTTTTCCGATCCCGGCGAAGCACTCCCGCCCTGGTGATCGACGCAGCCGGTGCGTACGGGACCCGGACGAAGCGGCACAGCCGCAGCACCGCAGGCACGGCGAGCACGAAACTGGGTGACCGTACCTTCTCCCCACCGGTCCGCTCGACGAGGCACTCGGCCTTCCCCGCAAGCATCAGCACCACAGCTCTGCGACCGTTGACCACGGCCAGGGGTTCATGGGTGGCGTTCAACAGCAGAACACGACCGACTCCGGGCGTTGCTTCCGTTGTCATGTCGACCCTCACCACCCGTCACGTCAGCACCGGAACCGCCCAGGTCGGTCGGCCATCCTCACTCCTAGTGAACCTTGTCGACGACCGCCCGGGCCAGACTTTTCTTCGAGCAATCCCGTGTCTGCGGACCAAGTCACAAGATCGGCCCGCTCGGTCTTCGGCATGAAGGACAATGGACCAGGTGAGCGCTCCCGAATCCTTCTACGACGAAGTGGGGGGTCGGCCGACGTTCGAGGGCATCGTCGACCGGTTCTACGCCATCGTCGAGCACGATCCCGTCCTCCGACCCCTGTACCCGGAAGCTGATCTCGGACCCGCTGCCGTCCGGTTCCGGATGTTTCTCGAGCAGTACTGGGGCGGCCCGCGGACGTACTCCGACCTGCGTGGACACCCTCGCCTGAGGATGCGTCACGCACCGTTCGTCATCGGGCTGCCCGAACGGGACGCCTGGCTGAGAGCGATGGCGAATGCCGTGAACGGGGCGAACCTCGAACCGGGCGCGCACGAGCGGCTGTGGAACTACCTCGTGATGGCCGCCGACAGCATGGTCAACTCGCTGCAGTAGTCGTCTCGGCACAGGCCCCGTCCTGCTGACCCGTCGCGTGCCCACAGCGCGTGCCCGGTCAATGGTCGACAGCGCACGTGGGAGGTGCGACCTTCCAGCAGTGGCAGGATCGTCAGGCGTGACGAAAGCTATCCGGACGCCCGACACCTCGGACCATCTGTCGCGCCGGCATTCGGTGGTCGATTCGCCTGCGCAGGAAGATCGGGGTGAACACCCCTGGTGGACGGAGACGGTCGGGTACCAGATCTACATCCGGTCCTTCGCCGATTCCAACGGTGACGGGATCGGCGACCTCAACGGCATCACCAATCACCTCGGCTATCTGGAACTGCTCGGGGTGCAGACCGTCTGGATCACGCCGTTCTACCCGTCCCCGATGGCCGACGCCGGCTACGACGTGCGGGATCCTCGAAACATCGATCCGATGTTCGGGACGCTGACGGACTTCGACGAATTGGTCGCCGCCGCCCACCGTCACCACCTGCGCGTGCTGATCGATCTGGTGCCCAACCACACCTCCTCCGAGCATCCCTGGTTCCAGCTGGCCCTCGCCTCGCCGAAGGGCAGCGTCGAACGGGCGCGGTACCACTTCCTTGACGGCATGGGCGAGGACGGGCAGGACCCGCCGAACAACTGGGCCTCGATCTTCGGCGGACCGGCGTGGACCCGCGTGCCCGACGGCCAGTGGTACCTGCACATCTTCGACTCCGCCCAACCAGACCTGAACTGGCAGAACACCGAGGTCCACGACGATCTGCGGATCACCCTCCAATTCTGGCTGGACCGGGGCGTCGACGGCTTCCGCATCGACGTGGCCCATGGCATGGCCAAGCCCCCGGAACTGCCCGATGCGCCCGCCGGCGGCGCGGCGTTCGACCGGAGGGCCTTCGAGCAGGCCGCTTCCGAGGCCGCACGCCATGCGCATCCCGCCGCCGTCGAGGACCTGGCCGGACAGGACGGCGGTGTCGTCCCGATCGCGCACGGCGGAAAGGATCCGCGGTTCGATCACGACGACGTCCACGACATCCACCGCTTCATCCGTTCGGTCGTCGACGGCTACCACGACCGCGTCAGCGTCGGCGAGGTCTGGGTGGACGACGACGACCGGTTCTCCGAATACATCCGGCCCGACGAGTTGCACCAGGCGTTCAACTTCGCCATCCTGGAAGCCTCCTTCGATTCGGAGGAGTTCCGCCAGGCCATCATCAGTTCCCTTGCCTCGACGGCGGCGGTGGGGAAACTGCCGGTCTGGACGCTGTCCAACCACGACAAGTTCCGAGCGGTGACCCGGTTCGGCGGCGGTGACGTCGGCAGGGCCAGGGCCAGGGCCGCCATGCTGGTCGAGTTGGCCCTACCCGGATCGGTCTACCTCTACAACGGCGAGGAGCTCGGCCTACCGAGCATCGACATCCCCGACACCGCCCTGCAAGACCCGACCTGGGTCCGCAGCGGGTTCACCGAGCGCGGGCGGGACAACTGTCGGCTGCCTATCCCGTGGGAGGGAACCGTTGCGCCGTATGGCTTCTCGAGGACGGACCAGACCTGGCTACCGGCGCCTGACGAGTACGGTGCGTTGACAGTCGAGGCCCAACTCGAGGATCCGGGTTCGACCCTGAACCTGATCCGCACGGCCCTGGCCCTGCGCTCCAGCCGGCCGGAGTTCGCCGGTGACGAGATCGAGTGGTATGGCGCACCCCCCGACTGCTTTGCCTTCCGGCGGCGCAGCGGCGGTCTGGTCTGTGTGCTCAACACCGGCGAGGCACCCGTGCTTCTGCCGCCCGGCGACCTACTCTTGGCCACGGACCGGCTCGGGACCGACGGTCGGCTGCCCGGCAATGCGGCGGCGTGGTTGGTCCCCCAGATCTGACGGGGGCGGCACATCAGGAACTCCGGCAGGATGGCGCTGGCGACGGTAGCGGCGGTGGTCGCGATCGTGGCCGGTCTGCTCCTGTCTCCTGGCGCGACAGCCAGACCGCAGACGGCCGGCAAGGTGGGTGTCTACGCCGCCGATGCCGGCGCCGGTACCGTTCCGCTAGGTGGCACCTTGCCGGGTGAGCCGATCTCCGCTCCCGATCCGGCCGGCGGATCCGTGACCGGTCCCCCGGGCAGGTCCGCGGCCGCGCCCGCCGACGGACCCGACTCGGGCCCGGCTGATGACGCTGGGGGTACGGGACCGATCACCTCCGGTTACGGCGGAGACGAGCCGCCCGTGATCGTCACCGTTCCGGACCTGCCCGCCGGCGCGACGGAGCCGCTGGCCACCTTGTCGTTCGAGCCCGCGCCGGAGGTCACCGTGGCCCCGGCCGAAACTGCCGCGACGACCCCGTCCACCGCGAGCCCCTCCACCTCCGGCCGGGCCTCCGCCGACTCATCGACCGCAGGGCGACCCACCGCGACGCAAGGGCGGCCCACCGCTCAGACCTCCGTGCCGACTGCCGCGGCCCTGACGACGGCGGTCCCGCCGCCGGCCGGCGCCGCCTCTCGGACCACCCCCGCCACCGCTCCCGCCCGCGCCACGCCGTCCCTGCCTCCGACATCGGCGCCGGCCACCAGCCCGTCGACCGTGCCGACCACCACCCGCGTGGTGACCGTGCCGGCCCACTACGCGCACCCGCTCGGGTGGGTCGACGGCGGCAAGGTGGTCAGCCTGACGTTCGATGATGGCCCGTCGCAGTACACCGGGCAGGTGCTGGACGTGCTCGCCCGCTACGGAATCAAGGCGACCTTCTGCCAGATCGGCGAGCAGGTCGGCGACTTCCCGGCGATCGAGAAGCGGATCGCCAAGGAGGGGCACACGGTCTGCAACCACACCTGGAACCACGACGAGGCGCTCCCCAGTCGCAGTGCGCCGGTCATCGACGTGGAGATCACCCGCACCCAGCAGGCGATCCACGCATTCACCGGTCTGACGCCGCGGTACTACCGCGCTCCCGGCGGGAACTGGGGCCGGACGGCGACGCTGAAGGGCGAACTCGCCAAGTACCGGACGATCCCGCTGGCCTGGGCCGACGATTCGCTGGACTGGACCACGCCCGGTGTGACCACCATCGTCAAGAATGTGGTCAGCACCGTCACTCCGGGCGCGATCATCCTGATGCACGACGGCGGCGGCAACCGGACCCAGACCCTCGCCGCGCTACCGAAGATCATCACCGCCCTGCGGGCCGCCGGTTACACGTTCGTCGTACTGCCCCGCAACCCTCCCCTGGGCTGACGGCACCACGCCTGCCCCTCGGGCGACACAAGCTGGGCACCACGGACAGCGACAGCTACATCAGCAGCGGTAGCAGCGAGTGCCGCCGACGGAGCACCGCGCCGAAGCGCGCATCGATTCGCACCCAGGAGTCGGTTGCGCTCACCCGGACCTGCTCGCCTGGGTCGGTGGGCGCAAAACCCATGCCGGACAGTGCGAACAACATCCGAAGCGGCACCGAGACGTTCATCCCGGCGCCGGTCACGTTCAGCACCTCGGAGTCCAACAGCGACGTCGAAGCACCGCCTGCCGGACCCGGGTTGTCCCGCGCCTGGGTGACACCCTGGTCGGCGAGGTCGGCGAGCAGTTGCGCCGGGATGTCGTCGACCCTGATCCAGCCGCCGGGCGGCGGCAGCTGGGACCGCCAGGACGCATCCACGACCGTGCCGGGATCGACCTCCGCCCTGACGGAGACCGCTAGACCGGACAGCAGGTTGCCGGCGTGGACGGTCACGTCCCGCGGCTCGAGCCGGCCGGCGACCGTGCGGGAGACCAGGGCGTCGAACGGGGTGGTCGCGAACATCCGCACCGATTCGCCGTCGGCGCGTAGACGTACCGGTCCGGACGGATCCCACCGTGCGACACGACCCGCGAAGGCCGCTGCGTCGTCACGGTCGACGGTGTCGTGCGGGATGAAGACCGCCATCAGACCGCCAGGTATTCGTTGAGGAAGGCCCGCTCGGCGGCGTCCCAGCGCCGCGGACGCCAGTTCACCGGGTCGACCGGGACCAGCTGGGTGGTCGCCGTGATGGCCACCTGATCCTCGGCGGTGACGATGTAGTCGATCGTGGTGGACACGCTCTTGAGCTCGACGACACCCATCGAGATTGATACCGGCGGGCCGAAGGTGATGGACCGCTTGTAGTGGATGGACAACCGGGACACCACCATCCCGCCGGTCAGCGCCGTCGCGCCGCGGCGCGTGGCCTCGGTGAAGAGCCAGTCGACCCTGGCTTCCTCGAGGAGCGTCAGGGCGCGCGCGTTGTTGACGTGACCGTAGGCGTCAAGGTCGGACCACCGCACCCGTACGTCGGTGGTGTAGCGGGCGCCGCCCGGATGAGTCTTCTGCACGCCCCCATTGTCGCTGGTCTGCGGGGCGATTAATGCCGCCCGATGCCGGGCGATCGGCCCGTTGCACCGAAAAGGTCCGGCCCGATCTCAGCGGATGATCGACCGCACCTCGCTGGCCGCCACCGACAGGGCGGCCAGATCCCCGGCACCGGCCGCCGCGATCTGGGCGAGGGTGGTGCGGGCCCGCGCCAGCCTGGTCGCGCTCTGCCCCTCCCACTGCTCGATCCTGGCTGCGATGTCGCCCGGATCGGTGCCCGTCAGGACGTCGGCCGTGATAAGCCGCATCGATCGGTACAGGTCGTCGCGGAGGGCCTGCCGGGCCAATGCATGCCAGCGGTCGCCGCGCTCGAGCTGGGTGACGGCCGAGAGGATCCGGTCGAAATCCAGATGGGCGGACATGACGAAGTACAGGTCCGCGGTCTCCGCCAGGTCGGCCCCGACCTGGTCCGCCACCTCGACGATGTCCAGCACGCTGAACGTGTAGAGCGAGTACGCGACCCGATTGGCCAGTTCAGCCGGCGCCCCGAGACCCATCAGCCGGGCAGCGTCGGCCCGGACGTTGTCGTGCTCGACTCCCCGCACCAGACGCGGCATCCGCGGCGTGAGCAGGGTGACCGCCCCCGCGAACCGTTCGATCTCGGCCACCACGTCCAGCGGCGCCGGCCGGTGGGTCAGCAGCCAGCGCGTCGACCGGTCGAGCAGGCGCCGCACCTCCAGGTACAGCGTGTCCTGGCACTGCGACGGGATCTTGTTGTCCTGCGCGGCGATGTCGGCCCACAGCTGCGGCAGACCGAACACCTCGGTCGCAACCGCATAGGCGCGGATTGCATCGGTGTAGGAGGCCGACATCTCCTCCTGCAACCGGAACGCATAGGTGATGCCGGCCCCGTTGACGACCTCGTTGACCGTCGTGGTGGTGACGATCTCCCTGGCCAGCGGGTGCTCGTGGATGTCGAGCACCCCCTGGTCGGCCGCCGCACGCAGCGCGTGCGGGAAGTAGTCGGCCAGCCGGGAGGAGAAGGCGGGTTCGTCCGGCAGGCCACCGGCCAGCATGGCCTCGGACAGCGCGGACTTCACGTAGGCGAGCAGCACCGAGAGCTCGGGGGAGGTCAGCGGTTCGCCGGCGGCGATCCGGGTGTTGATCTGCGCATGGCTGGGCAGGAACTCCAGCGCCCGGTCGAGCCGCCCCGCCGCGACCAGCGAGTCGATCAGCCGCGAGTGCACCGACAACATCGCCACCGCATGGTGTCTTGCGACGCCGAGCACCCGGTTCTGCGCGGTGTTGTCGGCCAGCACGAGGTGGCCGACCTCGTCCGTCATCGACGCGAGCAGCTCGTCGCGACCCACTTCGGAAAGCTTGCCATCGGCGATGGCCGGCTGCAGGGCGATCTTGATGTTCACCTCGTGGTCGGAGGTGTCGACCCCGGCCGAGTTGTCGATCGCGTCGGTGTTGATCCGTCCGCCGCTGCGGGCGAACTCGATGCGTCCGAGCTGGGTGACCCCCAGGTTGCCGCCCTCGCCGACGACCTTGGCCCGGAGCTCGGCGCCGTTGACCCTGACCGCGTCGTTGGCCTTGTCGCCGGCCGCGGTGTTGGGTTCGGCCGACGCCTTGACGTAGGTCCCGATGCCGCCGTTCCAGAGCAGATCGACGGGCGCCAGCAGTGCGGCCTTGATCAGCTCGACGGGCGAGAGCGCCCTGACCGCCGGGTCGATGCCCAGAGCGTCCCGCATCTGATCGCCGATCGGGATCGACTTGGCGGTGCGCGGCCAGATTCCGCCGCCGGCCGAGATCAATCCGGTCCCGTAGTCGGCCCACGACGAGCGGGGCTTGTCGAACAGGCGACGACGTTCGGCGAAACTCGTTGCGGCATCAGGGGTCGGGTCGATGAACACGTGCCGGTGATCGAAGGCGGCGACCAGGCGGATGTGCTCGGAGAGCAGCATCCCGTTGCCGAAGACGTCGCCGGACATGTCGCCGATGCCAACACAGGTGAAGCCCTGGGTCTGGGTGTCGACGCCGATCTCCCGGAAGTGGTGCCGGACGGACTCCCAGGCCCCGCGGGCGGTGATGCCCATGGCCTTGTGGTCGTACCCGACGCTGCCGCCGGAGGCGAAGGCGTCCCCGAGCCAGAACCCGTAGTCCGCGGCCACCCCGTTGGCGATGTCGGAGAAGGTGGCGGTGCCCTTGTCCGCGGCCACCACCAGGTACGGGTCGTCACCGTCGTGCCGGACGACCAGCTCCGGCAAAGCGATGGATCCGGCGACCCGGTTGTCGGTCAGGTCCAGCAGCGACGCGATGAAGAGCTTGTAGCAGGCCACGCCTTCGGCCATGAAGGCGTCGCGGTCGGCGACCGGGTCGCCCGTCGGGGCCGGCTGCTGCTTGAGGACGAAACCGCCCTTGGCGCCGACCGGGACGATGACGGCGTTCTTGACCTCCTGCGCCTTGACCAGCCCGAGGATCTCCGTACGGAAATCCTCGGGACGGTCCGACCAGCGCAGACCGCCGCGGGCCACCGCGCCGAACCTAAGGTGGACGCCCTCGAGCCGCGGCGAGTAAACCCAGATCTCATGGGCTGGAACAGGTTTGGGCACGCCGGGCACCAGGTGGGGGTTGAGCTTGAAGGACAATGTCTCCCGCAGGCGGCCCTCCGCATCCGTCCGGTAGGCGTTGGTGCGCTCGGTGGCGGTGATCAGGCTCAGGTAGGTGCGCAGGATCCGGTCGGCATCCAGGCTGGTGACGTCGTCCAACGCCGCGGTGATGGCGGTGGTCAGCTGATCGCAGCGCGAGTCCCGGGTCTCGGCCTGCTGGGCCGGGTCGAAGCGGGCGGTGAACAGCGCGGCGAGATCGGCGGTGATGGTCGGGTTGGCGGCCAGCACCTGCTCGAGATAGCCCTGGGTGTAGGGGGTTCCGATCTGGCGCAGGTAGTGCGCATAGGCCCGCAGTACCGCCGTCAGCCGCCAGCCGAGCCCGGCGACCAGCACCAGCGCGTTGAACCCGTCGACCTCGGCCTGGTGGTTCCACACCGCGATGAACGCCTGGTTGAAACGGTCGCGGACGGCCGGCAGATCGGCCTCGTCCGGCAGCAGCCCCTGCGGGAACCGCAGGCCGAAATCGTAGATGCGGGAGGGTGTTCCGTCGGATCGGCGGACCTGGTAGGGCCGCTCGTCGATGACCTCGGCGCCCAGGCTCTGCAGTACGGGCAGCACCCGGGAGAGGGTGACCGCGCCGCCCGTGACGTAGAGCTTGAGGCGGCGGGTCTCCTCCTGCTGCACCTTGGAGATGGTGAAGCCGAGGCCCAGGTCGTCCGGGCCGGTCAGCGCGTCGAGTTCCCGCAGGTCCCGGACGGCGTCGTCGACCTGGTAGTCCTCCTTGTAGGCCTCGTCGAACGCCTCGGCGTAGCGGGTGAGGGCGGCGGCGGTGTCGAGTTCCTCGTCGCCGCCGACGACCGCGGCGACGAGCCGGTCCTCCCAGGTACGGATGGTCGCCCGCAGTGCCTTGGTCAGGTCCAGTTCGGCGTCGTGGTCCAGCGTGATCGGGTCGGACCGGTCGGTGGTGACGGTGAAATGCACTGCGGCCAGCAGGGAATCGCCGACCCGCGCGGTGTACCGGAGGTGGGTGCCGTGCAGGGTGTCCATCAGGACCTTCTGCATGGCCAGGCGGGAGTCGGTGGTGTACCGGTCGCGCGGCAGGTAGACGAGAACGGAGATGAAGCGCCCGAACGGGTCCGGCTGCAGGTAGGCCCGCAGCCGGCGGCGGCTGGAGAGCTGCAGGACGCCGTTCATGGTGTCCAGCACCAGTTCCGGTGCGGCCCAGAACAACTCGGCCCGTGGGTAGGACGCCAGCAGTTCCATGGCGCGCTGCCCGGTGTACGAGTCGGGTGCGGCGCCGAGCGAGGACAGCACCTGCGTGACGGTCTGCCGGAGCACCGGCGTGGCGGTGATCTCGGCGTTCAACGCGCGCGGCGTCAGGACACCGAGGAACCGGTGCTGCCGGATGATCCGGCCGTCCGGGTCCAGGATGCGGACGGCCACCGAGAACGGTGGCACATCGCGGCTCATCGCCGTTCCGTTGGAGGTCTGGGTCAGCACCAGGTGGCCGGCGTCAGCGTCGGCGTTGATCCACTCCTCGTCGAAGTCGGCGGCCGACGCCAGCCCGTCGCGGAGGATGCCGAGACCCGTTCCGGGGACCGGCCGGATGCCGCCCGACACCGAGCCGTTGTCCGCGCGGGAGGACTCGTCGCAGCGGTAACCGAGGAAGGCGAGATTGCCCGCGGTGAGCCAGTACAGGAAGTCGGCGGCTTCGTTGACCTCCTGCGTGGAACGCGGCGACGGAGCCGAGCGCAGTTCGGCGGCGACGACGGCCGCGGCGCCGATCAGCGCGGCCGAGTCGGTGACCACGGCGCGGACGGACTCCAGCGCGAGGTGCAGCGTGGCTTCGATCGACTCGGCGCGCTCGGCGTCGGAGAGCCGGTCGATGAGGATGTGTACCCACGACTCGCGAATGCAGCCCTGGGGGTCAAGGCCGCGGCGAGACTCCCCAGCCACGTCCAGCAGTGCACCCTGCGGATCGCGACGCACCGCCAGGATGGGGTGCAGGACACGGTGGACGGTGACGCCGGCCGCGGTGATCGCGCTGACGACCGACTCCACCACGTAGGGCATGTCGTCGTTGACGATGTCGATGACCGTCGAGGTGGCCGCCCAGCCGCCAACGGCCTCCAGGGCGGCCGCCGGATTGAAGATCCGGATGGCCGCCGTGCCGGTGGTGCGTTGCTGCGCCACCCGGAGGTGGCTGTCCAGGACTCCGAGCACGTCCTGCGGGTCGCGAGGACGATCCTCCTCGGGGACGTGCGCGTAGTAGGAACGGATCAGTGCCTGCGCCTCCGGGCGGAGGAAACAGGCCTGATCGACCGAACTGATCGCGCCACCCTCGCTGGTGAGCAGTGCCGAGGTGTGGTCCGTCTGAGTCATCGACTTTACTTTCTGCTGTTCTTGGCGCCTTTGCCGAGAGCGAGCCTAGACCCGCCCGTGGATCAGTCGTCGCGCTTGAGCTTGCGGTGGGTGACCCGGTGCGGTCGCGCCGCCTCGGCACCCATGCGCGAGATCTTGTTCTTCTCGTAGTCGGAGAAGTTGCCCTCGAAGAAGAACCACTGGGCCGGGTCGGTGTCGTTGCCCTCCCACGCCAGGATGTGGGTGCACGTTCGGTCCAGGAACCAGCGATCGTGCGAGATCACCACCGCGCAGCCCGGGAAGTTCTCCAGGGCGTTCTCCAGCGAGCTGAGCGTCTCGACGTCGAGGTCGTTGGTCGGTTCGTCGAGCAGGATCAGGTTGCCGCCCTCTTTCAGGGTCAGCGCCAGGTTGAGCCGGTTGCGCTCTCCACCGGACAGCACCCCCGCCGCCTTCTGCTGATCCGGCCCCTTGAAGCCGAACGCGGAAACGTAAGCCCGCGAGGGCATCTCGGTGTGGCCGACCTTGATGTAGTCGTTGCCCTCCGAGACCGTCTCCCAGACGTTCTTCTTCGGGTCGAGCCCGCCGCGGTTCTGATCGACGTAGGACAGCTTGACCGTCTCGCCGACCTTGACGTTCCCGGCGTCGACCTCCTCGAGCCCGACGATGGTCTTGAACAGGGTCGTCTTGCCCACGCCATTCGGGCCGATGACACCGACGATCCCGTTGCGCGGCAACGTGAACGACAGTCCGTCGATCAGCACGCGGTCGCCGAAACCCTTCTTGAGCTTGTCGACCTCCACCACGATGGAGCCCAGCCGGGGACCCATCGGGATCTGGATCTCCTCGAAGTCGAGCTTGCGGGTGCGGTCGGCTTCGGCCGCCATCTCCTCGTAGCGGTCGAGGCGGGCCTTGTTCTTGGCCTGGCGTGCCTTCGCGCCCGAGCGGACCCAGGCGAGCTCCTCGCGGAGCCGCTTGGCCAGCTTGGCGTCCTTGCGCCCCTCGACCGACATTCGGTCGGCCTTCTTCTCCAGGTAGGTGGAGTAGTTGCCCTCGTACGGGATGAGCCGCCCGCGGTCCACCTCGGCAATCCACTGCGCGACGTTGTCCAGGAAGTAGCGATCGTGGGTGACGGCCAGGACGGCGCCTGGGTAGCCGGACAGGAACTGCTCCAGCCAGAGCACGGATTCGGCGTCCAGATGGTTGGTGGGCTCGTCGAGCAGCAGCAGGTCCGGGGCGGACAGCAGCAACTTGCACAGTGCGACCCGGCGGCGCTCGCCACCGGAGAGGATCGTCACGTCTGCATCGCCCGGCGGGCAGCGGAGCGCGTCCATCGCCTGGTCGATCTGGGCCTCGAGGTCCCAGGCGCCGGCGTGGTCGAGTTCCTCCTGGAGCGTCCCCATCTCCTCCAGCAGTTCGTCGGTGTACTCGGTCTCCATCTCGGCGAGCACGGCGTTGTAGCGCGCGACCTTGGCGTTGAGCGGGCCGAAGGCCTCCTGGATGTTCTCCAGGACGTTCTTGGTCTCGTCCAGCACCGGCTCCTGCATCAAGATGCCCACCGAGTAGCCCGGCGTCAGGAAGGCCTCGCCGTTGCTCGGGGTGTCGAGCCCGGCCATGATCTTGAGGATCGTCGACTTACCGGCACCGTTCGGACCGACGACACCGATCTTGGCTCCCGGGTAGAACGACATCGTGACGTCATCGAGGATGACCTTGTCACCCAGGGCCTTGCGGGCCTTCTTCATCGTATAAATGAACTCTGGCAACGACTTTCCCTCTCACAAGCAGCAACGGACGCGTCCCGGGCATGGCCTTGGGGACCGGCGCTGCCCCTGATCGACACCCACGCCGACCACGGACAACAACCCAACCCACAGTCTGCCTCACCGCGCGACCCCACCGGGACGCACGCCCGCTGCTGCCCGACGGGGTCGCTCAGAACGCGGGCTCGAGTTCCGGATCCACCTTCATGCCCAGAACATCCTGGAACGGGTCACCGACCTCGGCCGCTTGCGTCGTACCGGCGACCTGCTGGTGTACCTCGTCGGTCACCGCGGATCCAGCCGGCTCGGTCGGGACGGTCTGCTCCGCCGACCCGGCCGCGTTGCGGACGATCCGCCCAGCGGCCCGGCCCACGTCGATCGCGACGTGGTCGGCCTTGCACTCGGTGAAGTATTCGACCGTGCCGTTGCCGTTGCGGTCGAACTTGCGGGTGCTGAGCCGACCGTCGATCACCACGGGATCGCCCTTGCGAACCAGTTGCAGGACGGAGGAACCCAGTTTGGCCCAGCAGACGACGGTGATGCCGAACTCGTCGCCGTCGATCCAGTCCGCCGCGGACTCGTCGTAACGGCGCTCGGTGGAGACCGCCCGGAACGAGACCCGGTCCCCGTTCGATCCCGAGATACTCGGATTGGTGGCCGCCCGGCCGAACATGCTCAGTACCGCTCCGTCGTTCCTCATCTGCTGCCCACCGCTGCCGAAGTCGTCCGTGTCATGGCTTTTCGTCCCCTTGTCCTCGCGGTCCGGCGGTGCCGGTCCATCGGTTCGTGATGGGGACAACCGTCTCAGCGACGACGTTCGAGGGGTAGCGGGACTTTCACAATGTGGATGGAAGAAGGGTATGGGGACAACTCTGTGATCTATGCAGAGGTCGGCGAGCCCTCGTCCGCCGTGGCTGGCGGCGCTGTCTTCGCCGGTAGGACCGCTGTCGCCCCACGCGGAGCCGACCTCGCGGCCATCCCGGCCAGCATGTTGTTGTAGGCGTCCAGCTCCTCGTCGCCGACGGCGTCCTTGTGCCGATCCGTGCGCTTGTTCTCCCGGTCGTCCGCCTTCGCCCACTGCGCGAGCAGGGCGATCAGCACGATGAGGATCGGCACCTCGGTGGCTCCCCAGGCGATGGCGCCGCCGAGCCGCTGGTCGCTGATCAGGTCACCGACCCACGGCAGCGCCAGCCCGCGGTAGTAGTCGGAGCCCATCAGCGTGTGCGAGTTCATCAGCGCGAGGCCGAAGAAGGCGTGGAACGGGAGGGCCGCGAGCAGCAGGCCCAGCTTGATCATCGGGTTCAGGCGGCGTGGGCCGGGATCGATGCCGATGATCACCCAGTAGTAGAGGTAGCCGACCACCAGGAAGTGGATGCTCATCAGCAGGTGGCCGAAGTGCGAGTCGATCATGATGTCGAACAGCCCGGTGAAGTAGATCGCGTAGAAAGAGCCGATGAACAGCGGCAGCACGACCAGTGGGTGGGTGACGAATTTCGCGACCCGCCCGTGCACCAGGGCCACGATCGCCTCCCGCACACCGGGCGGGTTGGTACGACCGGCCACCGGGAGCGCGCGCAGTGCCAGGGTGACCGGCGCGCCGAGCACGAGCAGGATCGGCGCCATCATGCCGAGCATCATGTGCGAGATCATGTGCAGCGAGAACTGGGTCTGCGAGTACCGCCCGAGACCCGACGAGGTGGCCAGCAGCACGATGAGGCATCCGAGCAGCCATGCCCACGTCCGGCCGGGCGGCCATTTGACGCCGCGCCTGCTGAGGCGGACGACGCCGACCAGGTAGACGCCGGCGGCGATCACCACAGCCGTGCCCAGCAGGTAGTCGAAACGCCAGTCGAACAGCAGCCGCCAGATGGTTGGCGGGCCGGAGAGCGGGAAGCCGAGAGTTTCCTCGATGCCCAGGTTGAGCCCGGTGGGCAGCACACCGGTCGGTGGCGGCGGAGCCGTCCGTCCGAGCGCGGCGGCCACCCCGACGGTGGCGCCCATGATGAGCAGCTCGACGGTGGCCAACCGCACCAGCGGACGCCGCCTGCCCTGAGCGATGGCCGGCAGCGTCCGCTTGCGGTGTGCGTAGCCGATGGCGCCCAGGGTGATCAGGGCGATGGCCTTGACCACGACGAGTCGCCCGTAGGCCGTCGTCCACAGATCGGACAGGTAGGTCAGGCGGATCCAGGCATTGGCGATGCCGGAGATACCGACCGCGATGAAGGCGATCAGTGCGAGGTTGGAGTAGCGCCGCGCGACGGTCGGCAGGTGGGTGACGTTCTGACGGACCATGCCGAGGAACGCGAGCAGCCCGCCGATCCACAGCGAGATGCCGACCAGGTGGAAGATCATCGTGTCGACGGCGACGTCGTGGTCGTTCGAACCCGACGCATGGCCGGAGAGCGCCTGCGGCAGCAGCCCGACGACACCGGCGATCAATACAATCGACGCCCAGCCCGGCCGCAGGATGATGCGGGACAACAGGGCGATCAGCACCGCGATCGCGGCGCAGATCAAGTACCCGCGGACCTGCGGGAACCGCTGGATGCCCTCGCTCAGGATCGTTGCCGGGATCGCCTGACCAACCGACTTGCCATTGAGGTCGGCCATGGTCAGCGGGATCATCGCGAGCGAGACCGCCGTCCAGACCCACGCCGACAGCGACGCAGCCCGCATCGCGCGGTAGCCACCGACATCGAAGATCCCGGACTTCTGGGGCGGCGCCAGGGCCACTGCGGCGATCAGCCATCCGATGGTCAGGGCGGCCGACAGGTCGAACATGCCCTTCATGGCGGCGAGCAACAGCTCGGTGAACTTGTCCGAATCGGGAATCCCCACGACCGAATTACGGGACGGCAGGAACGCGGAGATGACCACCGCCACACTGGCGCCGATGACGACCGTGGCCAGCGCGATCGCTGTCACCCGCCAGCGGTCGCGCGGGCTCGAGGTTCGCTCCACACTCTGCGGTTCCGGTGGCTGCAGCGAGCTGTTCGGCAGGTCAGGGGTCTCGACCGCGGCGCTCGGAGAGTCGTGTTTCACGAGGTCTCCGGCGTCGAGGGACGTCGCATCAGGCACGCTTCGAGGGTACTCAGCATTGCCCGGCCGCCAACCGGGACGAAGGTCCCGGTAGCGCGGATCGCGCCTTGCCCGCGACCCCCCGCGTGTTCGCTACGCTCTACCTCGCAAGCGCTCGTAGCTCAGCTGGATAGAGCAGCGGACTTCTAATCCGCCGGTCGCAGGTTCGAATCCTGCCGGGCGCGCTCTTCGCGGGCCGACGGACCAGGTGGCGAGCTCGTGCTGCCTGACGAGGTCCCGGCTTCCGCGGTCGCCCGGCGCGGGTGGCCCGGATCAACGGTCGCCCTCGTCGTCACCGTGCTCCCGGAAGGCACCTGGAGTCCCGGCCTGGTCAACTCCTACTTCCACGGAGAACGGGTCGCCTACCTGGTGCTCACCGTGCTGGTCGGAATGGTGGCCGTGCTCGGCGCCCTGACCATGGACGACTCCCGCACCGCTGACGAACACCACGAGGAGCAGTCGGCTTGAGCTCTTCACGTGAGAGCCGGTCGCTGAACTACGGATGGCGCCGCGGCCGCTCACCGTAGGGCACGATTCGGGGTGTGACGCAGGGGTCAGGTACTCAGCAGCCGGGCGACGCTGTCGTGGATCCGACGGCGCCTGAACCTGTGCCGGCCGTCGGGCATCGAACCGGAACGATCGCGGTCGTCGGACGGGGAAGGCTCGGTTCCGTCCTGGTCCCGGCCCTTGGCTCGGCCGGGTTCACGGTGAGTGGCCCGCACGGACGCGGCTACGCGGGGCAGGCCGAGGACACGGTCGTGCTGCTCTGCGTCCCCGACGCGGCGATCGCCTCCGCTTCGCGATTGATCACCGAAGGCCCGCTCGTCGGACACTGCTCCGGCGCCACCGCGCTCGCCTCGATCGCGCCCCACCGCGGCATCTCGATCCACCCGGTGATGACCTTCACGGCCGACACCGCACCGACTGGTCTGGTCGGCATCCCGGCCGCCGTCGCCGGGACGGATGCCGCGGCGCTCGACACCGCCCGCGACATTGCCACCGGGCTCGGAATGCGGCCCTTCACCGTCGCCGAGTCGGACCGACCCGCTTATCACGCGGCCACCGCCATCGCGGCCAACTTCCTGGTCACGCTGGAATCGGCAGCCGCAGAGCTCATCCGCACGGTCGGGGTCGATCCCGCAGTGCTCCTCCCGCTTGCGCGCGCAGCCCTGGAAAACTGGGGCCGGCAGGGCGCTGACGCCCTGACCGGGCCGATTGCCCGTGGCGATCAGGCCGTCGTGGATTCGCACCGGCAGGCCGTCGCCGCACGAACTCCCGACCTGCTCCCGATGTTCGACACCCTGGTCGGGGCGACGGAGCGACTGGTCCGATCGCAATCAGAGGTTCAGCCGCAAAACCCGACTCGGTCAGGGCCTGACGAAATACCCTCCAGCGCAGGAACACGCCCGATGCTCGTCGTCAACACCGTCAACGACCTGCGCCGGGCCCTGGCACCGCACCGCACCCGCTCGATCGGCTTCGTCCCCACCATGGGAGCGCTGCACCAGGGCCACCTGGAGTTGCTCCGGCGGGCCAAGCACGACAACGACCTCGTCGTGCTGTCGATCTTCGTGAACCCCGCCCAGTTCAATGATCCGGCCGACCTCGCCGCCTACCCCCGCACCGACGCGGCGGACCGTGCTCATGCCGAAACCGCAGGGGTGGACGTCTATTTCGCGCCGACCGCCGACGTGATCTACCCGCCCGCATTCACCGCAACGGTCGCCTTGGCCGGACCGATCGTCGAGACCTTCGAGGGAGCGCACCGCGGCTCGGGCCACTTCCACGGGGTGACGACGGTGGTCACCAAACTGCTCCTGATGATCCGGCCCGATCGGGCCTACTTCGGCCAGAAGGACGCCCAGCAGCTGCGTGTCGTCGAGGCGCTGGTCGCGGATCTCGACATCGAGGTCGAGATCGTTGCGGTACCGACGGTTCGGGAGCCGGACGGGCTGGCCATGTCAAGCCGCAATGTGCGGCTGACGCCCGAGAACCGTTCGAGGGCGCTGGGTCTGCACCAGGCTCTGAGTGCCGGCCGCGCCTCCTACGAACTCGGCGAGACCGCCGAATCCATCGTCGCCACGGCGAAAAGGATCCTAGACGAGTACTCCATCACCCCGGAGTATCTGGCCGTTGTGAATGAGGACGATTTTTGCGAGGCGGTCGGTACACCGTCCGGCCGGGCAGTCCTCATCGTCGCTGCGCTGTTCGGCAACACCCGGCTCATCGACAACATCGTGTTGCAGTAACGAATCGTGCGCCAGCAGCACATCCCATTCACGAAGGAGGTCCCCCGGAACATGTCCACCAAACCGGCGCCGGCTAGCGCGCAGACCAGTGCGCGACCGGTCGTGACCATCCCGCATCTGCTGTCGCTCATGCACTCTCGCGTGCCGATCGTGATGGTCACCGCCTACGACCATCCGAGCGCGAGGGCCGCCGAGGCCGCGGGCGTCGACATCGTGCTGGTCGGCGACTCCGGGGCGATGACGGTGCTGGGATACCCGAGCACCGTCGCGGTCAGCATCGAAGAGATGCTGATGCTGACCGCGGCGACCAGACGCGGGACCACCACTGCCCTACTCGTGGCCGATCTGCCGTTCGGGTCCTACGAGGTGAGCGACCAGCAGGCTGTGGCCACCGCGGTCCGCTTCGTCAAGGAGGCCGGAGCAGACGCCGTCAAGCTCGAAGGCGGCGGATCGATGTCCGTGCAGCGAGCGGCAGCGGTGGTCGCCGCCGGCGTGCCGGTGATGGGGCACGTCGGCCTGACTCCCCAGACCGCAACGGCTCTCGGCGGCTACAAGGCGCAGGGCCGCAGCGCCGACTCGGCGGGCTCCATCGCCCGAGGGGCCCTTGCTCTGCAGGAAGCCGGGTGCTTCAGCGTAGTCTTCGAGGCCTTGCCGAATGCAGTCACCTCGGTGCTGATGCCGCACCTGTCCATCCCCGTGATCGGTATCGGTGCCGGCCCGGACACCGACGGACAGGTGCTGGTGTTCCACGACCTGCTCGGCATCAGGGCCGGACAGGGCGCACGTTTCGTCAAGCGCTACGCGGATCTACAGGACGCGATGGATGCCGGAGTCGCCGCCTACGCGGCGGATGTCAGGTCCGGCACCTATCCGGCCGCCGAACATGGCTACTCAATCGATCCCGCTGAATTGTCGCGATTCATGGAGACCTTCCTGGAATAGGCGCGTGCCCGTCACCCCCTTCCGAAGCTCGACGTCGTTGGCCCACTCCCGACGACCAGCCGTGGGCATCGCTCCCCTTCATGTGGTCGAGCAAATGTCCCGCATCGATGAATGGTTCACTACCCCGCGCTGCTGAAAACTGCGGTGATGTCGGCGTTCTGGAGGGTGAGGGCCGTTGGGCTGACGGTGACGGTGAGGGCACCGACCAGTCCGGTCAGGACGTCGCCGCCGGCCACGTCACGAGAATCGACGATCGCGTAGCAGGACATGACGACGCTGACCTGGTCGGTGAACTCGATGCCCTGGGTGATCGGATGCCATCGGCCGGTCCAGTAGAAGCAGCCCCAACCGTCCATGCTGCTGGTGCCGTCGGCGTAGAGCTCCAGTTTGGCTACTTTGTCGGGCGCCAGCGCCACGTTCTGGCCCGATCGGCTGGCCGAGAACAGGTGCCAGTCGGGACTGGTCAGAGCTGCCACCTGCGGGTCGACCTGCGTCCCCACCCGCGGCCCAGGGTTGGTGGCAACCCATCCGACGGTTTTCAGCTTCATCGTCGTGGTGCTGCGCCGCAGCACGAGGCTATTCGGGGTGGCGGTAAATTCCATCGGACCGTCCAGGTTGAGCAATGCCGCGCGGGGTGCGGTGGAATTCATGCCGAGAGCGCAGGGGTGATCCAGCGTGTGCTGCCCGGTGAAGACCAGATCGGTCCCGCTCTGCTGCCACAGACCCTGGCGCGTGAAGCAGAAGCCGGTGGCCACACTCTTGCCGTCGGCTTACAGATACAGCGACTCCATTTCCTCCGGTCTGCCGCCGTGGTCGGGCGTGCCCGACACGGTGGCCGAGGTCAACTCCCAACTGGTCCCGCCCACGATCGATGCCGGCGGCGACGCAGCGGAGTCGCCGCCGAACGTGCGTGAACCACGGCAATCGCACCTGCCACCACCGCAACGACCAGGGTGGAGGCGGCGATCGCAAGCCGCCGTCGGAGGAAGACATCGTCATTGGCACGGCCTCGAGTTGGCCGGGTCCCGAGCCTGACCCACTCGCGGACCGCGGCCAGTTGCGCCTCGACGAACTCGTCGAACTCCACCCTGGCCTCCTTCGCGCGCTCGTCTGTCGACCTTCAATGACACGAACCGTGCCTCTTGTTGCAAGGTCGCCGTCCGCAGCTGCAGCGCCCGCCGCGCGTTCCCATTCCTGGACGGGCGGGGTCAAGACATCCGTTGCACGCGCGAGGCAAGTCCGGTGCGGACAGGTTCGCGCGGGAAGGAAAGATCCACCGCTGAACGCGGTAGCAGGCCCATGCGATGAGCGCGCCGACCAGCCAGCCTGCCAGCACATCGCTGGGCCAGTGCGCACCCAGATACACGAGGCACGCGCCGATCAGGAGGACGGCGGCGCCCAGGATGGCGGCGCCTACGCGCCTCGCATTCTGCGTCGGCCACGCAGTGACCAAGAACAGCGCCAGCGCCGCGGATGCGGTCAACGCGCCGTCCGTCGACGGCATGGAATACCCGACGGCCTCAACAATGGCCAGCCCGACAGGCGGGCGTGGACGACCGATCAGCATCTTCAGCAATCCCGTCAGAACCACCGAAGCGACCGCTGCCGATCCGACGACGAAGACAACGCCCCACCTGCGCCGAATCGCCAACAGGACCGCGGCCAGCAGAAGCAGGCCACCGATCACGCGCCGGTTCCCGCTCGCCGAAAACAGCAGGTTGGACACCCTCGTCGCCCAGAGCGTTCGGTGTTCGGCCACCCACGTCATCAGATCCACATCGGGTGCGAACATCAGCAGACCCTACCGAGGGTGCCGTCCTGCACGCTGAACCTCGTTGCTACCCCCCGATTGGAGGTGGTCTCGGCTCCCCACAGCCCCGCCGAGCTGCAGCGAACGCGCTTGCGCCTGATCGGTGTGATGGTCGAGTTGGGCATCACCGCGATCGGCCACGACGGGGACGGAGGAGGCTTCACCGTGCATTTCGCCAGCGCGGCGAGCGGCGAGCGGGCGCCCGCATCCCTTGCCGAATACGAGGACCGACTCGAGGCTGCCGTGGGCGGCCAAGGCGTCCAGGGCTATTCCGCTCACCAATCAGAATTTTTGGCCCTGTACTCGCCGCCCGGGTCTCCAATGGTCCGCATCAGCGATGAAGTCAGGCGGCCAACCACATTTCCGGAGAGCTGATCCGAGCCACGGCCACCCCGCGAACCTCGTGGACCCGCTCGTGATGTGGCTCCAGGTTGCTCTGCATCGCCGAATCGGTGCCTGGCAAACCAAACCGCCCTGCCGGGTGATCAACTCCCCGGATTCCGGACCGATCTACTCACCCGGAGCAAGGTGGCGCGACACTTTCGGGTATGCGCCATTATTTCCAGGGGAAAGACCGCTCTGGCGACGCCAAGTCGTTCGTGACACCGTAGCGTTGGATCATTGAGCTCAGAAACAGGATCGGCCGGACGCATTGGTCCGGGCATCGTTCTCGCGTAGGGGGGATCAACACCTTTTGACTGCTCAACTGGAACGCCCGACCGTGGACCCGGCGTCCACCGATCTCGTCGATGAGATACTCCAAGATCGACTGGTGCACAGCGTATTTCAACCGTTGGTGGACCTGGACACCGAGTCGATCGTCGGGTACGAGGCGCTGGCAAGAGGACCCCAGGGTCCACTGGCAACCCCTGACTCTCTGTTCGCAGCTGCCCGCCGATCAGGCCGTTTGCAGGAGCTGGACGAGCTGTGCCGTCACAGCGCTATCACCGGCGCCACCGCTGCCGGTATCAACGCTCCGCTGACATTGTTCGTGAACGTCGAACCCGAAGCCCTGGACCTGGAGTCCCTGGCAAAACTGCTGCCCCTGACCGACACCACCGGACGAGGCCCGCAACTGGTCCTGGAGATCACCGAACGGGCCCTGGCCTTCCAGCCGGCGGAACTGTTCCGCGCAGTGCAACGCCTTCGAGAGGCAGGCTGGCGCATCGCTCTCGATGACGTCGGTGCCGACGATCTGTCGTTGGCCTTCATGCCTCTGCTGCGGCCGGACGTCATCAAGCTGGACATGCAACTGGTCCAGTCTCGCCCAGATGCGGCGATCGCACAGATCATGAACGCGGTCAACGCCTATGCCGAGCAATCCGGCTGTCTGCTGCTGGCCGAGGGGATCGAGACCCGGCAGCACCTGGCCATCGCCAGATCCGTTGGTGCCCAGGTCGGTCAGGGTTGGCTCTTCGGGCGGCCGACCGGCACCGTCAGCCTAGATCAGGGCGGCACGCTCCTGCCGCTTCCGGAACCGGCGCCCACCACCACCCACCCGTCGCCCTTCTCCTACCTGCCCGCGGCAGCCAGGTTGCGGGAGTCGACCAAACCGTTGCTCGTCCAGGTCAGCAAGCACCTTGAACGGCAGGCGGAGCGGCTCGGCTCCAGCTGCCTGCTGCTCTCCACCTTCCAGCAGGGCCACCACTTCGGCCACGCGACCGCCGACCGGTACCGGAAGTTGGCCGGCACCGTCGGCTTCGTCGGCGCACTAGGTGCGGGGGTGACCCCCGATCCAGGATCACGGGTGCGAGGGGCTGATCTCCCACCCGGTGATCCGATCCTGCAGGAATGGGACGTGATAGTGCTCGCGCCACATTTCGCGGGCGCCCTGCTGGCCCGCGACCTGCACACCGAGGAGGTCGACGACCGGGAACGCACCTTCGCATTCGCCCTGACCTACGACCGCGATGTCGTCGAACACGCCGCCCGCACCCTGATGTCACGTATCCAGCCCACCCGGTAGCAGACATCCGAGCGTCCGCGGAGCCCGTCACCGGCGGGCCCGGGTGCGCCGACTGTCGTCCGGCGAACGCGTCAGCTGCTGGTGGCGTGCTTCTGGATGGCCGCACCGAGTCGCGGCAGCGCGGTGGTGACGTTGTCGATGGCCCGGGGCCGGAGCGCACCGTAGGCCTTGCGCAGCGGCGCTCTCGATGTATTGGCGGCCTTCTTGTCGGTGACCCCGACCAGGGCATTCGACGCTTCCTCACCGCGACCGGCGAGGTAGGTCCCGAAGTCGCCGTTGCCGGCGAAGTCGACCCAGAACGGCTCGAGCACCCGCGCGAATTCCGGAAGCATCCGGTCGATCGCGGACCCGATCACATTCGGGCTGACCTTGCGCACGGTGGCGACTGCCGACTTCACGGTCACGCCGGAGACGCCCTTCTTCTCGCGCACCTCCTCGTTGACGACGCCCACGAGGTCGCGGACGACAGCCGTTCGAGTGGATTCGGCCAGAAGAGTCTCGGTCAGTGTGTGCATCTGCGGAGAGTAACCGCTGGGGGCAGCCCGGCTCCCGGTGGTCTGGACCTCGGGCACCCGACGATCGAGGTCCGCCATAGGGCCAAGTGGGTGGGGTACCGGCCGACCGGCTGCGGTCCAGTGGCCCCCCTACATACGGTTCCCGATGGTCGATCAGCCTCGCCTGACCCTCGGCGCTGTTTGTCGGCGCCGTCGTGCTGGCGGGATGTTCGTCGGCTGTGGGTGGGACTGCCGTCGCAGCATCCGTTATCCCAGCGTCAGCGGTGGCGTTGACTGCCGCTGACCGGAGCCGCACGATCCCCAACGCTTCCACGCAGGCGAACGCCAACACCGCCGCACCGCGGCTTTCGGCGCCTGCCCGTCCGTGGGAGCAGCCGATTCGGCAGGCATCGTCGCGTGCCTGCGGACCTCGAGACGACTCCCGGTCACGCGAACCCGCTCGACACGGACCGGGGGGCAGTCAGACCTGATCGGCCGCGAGGACCCGCATCGTCGCGAGCGTGGGATCGGCCGCTTAGGCGATCCGGACTCCGACGGCCCGCGCCTCGAGCAGTGCGCCGAGTGCGCCCTCGGTGATCTCCTCACCCGGCGCCAGCACCGGGATCCCCGGCGGATAGGGGGCGATGATCTCGGCACTGACACGGCCAACGGCACGGTCGGATGGGACCGCTTCGTGGCGGGCGAAGTAGGCGTGGCGGGGACTCGTCACGGTGACCGGCTCCACGCCGTAGGCCGCCGAACCCACCACCCGCCGAGGCGTTCCGCGGTGTCGTTGCACCGAGGCGACGACGGCTTCGGTCAACGTCTCGAGGGTGCGCGAGGTGTCGGCCATGGTCACCACGGCGACGATCACGTCGCGTTCGGCGGCCTCGACCGCGATGCCGTTGGCCAGCAGATCCTGCTCCACTGCAATCCCGTCGGCGCCGGTGCCGTGCAGGACCAGGGTGAGCTTGAGCGGGTCCATCCCCGGACCGTCCAGGACGCCGAGACCATCGATCGCCCTCAGGCTTTCACGCGCGGCGCGGGCGGCGTCGATGGCCACCCCCAACAGTTTCTCGCCATCCTGCTCGAGCAGCGCCCGAGCGGCGTCGATGCTGGCCAGGATCACGCCGGCCGGGCTGGTCGTCGCGGTCGCCTCGACCCCCGCGTCCAGCCGGGCGAGGTCGATGCGTTCGCCCCGTGCGAGGACCAGCGCGGCCTGGCTCCAGGCCGGCAGGGTCTTGTGCGCGCTCACCACCATCACGTCGGCGCCGAGCGCGAGGGCGTGTGGCGGGAGTGCGGGGTGGAAGCCGAAGTGGGCGGCCCACGCGGCGTCGACCACCAGCGGAACACCGTGCCGGTGAGCCACCTCCGCCAGCGCCGGGACGTCGCCGATCGTCCCGACGTACGACGGGTCACCCACGAAAACCGCGCGGGCATCGGGATGCCTCGTGAGAGCGTCCTCCACCCGGGCGGCCGGGACCCCGAGCGGAAGTCCGGTGGCCGGGTCGACGTCGGGGCGCACCCACACCGGGGTCAGACCGGCGAGCACAAGACCGATCAGAAGTGACCGGTGCAGGGTCCGGCTGACCACGACCTCGTCACCCTGGCCGCCGATCGCCAGTGCGACGGCCTGATTGGCATGCGTCGCTCCGCCGGTGGAGAAACGGCAGAAGTCTGCGCCCCACAGCCGGGCGGCGCGCGCCTCCGCATCGGCGAGCACCCCGTCGGCCAGCTTCATCGTGTCCAGACCCGCGTACAGCGGCACATCACCGGCGATGACGTCGCCGACCAGATCGAGTCGGTGCTTGTGCCCGGGGATCGTGAACGGGGTGTGGTCCTGCTCGTGGAACGTGAGCCACGCGTCGAGGAGCGGGGCGTCGCGCCGGAGACCGCGTGGGTCAGTGGACATCAGCACACCGCCGGCCATCGGAACACCAGCGCCCCGTCCCGGCGTGCGCTGCGTGGTCAACGAGATCTCTCACGAGTTTCAACCTATCGGGCGGCCTCCGGGGCCGAAGAGCCCCACCGTTCCGCGGCGCTCGCTCGAGACGTCATCGCACTCCAATGTTCGCCATCCTTGTCTCTGCTCCGGAGGCTGACCTGACATCAGAAGCGCCATCTTCCTGGACGAGATCGACAACATGAACCTACGGATCGGCCGGCGTCTCGAGCCGCTGAGAAGGGGAAGGGGAGTCGGTTACGTCACGAGTGGCCCTTCCTCTTTCAACTTATAGCTCATCGGGGGGCTTGCGGCAAGACCCCCGTCGTGCCGCAGAATCGCCGGGCGCCATTGCCACACCCCGCTCAGGCAGGCGTTCCGGACTGGAGCTGACCACGTGAATCCCCTGACCACCAGTGCATTTGACCTCCCACCGACGCTGGCCGCCAAGGCCGACCCGGCGCTGATCGCACACGATGAACGGTATTTCGCGGCCATGGCAGCGAATGTGCAGGAGTCGATCGCCGACCTCTCCGAGCGACTGGACACCGAGCGCAGGGCACCAGGCCGAAAAGGACAGCAGGCGATCGAGCGGGATCTGGCCATCCACCGGCTGACCGCACGCCTTCGCACCCTGCGCCGCTTCGGTGTTGACCTCTGCCTTGGACACATGGTGACCGCGGAGAATCCGGAGCCGGTGTACGTCGGTCGACTCGGCCTGACGGACGGCACGGGCCGCCGCGTGCTGATCGACTGGCGCTCCCCCGCTGCCGAGCCGTTCTTCGGAGCGACCCACGCCGACCCGATGGGTCTGATCAGCCGCCGCCGGTACCGCTGGATGCGCGGCCGGATCACCGATTACTGGGACGAGGTGTTCACCGCGGACGGGCTGGCCGGCCCGGCGCTCGACGACCAATCGGCCTTCATCGCCAGTCTGGGCAGCAACCGGTCGGAGCGGATGCGGGACGTACTCGGCACCATCGCAGCCGACCAGGACGCGATCATCCGGGCGGGATCCGGCGGCGCCCTCGTCGTGGACGGCGGACCGGGGACCGGCAAAACCGTTGTCGCGCTGCACCGCACGGCGTACCTGCTCTACTCCGACCCCCGCCTCGGCCATCGGCGGGGCGGGGTGCTGTTCGTCGGTCCGCATCGGCCGTTCCTTGCCTACGTCGCCGACGTCCTGCCCAGCCTCGGCGAAGAGGGCGTGCAGATCTGCACGCTGCGGGATCTCGTCGCCCAAGGAGCAACCGCAGCCCCGGAGACGGATCCGCAGGTGGCCGAGCTGAAATCGTCGGCCCGCCTGGTGAAGGCGATCGAGGAGGCCGTCGGCTTCTACGAGGAACCGCCGGCCAGCGGAATGACGGTCGAGACGCCCTGGTCGGACGTGTGGTTGAGTACCCACGACTGGACGCGGGCATTCGACGCCGCAGGACCTGGAACCCCGCACAACGAGGCCTGTGAGGCGATCTGGGCGGAACTGCTCACGATCCTGACGGCGAAGCACGACGACGACATCCCACCGGACCAACTCCGGAAGTCGTTGCAGCAGAGCAGATCAGTGACCACGGCCTTCCACCGGTCATGGCCGATCGTGGAGGCGGACGATCTCGTCGGCGACCTGTGGTCGGTGCCGGCCTATCTCCGACGGAGTGCCCCCTGGCTCGACCGGAACGACATCGCGGCGCTGCAGCGCCCGGACGCCAAGGCCTGGACGCTGTCCGACCTGCCGTTCCTCGACGCGGCCCGACACCGGCTCGGCGACCCGGAGGCGTCAGATCGCCGACGCCGCAACGAGTCGGCGGTTGCTGCTGATCGCGAGTACATGTCCCGCGTGGTCGAGGATGCGATCGAGGCCGATGACGACGACCTGAAGCTGATGTCGATGCTGCGAGGTGCGGACCTACGGGAAGCGCTGGTGCACGACGACGCAGTACCGACAGCGGAACCGGACCCCTTGGCCGGCCCATTCGCGCACATCGTGGTGGACGAGGCGCAGGAGCTGACCGACGCTCAGTGGCAGATGTTGTTGCTGCGCTGCCCATCCCGGAGCTTGCACCATCGTCGGCGACCGGGCGCAGGCCCGGCATGGATTTACCGAAACGTGGACGGAACGACTCGAGCGGATCGGTCTCGATCGGATCAGGGTGGCCTCGTTGAGCATCAACTACCGGACACCGCAAGAGATCATGCACGAGGCCGAGCCGGGCATCCGCGCCGTCCTCCCCGACGCCAACGTGCCGACTTCTGTGCGCAGCAGCGGGTTGCCCGTCATCCACGGATCCGTGGCACAACTGAACCCAATCCTGGAGGACTGGCTCACTGCGCACACCGACGGCATAGCCTGCGTGATCGGTGTCGCCGACCCTGGGATCGGGACCCTGACGGACCAGCCACGGATCCGATACCTCACCCCCGAAACCTCCAAGGGCCTCGAGTTCGACCTGGTGGTCGTCGTCGACCCGCAGGACTTCGGCGTCGGTATCCAGGGAGCGGTCGATCGCTATGTCGCGGTGACCAGGGCGACCCAGCGGCTCGTCGTCCTCACGAGCCCCTGATCGGCTCAGGCGGTGGTCCAGATCCCCCGCCGTCGACGGGCAGCACGACCCCGGTGCAGCAGGCACCGCCGCGGGCAGCGAGAAACACCACCGCACCAGCGATGTCGTCGCTGCGACCAATGCGGCCCGCCGCCCTGCTGGACGAGTACGGTGCCTCGACTTCGACACGCCTCCCGGCCATTTGTCAACGGTGTTATTGACTGCATGGCGCCCATCGCGGTCCGCCACTGAGGATGATCACCTGCGCACAGCAGTGGACCTCAGAGCGTGAGAAGTTTGTGATCTGTGCGCAACTGACGGGCAACAGCGAGCGCCACTCGTCCCGGAACCATAGCGAACATGGACCAGGCGATGAACGTATCGGCCGATCATGGCTGGTGAAGGGGACACCGCAGCGCGCGAGCTCACCTGTACGGTCTGCTCCTACTGCGGGGTCGGCTGCGGCATCGTGGTCCAGACCTCGCGACCGGACGGCGGATCGCCCGTCATCGCCAAGGTCTCGGGGGACAAACTCCATCCGACCAATTTCGGACGGCTGTGCACGAAAGGCGCCACGCACGCCGAGATGATGCTGGGCACCGGTCGTCTCGAGTCCGCCCACCGACGGTCCCAGCGAAGCCGTGCTCTCGAACCGGTGCCGATCGACGAGGCGATCCGCGACGTCGCCGCTCGCCTGCGCGCGATCGTGGACGAGCACGGACCGGACGCCGTCGCGTTGTACGTGTCGGGCCAGATGTCGATCGAGGCCCAGTACCTGGCCACCAAGTTGGCCAAGGGCTACCTGCGCACACGACACATCGAGTCGAACTCACGGCTGTGCATGGCTAGCGCCGGTACCGGCTACAAGCAGTCTCTCGGGGCCGACGGACCGCCCGGCTCCTACACCGACTTCGACACCGCGGACCTGTTCTTCGTCATCGGGGCGAACATGGCGGACTGCCATCCGATCCTGTTCCTGCGGATGTCCGACCGGCTGAAGACCGGCGCGAAGCTGATCGTCGTCGACCCCCGCCGCAACACCACCGCCGACCGTGCGGACCTGTACCTGCCCATCAGACCGGGGACCGATCTTGCCCTGCTGAACGGCATCCTGCACCTGCTCATCGCCGACGGCCACATCGACGAGCAGTTCATCGCCGAGCACACCCAGGGCTGGGAGGCGATGCCGGAATTCCTCGCGGACTATCTCCCCGAGAACGTTGCCCGCATCACCGATCTGCCGGAGGAGGACATCCGCACTGCGGCACGGTGGATCGGCGAGGCCGGCAACTGGATGAGCTGCTGGACCATGGGGCTCAACCAGAGCACCCACGGAACCTGGAACACCAACGCGATCTGCAACCTCCATCTGGCGACCGGTGCGATCTGCCGGCCCGGCAGCGGACCGATGTCGCTGACCGGTCAGCCCAACGCCATGGGCGGACGCGAGATGGGTTACATGGGCGCAGGTCTGCCCGGGCAGCGCTCGGTGTTGTCGCCGGCGGACCGGGAGTTCGTGGAACAGCAGTGGGGCCTCGCACCGGGCACGATTCGCACCGATGTCGGGCCGGGGACCGTGGAGATGTTCCATCAGATGGTCGACGGCACGATCAAGGCCTGCTGGATCATCTGCACCAACCCGGTGGCGAGCATGGCGAACCGACGCACCGTCATCGACGGACTGGAGGCCGCCGAACTGGTGATCACCCAGGACACCTACCTGGAGACGGCCACGAACTCCTACGCCGACGTGGTCCTGCCCGCGACGCTGTGGGCGGAGTCCGACGCCGTGATGATCAATTCCGAGCGGAACCTGACGCTGCTGCAGCAGTCGATCCCGCCCGCCGGGGACGCTCGACCCGATTGGTGGTTGATCGCAGAGGTCGCCACCGAGATGGGGTTCGGCGAGGCCTTCACCTACGACAGCAGCGAGCAGATCTTCGACGAGATCTGCCAGTTCTGGAATCCGCTGACCGGCTGGGACTTCCGGGGGGCGAGCTACGAGCGGCTCCGGCAGACCCCGCTGCAGTGGCCCTGCCCGCCACTCGACGCACCGGGCGGCACCGACGACCGACACCCGTTGCGGTACCTCAACGACGGGGTCAGCCAGTCCCTGTACGTCGACGACGACGGACACCGGCCGCGGCTGGCCTTCCCCACTCCGACCAGGCGCGCGGTGTTCCATCCGCGGCCACACCTCGACCCGGCCGAGATGCCCGACGACGACTTCCCTTTCGTGCTCAACACCGGGCGCCTGCAGCACCAGTGGCACACGCTGACCAAGACCGGGAAGGTCGCCAAGCTCAACAAGCTCAACCCGGGCCCGTTCGTCGAAGTGCATCCCGATGACGCGGCGGTCCTGCAGATGGCGGACGGCGCCTCGGTGGAAATCGTGTCCCGCCGCGGCCGCGCCGTCCTCCCGGCAGTGGTCACCGACCGGGTTCGTCAGGGCACCTGCTTCGCGCCGTTCCACTGGAACGACGAACACGGCGAATACCTGACGATCAACGCCGTCACCAACGACGCCGTTGATCCGGTCTCCCTGCAGCCGGAATTCAAAGTCTGCGCGGTGACCCTGCGCCCGGTGGCCGCCCCCGTCACACCGGTCGACACCGCACGGACCTCGGCGCCGGTCATGGCCGAACCGGTGACACCACGATCAGGCGACACCACGTCAGGGGCCATCCCGGTGCACCCCCTCGCCGCCCTGCTGGATCTCGGCACCCTGGTACCGGCTGGACCGAAGGCCTCCGAGCAGGCCTACCTCGGCGGCTTCCTGGCGGCTCTGCAGGTTGCCCCGGTCACCAGCGTTCCGGTACTGCCTCGTTCCGCGCCGGTCGGGTACGGCACCAGGCTGTGGTTCGACGGCATGCTCGCCGGTCTGTACTCCCGCGAACCGGGGACCTCGGTGGTGGCACCGGCTGCACCTCCGATCGCTCCGGCAGCTCCCGGCCGGACAGTCCTCGTGCTCTGGGCCTCGCAGACCGGCAATGCCGAGTCCTTCGCCTCGAGCGCACTCGACGGGTTGACCGAAGCAGGTGTGGTGACCGAGCTCGTCGAGATGGACGAGTGCGGGCTCGACAGGTTGGCCGCAGCAACCGACATCCTTGTCATCACGAGCACTTTCGGGGACGGCGGGCCACCGGATGACGCGGGCGACTTCTGGGCCGAGCTGTCCGCGGTCGACGCCCCCGACCTGACCGGCACCCGATTCTCCGTCATCGGCTACGGCGACTCCTCCTACGACGAATTCTGCGGTTTCGCCGCCAAGGTGGACTCCCGCCTGGCCGAACTGGGAGCCACCAGGCTGCTCGAGCGGGTGTCGACCGAGCCCGACGACGCGGAGTCGCAGCCGAAATGGCTGACCACCATCACCTCGCTCCTGGGCTCCCCGGTCGGGCCGACCGGCCCTGTCACCACGATCCCCCGGCAGCAACAGGTGGACCGCAGGGTCGAGAGCCCGCCTGCCCCGGCCTTCACCCGTTCGAACCCGATCAACGCGGTGCTGGTCCGCAACGAGATCCTCACCGGTCCGGATTCGGCCAAGGAAGTCCGGCAGTTCGGCTTCGATCTCCTGGATGCACCGGTCACCTACCAGGTCGGTGACGCGCTCGGCATCTTCGCCGCCAACAGTCCGGAGACCGTGCAGCGTTGGCTGGAGATGACCGGACTCAACGGCGATGTCAACGCCACCGCCGGCGACGACCGCGGCCCCTTGAGGGAGTTGCTCCGCACGCACTACGACATCACGAAGGTCACCCCCGAACTGCTCAGGTTCGCGGCCGCCCGCAATCCTGACGAGACACTGGTGAAGTTGCTGCGCCAGGACAACGAGGTCGAGCTGAACGGATGGCTGTGGGGCCGCCATGCCATCGATCTGCTCGAGGCCCACGCGGTGACCGCGGACCTGTTCGAGTGGCAGGCCGTGCTCAAGAAGCTTCAACCGCGGCAGTACTCGATCTCCTCCAGCCCGAAGGTCGACCCGCGCGAGATCCAGCTGACCGTCTCCGTACTCCGGTACGACTCGCCCCGCGGCCAGGTCCGCGGCGGGTTGTGCTCGACGTTCCTCGCCGACCGCGCGTCAACGGCACCGATCCCGATCTACCTCCAGGCATCACCGCATTTCCGGCCGCCGAAGGATCCGTCCACCCCGATGATGATGATCGGTCCCGGTACCGGTGTCGCGCCCTTCCGAGCCTTCCTGCACGACCGGCGGGCGGCCGGTGCGACCGGCCGCAACTGGCTGTTCTTCGGCGACCAGCACGCCACCGAGAACTTCTACTACAGAAGCGAACTCGAGCAGTTCTTCGGCGAAGGTTTGCTGACGCGCCTCGATCTCGCCTTCTCGCGGGATCAGCGCCAACGGATCTACGTCCAGGACCGCATGCTCGAGCACGGCGCCGAACTCTGGCGCTGGATCCAGGACGGCGCAGCGGTCTACGTCTGCGGCGATGCCACCAGGATGGCCAAGGACGTCGACGCGACGCTGCTGACCGTCGCCAGAACGCACGGCCATCTGTCGGAGGTCCAGGCGGCCGAATTCCGCAAACAATTGATCAAAGACGGGCGCTACCACCGCGACGTGTACTGAGCTGCGGCGCGAAATGGAAGCCGAACTCACCGACGAGGCCTACCCAGCACTGTGGACGACTCATCCGCGCGTTCTGCAAGATTGTGGACATCTGCGGCAGCCGACCCGGTCAATGAGCTACGGAGGGGTCGATACCGAGGCACGCATGGGACATCGCACCCCAGAGCTCGGCAGGCCGTTCGTCGGAGAGGCCGCTCCGGAAGAACGATGTCGACTGGGTAGACGGCCAGCACTGCACGATCACCGATCGCCACCTGGATGTGATCCGCGATCAACGCCGACAACGTGGTGGCGGCGTCGCCCGACCCCTCGACGATGCGGGCGGCGCTGCTGCCGACTCGGTCCATCAAGGAGTCCAGCAGAGCGACCAGGATCGCGTCCTCGCTCTCGAAGTGCCGGTAGACCCCGGAACCGACAATGCCTGCCTCTGCTCCGATATCGGCCATCGAGATGGTGCCGAAGTCGCGATCGGCGGCCAGCTCGGCGGCGGCGGCGAGGATGCGTCGCGACAGTTCTGAGAGCCCGCCCATCAAGCGCAACGCGATCCGGTCGACACCGACGACGGGCACGCCGCATTGGAAGCATCCGCAGCACTGCCCCCGACTGCACCTGAGTGTCCGTGTGCCACCTGGATACGTTTGCGTGCGATCCTCCACCGATGGATCAGAAACGATGGGCGACGATCTCCGACGGGCCCTTGATGACGGCGGCGATCGTCTTCCTGGCCGCGTACTCCTGGCAGGTGCTGGGGCGGCCCCATCCGGATGTCGACGACTGGCTGGAGATCGTCGAATGGATCACCTGGGCCGCATTCCTCATCGACTACGTCATGCGGCTCAAGCTGGCTGACCCCCGGGCCCAGTGGTTCTGGCGGCATCTGCTCGACCTGGCCGCCGTCGCGCTACCGATTCTTCGACCACTGCGGCTGCTTCGCCTGATAGCGCTGCTCTCGGTCTTCCAACGTGCCGCCGGCAACGGCCTGCGAGGTCGGGTGGTCACCTACGCCATCGGTTCGACGGTGGTGCTCGTCTACATTGCGGCCCTGTCGGTCCTGGAAGCCGAACGCGCCGATCCGGGGGCGACCATCAGGAGTTTCGGCGATGCGGTGTGGTGGGCCTCAGCGACGATCACCACAGTCGGCTATGGAGACCTGACGCCGCACACCACCACCGGCCGCATGATCGCCGTAGCCCTGATGATCGGGGGCATCGCCCTTCTGGGAACGATCACCGCGACCATCGCCTCCTGGCTGGTCCAGCAGGTGGCCGACAAGGACGAGGCGAGCCAGATCGCCAGTCGGGCCCAGGTCGCCGAACTCGCCGACCGCATCCAGGAGCTCACCGACCTGCTGGCGGTCGACGGCCGGGGTGCCGGTCTCGCTCCGAGCGGGACCGGCCCACCCCCAGGCTGACCGGCCCTACCCGTGCTCGTTCGTCGAAGCGGCGCGGGCCGGGAGCAGCAGCATGAGCGCCGCCGCGAGGACGTAGAAGCCGATCTGCCACGGCACGATGGCGGCAAAAGCGTTGCTGTAGGCGGAGAGTGGTGTTCCGCCGCCTTGAAGGTCCAGATCGAGTCGCGCGAAGAACAGCACGCCGAGCAGGGCCACGCCCACCGCTCCGCCGATCTGGTTGATCATCGTCAGGAGGCCGCCGGCGGCGCCCGCGTGGCGCCGCGGCACGCCGGCCAGCACGACGTTCACCAACGACGGCGCAGTCAGGCCGAGACCGAGACCACCGAGGAACAGGGGCAGCGCCAGCAGCCAGTAGCCGGGGTTGCCGTTACCGTCGACGACCAGCAGGAGGACGACCTGGGACACCGCCATCACCAGCGCTCCGGAGATCAGAAGTGGCCGCCCGGCCCGGGCGGCCAGTTGCACACCGATCCCGGAGGTGACCATCGATCCGATCGCGTACGGAAAAATGACGAGTCCGGTTTCCCAGGCGCTGCGACCGGTTCCGAGTTGCAGGTAGAGGGAGAGCAGGAGGAAGAACGAGCCGATCGCGCCGAAGAACAGCAGGGAGACGGCCAGCCCGCCCGCGAAGGCACGGATGCGGAGGAGCGCGGGATCGAGGATCGGCTGCCCGCCGTTTCGCACCAGACGCTGTTCACGCCAGAGAAACAGTCCGCCAACGGGTATGGCCGCTACCAGCATTGCCCAACCCCACCAAGGCCAACCCCACTCCCGGCCCTGCACCAGCGGCAGCAGGACGAGGACAGCGGCCACGGCCACCAGCACTGCGCCGACCAGGTCGAGCCGCGTCCGGCAGGTCGAACTGGATTCCGGCAGGTACCGGACACCCAGGACCAGCCCGACCACCGCGATCGGCACGTTGACCCCGAAAATCGTCCGCCACCCCAGTCCGAACAGATCGGCATCCACCAACAGGCCGCCGAGCAGCGGCCCGGCCACCGACGCCAGTCCGAGGACTGCCCCGTAGGCGCCGAAGGCCTTGGCCGTGAATGCCGGCGCGAAGGTCGACCGGATGATGCCGAAGACCTGCGGCACCATCATTCCGCCGGCGAGGCCCTGCACGACCCGGGTGGTGATCAGCAGTCCGGCCGTCGGCGCCAGGGCGCACAACGCCGAGGCGATCGCGAAGGCAGCCAGGCCGACCAGGAAGATCCGCCGTCGACCGAACTGGTCGCCGATGCGGCCCCCGGTGATCAACCCCGCGCCGAGCGCGAGCGTGTAACCGGCGAGGGTCCACTGCAGGGCAGCCTCGCCGACACCGAGATCCAGCGCGATCGCCGGGGCGGCGACGCTGACGATCGTGGCGTCGAGCAGTTCCATGAACGAGGCCATCAACACCACGGCCAGCGCGATGGTGGCCGATCGGCCCGATAGTGCTGGCCTCGGCGCGGTTTCGGTGCGGACATCCTGTTCGCCCTCGGGGGCGTTCGTTTTGGTCATGGGCCGACCGTGCTCGGAGAAGCGGCCTGGTACTGGCCGCTATTTCTGCCACACTCCAGAAATGCGAGAAACTTCCGCCCGGTTACTGCTGTTGCTGTCGCTGCTGCAGGCACGGCGCGAATGGGCCGGATCGACGCTCGCCGACCGGCTCGCGGTCAGCATGCGGACCGTGCGGCGCGACGTCGACCGACTCCGTGCTCTCGGCTACCCCGTCTCCGTCACCAAAGGACCGGGCAGTAGCTACCGCCTCGATGCGGGCGCCGACCTGCCTCCCCTGCTGTTCGACGACGAGCAGGCCGTGGCGGTGGCCCTTGCCCTGCAGACGGCACCGACCACGGTCGCCGGTATCGACGACGCCGCGGCCCGAGCACTCACCACCATCCGCCAGGTGATGCCGGCACGTCTGCGCCACCAGATCGACGCCGTGGAGATCACGGCCGTCGGCAGCACACGAGATCCGATGCGGCCGCAAGTCGATCCGAAGGTCCTCGTCGCCGTCGGCACCGCCATGCGCAATCGCGAGGTGCTCCGGTTCGACTACGCCTCCGCTCCCGACCATGCCGACGCACGGCACGACGTGACCGCCTTCTTCCCACCCCGGCGGGTCGAGCCACACCACCTCGTCATGTGGAGTGCGCGGTGGTACCTGGTGGCCTGGGACCTGGACCGGGCCGACTGGCGCACCTTCCGCGTCGATCGCCTCACTCCGCGTTTCGGAACAGGCCCGCGGTTCGACCGCCGCGAACTACCCGCGGATGATGTCGGTCACTACGTGACACGGCAATTCGATCGCGGCTCGACCCGGCGGCGCTGGCCCTGCCAGGGCTTCGTGGAGCTCGACGCGCCCGCCACTCTTGTCGCACGGTGGGCACCGGAGGGCGCCACTGTGGAGGAAACCTCCGAGAACACCTGCACCCTCGGCCTCGGCGCGTGGTCATGGGTCGGCCTGGCCGCCCTCGTCAGCACCTTCGCTGCGGACTTCGAGGTGATGGGCCCGCCCGAGCTTGCCGCGGCCTGCGTCGAACTCGCCGAACGCTATGCCGCGGCCGGGCATCGCGGCTGACATCCCCGTCGCTCCGCTCGCCCCGGTTGACGGTGTTCCGTCGCCGACCGTAGGGTCGCGAGGACTGCTCCCCGTCAGCGAAGTCCGGTGCGAAACCGGCGCTGTCCCGCAACTGTGGTCCTCCGTGCTCCGGCCCGGGGGCTAGCCAGGTCGCCTGACGGGTGGGCGTGATCAACCGGCCTCGAGGAATGGGCCCCGGTTGGCGGCAGCTCTCCTGCCGTCGAGCGAGGCTTCCCTCGACAATCTGCAAGAGGGACACCATGCGTTTCGAGTCAGGGCGTTTCGAGTCAGGGCGTTTCAAGTCAGGGCGTTTCAAGTCAGGAACCGCCGCCGCAATCGTGGCCGTGTGCGCGCTGCTCTCCGGGTGCGGCACCTCGAGCGGGACGACCGCCTCCTCCGCAACCACCATTCCCACCGCGGTGGGGTCGTCCCCCACAGTCGCGTCCGCGCCGGCGTCGTCGATTCCATCGTCGTCGGTTCCGGCGTCGTCGGCCCCGGCTGCAACATCCAGCGCCCCCGCAAGCTCGGCTGCGACGTCCAGCGCCCCCGCAAGCTCGAGCGAACCGGCACAGTCAACGCCCGCCGACTCGGCCCCGAAGCGGATCGTCTCGCTATCCGCGAGCGCCACCGAGGACCTGTACGCGATCGGCGCCGGCGCCCAGGTGGTGGCGGTGGACAGCAACTCCAACTACCCGGCCGGCGTGCCGACCACCAAGCTGTCCGCCTACGAGCCGAACGTGGAATCGATCGCGAAGTACAGCCCGGACCTGGTTGTGCTCTCGGACGACATCAACAACATCAAGGCCCAGCTGACCAAGCTGAAGATCCCGGTCCTGGTGGAACCGGCCGCGACGTCGCTGGACGACACCTACCGGCAGATCCAGTCGCTGGGAACGGCCACCGGCCACACCGCCGCGGCGATCAGGACGGTCAACGACATGCGCGCGAAGATCACCGCTCTGATCGCTACCGTGCCGAAGCGCACCAGCCCGCTGACCTACTTCCACGAACTCGACAACACCCTCTACACGGCATCCTCGAAGACCTTCGTGGGCCAGCTCTACACGCTGGCAGGTCTGAAGAACATCGCCGACGCCGACAACCCGAAAGCGACCCCGTACCCGCAGCTGTCGGCCGAGTACCTGGTGAAGGCCGACCCCGACCTCGTCTTCCTGGCCGACACCAAGTGCTGCCAGCAGAGCGCAACGACATTCGCTGCTCGGCCTGGCTTCTCGGTCCTGTCCGCGGTGGGCGCCAAGCAGGTGGTCTCCCTGGACGACGACGTGGCCAGCCGCTGGGGGCCGCGTGTCGTCAACCTGCTGGCGGCCATCATCAAGGCCGTGAAGTCCGTCCGGACGTCCTGACCTTGTTCGGCGACGGGTTGCGGGAGGTGTCACTGCCCGCGACCCTGCAGCGCTCCCGCCTCGGCCCGTTCTGGGTGATGGCCGGTGTTGTCGCCGTCGTGGTCGCCGCCGTCGCCGGCATCGTCATCGGCCCGGTGACCATCCCGCCATTCGCCGCGCTCGGGCACCTACTGGGCCGAAGCACCGGGCTGAGCCCAACCGAGATCGCCATCATCGACGAGATCAGGCTCCCCCGGGTCGTTCTCGGCCTGCTGGTCGGCGGAACCCTGGCCATTTCCGGAGCCAGCTATCAGGGGGTCTTCCGCAATCCGCTGGCCGATCCCTACCTGCTCGGCGCAGCGGCCGGGGCCGGCCTCGCAGTCACCCTCGTGTTCGTCGGCGGCGTGGACGGCGGGTCGACGGTCGGTGGTGCGCCACTGGCAGCATTCCTGGGAGCCCTGGGCGCCGTCGGCCTGACCTACGCGCTCGGCGTGTCCGGTGGCGGTCGGCCGTCGACGGCCTCGCTGATCCTGGCCGGGGTCGCGGTGGGCAGCTTCCTGACGGCGATCCAGACCTATGTGCAGCAACGCAACCAGGACACCATCCGTCAGGTGTACTCGTGGATCCTCGGCCGGCTCTCCACCGCCGGCTGGAACGACGTCCTGCTCCTGCTCCCCTACGCCGCGGTCTCGTGGATCGTGCTGCTCACCCAGCGGCGGGTCCTGGACGTGCTAGCCGTCGGCGACGACGAGGCGGCAACCCTGGGGATCAACGTCCGCCGGACGCGACTGGTCGTCATCGTTGCGGCATCACTGGGAACCGCTGCGGCAGTGTCGGTTTCGGGCCTGATCGGATTCGTCGGCATCATCGTGCCGCACGCCGTCCGACTGCTGGCCGGCCGCAGCCACCGCGTCGTCCTGCCGCTCTCGCTGTTGTTCGGCGCAGCGTTCCTCTGCGCCGCGGACCTGTTGGCACGCACGGTCGCGGCTCCGGACGAGATCCCGATCGGTGTCATCACCGCCTTCTTCGGCGCCCCCTTCTTCGTGCTTGTGCTGCGGCATTCCAGACGGGACACGTCGTGATCTCGGCTCATGGGGTGAGCGTGACACTGGGCTCCCGAACGGTCCTGTCGGACATCGAATTGAACGTCGACCGTGGTGACTGGCTCTGCGTGATCGGCCCCAACGGGGCCGGGAAGTCAACCCTGCTACGGTATCTCGCGGGGATCGTGACCGGCCGGGGTTCCCTGGATCTCTCCGGGAAGTCATCGACCTCGCTGAACCGACGGCAACGGGCGCAGGCGGTCGCACTGGTGCCGCAGACACCGGTGATCCCGGACGGGATCACCGTCACCGACTACGTGCTGCTCGGCCGCGCCCCGCACATCCACGCCATGGCCGTGGAGAGCCGGCGGGATCTGCACTCGGTCCACGAGGCGCTCGTCCAACTCGACCTGATGGACATGGCCGATCGGGTGGTGGGCACCCTGTCCGGCGGCGAACGCCAACGGGTCCTCCTGGCCAGGGCTCTGGCCCAGGATGCCCCCATCCTGCTGCTGGACGAACCGACCACCGCCCTCGACGTCGGGCATCAGCAACAGGTGCTCGAACTGATCGAGACACTCCGCCGGGAAAGGCATCTCGCGGTTATCAGCACCATGCACGACCTGACCCTCGCCGGCCAGTACGCCGATCGCCTGATGCTGCTGAACCATGGTCTGATCGTGGCGCAGGGCACGGCGGAAGAGGTGCTCACCGAAGCCACGGTGGCACGCTTCTACGGCGCCAGGGTGCGCATCGTGCTGGACGAGGACGGCCGGCCCGCGGTGTTGCCGGTCCGCGGCGTCCTTGACGAGTCGCAATGACAGCAACGCCCATCGACAGCAAACTCAGTGCACGGCGGTGCGGTCGCCGATCCGGCCGATGATGTTCTGGTGCACCAGTTCGACCGAGCGATTGCCGTCGATCGATTCGACCAGGTCGCCGTAGAAGCGAAGAAGCGGCTCGGTGAACTGGTGGTAGAGCGCGAGGCGCCGTTCGATGGCCTCGATCTCGTCGTCGAACCGGCCGCGTGCCACGGCCCGCCCGATGAGGACGTCGTTCGGCGCCGTGAGCAGCACGACCGCGTCCAGACCCGGTGTCCCGGCGATCATCTGCTCGAGCCACTCGGCCTGCTCGGGCGTCCGTGGGAAACCGTCCAGCAGGAACCCCGAGCGCGCATCGGGCTCGTTCAGGCGCTCGGCCAGCATGCCCTGCGTGATCGAATCGGGCACCAGTTCGCCGGCCGCCAGCGCGTCCTTGGCCTGCTTGCCGAGGAACGTGTCGGCACTGATGTTGGCGCGGAACAGGTCACCCGTCGAGATGTGCGGGATGCCCCAGTGCGGAGCCAACATCGCCGCCTGCGTGCCCTTGCCCACACCCTGCGGGCCGAATATGAGAAGCCTCATCGTGGTCGGTTCCTTCCAGAGGGTATGGCGCTCCACCGGAGTGGAACATGTGGACTCCGCGGTGAGCTCCAGCTTTGGGCCCTGGGTCGTCCGCAGATGTCCGACCGTACCGAGGATCTGACCCCGCGCCGCGTCGTCGTCCTGTCACCTTGGCCACTGGATCGTGAAAGCCTGCGCCGGCACCCTGCGCCCTGTACCTGCACCCCAACGGCCGAAGCCGGCGACGGGATGGGCGGTGATCGTGGCACGGGGTACGTTGCTGGCATACCCCACGGTCCCGATGGTCCAGGAGCTCCCGTGCCGGCGCGAAAGGTTCGACGTGGCTGTCACTGACGAGGCGATCGACAAGATCAAGACGATGATCCTCTCGGGCGAGCTGACGCCCGGGGCCCGGCTGCCCAGGGAGGCCGACCTCGCCGCCGACCTTGGCGTATCGCGCAATTCCCTGCGAGAAGCGGTGAAAGCCCTTTCCCTGGTGCGGATCCTGGATGTCCGTCAAGGAGATGGGACCTATGTCACCAGTCTCGACGCACCGCTGCTGATCGATGCGCTCGGCTTCCTGCTGGACTTCCACCAGGACGATTCGGTGCTGGACTTCCTGGCCGTCCGGCGGATCCTGGAACCCGCCGCCACTGCCCTGGCCGCGAGAAACCTGACCACGGAGGCGATCGCGACGATCAAGCAGGTGATCGCAGCCGATTCCCTGCAGACCCCGGGCCATACCCTGGTCGAACACGATCTCAAGTTCCACGCCCTGATCGCCGCCGGCTCCGGCAATCCGGTGCTGACCGCGATGCTGGAGTCCATCTCCCTGCCGACCTCGCGGGCACGGATCTGGCGTGGCCTGACGCAGGAGGGCGCCTACGCACGCACCCTGCAGGAACACGCAGACATCCTGCGCGCCATCGAGAATCGCGAACCCGAACTGGCCGCCGCCCGGGCGGTCGTGCACATCGCCGGCGTGGAGGACTGGTTGCGTCGGGTGAAGGATGCGACCAGCGCTGCCGACTCCGTCTGACGGCGCGGCGCTCCGGCGGACCTGACGCCCCCGGCGTCCGACGCGTCATTCCTGCCGCTTTCCACCGGCCAGCCTGGTGATGATCAGCGCCAACAGGATCAGGGCACCACTGATGAACTTGATCGAGTCGGCCGGGACCTCCGCGTAGGACAGGAGTTTCTGGATCAGGATGAGCAGTAGGATGCCGAGGAAGGCACCGATCACCGAGCCGCGGCCCCCGCTGAGCGAGACACCACCGATCACGCAGGCGGCGAAGACCTGGAAGATGTAGCCGTCTCCCTGGCTCACCTGCACGCTGGCGAACTGGCCGGTGTAGATCAGTCCACCGAGGGCGGCCAGCACGGACGCGAGAATCAGTACCCCCCAGACGATCCGGTCCGCCCGGATGCCGGCTGCCCTGGCTGCGGCCACGTTTCCCCCGACCGCATACAGGGCTCGACCGAGCCGGGTGTAGGTCAGGACGAAGAACGAGACCGCGAACAGCACCACCACGATCACCACGTTGACCGGCATGCCAAGGAAGTCCGAACCGCCGAGATAGGTGACGGCATCGGGAACCTTGCGCAGCGTCTGCCCGCCGGTGAGGAAGGTCAGCAGGCCGCGGAGCGCGGTGAGCATCGCGAGGGTCACGATGAACCCGTTGAGCCCGAACTTCACGATCAGAAGTCCGTTGATCAGTCCGACGGCGACCCCCACCAGCAGGGCCACCGGGATGGCCATCCACTCCGAGGCCCAGCCGAACGCACCGACGTCTGCGGTGCCCATGCACGCCCAGATGGCGATCCCGGGGGCCAGGCCGAAGGTGGACTCCAGGGACAGGTCCATCTTCCCGACGATCAACACGAAGGCCTGTGCGAGCACGATCAGGCTGATGGCACTCATCGTCGTCAGGATGTTGATCAGATTGGCGCCGGAGAGGAACTTGTGGTCGACGAAATATCCGACCACCAGGACGGCGATCACCGCCGGCAGCAGCAACAGGTCGCGCAGCGATGACCACCGGAATGGTCGCGGACCCTCCACCGGAACGAATGCGGGCGCCTGACCGGGCGCACGGCCTTTGGCGAGATCTGTCATGGTGCAAGTCCTTCCATGGCGGCGACGAGCTCGTTGTCGGCCCAGCCCCTGTTCAATTCATGGCTGATGGTGCCCTGGAACATGACCAGCACCCGGTCGCAGTCCCGCAGGTCGTCCAGTTCGTCGGAGACGATCAATACCCCGGCGCCATCGTCACCGATCCGCCGGACCACGTCCAGCAGGGTCTGTTTGGATCGCACGTCGACTCCGGCGGTCGGTGAGATCAGCACCAGCAGCGAAGGGTCGTTGGCGAGCGCCCTGGCCATCACCACCTTCTGCTGGTTGCCGCCGGAGAGTCCGTCGACATCCTGTTCCGGGCCGGAGGTCTTGATGTCGAGGTCGGCGATCATGCTGCGGGCCCTGGTATCCCGGACCCTGGGCGCAAGCAGACCCACCGGACCCAGCTGGGCAGGAATCGTCAGGGTGACGTTGTCGGCCACGCTCATGGTCATTACCAGCCCCTGGTGGTGGCGGTCCTGCGGAACGAAGCCGATACCCGCATCGAGGCCGGCTCTGACGCTCCCCCGGCGGGGCACCACCCCGCCAACGGTGATCGAGCCGTCGTGTGCTTTCCGCAACCCGACGATCGTCTCCCCGACCGCTGCCTTACCGCTGGCGCCCCCACCGGCGAGACCGACGATCTCGCCGCGGCGGACGCTGAAGCTGATGTCCTGGAACTCCGGCGGGCGGCCCAGACCGACGACCTCGAGTGCCTTCTCGGTGGACGGGACGTCCCGTTTCGCGAGATCGGCGGACAGGTTCGCCTCGCCGGTCATCGCCTCGACCAGCTGATCATGGCTGAGATCCTCTGCGGCGGCGGTGATCACGTACCGGGCGTCCCGGTAGACGGTGATGTCCTGGCAGATCTCGTAGGTCTCGGCGAGGTGGTGGGAGATGAACAGGAACGTGACACCCTGGGTCTGGAGGTCACGGATCCGGATGAACAACCGTTTGATCGCCGCCCCGTCGAGTTTCGCGGTCGGCTCGTCGAGAATGATGAAACGTGCTCCGTAGGAAAGGGATCGGGCGATCTCGACCATCTGGCGCTGTTCGACGTCCAGGTCGCGGGCCTCCATCCGCTCGTCGACGGGCACCGACCAGAGATCCAGGATCTCTCGGGCCCGACGGCGCAGCGACTTCCAACGGATCAGACCGTGACCGTCGGTCTGCCGATTGATGAACAGATTCTCGGCGACGGACAGATCGGGAATGATCGTCGAATGTTGGTACACGCAGGCCACTTTCGTCTGCCAGGCCTCGCGATTGCCCATCGCTGGCGCTGACTCTCCGCCGAACAGCACCTGCCCGTCATCCGGTGCCAGCAGACCGGTGAGCACCGACACCAGGGTGGACTTGCCCGCACCGTTCCGGCCGACCAGGGCGTGGGTGCGCCCCTGCGTGATCGACAGCCGGACGTCATCCAGTGCGACGGTCGGGCCGAAGCGTTTCGTGATACCGATGGCCTCGACGAGCGCGGGACCGGTCGAGGTCCGCGGGTCGAATTCTGCGGAACGGGCGGGCGAGGCCATGCGGATGCTCTTTCCTGCGGAGTGGGCGGGTGCGGTGCCGGTGGTCAGCTGCCGTTGCCCCAGAGGTCCTTGGAGTCGAACTTGACCGTCGTCAGGGAACCCACCGCAGCGCCGTCCTTGGTCACCACCGGGGCAGGTAGCTGATCCTCCAGGAGTCCGTTGGGGGTGCTGATGATGGTGGAGTCGTGGTCGGTCCGGCCGGGCGCGAGGGTCTTGCCCTCCACCGCCGCCTTCGCGTAGAAAAGTGCCCACTTGGCGTACGAATCGGCCGGCTGGGAGACGGTGGCGTCGATTTCGCCGTTGCCGATGGCCTTGAGTTCGGAGGCGATGCCGTCGTTGGAGACGATGGTGACGTGCCCTGGCTGGCCTGCCGGGACCAGCTTGTTCTCCCGCTTCAGCAGAGCGAGCGTTGGCTCGAGGAACACCCCGCCCGCCTGCATGTAGATGCCGTTGATCGTGCCCTCCTTGACCAAGGCGTCCTGCAAGCCGGAAGCAGCCTTGTCCCCGGACCATTCGGTGGGGATCGCGATCACCTTGATGCCGGCGTACTTCTCCTTCATGCAGGATGCGAAGGCTTCGGACCGGTCACGTCCGTTGATCGAGGCCAACGCCCCCTGGAACTCCACGACGGTGCCCTTGTTGCCGAGCTTCTCGCCCAGGAAGATGCAGGCATTGGTGCCGTAGGCGCGGTTGTCGGCCCGCACCACCATGTAGACCTTGCCGGCGTCCGGCCGGGTGTCGACCGAGACGACCGGGATGTTCGCCTTTGCGGCCGCGGCCAGCGCCGGAGCCACCGCTGCCGTGTCCTGCGGAGCGATGACCAGACTCTTGACGCCCTTGGCGATCAGCGTGTCGACGTTGGACTTGAGCTTGTTCGCGTCATTGTCCGACGCGGTGTTCTGCAGCGTGACCCCGACCGTCGTGGCCATCTGCGGGACGAACTTGGCGTAGGCACTCCAGAAGTCCGAGTCCGAGCGAGGCTGGTCGACACCGACCAGTGGACTGCCGCCGGCGGAGGGCCCGGCTGAGGACGAGGGCGACGAGGCCGAGGCCGACGACGCCGGGACAGAGGACCTGCCGACGGACGCCGACGACACCGGCGCGACGCTGCCGGCGGTCGAGGATGAGGAGGAGGTGGCCGGGGGCGCCACCGCCGACGAGGGAACACTGGAAGTGGTTGCGGCCGTGGTGCTGTCCCGGCCGCAACCGACCAGCGATGCGGTGAGCACCGCGACTCCGGTCAGGGCAACGATGACCTTGCTGAGCTTCATGGCTGAACGTCTCCTTGTGCGGGGTGAGCGCTGCCGTCCGGCTGGGCGCGTCGAACCAGGGGCACCGTTGCCCCTGGGCTGGTGTATCGATCTCTGTTCAGACCTGCACTCACGTCACGGGTGTCGGATCACCGCGCCACCGGACGCAGACGCAGGCCCTGCATGCCACCGTCGACGGCCAAGGCGGTTCCGGTCGTCGAGCCTGCCGCCGGTGACGCCAGGTAGAGCACCGCGGCAGCCACCTCCTCGGGCCTGACGAGTCGACCGTGCGGTTGGCGGGCCTCCAGCGCCGCACGCTCGGCGTCAGGATGCTCGGAGGCCCCGAGAAGCCTGCCCACCCAGGGGGTGTCGGCTGTTCCGGGGTTCACGCAGTTGACCCGGATTCCCTCCCGGATGTGGTCGGCGGCCATCGCGAGGGTCAGCGAGTAGATGGCCCCCTTCGACGCCGAGTACAACGCGCGCTGGGGAAGTCCGGCGCTGGCCGCGACGGAACCCATGTTGACCACCGATGCGTGTTCGGAGGACCGCAGGTAGGGCAGCGCCGCCCGCGTCACCCGGACCACGCCGAGCAGGTTGACGTCGAGCACCCGGCGCCACTCATCCAGGTCGTTGTCGGCGACGGTGCCCTGGGCCCCGATGCCCGCGTTGTTGACCACCACGTCGATCCCGCCGAGGGCCTTAGCAGCCTGGTCGATGGCCGACACCACGGCTTCGTCGTCCCTGACATCCGCCGCGAGTCCCAGGAGACCCGCGGGTACCCCGGCGTCGATCGATCGCGGGACGTCCAGCACGGCCACCGCCGCGCCCTGCTCGGCGAAGGCCCGTGCCGTGGCAAGTCCGATACCGGACGCGCCGCCGGTCACCACGACCCGAAGGCCGGCGAGGGGGTTGACAGTCATGAGTGCACACCTGACTCCTGCTCGATCGATCGTCCGGAACGGACCCGATCATCTTCTGCCGCTGCGTCGCCCGCCGTGTCACCGGCGGCGGCGGCGGCGTCCAGGGTCGCGAGTTCCCTCCACACGGCACCATCCGGGAACAGGTGGTCGACCCGCGAAGCCGGCTTGATCTCGGCGGAGAAACCCGGATCCGTCGGCGGCAGGTAGCGGGCCCGGCGGATCACCGTCGGCGTCACGAAGTGTTCGTGAAGATGATCGACGAATTCGATGGCGCGGTCGTCCATGGACGTCGAGATGGCGACGTAGTCGGCCATGGCCAGGTGCTGGACGAGTTCGCAGAGTCCGACGCCGCCGGCGTGTGGGTACACCGGGACGCCGAACTTGGCCGCCAGCAACAGGATCGCCAGGTTTTCGTTGACCCCGCCGACCCTGGCCGCGTCGATCTGGATCAGGTCGACCGACCCGGCCTGGAGCAGTTGTTTGAACACCACCCGGTTCTGGGTGTGTTCCCCGGTCGAGACCGGGATGGGCGTGATGCCGGCCCGGATGGCCGCATGGCCCAGGACGTCGTCCGGACTGGTCGGCTCCTCGATCCAGGCGATGTCGAACTGCCCCAACGCATTCATCCACTCGATGGCCTCGTCGACGCCCCACCGCTGGTTGGCGTCGACGGCGATCCTGACTCCGGGATCCACTGCTGCCCTTGCCAATCCGAGCCGTCGGCGGTCGTCCTCCAGATGCAGGCCGACCTTCATCTTGATGATGCGGTACCCGTCCTCGACCGCCTGCTGCAGCAGGCCGACCATCTTCTCGTCCGAGTACCCGAGCCAACCCGGTGACGTCGTGTACGCGGGGTACCCGCGCTCCAACAGGTCATCGATCCGGGTCTGCCTGGTCGGCTCGGCCCGTTGCAGGATCTCCAGTGCCTCGGCCGGCGTGAGCGCATCGGTGAGGTACCGGAAGTCGATCAGGTCCACGATCTGCTGGGGCGTCATGTCGGAGATCAGGCGCCACACCGGTTTTCCCGCGATCCTGGCGGCGAGGTCCCAGGCGGCGTTCACCACGGCCCCGATCGCCATGTGGATGACGCCCTTCTCCGGCCCCAGCCACCGGAGTTGCGAGTCGGAGGTCAGCGAACGAGAAAAACCGCCGAGATCGTCGACGACGTCCTGTACGTCACGGCCGACGACGAGATAGGACAGGGCGGCGATGGCCGCCGTCTGCACGTCGTTGCCGCGACCGATGGTGAAGACGAAGCCGTGGCCGGTCAACTGAGGATCGGAGGTCACCAGGCGCACATACGCGGCGGAATAGTCCGGATCCGGATTCATCGCGTCTGACCCGTCGAGATCTCTCGAGGTGGGAAAGCGCACATCGAAGGTGTCCAGGGCGAGAATCGTGGGCATTGGGCGGGAAACTCCAGTCGGCGATGACGATGGTCCGCTTCAGACATCCGATGTTTGAAGACCTCCGATGTGTATATCACCTGAGCTAGTAGGTGTCCAGCGTCACAAGCCGCGAACATCACGCTCCAGCGATCCGATCTCTGTCGAACCGCTGAAGCTGCTCGGTCCCGCGTCGGCGACGGTCGTAGGGTGAGAACGGTCCATCACGCCGCACCGCACACACCCGACCCAGCGATCGAGGAACACCCATGCAGATCACCAAGCTCGGCCACTCCTGCCTGCACGTCGTCGACGGCACGGCGAACATCCTCATCGACCCCGGCACATTCTCGGCCGGCTTCGAAATCCTGACCGACCTGACGGCGATCCTGGTGACGCACGAGCACGCCGACCATCTCGATCTCGACCGGTTGCCCGGCGTGGTCGCCGCGAACCCGCAGGCCGCTGTCTACGCCGACGGCGGATCAGCCCCGAGGATCGAGGCGGCCGGCATCACGGTCACTGCGGTGAAGGCGGGCGACAGCTTCGACGTCGGCACCCCGGTGGTGGTGTTCGGGGTGAATCACGCCGTCATCCATGCCGACCTACCGTCCGTCGCGAACGCCTCGTACCTGATCGGCGGACGCCTCCTGCACCCCGGGGACTCGCTGTCCGTACCCGCGGTGGCCGTGGAGATCCTGGCGGTCCCGGCGGCCGCGCCGTGGATGGCGCTCAAGGAAGGCGTCGACTTCTACCGGGCGGTCGCGCCCAAGGTCGCCTTCCCGATCCACGAGCGGATCCTGGCGAACCCGGCGATGGCCTACGGCCTCCTGGAGAAGCTGGGGCCGCAGACCTCGACCTGGCTGGCGCCGGCCGACGGAGCCCCGTTCGACGTCTGATCGAACGGTCGGGTCACAGCTGTTCGACGAAGTCCTTGGCCTCACGCAGGCCCCAGCCGGTGTGCTCCCTGACCAGCTTGATGGCGGAGATCTTCTGGTCCGCCGATTTCAGGGAGCGCACCTGCAGTTCGACTTCCAACGGCAGGGCGGAGGCACTGGGGGTCAACCCGGCGCCGGCCACCGGCTCACTCTTGCCCAGGTCGGGTCGCGCCGTCCGGTGGTCCGCAGTCTGGGTCTGGACCGGCGACGCGGGCGGGGCGGCCATGCGATCGACCATTACCTTGGCGGCGGCGAGCCCGAGGCCGGGGTTGCTCTCCCGCAGCAGCCTGATTGCGGCGATCTTCTGGTTTGCCTGCGCCAGTTTCCGCACGCGCCCGACCAGTTCGGGGTCCAGCAGCAGCTGGGTCGGATCGACTCCCCCAGCGGCCCGGCGGCCGATGACGGTTCCGAGCAGCAGGAGAACGAGTATCGCAACGATGATCCAGACCCAGGCATCCACACCACGGATGGTAGTGACCCGGCGACTTGGCGGAACAGCCCGTCGTCCGGTCGGCGGCCTCGCTCAGCGCCGGGGCGCGGGCGCCCGGCGGGGAACGGCGCGGCCGCTCGAAGTCACCACGGTCAGGATCACGAGACCGACCAGGAGCACTGCACCGAGGTAGACCGGCGCACCGCTGAAGGTGGAGGCCAGCACCAGCACGGCGACGACGGGGAACCCGGCGGAGGCGACCGGCCCATGGTGATGACGCAGGTGCAGCGCCCAGACGACGACCAGGAACAGCGCGACCGGCACCGTCACCACGAGGCCGGCAAGGGTGTCGGACACCTCGATCTCGCCGAGGTCGTGACCGATGACGATGTTCAGCCCGGCACCGACCGCCGCGATCGACCCGAAGATCAGGTAGTGCCCGTATCCCCAGACCAGCGATGACCTGATGTTGTCGAGCATCTGCGCCGCGGACTTGTCGAAGTACACCCACCACATCGAGAACAGGATCACCAGACCGGCGGCGGCCAGACCGATCAGCTGCGCCCGGTGCTCCACCTCGTGGATGGCAGCCTCCACGCTGACGACCACGGCCACCACCGATTCGCCCAGCACGATCACCGTGAACAGCCCGTACCGCTCGGCGATGTGCGACGGGTGGTAGGGCGTGACGCCGGCACGCTCCGAGAAGATGGGCACCGAGATCTCCAGCAGCACCAGCACCACGAAGCTGATGATCGACACGCTCTCCGGCAACCACAGGCGTGCGACCCAGCCGAGCTGGATCACGATGACGCCGGCGGCATACCGGTAGGCGGACGCACGGTGGACCGGATCGGCCCGTCCGGCACGGATCCAGTTGCCAACGGTCCCGAGCCGCATGACGACATAGCCGATCACCAGCACCGAGTAGTCGCCGTGCTCGGGGTCGAAGGCCGGGCTGACTCCCGCGGCCAGGATCAGGCTGCCGGCGATCTGCACCATCACCGTCAGGCGGTAGAGCACGTCGTCGTTGTCGTACGCCGACGCGAACCAGGTGAAGTTCATCCACGCCCACCAGATGGCGAAGAAGATCATCGCGTAGCTGATGACCCCGGCGGCCACGTGTCCGTGTCCGAGCTGCCCCTCGACAGCGACGCCCGCCCGGGCCACCGCCACCACGAAACACAGGTCGAACAGGCACTCCAGCGGCGTCGACGCGCGATGCTTCTCGTCGGGGCTGCGCGCTGACATCGGCCTGTACCAAGGAGTTCGGGGAACGGTACGCATCGACATTATGGACTCCTCCAGCACTACGGGGCAGGCGGCTCGACAGGGCCCGGACGGCCGGCGCGAGTCCGGGCGGCACTATTGTCGCGAGCGGGAACCACCATTCCGAACACCACCCCCGCGGCGTCGACGAAGCCGCCACCGCAGAACAGGAGCTGGACGTGTACGAGGACCTGAGGGGCAAGATCGCGGTCGTCACCGGAGGTGCACGCGGACTTGGCTACCAGATGGCCACCGCGCTCGCCGCCCACGGTGTCGAGATCGCTCTCGTCGACCTGCTGCCCGAGGTCTCCGACAGCGCCGCACGCCTGGCTCAGGCGAAGTCGGTGCGCACCGTCGGCATCGCCGCGGACGTGACGGACCCAACGTCCATCGGCGGGGCGATCACGGCGATCGCGGGAGCGTTGGGCACACCGTCGATCCTGGTCAACGCGGCCGGGATCACGGCATGGGGAGACTCCGTCGACGTCACGGCCGAGTCCTGGCGAAAGGTGATCGACGTCAACCTCAACGGCACGTTCTTCAGCTGCCAGGCCTTCGCCAGGACGGTCTTCGCCGCGGGCGGCCAGGGCGCCATCGTGAACGTCTCGTCGATGTCGGCCTTCGTGGTGAACATCCCGCAGCGCCAGGTGTCCTACAACGCCTCGAAGGCCGCTGTCGACCAGATCACCAAATCCCTTGCAGTGGAGTGGATCACCAAGGGCATCCGGGTCAATGCCGTTGCGCCGGGCTATTTCCTCTCCGATATGACCAAGCAATTCCTGGACTCCAACGAGGATCTCGGCAAGTACTGGAACTCGTTGATCCCCGCGGGACGGATGGGACAGCCGGCCGATCTCGACGGTCTGGTGACCTTCCTGTCCTCGGACGTCTCGCAGTACATCGTCGGCGAATCGATCGTCATCGACGGCGGCTACTCGATTGTCTGAGCAGCCCACTGCTGCAACGCAGCACCCAGCCCTGTCAGCGATGGTGACGCCGTTGTCGTTGGGCGGCAAGGTGGTTGCGATCACGGGAGCCGGTTCGGGGATCGGACTGGCCACGGCGCTGGCGGCCTCCCGGGCCGGTGCCTCGGTGCTGCTCAGCGGCCGCAACCTCGACAAGCTGACCGCCGCGGCCGCCACGATGCCCGGCCCGACCTCGGTGCTGGCCCTCGATGTTTCGGTCGCCGACGCCGGACCGACGCTCGCGCAGGCATCGGTCGCGGCGTTCGGCCGTCTCGACGTCCTGATCGCCAACGCCGGCGTCTACGTCCCCGGCGACGTGTGGGACGGCAGGACGGCGGACTTCGACAACCTGATCTCCACCAACGTCTCCGGCGTGATCAACGCCGTCCAGGCCGCGATCATCGCCATGCGTGACGCTGGGTCGGTCGGTGACATCGTGGTGACCAGTTCGGTTTCCGGGCACCAGGCGATTCCTTGGGAGCCGGTGTACTCCGCCTCCAAACACGCCGTCCAGGCCTTCGTCCACGGCGTCCGCCGTCAATTGGTCGGCACCGGGATCCGGATCGGTTCGGTGGCACCGGGAATGGTGCTGAACGATCTCTGGCAGGTCACCAGCCAGACCGAGATCGACGCCAGAGTCGCTGCCGGAGAGGGCCTCCGGTCCGAGGACGTGGCCGACGCCATCCTCTACATGCTGACCAGACCGCGGCACGTCGGGATCCGCGACCTGGTCATCCTGCCGGTGAACCAGGACATCTGAGCCTTTGGCTTCGCGGCCGGCGGTCGTCAGCGGCGCCGACTCCGGGTGCGGGTGCCGAACACCGACCGGCCGAGGGCGCCCCCGAGCGAGGTGCCCAACGACCTCATGAACGACTTGACCACCGGGCTGCCCATCACGTCGCCGAGAAACCCTCCGCCAGCAGGGGATCCAGATGATTGCGGCGCCGAAGCGGTGCCGGTGATGGTGGCGGAATCGTCGTCTTGGTTCGAGGGCGGAGGATCGTACGGCTGCGGGACCTCGAAGCCGCCGGACACCGGCGGCAGCGACTCGTACTGGGCCGGCGGCGCCGGGACGGTCGCCGCCGGAGCGTTCGCCGGGGCCGGACTGCCGGCGGGCGCCGCGGGACCGGCCAGCCGACCGGTGAGCAGTTCGTAGGCGGACTCCCGGTCGATCGCCTGGCCGTACTTCGCCTGCAGCGACGACCCGGCAACAGCGGCGGTGACCGCCGCCGGATCGGCCGGGCCCATCAGCGAGCGTGGCGCGCGCACCCTGGTCCAGGCCACCGGAGTGGGGGCTCCGGTCTCGCTCAGGACGGTGACGATCGCCTCGCCGGTGGCCAGGCTGGTCAGTGCCGATTCGAGGTCGTAGATCTTGCTCGTCGGGTACGTCCGAACGGTCTGCGAGAGCGCCTTCTGGTCGTCAGGGGTGAACGCCCGCAGCGCGTGCTGGATCCGCGCCCCGAGCTGCGAGAGCACCGGACCCGGCAGGTCGGTGGGCAACTGGCTGCAGAAGAACACCCCGACACCCTTGGAGCGGATCAGCTTCACCGTCTGCTGGACGGCCTGTCCGAAGGCCTTCGACGCGTCGGCGAACAGCAGGTGGGCCTCGTCGAAGAGGAAGACAAGCTTCGGCTTGTCCAGGTCGCCGACCTCCGGCAGATCCTCGAAAAGCTCGGCCAGCAGCCACATCAGGAACGTCGAGAACAGTTCCGGCCGGGACTGCAGGTCGGCCGTCTCGAGCAGCGAGATGACGCCGCGCCCGTCCGGCGCGGTGCGCAGCAGATCGCTGACGTCCAGCTGGGGCTCGCCGAAGAAGACGTCGCCGCCCTGCGCCTCGAGATTGGTGACGGCGCGGAGGATCACCCCGGCGGTGGAGGAGGACACGCCGCCGAGCTCTTTCAGATCGGCCTTGCCCTCGGCGCTGGTGAGGTGTCCGATCACCGACCGCAGGTCCTTGATGTCCAGCAGTGGGAGGTTCTTCTGGTCCGCGAAGTGGAAGATCAGCCCCAGGGTGGACTCCTGGGTGTCGTTGAGCCCCAACACCTTCGACAGCAGAATCGGACCGAACGAATCGATGGTCGCCCGGATCGGAACGCCGGTCCCCTGCCCGGCCAGTGTCAGGTACTCGACCGGGAATCCGGTCGCCGTCCAGTGGTCGCCGGTGTCGGCGGCGCGCTGGGTGATCCGATCGTTGGGGGCACCCGGCGTGACCATGCCGGTCAGGTCGCCTTTGATGTCCGGTATCAGGACCGGTACGCCGGCAGCCGACAGTTGCTCGGCGATCACCTGGAGCGTCTTGGTCTTGCCGGTGCCGGTCGCACCGGCGACAAGCCCGTGGCGGTTGAACATGGCCAGCGGGATCTGGACCTGGGCGTCCGGGTGGACCGCTCCGTCGACCACAATCGTGCCGAGCACGACGCACGGCGAAGTGGTGGCGTAGCCGTGGGCGATCTGGGTCGCGGCGTCGTCCGGTGCCGCAGGCGGGGTCGATGTCGTCACTGACTTCCCTTTCGTGGCAGCCGGCCCGTTGGCTGGTCACGGAGATGTTATCCGGCGGGATCGAGCACGGCCGGGTGGCCTCGGCCGCGGCTTCGTCCCTGGCCCTCGGCCAAGTGGGCGTCTCGCCCGCGGAGTCGGGCTAGTGTCAGTTCTTGTGAACGACAGACTGGTATGGGTCGACTGCGAGATGACGGGACTCGATCTGCACAACGATGCACTGATCGAGATCGCCGCCCTGGTCACCGACGGCGAGCTCAACATCCTCGGCGACGGCGTCGACGTGGTGATCCACGCGACCGACGAACAGCTGGCCGCGATGCCGGAGGTCGTCGAGCAGATGCACGCCAAGTCCGGGCTGACCGAGCAGGTCCGGGCCTCGACGGTGAGCATCGAAGAGGCCCAGCAGATCGTGCTGGACTACGTCAAGCAGTACGTGCCGGAGCCGAGAACCGCTCCGCTGGCGGGTAACTCGATCGGCACCGACCGCGGCTTCATCGCCCGCGACATGGCGGAGCTGGACGGACATCTGCACTACCGGATGATCGATGTGTCCAGCATCAAAGAACTCTCGCGTCGGTGGTACCCCCGGGTCTACTACGCGCAGCCGGCGAAGGGCATGGCCCATCGGGCGCTCGCCGACATCATCGAGTCCGTCCGAGAACTGGCCTACTACCGGCAGACCGTCTTCGTCGCCGCCCCCGGGCCCAGTTCGGAACAGGCCCAGGCCGTCGCCGCGAAGCTGCTGGCGCAGTCCTAGCTCACGAGTTTCAGTGGCAGTTCCGGTCGAAGCCTGCGGCAGCCAATGTCGTGAAGGTCTCGGCAGATGCCGTCACCGCAAGACCGCCCCTGGTGGATCCTGACGGCACGTCTACCACCTCTCCGATCTCGGTTGCCATCTCAGCGAGATCCGCGGCCGAGGTCGACTGATCGGCGACGGTCGAGCCGGTCGCAGTCCAGGCCAGTCGTTGCAGGAGTACTGGGTTAGTCGACGACGAGGCGCGTTGCGCGACGATGCGGAAGATCCGGCCGGCCCAGGACGTCCGCTGCGCTGCACCGTCGGCTACCGCGACCCACGTGCCGCCGACCAGTTCCTCGGTGTGACGCGAACGGACCAGCGCCAGCGCCTGGTCACCGTCCAGCCGTTGTGTGCCTGCCTGCTGGAGAGCCAAGCCGGAGTAGCTGTCCCGCAACGGGTTCGGGATGTCAACGGTGATCCCACCGAGCACATCGATGATCGAGGTGAACACCGCGAAATCAACGACGACCAGGTGATCGACGGGGATCCCGAGCGTCGCGCACAGGCTGTCGACGAAGTTCTGCGGACCGACCTGGTAGGCCAGCGTCAGGCGATTGATCTGGCCCTTCCTGTTGTGCATCAGCAGATCTCGGGGTAGCGACAGGGTGGAGACGCGGCCGTCTGGACTGCGATGGACGACCAGCACCACATCGGCTCTGGCGCCGGCCACCTGATCGGTGGTGCCGAACGCCGCCTGCGGTGTGCCGGCCGGCAGGTCGGCGCGGGAGTCGGATCCCACCACCACCCAGGTCTCGCCGGGCGCCCCACTCGTGTGGTCGATGGTGAAATGGCTGATACGTGCTCCGACCACCAGCACGTCGATCGCTCCGAGCACGATCAGAACGGACAGTGCGCCGGCAATGATGCGGCCCGCCATCAACCAGCGGCGAGCCAGCTGCCGCACTTGCCGACGACCGGGTCCCCCGGCCGACCGAGCCGCGGGATCCTCAGCGGGGTCTGCTGCATCAACGGCTTCGTTCAGTGGGAGCGTCTCCGCCGTGCGGGGAACGACGTGGACAGGATCAGTCCGGATCCGAGCAGGGCCAGGGTCGCGCCGACCGTCGCCAACCCGGCCACCGGAGTACCGGTGGCCGCCAGCACCGGACCAGACACCGACGTCGTGCTGGTCAGCGTCACAGTGGTCCCCGCCGTGACGGTGGTTCCGTCAGAGGAGGCGGTCGTCGTCCCCGACGTCGAGAAGGACGACACCGCGGTGGACGACGGCGCGGTGGACGGCGCGGAAACCGGAGGCGATGTGGTGGTCAGCAGGGGCGAGACGATGACCGGCAAGGATGCCGTGACCTCACTGGTGGAACCTGTCAACTGCAACTCGTGGTGCCCTGCCGCCGTGCCGGCGGGAAGGGTGAACCTGCTGACCAGCTCGCCGCGGTCGTCGACGACGTAGGTGCCCAACCGGACCGCGTCACTGTGCAACTCGAGGGCGACCTCCTCGCCGGGCAGGAACCCGAACGCGTCGAACTCGTACGACCTGCTCGCCTGCAAGACCGCCGGGCGGTTCCAGTCGTCCACGAAGGCCGGGAGAAACAGGTACGCCCCGTCCGAGCTGCCGTGGATCATGAGGGTGACCGGTGCATACGCGAACGAGGACGTGTAGCCGTCGCAGACCGCGTCGAAGGTGGTCCGTTGGGTCGAGATCGCCTCGGGCAGCGCGACCGCGTACGACCAGGATCCATCCGGTTCGGGGGTGATCGCGTCGGAGAACCCCTCGTCGGCGCCTTGGACAGCGAGGTAGACCAGTGGCCCCTGGTCGCTCGGATCGGACGACGTGGGCAGGCACTGGGTGCCGCTGAACGTGACCGTGTCCCCTCCGGTGGCCGGGTCCGGGGTGATGGTGAAGACCGGCTGGGCCGCCGAGGCCGAGGCGTTCGAGAGGACCAACGGCGCGAGGGTCAGCATCAGGACGAGAAGCAGACGAATCGAGCGATACATCGATCCCCTCCGATTTCACCGATCTCGCCGCGCGCGGCGGTTTCGCCGGATCGCGCGACGGTCCACCTGCAGTCCGCCGGGCATCCCCCACGTGACCCTTGAATGGCGCCACGGTAGGTGGCCGCGCCACGTCGTGTCAAAGGTGTGAGGAGCCTGGAAAAGGAGTCTGAAGCACCCTGCAGCGTCGGTTAGACTATGGCGTCCCGCTGGCCAGCCGGTGGGACGGGCAGGTGGAAGGTTCACCGGTCCGGCACATGGTGGGCGTAGCTCAGCTGGTAGAGCACTGGCTTGTGGTGCCGGTGGTCGCGGGTTCGAGTCCCGTCGCTCACCCCAGATCAGCAGGGCCCCGACGTTCGCGTCGGGGCCCTGCTGCATCTCCGGGTTCCCATCTGGGGGTTCCCATCTGAGCGAACAGCCCCGGTCATCTGCCGCGGTCATCTGCCGGAAACGCCCGAATCCCCTGCACGAAATACCTGGATGCCGTCGTCGGACGCCCGATGCCCGTCTGCGGAACAGGTGCCCTCCAGATGACCACCGCGAGTTGCTCCGTCACTGTCGTCTCCGGTTGCGCGGTCGCGACCCGTGGACGCTGCTGCACACGAGCATTGGTCGGGGCACCTGTGCTGGACGGCGCCCGGATTGCCGCAGTCGGGCCCGGGCCCGCGCCGGCGGAATGGATTGTCCGGGCCGACCGGACCATCGACGGCACCGGGATGCTCGCCACCCCGGGCCTGGTCAGCACCCACCATCTCTACCAGTGGATCACCCGCGGTTACTCCCAGAACGCAACCCTTTTCGGCTGGTTCACCGATCTGTACCCGGTGTGGGCCGGGCCTCCAGAGCCGCCGGCCGCTGAAGCCGCTAGCGTCCTGCAGAGTGCTCGCTATAGCGATCGGGTTGCAGGACGCAAGCGGCGGGTGCAGGACGCAAGCGGCGGGTGCAGCGGGCAAGCGGCGACGTCAGCTCAAGTAGTCCATCCCCATCGCGGATCTCACCCGGTGGAGGGTGTCGTTGGCCGTCGCGTTCGCCTCGGCGATGCCGGCCAGCAGCACTCCGTCCAGGTAGCCGGGATCGGCCAGCAATTCCCGCCTTCTGGCCCGGAGCGGTCGCAGGGAGTCGTTCACCACATCGACGGCGAGCGCCTTGAGCGCACCTGAACCTGCGTCCCCGATCTCCGCCGCCACGTCGACGGGAGACCGGCCGCTCAGCGAGGCGATGATCTGCAGGAGGGACGCCACCTCCGGCCGCGCATCCGGCTCGAAGGTGATCTGCCGCAGCCAATCCGTCTTCGCGGAGCGGATCAGACGAGCGGTGCTCGTCTCGTCGGCGCCGAGCGCGATGGCGTTGCCCCGGGACTTCGACATCTTCTCCCCGTCGGTACCCAGCAGCAGCGGAACCGGCGACAGCAGGGCGTCCGGCAGGTCGAACAGCGGGCCGTAGCGCTCGTTGAATCGCCGGGCGATCGCCCTGGTCAGCTCGAGATGCGGAAGCTGGTCACGTCCGACCGGCACCAGCGTCCCGCCGCAGAACAGGATGTCCGCGGCCTGGTGGACCGGGTAGGTCAGGAGCAGTCCGCCCAGAGGCCGCCCGGCCGCCTGGGTCTCGGCCTTGACCGTCGGGTTTCGACGGAGTTCCGCATCGGTCACCAGCGACAGGAACGGCAGCATGAGCTGGTTGAGGGCAGGCACCGCCGAATGCGGGAAGATCGTCGTCCGATCGGGATCGACGCCGGCAGCGAGGTAGTCGGCGACCAACGTCCTGACGCGGTTGCGCAGCGGCCCGGCATGGTCACGATCGGTGATCACCTGATAGTCGGCGATCACCAACGTCATCGGGACGCCAAGTCGTTGCAGCCGAACACGATTGGCCAGCGTCCCGAGAAGGTGCCCCAGGTGGAGATCGCCGGTCGGGCGGTCGCCGGTCAGCACCCGATGGGCGGCCGGACATCGAACGATCTCCGATTCCAGTCCTGCGGAACGCATCTCCGCACGACGGAAGGTGGCGTCGTTCTTCTGGGCATCGTCGTGCGGGGTGGAGTCGAGCTGGATGGTGGTCATGGTGTGCTCCGGTTTTGTCCTGGGAGCCGCCGCCGGACGATCTCTGACCGAAAGTGCTTGACGCACAACGACCACAGGCCGCCCGAAGGCGGCCTGGGGTGGAAGGGATGTGACGTCGCGGCCGCCGTCAGGCAGGCAGCCACCAGCTCGTCGGGCGGAGTTGGTGCGTCAACGTCATGGCTGGGAAGCTACCACGGGTGGGGATCGACGACACACCAGAACCGCACGGCCCACTGCGAACACGCGATCGCGATCTCCGCCAACGGAGTCGGGTCCTGACCGTGTCGGGGCGGGCACACTCCAGAGGGCGCCGTGATCGCAAGACTCAGCCCCGACGAGCCTGTGACCTGCTGGTTTTATGTGCCTGGCTCCGAGCCTGTAGAGTCCTGATTCGCACGCTGGACACGGCGAGCATGCGCCATTAGCTCAATTGGCAGAGCAGCTGACTCTTAATCAGCGGGTTCGGGGTTCGAGTCCCTGATGGCGCACAGTGCACGACTTCCAGGCCCCGGTTCAGCCGGGGCCTGAGCTGTTTCCGGGGTTCGATAGGGCCCGACCGATGTCCGTGCGGCCGGGCTGACCGGGGTTTCCCACGGCTGCCAGTGGGCACTGTTGTCGAGCATCCGACAGCCACCTCACACGATCGACCAGGATGGGAACCTCGCATGGACGCGACGAGCAACGTCAGGAACAAGGCTGCCAAGGGCGCCGACGCGGCCGAGAACGAGGGCCAACAGATCGAACAGAGCAGGTGGTTCGGTCTGCTCGTGATGATCGGCCTGGCCTCCTACGGCGTCGTGCACCTGCTGATCGCCTGGATTGCGTTGCAGATCGCATGGACGGGCGGCGGCGGGGAGGCCTCGCAGCAGGGCGCGCTGGCTCAGATGGCGGGCTCCAGCGTCGGTGACGTGATCCTGTGGATCACGGCCGTCGGACTGTTCGCCCTGACCCTCTGGCAGTTGTTCACCGCCCTCTGGGGGCATGGCGGCGAACAGGACCTGAAGAAGAAGGTCACCAAGCGGCTCGGGTCCGCCGGCAAGGCCGTCGTCTACCTGGCGCTGGGGATCAGCGCGCTGACCACCGCGGCCGGCGGCAGGAAGTCCGGCAACAGCAGCGAGAAGACTCTCACCGCCAAGCTGCTCGGCGTGCCGTTCGGCAAGGTGCTGGTCATCGCGGTCGGCATCGTCGTCATCGTCGTGGGCGGGCGGCTGGCCTACCGGGGCCTCAAGAAGAAGTTCACCGACGACCTCGACGGAGCGGTCGGTCCCGGTGCGGTCCGATTAGGGCAGATCGGCTACTGCGCCAAGGGAATCGCGTTCGGCATCGTCGGCGTGCTGTTCGTGGTCGCCGCTGTGACCTACGACCCGGCGAAGGCCGGCGGACTCGACGCGGCCCTGCGGACGTTGCGTAACCAGCCCTTCGGCGCGGTCCTGCTCACCCTGATGGCGCTCGGGATCGCGGCCTTCGGGATCTACTGCTTCTTCTGGTCCCGGCACGCCAAGCGTTGATGGTCTGGGCCGTCAGCCTGACGACAGCTCCCGGCGGATCCGCAGGGACCGCTCGGCAACATCGGCCCGCGCCGCCGCCTCGTCGATCGTGGTCACCACACCATCCGCGACCACCTGCCGACCGGCGATGAAAACATCGATGACGTCGGTTCCACGGGCCGCATAGACCAGGAACGAGCCCGGATCGGTGAACGGCAGCGCCGTGGTGCCGGTGACGTCCAGCAGCACCAGATCTGCAGGCTCCCCCACCGCCAGCACGCCCGACAGCGATGGGTCGACTGCGGGCGCGCCGCCGGCGGTGGCCATGTGCAGCAGTTGGGCACCCGCGATCACCGACGGGTCGGCGGCCAGTCCGCGCTGCACCAGCGTGCCCGTCTTGATCTCCTCGAACATGTCCAGGGTGTTGTTGGAGGCGACCGAGTCGGTCCCCAGCCCCAGCCTGACCCCGGCCGCCAGGTAACTCGGGACGGGGGCGATGCCCGCGCCGAGCTTGAGGTTGGAGACCGGGTTGTGAGAGACCGTCACCCCCGGCCGGCACAGCAGTTCGATGTCACCATCGAGGGGGTGAACGGCATGCGCCACATGCGTTCTGCCATCCAGGAGACCCAGATCGGCGACCAGACGGATCGGAGTCACGCCATGTACCCGCAAGGATTCCTCGACCTCGAACCGGGTCTCCGACAGGTGGATGTGCACCCCGATGCCGTCGTCGGCGCGTCGGCTTGCGACGTCGGCGATCATCTCCGGCGGGCAGGTGTACGGGGCGTGCAGGCCGTAGGCGAGGCCGATCAGCGGGTCGCCGGCGAACTCGGCCGCCAGCGTCGCGGTACGGGTCAGGATGTCGGCCCCCGGGGTGGGGTCGGCCATCGGGAACGCCACCGCGTCGTACCCGAAGACGGCCGGGGCGGCCGACACCCGAAGACCGGACTCCGACACCAGGGCGAGCAGAGAGCTGTCCCACTGGAACATGTCCACGAATCCGGTCGTCCCCGACCGGAGCATCTCGGCCAGCGCCAGCCGTAGGCCAGCACGGATGTCCGACGCCGTCAGGCGGAGTTCGAACGCCCGGACATGCGTGAGCCACGTCTGCAGCGGGACGTCGTCGGAATACCCGCGGAGCAACGTCATGGCGGAGTGGGTGTGGGCGTTGACCAGACCCGGGATCGCCACGCGGCCGGTGCCGTCGATGTCGCCGTCACCCATCGGTCCGCGAACCGGCCCGAGGTAGGTGATCCGTCCCGAGGCCGGGGAGAACGCGAGCTCGGCGTCGGTCAGGACGTGGGCGGTACTGGGAACTATCGTCAGTCCGACGATCCTGGTGTCAGTCACGCGGGGCGCGGGTCAGAGTGCCGACAGCGTCAGCCACTTGCTCCACGGGATCGTCCAGTCGTACAGGTCTCCATCGGCGTCCGACAGCTGCACGCTGGTCCCGGTGACCTCGACCGGATCGCCGACGAGCGCAGAGTCGAAGTACGCCTTGGCGCTTTCCGGGGACAGGTTGATGCAGCCGTGGCTGACGTTGTCCACACCCTGCACGTCGACCGTATAAGGGTTCTCGTGGATGAACTCGCCGTTGTCGCTGATGCGGACGTCCCAGTACTCGGTGGAGCGGTAGGTGAACGGAGGCGAGCCGATCATCAGGTGCACCGGCAGCTTCTCGATCACCACATGCACACCGGACCGGGTGACCAGGTTGGGGTCGTTGACCTCGTCGCCCCGGCCATAGGAGGCTTTGTAGGTGGCCACCGTCTTCGCGCACGACGACTCGTCGTTGATGGCGGTGCAGCCCTGCTTCACGACGATCTGGTAGCTCTTCGCGTTGGCGTAGACGACCTGGTTGCGGCCGATGCTGAAGTCGCTGGTCACACTGTCGGCACCGTACTCCCCCTCCCCGAACTTGAGCCCGTAGACGTTGGCCTCGACGTGCACCTTGGTGTTGGCGGGCCAGTAGCCCTTGGGACGCCAGTCGAGCGCCCAGAGGCCGTCGTCGTGCTGGATCCAGGCCCAGGCGCCGACCACCGCAGGGGTGGTGGTGATCTTGACGTTCTTCTCGATGGAGGCGCGGTCGGCGGGTTCGGTGCCGAACCGGACGATCACCGGCGCTGCCACTCCGACCACGTCACCGTCACCGGGCGAGACATTGACCCGCACCCGGGTATCCGGTGTCACGGTGGTGTAGGTGCCCTTGATCGCGACGGCCTTGCCGTTGGCTCCGAGCGCGGAACCTGTTGCGGTGTAGGTCTTCCCGTAGCCGAGAACCTCCCCGCTGGTCCATGAGGTATTGTCCGCGGACAGGGCGCCCTTGACGACCTTGCCCTCGGGGTTCGTCAGCGCGAACTGGGTGATCCTCCCGCCGGCCACCTTCACGACGACCGGCTGGGCCGGCGACAGGTCCTCGGTGCCGAACGCGGGCGAGGCGTTGATCTTGGCGGCCGGCATTGCCACGACCCTCGATGTCGTGGTCGGTGTGGTCGGGATCGTGCTCACGGGCGACGACGCGACCGTGGGCGCACTGGACGGCTCGGACGTCGCCGAGGCACTGGATCCCGTCGGAGCGACGGTGATCGGAGGAAGCGAGACCGCTGTGCCGGAAGACGCCGGCGCGGGCGACGCACCCGTGGCAGAGGACGACCCGGAACTGGTGCTCGGGCCGGAATTGGCAGTGGTGGTACCGGAGGTGCAGGCGGTGACCAGCACCATCAGTCCGACGATCGCCGAAACCGGCGCCAGACGACGTGCAGAGAACATGGAACTTCGCCCCTCACAAGACCCTACGAACCCCAGGCAGAACTCGAGGAGTCCGCCGTCACCGACCGACGTCGATGGATCGAAGGATACCGTCTGCGCACCCGTGGAATAGGCAGATTCGACAGTGACGTCGCCGATCGATGAGGCCGACCGGGTAACGACACCCGAACGGCCGAAAGTGGTTTGTTCAGGTTCCGTTCAACGCCACCGGCGCTGAGGCCGGTGGCAGGGCCGGGCTAGCGGAACAGGCGGCGAACGATCAGCACTCCGATCAAAGCTCCGGCACCGATCAGGGCGTACTTGATCTTCGGGTCGCCCAGCCTCGCACGCACCGTCTGCTTGCCCTGTTCGACCAGCCGCTTGGGGTTGGCCCTGGTCGTCAACTCGTCGACGGTGACCGCCAGTGCATCTCGGGCGCGTTCGATGTCCGCCTGAATGGTGTCCGCGTCGCGGGCCACGGGGCCTCCCTGGGTGCAGGGCCGCTCGGAGTGCGGCTTACAGCTGATTACCCTAGCGTCATGACGACCAACCTCCCCGACGTGGGCGACGCAGCACCGTCCTTCTCCCTGCCCGACGCCGACGGCTCGACGGTCAGCCTCGCGGACTTCACCGGCAAGCGGGTGATCCTCTACTTCTATCCGGCTGCGATGACCCCCGGCTGCACCACGGAGGCCTGCGATTTCAGCGCGGCGAAGCCCGAGCTCGACACCGCGGGCTACACCGTCCTCGGCGTCTCCCCCGACATCCCGAGCAAGCTCGCCGCCTTCACCGAGAAGAGCGGCCTCGATGTCGTGCTGCTCAGCGACCCCGAGCGCGAGGTGCTCAAGGCCTACGGTGCCTACGGCGAGAAGCAGAACTACGGCCGGACCGTGATGGGCGTCATCCGGTCGACCTTCGTCATCGGGCCGGACGGGACCATCGAGAAGGCCTGGCGCAACGTCAAGGCCACCGGCCACGTGGCACGCGTGCTCAAGGAGATCGGCCTCGCGGCCTGAGCTGTAGTCTGGTCTCCGCCGCTCACGCGGCGGTGGGGCCGTAGCCCAATTGGCAGAGGCACACGGTTTAGGTCCGTGCCAGTGAGGGTTCGACTCCCTTCGGCCCCACAGCACTGATGCCCGGAACCCATTCGCGACACCGGCTGTGACCTACGCGAACTGCACCGATGTGTGGAACAAGTTGGGACGCTCCATCTATCGGTCCGATCCAGGCTTCCAAGCCAAGTTCGACGGGAATCGAGATGGGGTTGGCTGCGAAGTCGACCCTCGCTGACCCTCGAACGCTGGACGGACGACGATCGGTGAACGCACAGCGAGCCGTTCTCGGGGTACAAAGTCCATGTGAGGATGAACCCGTTCCGCAAGCCTGGGTCTGCCGCGGCATGACGTCCGGCGACGGATGGACGAGCTGCAGTCAGGGGCACCGTCACTGGGGGCTGTTCGGCGCCGCCGGTCTGATGCTGTGCCGCGACGGCGAGGTGCTCCTGCAACTACGTTCCCCCACGGTGCACCGAGGGGGAACCTGGAGCATCCCGGGCGGTGCCAGGAACGCCGACGAGGCCGCCCCGACCGCCGCCCTTCGCGAGGCGTACGAGGAGATGGGCCTACCTGCCGGTGACGTCGAGATCCTTGCGCCGAGCTTCACGGACGATCATGGCGGCTGGAGCTACACCACCGTCCTCGGCCGCCTACGCAGCTCACGCTCGCCAGAGCTGAGGAACAACCACGAGTCCAAGGAAACCAGGTGGGTCCGCAGCGACGACGTCCAGACTCTTCCGCTGCACCCCGGGTTTGCCGCGTCCTGGCCGGCCGTGCTCACCGTGGTGAACATGAGCTCATCGTGGTGAACATCTGCTCACCGTGGTGAACATCTGCCCACCGTGGTGAGCACGGTGAATCAACTCGGGACCGGCCAGAGCGCGGCACACCCGAGATCAGCACCGGACCCCCGTGGTCGTGATGGCGTAGTTCAGTGCACTGGACTGCGACGACCTCCCGCGGATCGAGCCGTTCGCGCACTGCCACGCCACCCGCACCGCTCCGTACTTCCCCCACATCTCGGCGGTGATTCTCTCGTAGTCGGAGCCCTCCAACCCATCGTTCGTCGTGATCGTCACCGACCTCACTGCGTTCCCCGCCCGATGCACGGCTGGCTGCACCCGGTAGTTGGGGCCGGAGGAAAGGCTGATCACCCACCAGATCACTCCGCTGAAGACCGCGAGGATCACGACGGCGATCACGGTGACCACGGCGTTGTTCTTGCCCTTGGACCACTGGTGGACCCCAGCGACCTGCTCGGTCATCGATCTGCCTCCCTGGAACCAACGTCTACGGACCGACCGGCCGCCGGCCGGTCGGCAGGTCAGAACAGCGGCTGACCGATGGCCACCGGCGGCGGACCGTCGAACAGGGCGCTGACCGACTCGCCGTTGTGGATGTTCCGCACGGCCTCGGCCAGAGCGGGCGCGATGGAGAGCACTGTGAGCTTCGCGGTGCGTTCCTCGTCTCGGATGGGAACTGTGTTCGTACAGACGATCTCGAGCACATCGGGCTGATCGCCGATCCGCTTCAGCGCTCCCCCGGCGAAGAGTCCGTGGGTGCAGGCCACCCGGATCGACCGGCACTGCAGTTCGCGCAATCGGTCGACCAGCTCCAGAATCGTGCTGCCCTTGGCGATCTCGTCGTCCAGCACGATGATGTCGCGCCCTGTCACGTCTCCGATGACGGCGCTGATGCTGACCCGGTCGTCGGCGAACCGCTGCTTCGCTCCGGCCGCAACGGGCACCCCGAGGAGCCGGGCGAAGGCCGCCGCCTCTTTGGCGTTGCCGAGGTCCGGCGACACCACCGTGGTGTTCGTCAGGTCGTATCCACGGAAGTGCCCGGCCAGCTCGCGGAGGGCGTGCAGGTGATCGACCGGCACGCTGAAGAACCCGTGGACCTGCGGCGAGTGCAGCGTCATGGCCAAGACCCGGGAGGCCCCGGCCGTGACCAGGAGGTCGGCAACAAGCCGGCCGCCGATCGAGATGCGCGGACTCTCCTTCTTGTCCGACCGGGCGTAGGCGTAGTGCGGCATCACCACCGTCGTCCGGGCGGCGGAGGCTCCACGGGCGGCATCCAGCATGAGCAGCAGCTCGACCAGGTGCTCCTGGACCGGCGTCACCAATGGCTGGATCAGGAAGACGTCACGCTCGCGACAGTTGGCCTGCAACTGCACTTCCAGGCAATCGTTGGCGAACCGCTGCACCCGGACCGGGAGCAGCGGAACCTCGAGTTGGGCGCAGACCTCACTCGCCAGTTGAGGGTGCGCACTCCCACTGAAGACCGCGATATCCCGCAAGACCAGCCCCTGTCTGCTGTCGTCGACGACAACCCTACCGAGAGCCCTCGGGCATTTGCACGCGCCTCCCGCCGTTCCCCGCGTCTGGTGCAACAATTGCCGCGGCGTGACAAATCGCAGGTAGAAAGAGGTCCCGATGAGCCATCCCCACGGCAGCGACGATCACGCGGACAGCCCGACCACCGCCTGGGGCGACGGCGCGTCCGACGCCACCCAGATAGTGCGCCAGCCGGCCGGGGGCTACGACCACGCGCCTTCCTCGGCCGCGACGCCGGCGACCGATCTGGAACGGCCGGCCGAACGCAGCGATCCGTTCTCCCACCCGATGCCGGCGGTGTCGGCGCCTCCGGTCGGTTCGCCGATCACTGGCGGCCAGGGATCTGCAGACCCGGGTGGTTGGTCCCCGTCGTACTCGGATCAGCCCGTCTATCCACCCCAGGCTCCGATGACGTCGGTGTATCCACCGTCGACCCCGGGTTACGCGCCCGCCGGTTACCCGGCCGCGTACGCCCCGCCGGTTGCTGTCCCGCCGCCGGCCTCCGCAGTGGTGCTGGCGCAGCCGTCATCCCGGGTCGGGCCTGGCTTCCTCGGCGCGCTGATCGGCCTGATCCTCGCGGCGGGCGGGGTGTTTCTGGCCGTCAAGTTCGGTCCTGCCGCGGCTGCCGATATCCAACTGGGCAAGGTCGGGCTCAAGGACTCGTTGCTGACGACCCTGGGTGCCCTGATGCTGTTCGCGGCGATCGCTCTGGACGGCTGGTCGCCCTGGGCCACGGTGATCCCCGGCGTTGCGTTGACCGGACTCGGGGGCTGGGCCCTGTTCAGCACCTCCGGGCTGGCCCACATCAACGACTGGACCAAATCCGTCTTCGCCGACCAGCAGTTCGGCGGGTGGAGCATCCTGGGCTTCACCCTGATCCTCGGCCTGGTGATGCTCGGAGCCAGCGGCGCCGCGACTGTGGCGAGATCCTCGGGCAAGCGCGACGGCGCGATCCTCGGGCGTCGCGAGCCCTGACCCCTCAGCCCGAGCCCTGATCCTCAGCCCAGGCCAAGGGCCAGGCGCAGGTCGGGCAGCATGACGGCGAGAGCCAGCCCTCGGTGTGACAGAACATCCTTCTCGGCCGGGTCGAGCTGAGCAGAAGTGCGACCGTCCCCGGCCAGGTCGCTCTCCGCCGGCACGAACAGCGGGTCGTAGCCGAAGCCGTTGCCCCCGAATGCTTCCCGCACGATCCGGCCGCGCCACTCACCGCGCCTGACGACAGGCTCCGCACCCGGGACGGCCAACGCCAGAGCACAGACGAAGGCGGCGCCGCGACGCTCCTCGGGCACATCGCCCAACTGGGCCAGCAGCAGCGCATTGTTCGCCGGATCGTCCCCGTGCTTCCCGGCCCATCGGGCGGACAGCACTCCGGGCATGCCGTTGAGAGCGTCGACCGCCAGTCCGGAGTCGTCGGCCAGCGAGATCTCGCCGGTCGCCGCGGCAGCCTGCGCTGCTTTGGCCACGGCGTTCTCCTCGAAGGTCGCACCTGTCTCGGGTTCCTCGGGAAACTCAGGCACATCCGCCAAGCCGAGCACGGTGACCTGGTCGCCCAGGATCCGGCGGAGTTCGGCCAGCTTCTTGCCGTTGCGGGTGGCCAGCAGCACCTGGGTCACGCCTTGGCCTCCAACACCTTCGGGTACGGAGCAGCCAGCGCCTCCCGCTGCAGATTCGTCAGGGTCTTGATGCCGGCCAGCGCCGAATCCAGCATCGCGTCCAGCGTCGACCGGGAGTAGGTCGCGCCCTCGGCGGTGCCCTGCACCTCGACGAACGTCCCGGTGTCGGTGGCGACGATGTTCATGTCGACCTCGGCACGGGAGTCCTCCTCGTAGGGCAGATCCAGCCGCACCCGGCCGCCGACGACGCCGACCGAGACGGCGGCGATCTGGCAGGACAGCGGCTGCGGGTCGGACAGCGCCCCGACCGAACGCAGGTACGTCACCGCGTCGGCGAGCGCGACGTAGGCCCCGGTGATCGCGGCCGTTCTGGTGCCGCCGTCGGCCTGCAGCACGTCGCAGTCGACGGCGATGGTGTTCTCCCCCAACGCGGCGAGGTCGACACAGGCGCGTAGTGAACGGCCGATCAGCCGGGAGATCTCGTGGGTGCGCCCGCCGACCCGTCCCTTGACCGACTCGCGGTCGCTGCGCTCGTGCGTGGCGGACGGCAGCATCGCGTACTCGGCCGTCAACCAACCGAGACCGGAACCCTTGCGCCAGCGCGGAACCCCGCGCGTCACCGACGCTGCACACAGCACCTTGGTGGCGCCGAATTCGACCAGCACGGACCCCGCAGGATGCTGCTGGAACCCCCGGGTGAAACGGATCGGACGGAGTTCGTCGTCGGCTCTTCCATCAAGTCTGACCATGGCTCCAACCTAGCGGCTGGCGGCGGGGCGACCGAACTGCCTCCGGCGCTGCAGAGAACCGACGGCGCGACTCAGACGGCGAGCGTGACGGAGCTGATCTCGGGCCCGAGGAACCGGCGTCCCAGCCGCGCGAACGCGACCGGATCCCCGGTGCTCAAGAACTCGTGGCGCGGAGGTTCGAGACCATCCGAATCGGCCAGCAGGTCCGCTTCGGTGAGCACCCGGTAGACGTCCTTGGCCGTCTCCTCGGCGCTGGAGACCAGGTTCACGTTGTCCCCCATCACCAATTGCAGAACGCCCGTCAGCAGCGGGTAGTGGGTGCAACCGAGTACGAGCGTGTCGACCGCGGTGCGCTGCAGCGGCGCCAGGTAGGCCTGGGCCAGGCCGAGCACCTGCCGTCCCGACGTGATGCCACGCTCGACGAAGTCGACGAACGACGGGCAGGCCTGCGCGCGCACGACGACGTCGGCGGCAGTGGCGGCGAACGCGTCCTGATACGCGCCGGAGGCGATCGTCCCCGACGTCCCGATGACCCCGACCTCGCCGGTCTTGGTCGATGCGATCGCGCGGCGGACAGCGGGACGGATCACCTCGAGCACCGGGATGTCGTAGCGCTCTGTGGCCACCTCGAAGGCACCGGCCGCCGAGGCGGTATTGCAGGCGATGACCAGCATCTTCACGCCGGACTCGACCAGGCGGTCGGCCACCGTCATCGCGTTGTGGAGCACCTCGTCGACGGCGAGCGGACCGTAAGGTCCGTTGGCGGTGTCACCGATGTAGCGGATCTGCTCCCCCGGCAACTGGTCGATGATCGAGCGCGCGACGGTCAGCCCGCCGACGCCGGAGTCGAAGACCCCGATCGACGCCGAGCCCGTCATCTCGTCACCGTCGTGTGCCCCTGGTCGTCAACAGAAGTTCAGAACCCCTGCGAAAGTGCGGGAGTGGCTTCCTTCGGTTTGTGCGGACCGTCGGCCTTCGCGACCAGGAACGCCGCCAGGACGCCGCCGATCGCGCCGAACAGGTGACCCTGCCAGGAGATCGTGACGACGCCGCTGATGTCGGCCACGGCGACCTTGACGATCCCGGTCCAGAACACCCCGCCCCAGATCACCAGCAGCACCAGTCCGATCGCGATCTGGCCGAAGTTCCGGGTGAACACGCCACGGGTGACGAGGTAGGCGAGCCAGCCGAAGACCAGACCGGACGCGCCGACCGTGACCGTGTTCGCCGGCCCCACGACCCACACTCCGAGCCCGGCGATCAGCCAGACGAGGATGGTCACGGCGACGAACTGCCGGACGCTGTCGAGCATGATCAGGAACCCGAAGATGAGCAGTGGCACCAGGTTCGAGAGCAGGTGAGCCCACGAGACGTGCAGCAGTGGCGCGGTGATCACCCCGATCAGACCGTGCAGCGATCGGGAGACCAGCCCGAAGTCCGTCGACAGCCGGTTGGACATCAATGAGTTGACCACCTGGACCAAGGTGATCAGCAGACCGAAACTTGCCACCGTGATGACGGCGGGTTTGACCTTGGCCGGCAACAGCGCGCCGCGGCTCTTCTTCGCCGGAGTACCTGCCGGATCTGGAAGCGAGGACATCGTCATGAGGTCAACGTTACCGACCACAGGTGACGGATGGGTCGGGGAATTGCCCTGATCGCACCCGGAGACCGATGGGAGCCGGCCTTACGCCCACAAAGTCCCATCGAGGCCAGTGGCCGCGGCTTCGTCGTCGGTGGCTCCGTAGACGCCGGTCGACAGGTACTTCCAGCCGGCGTCGGCGACGACGAACGCGATGTCGGCGCGGCGGCCTTCCTTCTCGGCCTTGGCGGCGATTCCCAGGGCCGCGTGCAGCACGGCGCCCGTCGAGATGCCGGCGAAGATGCCCTCGACCTCGAGCAGTTCCCTGGTCCGGCGGACGGCATCTTCAGGCCCGACCGAGAACCGCGTCGTCAGGATCTTCTCGTCGTACAACTCGGGGACGAAGCCCTCGTCGAGGTTACGGAGCCCGTAGACGAGCTCGCCGTAGCGCGGCTCGGCCGCGACGATCGAGATGTCCGGGACCTTCTCCCGGAGGTACCGTCCGACGCCCATCAGGGTGCCGGTGGTGCCCAGCCCGGCGACGAAGTGGGTGATCGTCGGCAGGTCGGCGAGCAGCTCCGGGCCGGTGGAGTCGTAGTGCGCGCGGGCGTTCTCGGGGTTGCCGTACTGGTAGAGCATCACCCAGTCCGGGTGATCGGCCGCGAGCACCTTCGCCGCGGCGACCGCCGCGTTCGACCCGCCGGCCGCCGGGGACGAGATGATCTGCGCGCCATAGGCCCGCAGCAGCATCCGGCGTTCCTCGGAGGTGTTCTCCGGCATCACGCAGATCAGCCGGTAGCCCTTGACGCGGCACACCATCGCCAGCGAGATGCCGGTGTTGCCACTGGTGGGTTCGATGACGGTGCAACCCGGGCGAAGTCGGCCGTCGGCCTCGGCCGCGGCGACCATGGCCAGCGCCGGACGGTCCTTGATCGAGCCGGTCGGGTTGCGGTCCTCGAGCTTGGCCCAGACCCGGACCTTGCGCGACGGCGACAGCCGCGGCAGACCCACCAGGGGTGTGCCGCCGACCGCCTCGACTAGACTGCAGTACCGGGCCATCTGGATCAGACTCCGGAGCCGCCGGCCACGGCCGGCAGGATGGTGACCTGGTCGCCGTCGGTGACGCTGGTCTCGAGGCCGCCGGTGAAACGGACGTCCTCGTCGTTGACGTAGATGTTCACGAAGCGGTGCAGCGCACCGTTCTTCACGAGGCGGTCACCGAGGCCGCTGTAGCGGGCATCGAGATCGGCGATGAGCTCTGCAACGGTCGCGCCGTCGGCGGACACCGTCTTCTCGCCCTTGGTCACCGGCCGCAAGATGGTCGGGACGGACACGGAAACGCTCATGACTTCTCCTTGAGGATGGCTCAGATCAGCTGGAACGGAGCAGCAGACGACTCGTCTCCTGGATGCAACGCCGCGACACTACGGAATCATTTCCACTTCTTCTTCGGAAACCTCGCCGTCGATGATCCGGTAGGACCGGAATTCCACCGAATCGCTCTTCCTGGTGCTGACCAGCACGTAGTGGGCCTGCGGCTCGCCGGCATACGCGATGTCGGTCCGGCTGGGGTAGGCCTCGGTGCCGGTGTGCGAGTGGTAGACGACGACGACCTCCTCGTCTCGTTCGTCCATCTCGCGGTACAGGCGGAGCTGCTCGCCGGAGTCGAACCGGTAGAACGTGGGTGATCGTTCGGCGTTCGCCATCGGCACCAGCCGGGCCGGCGTGTCCGAACCAGCAGGTCCGGCGATGATTCCGCAGGCCTCGTCCGGGTGGTCGGTTCGGGCGTGGGCGACGATGGCGTCGGACATGGACTTCGGGATGCGCAACACCCGACCAGCTTATCGACCCGACCCCGGACCGAGGGCTGCCGCTTCCGGCAGTGGTCCGGGATACGGCGGCGGTCAGCCCAGCAGGGCGGTGACCAGGGAGTCCTGGACGGCCGATAGCCACCGGTATGTGGCGAAGATCGCCATCTCCATACCCTCCGGATCGGCATCCGGGGACGGTTCGAACTCGTCGTCCTGGATGTCCAGGCGTACCCCGAGGGCCAGCCGGACGTCGTTCAGCGTGGAGATCCAGGCCTGGGCTCCGTCGACGTCCAGGTGGACGGTGCCCCCACCGCGAGGCAGTGAATCCAGCAGTTTGACGGCCGAGGCGTCCTTCAGCGCGATCAGGTCCGGCTCGCGCAGCATCCGGATGCCGGCCGCCATCTCCGCGTCGGTGGCGTGGAAATCCGGCAGCAGCCGGGCGAGTGCGGGGTCGGCCGGCGGGGTCCCGGGGGCAATCATCATGCCCGTCATCCGGGCCAGCGGATCGGCCGACGACTCCGCCCGTCGGCCGGCCAGCATCTGGCGGACCTGGTCGACGAGATCGGAGATCAGAGTCGCCTCGGTCTGCTCGAAGACCGCTGTGTATCGACCGAACCGCCGGGAGAAGAGCCGCATCAGCCGTCGATCCTGATATCGACCGCACCGTCGAGAACGCTTGAGGTGACGGTCATTTGTCCTGCGCCAAGGTCGCCCACAGACCGGCGCCCTGCAGCTTGAGGACGTCGGCCTCCATGGCGTCACGCGTCCCGACGGACACCGTCGCCCTGCCCTTCTGGTGTACATCGAGCATCAGCGCCTCCGCCTTCGGCCGAGGGTGCCCGAGCATCTTCTGGAAGACGTAGGTGACGTAGGACATCAGGTTGACCGGGTCGTTCCAGACGATCGTCACCCAGGGCGTGTCCGGGCTCGTCACGTCCGAGGGGTCGGTCGTTTTCTGGGTCGTGGGTGCACTGCTGGTCACCCGTCAAGTGTGGCACGAACGGCCTCCACGGTCCCGCCCGAACACCGGAGCCCTCTTCGAGAGAAGCTGCACAGCGGCACAATCGGCCCCACTAGGGTTCAGGCATGAGCGCGACTACTGCCTTGCTGACCGACCAGTACGAGCTGACGATGCTGCAGGCGGCGATCGCCGACGGAAGTGCGAACCGACGCTGCACGTTCGAGGTCTTCGCCCGGCGATTGCCCAATGGTCGGCGCTACGGAGTGGTGGCCGGTACCGAGCGGGTGTTGGAGGCGGTCGCCGACTTCCGGTTCGACGACGCTGCCATCGCGCACCTCTCCCCGATCCTGGACCAGCGAACACTGGAACACCTCGCGTCCTGGACGTTCGACGGTGACATCGACGGCTACCCCGAGGGTCAGCTGTACTTCCCCAACTCCCCGGTCCTTTCGGTCACCGGCAGCTTCGCCTCCGCGGTGATCCTGGAAACCGTCGTGCTGTCGATTCTCAACCACGACTGCGCCATCGCCTCGGCCGCTTCCCGGATGGCGTCAGCCGCCGCGGGCCGGACCTTGATCGAGATGGGATCGCGGCGGACGCACGAGGAGGCGGCCGTCGCCGCCGCCCGGTCCGCCTACATCGCCGGTTTCGCCGCGACGTCCAATCTCGCTGCGGGCCAACGGTTCGGCATCCCGACCACCGGTACCGCCGCGCACGCCTTCACTTTGCTGCACGACACCGAGGCCGCCGCCTTCGCCGCCCAGGTCGCCGCTCTCGGGGTGGGCACCACCCTGCTGGTCGACACCTACGACATCACCAAGGGCATCGCCACCGCGATCGAGGTGGTCGGGACGGAACTGGGCGCCGTGCGGATCGACTCGGGTGATCTCGGGGTGCTCGCACGGGCGGCCCGCGACCAGCTGGATGCTCTCGGCGCGACCAAGACCAAGGTGGTGCTCTCGGGCGACCTGGACGAGTACGCGATCGCCTCGCTCCGTGCCGAGCCGGTGGACGTCTACGGCGTCGGCACCTCGTTGGTCACCGGGTCCGGTGCCCCGACAGCCGGCATGGTCTACAAGATGGTCGAGGTCGACGGCCGGCCGGTTGCCAAGCGCAGCGAGAACAAGCAGTCCAATGGAGGCGCCAAGGGTGCACTGCGCCGACACCGCTCCACGGGAACCGCGACCGAGGAACTGATCTACCAGCTCTCCGGGCCGGCCCCAGAGGCCGAGCCCGGTGACATCGCCCTGCAGGTTTCGCTGATGCGTGCGGGCAAGCGGGTCGACGGGCCCGCCACGCTGGCCGACGCACGCCGACTTCTTGCCGGTGCGCTGGTCAGCCTGCCGTGGGAGGGCCTGAAACTTTCCAAGGGCGATCCGGCGATTCCGACCACGATCCTGGACCCCAGCCTGCACTGACCGTGCTCGAACCTCGAGAACTGCCATACCCCGAGACGACCTGACGGAGTTTCTGATGACCGCACCGACCACCTTCGACGCGACCACCGCCCTGGTGGTCGTCGACATGCAGCACGACTTCGCCGACCCGACCGGCTCGCTGTACGTCAGTGGAGGCGAGGAGATCCTGCCGGGCATCGTCGAGCAGATCGAGGGCACGCTGGCCGCCGGCGGGTTGGTCGTCTACACCCAGGACTGGCACCCCGAGCACACGCCGCACTTCCAGATCGACGGCGGGCTGTGGCCCGTTCACTGCGTGATCGACACACCCGGGGCGGCGCTGGTACCCGGGCTCCCGGTGGGCGGACCGATCGTGAAGAAGGGCTCCGGCCCCGAGGACAGCTACTCCGGGTTCTCCGTGCTGAACCTGGAAACCGGGGCCACCACCGGTACCGAGCTGTCCACGATCCTGGACGAGAACGGCATCATGGCGATCACCGTCGTCGGTCTGGCCGGTGACTGGTGCGTCAAGGCGACGGCCATCGACGGTGTGTCGCTGGGCTACCGCACCACCGTGCCGCTGTCCTTCACCCGTTTCGTGGAGCTGCAGCCCGGCGACACCGAGGCCGCCGTCGCGGCGATGAAGGCGGCCGGCGTCCTCGTCACTGCCTGACGGGGCACCGCCCCGGTTCGCTCGTCCAGTTCGCCTACGAAAGAATGTCCCGATGCGCTGCGCTCCCGAACGTGTCCACGCCATCGTCGACGAAGAACTGATCGGGCAGCCCGAACACCTGCGGGAGACATTCGCCATCCGGCTCGACCGGTGGTGGCCGGACCTGATCGACGGTCTGGGTGCGATCTACTCCCCCGACGAGGTCACCGCGCTGGAAGACCGGCTCGCCCGGCTCACGGCGCGTGCGTTCGCCGAGCGGGACCCGGAACTGCGCCGGCTGGACGCCGAGCGCACCGTGAACCCGGACTGGTTCCAGTCGCCGGAGATGCTGGGGTACGCGGCCTACGCCGACCGGTTCGGCGGCACCTTGAAGGGCGTCCAGGAGAAGATCCCCTACCTGGAGGAGCTCGGCGTCACCTACCTGCATCTGATGCCGCTGCTGCGCCCGCGTCCGGGTGACAGCGACGGCGGTTATGCCGTGGCCGACTACCGCACCGTCCGCGATGATCTCGGCACCGTCGCCGATCTCACCGAGCTCGCCACCGCACTCCGCCACCAGGGCATCAGCCTGGTGCTCGACCTGGTACTGAATCACGTGGCGCGGGAACATGCATGGGCCCAGAAGGCGCGCGCCGGCGATCGAAAATACCAGGAGTACTTCTATGCGTTCGGCGATCGCGAGATGCCCGACGCCTACGAGCGCACTCTCCCCGAGGTGTTCCCGGCCTTCGCGCCGGGCAACTTCACATATGACGACGAGCTGCGCGCCTGGGTCTGGACCACCTTCAACTCCTGGCAGTGGGACGTGCGGTGGACCAATCCGGATGTTTTCCACGAGTACGCCGACATCGTGCTGTTCCTGGCCAACACCGGCGTCCAGGTACTCCGGCTCGACGCCATTGCCTTCATGTTCAAGCGGCTGGGGACCAACTCGCAGAATCAGCCGGAGGTGCACTCGATCACCCAGGCGCTCCGGGCGGTGGCCCGGATCGCTTGCCCCGCAGTAAGTTTCAAGGCCGAGGCAATCGTCGGCCCGAACGATCTGGTGCACTACCTTGGTCAGGGCGCTCACTACGGCAAGGTCAGCGACATCGCTTACCACAACACGCTCATGGTGCAGATCTGGTCGATGCTGGCGGCGCGTGACGTCCGGCTCGCCGCCCATGCCCTGCGCGCTCTGCCCCCGGCGCCGGCGAGTACCGCGTGGGTGACCTACCTGCGCTGCCACGACGACATCGGCTGGGCCATCGACGATGCCGACGCCGCCGCGGTCGGTGTGTCCGGCCCGGGGCACCGCTCGTTCCTGTCCGACTACTACTCCGGAGCGTTCCCGGGCTCACCGGCCAGAGGCCTGGTATTCCAGTACAACCCGGAGACCGGGGATCGCCGGATCAGCGGAATGGCCGCCAGCCTCGCCGGTCTGGAATCAGCGCTGGAATCGGGTGATGCCAGTGCTGTCGACCCGGTGATCGGCCGGCTCTTCGTGGCGTACGCCATGGTGCTGGGCTGGGGCGGGATACCGGTCGTCTGGATGGGCGATGAACTTGCCCTGACCAACGATCCGCAGTGGGCGCTGGAACCGGGACACGAACCCGACAACCGCTGGGCCCACCGGCCGCGGATGCCCTGGGACATAGCATCTCTCCGCGGTGAGGACGAGACCGTCACCGGACGGATGTTCGGAGTGCTGACGAACCTCATCGGCAGGCGTGCCCACCTGCCGCACCTGCACGCCTCGGTGGCAGCCGAGATCCCGGCGCTCGCCGACCCTGGCATCCTGCCGGTGCTGCGTCGACACCCGCTCGGTCCGCTGCTCGAGCTCTTCAACGTGACCGATGGGTGGCGTCCATGGCCGGGATCAAGGCTCGACGAGCTCGGACTCCGCGGCGGTACCGATCGCATCTCCGGGCAGCACGTGTATCCCGGCGAGGACGGGAACCTCTGGCTCGCACCGTATTCCGCTCTGTGGATCGTCGCCGACTGAGAGGTCAGCGTTCGGCCGTGGCCACCGATCCGGTGGTGGTTGGACCGAACCGGTCCGGCGAGGAGCCGACCATTCAGCGCGCCTGCTACCAGTCGGCCCGGGCGATGACGGTGACCGTACCGGGAGCGACCTCGGTGAAGCCCGCGTCCCGGACCGCGAGCAGGTGTTGCCCCGTCCAGGCCGACCCGTCCTCCGCGACGGCGCCGATCAGATCGGCCCACTGGGCCGAGGTGGCCCTGCGGACCGAGGCGGAAAGACCGTTCGACGCCCAACGTTCCAGCCGATCCTGGTCCATCGCCAGCAGAGCTGCGGCGATCATCCCGGCGTGACCGGTCTGGGCCATGGCCTTCCCGAGGGTCATCACCGGCTCTGGCGGCAGCCAGATCTCGAGGCAGATGCCGGCGGGCTGCCCGACCGGCAGATCGGGCTCCACGTCAGTGCCGCCGACCTGCAATTTGCTCACCCGCTTGTCGAGTTCCCGCACCCTGCCAGGCACCAGAGCCCTGACCTGGGTGATCCCCTCCGCGAAGGTGACGCCCGGCAGATCAGCGGTCGCCTCCCACTGAGCTCCCCTTGCCCGCCGGGTGACCTTGCGGATGTGTCCCGCGCAGTAGTCACGGACCGCCTCGTACCACTCGCCCTCGGGCTCGGCGCGAGGGTCGAGACACACTGCGGCACTGGCGGTGGCTGCCAGGGCGAGGGCCGTGTGCCACGACGGCGGCTCATCGCGTTCCATCCGCAGGATCAGCTGCAGGGCCCTGATGTCCTCGGCGGCCTCGTCTCGGTCCAGGAGCACCTCGTCCCGGTCGAGCCCGAGCCAATAGGCGTACCGCGCCCGCAGCGGCGCCAGCACTTCTCCGGTCACTCCGAATACTCCCGGTCCGCGCCGGCGTCAGGCAAGGGGTACGCGGCCGGCGTCGCGGCCGTCGGAGGCATCGGCCTCTTCGACCTCCTCGCGGGTGATGCCGAGGATGAACAGCACCGGGTCCAGGAACGGCTGGTTCAGGGCGGTGTCGGCGGCGTCCGCGACGATCGGCTTGGCGTTGAACGCGATCCCCAGCCCCGCCGTCGTCAGCATGTCGATGTCGTTCGCTCCGTCTCCCACGGCTACCGTCTGGTCCAGCGGCACCCCGGACTCTGCCGCGAAGCGCGCCAATGCCCTGGCCTTGCCGGCCCGGTCGACGATCTCGCCCTCGACCCGTCCGGTCAGCCGCCCGCCGACCACCTCCAGGGTGTTGGCGGCCACGAAGTCGAGCTCCAGCTCGTCGACGAGATGCCGTGCTACCTGGGTGAATCCGCCGGAAACGATCCCGCACTTGTAGCCGAGGCGCTTCAAGGTGCGGATCGTCGTCCGGGCGCCAGGAGTCAGTTCCAGCGACCGACCCACCTCGTCGAGCACGGCAGCATCGAGACCGGCCAGCATGGCCACCCTCTCGCGCAGAGAGGCTGCGAAATCCAGCTCACCACGCATGGCCGCGGCCGTGATCTCCTCGACCCGATCCCGCGTGCCGGTGTGGTCGGCGAGCATCTCGATGACCTCACCGGTGATCAGGGTGGAGTCGACGTCGAACACGATCAGCCGCTTCGCCCGGCGTGCGAGACCGGCCCGCTGGACGGCGATGTCGACGCCCGCCTTTGATGCAACGGTAGCGACCACAGCTCGTAGTTGATCGTCGTCGGCGGCGGTGACGGACAACTCGAGCCCGGTCACCGGGTAGTCGGCGATGCGGGTGATGGTCTCGATGTTGACACCGACCTCGCCGAACGTCCGGGCGAGCGCGCCGATCGCCTTGGCCTGCAACGGCCGCCCCAGCACCACGACCGTGTGCGTGGCCTTGCGTCGATCGGTGTCGCCGACGCGGTCGATCGAGACGTCGACCGTCATCCGCAGTGAGTGCATGGCCTGCTCGACGTGCTCCTGCAGCGACTCCGGATCACCGGGGGTGGCCACCAGCACGCCCAGGGTGAGCGCGCCGCGGATCACCACCTGGTCCACGTCGAGGATGTCGACGCGATGGGCCGAGAGTGCGGCGAACAACACGCCGGTCACACCCGGTTTGTCGGGTCCGCTGACGGTGATCAGCACGGAGGCCATCAGATGTGATCCTTCGATCCAAGCCTCGATACAGGCACCGAGAGAACGGGAGTGGGCTCGCCGAGCATAGACAGCACGAAGCCCGCGCTACGCAGTGCGCGGCGCGGGCCTCGGGCGGAAGAGGTGGGGATCAGCTCTTCGGGATGCTGAGGTGCTCGCTGGACTCGAGTTCCTGCAGCGGTTCCCAGTTGCGGTTCGGGTGGGCTTCCGTCCGCATCCGCTCGATCATGTGCGGGTGGTGCAGCTCGAATGCGGGACGCTCGGACCGGATCCGTGGCAACGACGTGAAGTTGTGCCGTGGCGGCGGGGAGCTGGTGGCCCACTCGAGCGAGTTGCCGTAGCCCCACGGGTCGTCCGCCGTCGTGACCTCGCCATAGCGCAGCGACCGGAAGACGTTCCAGATGAACGGCAGGGTCGACGCACCGAGGATGAAGGCACCGATGGTGGAGATGGTGTTCAGCGTGGTGAAGCCATCCGACGGCAGGTAGTCCGGGTACCGACGCGGCATGCCCATGTTGCCCAGCCAGTGCTGGACCAGGAACGTCAGGTGGAAGCCGAAGAAGGTCGTCCAGAAGTGGAACTTCCCGAGACCTTCGTCCAGGAACCGCCCGGTCATCTTCGGGAACCAGAAGTAGATGCCCGCAAAGGTGGCGAACACGATGGTGCCGAACAGCACGTAGTGGAAGTGGGCCACCACGAAGTACGAGTCGGAGACGTGGAAGTCCAGTGCCGGCGAGGCGAGGATGACGCCCGTCAGACCACCGAACAGGAAGGTGACCAGGAACCCGCAGGCGAAGAGCATGGGTGTCTCGAAGGTGATCTGTCCCTTCCACATAGTGCCGATCCAGTTGAAGAACTTCAGTCCGGTCGGTACCGCGATGAGGAACGTCATGAACGAGAAGAACGGGAGCAGCACGGCTCCGGTCGCGAACATGTGGTGCGCCCAGACCGCCACCGACAGCGCGGCGATCGACAAAGTGGCATAGATCAACCCTCGATAGCCGAACAGGGGTTTTCGGGAGAAGACAGGGAACACCTCGGAGACGATGCCGAAGAACGGCAACGCGATGATGTAGACCTCCGGATGCCCGAAGAACCAGAACAGATGCTGGAACAGGATCGCCCCGCCGTTGGCCGGGTCGAAGACATGGGAGCCGAAGTGTCTATCGGCCGCCAATCCGAACAACGCCGCAGTGAGGACCGGGAACGCGATCAGGATCAGGATCGAGGTGACCAGGATGTTCCAGGTGAAGATGGGCAGCCGCCACATCGTCATGCCGGGGGCGCGCAGGCAGACCACCGTGGTGATCATGTTGACGCCACCGAGGATGGTGCCGAGGCCGGAGACGGCCAGGCCCATGATCCACAGGTCGCCACCGGCACCCGGGGAGTTCACCGAGTTCGACAGCGGGGTGTAGGCGGTCCAACCGAAGGCCGCAGCGCCACCCGGGGTGAAGAACCCGGACACCGCGATGGTCGAACCGAACAGGTACAGCCAGTAGGAGAAGGAGTTCAGCCGCGGGAACGCGACGTCCGGTGCACCGATCTGCAGCGGAAGCACGAAGTTTGCAAAGCCGAACACGATGGCCGTCGCATAGAACAGCAGCATGATCGTTCCATGCATTGTGAACAGCTGGTTGTACTGCTCGTTCGACAGGAACTGCATGCCGGGACGAGCGAGTTCGGCCCGCATGATCAGGGCCATCACACCGCCGACCATGAAGAAGAAGAACGCCGTGCAGATGTACATCTTGCCGAGCGTCTTCGGGTCCGTGGTCTTCAGATATCCCAGTAGGGCAACTCCGGGTCGGAGTTTGTTCACCGGGTACGCCCGGGTCACTACGGGGCGTGGGGCTACGGCTGTCACGGGCGGTCCTCCAGCAGTTCGGCGCACTGGCATCGCAGCCCAGGATGGCAGGACGGCGACCTCTACGAGCTTAGTCCGACAAAGCGTAGAAGACGATGCCGGGCGGTCGAAGTCGATGGAAAACAGCTACGCAATTCGTCCTGACGACGCACATGGCTCGCCCTTCGGCGCGCGTTCCCGCCGGACCACCCGTTCTAACGGATCCGGCGGTGCGTCGGGAAACACCTGACGGACCTCAGCGACCGGCCGCGTACGCCTGGGTGCCGCGTGGATCGGCCCCGGCCCGCAGCCACCCGGAGCGCGGATCACGCCCCACCGCACACACCCGGCCGAGCGTCCAGCCGCCCGAGACGAGAACACCGTGCCCGCGGCGTTCCAACCCGGAGATCACCTCGGCCGAGCATCGATCCTCCATCACCACCTGACCTGGGTAGCTCTCCCGCGGATAGAAGGAGCTCGGGAAATGGGTGCTGTGCATCGAGGGACCGTCGATCGCCTGCTGGACGTCCAGCTGCGGCGGACCCACCAGTAGCCGCAGCAGGAAGCCGAGCTGCCACTGGTCCTGCTGATCGCCGCCGGGGGTCCCGAACGCCAGCTCCACGGCACCGTTCCGGCCGGCCATCGAGGGCGACAGGGTGGTGCGGGGGCGGCGGCCCGGGACGAGCGAACTCGGCAGACCCGGTTCCAGTGCCATCATCTGGAGCCTGGTGCCGAGACCGAATCCCAACTTCGGGATGACGGGCGAGGACTGCAGCCAGCCGCCACTGGGGGTGGCAGCAACCGAACCTCCCCACCGATCGACCACGTCGATGTGACAGGTGTCACCGCGGGTGCTGCCGTCACGGGCGACCGTCGGCTCGCCGATGCCGGCCTGGACCTCGATGTCCGCCGCACCTTCCACACCGATCACCCGACCGATCGCCCGCGCGAGCCGCGGGGTCCGGCCGTCCGGGCTGCCCGGCCGCAGGTCCATCGAAGCGGTCGCGCCGATCAAGGCCGCGCGGGCCGTCGTGTACCCGTCCGACAGCAGCTCGACGACCGGCACCTCCTGCGAGTCGCCGTACCAGGCCTCGCGGTCGGCGAAGGACAGCTTGGTCGCCTCGATCACCAGGTGGGCCAGCTCGGTCGGGTCCGTGACACTCGGCCCTGGCCGGATGCCCAGCTCTTCCAGCAGTCGAAGCTGTTGCAGCAGAACAGGGCCCTGACCCCAGGCGGCAGACTTGTAGACGGTCCAGTCGCCGAACGAAGCGGAGACCGGCGTCTCGTAGGACGGTGTCCAGCCGGCCAGGTCCGCGCCGGTGATCACCCCGGCGTGCCGCTCGCCGGACGAATCCCGGCGGGGCTCCCGGGCGAACTCGTCGATCGCTCCGGCCACGAACCCGCCCGACCATTCCGCGAGCGCCGCATCGATCTTCGCTTCCCGGGTGCCCGCTCCCCCGCCGGCGGCGAGGAGCCGGCGGTAGGTGGCGGCAAGCGTCGGGTTGGCCAGGATGCTGCCGGCCACCGGGACGTCGCCGCCCGGCAGGTAGACCGCGGCGGAGCTGGTCCAGTCGTCGCGGAACAGGTCGGCGACTCCGGCGATGGTCCGGCTGATCGACGGCATCACCGGGACCCCGCGTTCGGCGTACCCGATGGCGTAGCCGAGCAGCTCGTCCAGCTGCTTCGTCCCGCGGTCGCGCAGCAAGGTCAGCCAGGCCGCCGTCGAACCGGGGATCGCCGCAGCCAGATGACCGGAGCCGGGCACCAGGTCGAGGCCCAGATCGGTGTAGTGATCGGCCTTCGCGGCGGCTGGTGCAGGGCCTTGCCCGCAGAGGACGTCCGGCGGTCCGTTGGGGCCGGCCACCAGGAGCGTCATGTCCCCGCCGGGTCCGTTGAGGTGCGGCTCGGCCACCTGCAGGGTGAAGCCGGCGGCTACCGCGGCGTCCACCGCGTTGCCGCCGGATTCCAGCACCGCCATGCCCACCGCCGTCGCGAGGTAGTGGGTGGTGGCCACCATGCCGAAGGTGCCGCGGATCTCTGGTCGGGTATTCACGACGCCCAACCTATGCGCGTGCCTCGCGGCGATGCAGAAGCAACCCTCCGGACGAAGCAGAAGGCGTCGTTCCGGACGAAGCACAAGCGTCATTCCGGACGAAGCAGAAGGCGTCGTTCCGGACGAAGCAGAAGGCGTCGTTCCGGACGAAGCAGAAAGGGCCCGCAGGTCGAATTCCTCGACCTGCGGGCCCCGCTCACGGTGGAGCTGAGGGGACTCGAACCCCTGACCCCCACACTGCCAGTGTGGTGCGCTACCAGCTGCGCCACAGCCCCGTGAAGCCGCTCGACAACACTATCAAGAGGGGCCCAGCAGCTCCTAATCGCTTGGCAGCATTCGCATTCACGCAGAGACTGGCCGCCGTCCCTCTGCTACCGGTCGCAGCCTCGGCGTGTCGTTCGCGACAGGCCAGGCTCGCCCCGTCCGACAGCATCAAGCGGAGAGCATAAGTCCCGGTTGTGTCCAAATAGTCCGATTTATGCTCTCCGCTACTCGCACAGTTTGCGCGAGTGTGGTCGCGTGGCTCCCGCGCAACTCGCGCAATGCCGGGCGGGGGCTGGTAGGAGCGAGCGAGGCGGGCAACGACGGGCCGTGAGGGGCTGGGGTCGAACGCGTGACCAGCTGTCAGGGAACGAGATGAGCCTGTCGTGGTCACCGCCGCCAGACCCGCACACCCACCACAGCCGAACCCGGGCACTCACCCCAGCGAACCCGGGCCCGGGCGCTCACCGTCGTCAGACCCGGGCACCCACCGCCGAGGCCGGGCACCCACCACCGAGACCCGGGCACTCAGGCAAGGAGGTTGGTCAGCCAGTCCGTGGTGTTGAGGTTGAGCAGCGCACCGTCCCTGACCACGGCCGGCGTCGCCACGGCCTGGCCGGCGGGGGTGGCCTTGGTGAGCGAGGCCAGCCCCGCCTCGGCCGTCGTCTTGGCCTGTTCGATGTTCGCGCCGGACTTGATGCAGGTGGCGGCCGACGCCGGCGCTCCGGCTTTCGTCGCGATGTCCGCGATCTGCACGTTGGACAGGTCCGCCGAGCCGTTCTCCGCCGGTTGGATGCCAGAGGTGAACATCGTCTTGTGGAAATTGAGGAACAGCCCGGTGGAGGCCGCGGCCGGGGTGGCCGCCACGCACTGCAGGGCCGCAGCGGCCCTGGTCGAGTAGTCACCTGACGAGGAGGCCTTGTTCAAGAAGTTGAGGAAGTGGTAGTGCACGGTCAGCTTGCCCTCGTCGACGGCCTTCATGATCTGCTGCCCGTACTGAGCCTCGAAGGCCTGGCACGCCGGGCACAGTCCGTCCTCGTACAGGTCCAGCACGAGGGCCGGGGGCGACCCGCCGCCCCCGTTGACCGTGACGATCCCACCCGCCGCACTCGAGGTGGAGTTCACCGAGGTCGGATGGTCGGTGACCGGCGACGCATTGGCCTTCTTGTTCAGCACCAGTCCGATGATCACGACGACCGCGATCAGCGTCACCGCAACGATTCCGATGTACATCTGAGTGCGGTTCGACCTGGCGTTGGTCTGCCGGGCCGCGGCCACGCTCTGCCGGGTACCGGGGGCCGGTTGGATCCGTCGGTCGACAACCGGCTTTCGGACGCGCTCAGGTTTCCCCGACCGGGCAGGGTTCCCCAGCCCGTCAGGCTTCCCCGACGCGTCAGGCTTCCCCGACCCGTCCTCGGGACCCTTGCCGGCATTTCCCTTTGCCACTGAACTCCTACTCGTCGACGTCACGCCTGTCCGGCGACCGATCGCCCCGAGGGTAGAGCCCGCAGATGAGGAAAACTTGTGGCCGGGCTGGCCGGTGGCTCGCGTCCGAGAGGTCAGGTGCATGCCTCGGAGTGGTCAGGCGCCCGGCAGGACGGGCCAGCCGGCCGCTTCCAGATGTTCGCGGACGCGGTTGATGTCCGACTCGGACGGCATCTCGTCGGTGACCTTCGTGATGAGCACCCCGATGTCGGAGGCCCCCACCGGTGCGTGTCCCGATTCGACGATCTCCCGCGCGATCCAGACCGTTTCGTCGTCGCTGAGACGACGCCGGAGCAGGGCGAGCAGCGGGATGTAGTCCTTCGCCGGCACCCCCTGCGGATACCCCGCGCGGAGCCAGCCCAGGATCGACGTCAACAGCGCCGGCCGTTCCATCGAGGTCTTGACCTGGACCGAAGGCGAACGGTCCAATGCTCCGGCGAGCGGCCATCCTGCGGCGGCGAGGCGTGCGGCGACCAGCGCCACGTCCTCGTCGGTCGGATCCTCGTTGGCGACCTTCTCGATCGCGGCCATCACGTCGGCCCGATCGGCAGTCACCCCGCCGTTGCTCGTCAGGTACTCGACGATCTGATCCAGTTCGGCATCATCGAGTCGCCTGCGGAGCAACGCGATCAGGGGGAAGTAGTCCTTCGGCGGCACACCTTCCGGGTAGCCCTTGCGCAGCCAGTGGAGGACGGAGGAAATCAAGCCGCCCTTTTCTGCCGAGACGTCCGCGGCCATCAGGACAGACCGAACTTCGCCAGGAAGGCCTTCGTGGAGGCCAGCACCACGATGGCGGCGACGACCACCAACGCCACGACGACGAAGGAGACGGCCGCGATGGCGCGCCCGGCCGGTTCGGGTGCGGCGGTGGTGCCGTCAGGTCCGACGGTTCCGGCCGAGGCGCGGATCCCGAAGGCGAAGAGGGCGGGCAGGCCGGCGCCGAGCACGAGGCCGACGAGCAGGACCTTCCAGATGGGGCTGATGGACGTGAGGATTGTCGACATGGTGTTGGGCCCTCTCAGACCGAGGCGGAGGTGCGGTCGGCAGTCGGATCGGACTGAGGCGCTACGGCGGAGTCGTCCCACTCGGCGTTGACGTTGTCGGCGTGCACCGGAGCCTTGCGGGACTTCAGGTAGATCATCGACGCGACGACGACCAGGATGGCGAAGACCACCAGGATGCCGATCAGCCCGTCGGCCGGCCCCTTGAGCAGATCAGCGATGTACCAGCAGATCGCGCCGACGATGGCGGCGATCGGCAGGGTGATCAGCCAGCCGGCGGCCATCCGTCCGGCCACGTTCCAACGGACCTTGGCGCTCTTCTTGCCGACGCCCGTCCCCAGGATCGACCCGGTGGCGACGTGGGTGGTGGATAGCGCAAGTCCGAGGTGCGAGGACGTGAGAATGACGGCGGCAGAGGCGGATTCGGCCGCCATGCCCTGCGGGGACGAGATCTCGACCAGACCCTTGCCCAGGGTGCGGATCACCCGCCAGCCACCGATGTAGGTACCCAGGGCGATGGCGACGGCACAGGAGATCTTGACCCAGATCGGGATGTCGCCACTCTCGTCGAGCGAGCCGTGGGCGACCAGCGCCAGGAAGATGACGCCCATCGTCTTCTGCGCGTCACCGGTGCCGTGGGCCAGCGAAACCAAGGATGCAGAGCCGATCTGCCCCCACCGAAAACCCTTCTCGCGGGCCTTCTCCGGGGTGCGGTTGGTGATGCGGAACACCAGCCAGGTACCCACCGCGGCGATGATCAGGGCGACGATCGGCGACAGGATCGCCGGGATCACGATGCTGGAGAGCACCAGCGTCCAGTCGACGCCGCTGGAGAAGCCGAGGCCGGCGACGGCCGCGCCGATCAGGCCGCCGAAGAGAGCGTGGGAGGAGCTGGACGGCAGGCCCAGCAGCCAGGTCGCCAGGTTCCAGATGATGCCCCCGACCAGGCCTGCGAAGACGATCGTGATCAGCAGGTGGTGCCCACCGGCGGCGTTGAAGAACGGGAGCGGCTCGCCGGCATGGTGGATGACCTTGCCGGCGGCGTCCTTCACGTCCTTCGTGTACTGGATCTTGACCACCTTGGCGACGGTCTTCGCCACCTCGACGGAGAGGAACGCGCCGACCAGGTTCAGCACTCCCGACAGGGCCACCGCAACCTTCGGCCTGAGGGCGCCGGTGGCGATGGAGGTGGCCATGGCGTTTCCGGTGTCGTGGAAACCGTTGGTGAAATCAAACGCGAGTGCGGTCCCGACGACCAGCACCAAGATGATGAGCTCTGTCATGAGGCGAATCATCATGGGGCCGGGACACCATGTCCAACCGACCAAAGCCCGTTTTACCTGTTCAGAGCCAATGTTCGGCCAAGGGTCATCTGTTGTTCACCCGGGCGAAGGAACTATTTCGTCAGGCCTGGGCGACGACGTCCACCACGGCGACGGCGCCTGCCTGCTGCTGCCCGGTCGACTGGTTGGTGGAGGCGGCGATGAGCACCAGTACCCGGCTGCCGATCGGAATGCCGACGAGGCCCTTGAGAGCGCCGGTGGCGTCAACGGTGATCTGCTGCAGGCCGGTGCTCGCGGGATTGGCGGTAGCGGCCGCCGCGCCGGTCTTCGGCCAGGTGGACTGCGTCTGGGTCTGGGTCCAGTCGGTGACGACCAGCTGAGCGAGGACACCACCGGCCTTCAGCTTCGCGCCGGTGCCCTTGGCCAGCAGGTAGACGCTGTTGGTGGTCGGCTCGACCAGACCCTTCGGGATGGTGATCTTCGGTTCCTTGCCCGGGGCGCCGGTCACGGTGGGAACGCCCTTCGGGGCGGGCTGGACGACCGCGTCGGCCTGGCCGGTGGTGGTGAGTGCGATCCGGGACACCACATCGACGACGAAGACGATGGTGTCGGTGCCTTTGATGCCGGCCGAGCTACTGCCCGCGGATCCGTACCCGTCGGCCGGCGGCAGGCTCAGCAGTACACGTGAGCCGACCTTGACCCCGACCAGCGCGACGTCCCAGCCCGGGACGACCTTGCCCTCGCCGATCTGGAAGGTGCTGGTGGCCTTGCGGTCGTACGAGTTGTCGAAGACCTTGCCGTTCCAGATCTGGCCCAGGTAGTTGGTGACCAGGTAGTCGCCCTTGACCGTGGTCGCACCGGTGCCCTCGGTCAGGATCGTGCGCTGCAGGCTGGGCGGCGGAGTGGTCTTCGGGTAGGTGAGAGCCGGCTTATCGCCGAACTTCCCGGTCGCCGTCGGCAAGGCCGCCGCCGCGACAGCAGGCGCCACCACGGTGGCCGCGGGAACAGCCGGGCCCAAGTTCGCCGCCGGGGTCCCGGACGCTGCGGCGCCCGACGAACTGGCGACGCTCGACGCCGCTCCCGACGCTGCGGTAGCGGTGCCCGAGGTGCTCGCGGCGGTGGACGACGCTCCACAGGCTGCGAGGACGAGGAGCGGGAGGGCGGCGAAGACGGCCCGGATGCGCATGGAGAATCCCTTTTGTTTGACGTGGTTCAACGCTGTCGATCACTCGACACGGCGTGTCCGTCCGTGGTCAGGGTCGCCCGTCGAAGGACTCCCCGATTCCGGGCCGGCTTGGACACCCTACGCAATCCAGCTGTTCACCCGTTGTGAATGTGCCGGCCGACGCACAGGGCGGTGGCGCTCACCACGCCGGTGGGCCGCTGTGCCCGCAGGTCCGGATGAGTGCCCGGTGGCCCTACTCTGAGGACGTGGCAGGTACCCCGCGCGTCTTCGTCGCCCAGCTGGCCGGGCTTCCCGTGTTCGGCCCCGGCGGCGAATCCATCGGCAAGGTCAAGGACATCGTCGCGGCGCTGCGGCTCGACCGAAAACCCCCGCGGGTACTCGGTATCGTCGTCGAACTGCCGACCAGACGCCCGATCTTCGTCCCGATGTTGCGGGTCACCTCGCTGGAGTCCCATGCGATCGCCCTGTCCACCGGTTCGGTGAGTCTTCGCCGGTTCGAGCAGCGACGCACCGAGGTGCTGGTGATCTCGCAGTTGATCGACAAGAAGGTGCGGGTCGCGACGACCGCCTCGGCAGCCACCGTCGTCGATGCGGCAATGGAACGCACGAGGACCCGCGACTGGGTGGTGACCCGGCTGGCGCTGCGCGAGCGTACCGGGTTGCTCACGCGCCGTTCCCCGGTCCAGGTCTTGGCCTGGACGGACGTCCGCGGCACCGACCTGACCGACCTGTCGGACAACACAACCCTTGGCACGCAACAACTGCTGGCCTCGTTCGAGGGTATCCGCGCGGCCGACGCTGCGACCGTGCTGCGCGATCTGCCGCTGGCCCGTCGTTACGAGGTCGCCGACGCTCTCGACGACGATCGGCTGGCCGACGTCATCGAGGAGTTGCCCGAGGAGGACCAGAAGGATCTGCTGGCGCACCTGGACGAGGCCCGGGCGGCCGACATCCTCGAGGCGATGGATCCGGACGACGCCGCGGACCTCCTGGCCGAGCTGCCGTCCGGCATGCAGGAGCGCTTGCTCGAGCTGATGGAGCCGGAGGAGTCGGCACCGGTGCGCCGGCTGCTGCAGTACTCCTTCGACACCGCCGGCGGCCTGATGACGCCGGAGCCGATCGTGCTCACCCCGGACGCCACCATCGCCGAGGCCCTCGCCCGCGTCCGCTCCCCCGACCTGACGCCCGCGCTCGCGTCGATGGTCTTCGTCTGCCGACCGCCGCAGGCCACCCCGACGGGGCGGTACATCGGGTCCGTCCATCTGCAGCGGTTGCTGCGGGAGCCGCCGTTCGACCTGGTGGCCGGGCACATCGACAAGGAGATGGCGCGGATGTCGGCGGATGCGAGTCTGGCCGAGGTCACCCGCTTCTTCGCGGCGTACAACCTGGTGTGCGCTCCGGTCGTGGACGACGAGGAGCATCTGCTCGGGGCCGTCACCGTGGACGACGTCCTCGACCACCTGCTGCCGGACAACTGGCGTGAACTGGGTCTGGGTGACATGCCCGCCCGATCGCGTACCTCCGCACGACTGAAGGGAGCGGGCCGTGCCTGAAACTCGTACTGGTCGTCGACTCGATCAACCGCGCAGCAATCGGCGATTCGCCTTCGACATCGATCCGGAAGCGTTCGGCCGGTTCTCCGAGCGCCTGGCCCGACTTCTGGGAACGGGAAAGTTCCTGTTCTGGCAGACGTTGCTGGTCATCATCTGGATCTCGGCCAACGTCGTCGCAGGCGTCAACGGCATCTGGGACAAGTACCCCTTCATCCTGCTGAATCTGGCCTTCTCCACGCAGGCCGCCTACGCCGCGCCGCTGATCCTGCTCGCGCAGAACCGTCAGGACGACCGGGACCGGATCTCGCTCGACGAGGACCGTGCCCGCGCGTCCCAGACCAAGGCCGACACCGAGTACCTGGCAAGGGAACTCGCGGCGCTGCGCATCGCCATCGGTGAGATCGCCACCCGCGACTACCTCCGCGGTGAGCTCGAGCGCCTACGAGTGGATCTGGACGGGTTGACACCGCCGAAACCCAAGCGGGACAAGCCTTCCGGCAAAGCCAAGAGCTCTCCGACCGGCGCACCGAACAGCGAGCGCGAACGACAGCACAACGAGCGGTCGAGCAGCGACCCCGATCTCGTGAGCTGACTTGGTGCTGAGCTCACATGGTGCTGAGCTGACATGGTGCTGAGCTGACATGGTGCTGAGCTGACATGGTGCTGAGCTGACATGGTGCTGAGCTGACATGGACGAGGAAGCGGTTCGGACGCGAGCCGGTCTCCTGCTGGAATCCGGCCGACCGCGGGAGGCGCTGGTCATCCTGGCCGGCTGGCTCGGCCAGCATCCGGACTCCCCCGCCGCGCTGACCCAGGCCTGCATGGCGCACCGACTGCTCGGCGAAAATGTGGAAGCCGTCGAGATTGCCCGACGGGCTGCCCGCCTCGTCCCTGACGACGACACGGTCATGTTGGTGCTGGCCGACGCTCTGCTGGGGGCGGGCCGGACCAGGGAGGCGGACGCGATCGCCGTCAACCTGGTGCGGCGACATCCGGATGACCCAGGGACACATCAGCTGGCGGCAAGGGCTGCGCTGCGGCTCGGGCTGGCAGGTGAGATCCGGGCTCTGCTGCATGCCCGTCGCACCGTCCAACTCGCTCCGAACGACCCGCTGTCCCACGTACTGCTCGCCAGGGTGTTGGGCTGGCAGGGCCGGGTGATCGGCAGCCGGCAGGCCGCCGTCCGGGCCCGGAAGCTGGCGCCGGTGGACACGAGCGTCAGGCGGTCGTTGGCCGCCGTCGACCTCGAGGGATTCCAGCCGGCGGCCGCGGCCGAAGGATTCAGCGTGGTGTTGCGTGACTCGCCGGGCGATCGAATGACCGTCAGGCTGCTCGCATCGTCGCTCATCCGGGCTGCCATGCTCGCTGCACTCGCCCTGTTCGCACTGCTGCTGAACGGCGGCGCGATCGCCCTGGTGGTCGAGTCCAGCCGGAGAGGCTACGACCCGGAGGCACCTGCCGACCTGGCCGCGTCGGCCTCCGTCGCACTACGCGTGGCTGCCGCGCTGGCGGTCGTCTGCACAGCCGTCCTCTGGGGCCGGGGCATCCGGAACCGGCGACACCTTCTCGGCCGTTGGGTACGCCTGTCCGCACGGTCCGTCAGCGCGGTGCTCACCTATCTGTTGTTGATCGCTGCCGTCGTCTGCGTGGTGATGCTGGCCGCCGGTGGCCCCGCCGGCCTGTATCCCGGCGCGATCGGCGCCACCCTGCTGACGATGACCGTGGGCGCCATCGGTCGTGCCGTCGTCCGGCGGTCGCGATAGCACCGCCGGCCCGCTGGCCGCCTGCCCGTCACGTGGCAGCATGATCGCTCGTGCCGAAGATCCTGCTGCTGACCGCTGAGACACTGCCCCACGACGACTTCGAAACGGCGTTGGTGGCTGACGCACTCGCCGAGCTCGGAGTGCATTCGGAGATCGTGGCCTGGTCCTCGACGTCGCTCCCGCCGGGCGATCTGGCCGTCATCCGGACGACCTGGGACTACACGACGCGACTCGAGGAGTTCCTCTCGGTCCTCGGCGGGCTGGCCCACCTGTCCAATCCGCTCGACGTCGTCCGGTGGAATTACCACAAGGGGTACCTGGCGCTGCTGGCCGACGCGGGTGTGCCGGTGGTTCCCACGGTGGTCGTGGTCGCGGCCGACTTCGAGCCGGCATCGGCACTACCGGACTTCGGCACGCCGGAGATCATCATCAAACCCACCGTCTCGGCCGGTGGGTTCGGTGTGGGGCGATTCCTGTCCCGCTCGCCCGAGGCGGCCGAATATCTCGCCGGCATCCTGACGACGAAAGACGCGCTGGTGCAGCCTTTTCAGCCGGACGTCAGTGCAGGTGAGCGGTCGCTGATCTGGCTCGGCGGCGCCCACTCGCACGCGGTGGTGAAGACCCCGGCCGCCGGGGACTTCCGTGTGCAGGAGCGATACGGCGGCGTCATCGCGTCCCACATTGCCTCGCCGGCCGAGCTGGCGGTGGCCGACGCCGCACTGGCCGCGGTCCCCGGCGGCGCGGAGGCGCTGAGCTACGCACGGATCGACCTGGTGGGCCCGGCGGATCAGCCATTGGTGATGGAGCTGGAGCTGATCGAGCCCGAGCTCTTCCTGCACCGCGCCCCCGGCTCCGCCGCCCGTTTCGCCGCCGTCCTGGCCGGACTGGTGTAGTCGCGGACACACCGAAGGCCCCACCCAGATCGGGTAGGGCCTTCGCTGCGGACCACATCACTGTGGAGGTGGCGGGAATCGAACCCGCGTCCAACGTTGTGTTGTGAGGGCTTCTCCGGGCGCAGCCTGCGTTGTCTCTACTTGGCCCCACCAGTCATGCAAACGTGCTGGTGTGACAGGCCCAGTCGCTGTTTGATGTCCTTCACATGATCCCGCGACCGGACCGTGAAGTAATCCTCCTTAACGGCGCCAGTATCCGGGTCGGAGGAACACCCGGACTGACGGAGTCGCTACTCGCTCAGGCGGCGAGGGCGAACTCGCGCTGACTGTTGTCGGCGCTTGATTTTTTTGCAACGGATGGTTAACGAGATCATCGTTGCCTTCCTCGGCCCGCTTCACCTCACTCGACAGCCGCTGTCGAGACCAATCACCCCCATGCCCGAAAGCAATCCCGGGGAGACAAGCAACGTCAGCTTACCTGGTCCGGCGGCTCGGTGTCGCTGCCATACCCCGGTGACTCATCCGCGTCTTTCAGTCCGCGGTGCAGGCTGGCTGGCCAGGGACCAGGGCGCCGATACTCAGGCCGAAGACTGTGCCCGCGTCGGTCCAGCGCGAGTAGACGTTCCGCTGTCCGAGAGTCTCGAGGACCGCTACCGCGTCGTCCCCGTTCACCTCCCCGCACCGATTGCTGCCCAGTGTGCGGACCAGCACCTCCTGGAGCGACACTTTGCCCGGCCAGACCAGGGCCGCCCCCTCAGATGCAACGGTCGGGGTGACGGCGACGATCTTCAACCGCGTCGGCGTCCAGGGGGCCGCGTTCGCAAAGGGCTTGCTCAGGGCGGCGATCAGCGCCGTCAGTCGTGCGCGGTTTTCCTTTCCTGACGTCACATACTGATCCCCGATACCGAGGGCGTAGGCCGAGATCGTCAGCGGCGGGCGGCCTTCCGGCTGATAGGTGACAGTGGTCGTCCCCTGATCGGTGATGGTCGGATCGCCCATGTCCAGGATCGCCAACTGCTGGAGTTCGGACTTCGCCCAGACCAGCACGCAGGATGGAACGTAGCCGAGTCGCATCTCCGCGAGGGGTTTGGTGGCCTCCCCGATCCCCTGCGACGCGAGGCCGCTCCCGTCGAGGTAGACCGCCAGGGCGAGCGGCTCGGTGGCCCGGTTGGCGATCCAGGAGTTGGCGCCCTGGGTGACGGTGATCATCGGCTCGCGAGTCGGCGTCGTGAGCTTGTTCGGTGTTTCCTGGCATGTCGGCGGGCCGGCATCGGTGGAGATCGGCGTCGTCGAGATGGGACCGTCGGTGACCGTGCTGCCGCTCGGGATGCTGGTTCGAGTCGACGTGCCGCCGGACGTGGGCAGGTCCGAGGTGGTCGACGGGGCCGTCGTGGCGATCCCGCCGGTCGAGCCACAAGCGCTTGCCAATGCAAGGACGCCGACCATCGTGGCTGTTGCAAGCCCGTGCGCAAACGTTCGGATCAAGATGTTCATGCCCGTCAGACGGGTGCGGGGGTGCTTTCGTTGCACGTCAGCCCGTGTTGTGGTGCCTGCACTACCACCGGGCGCGCCCGCATCCGGCCGCACATACCGAATGGACCGAAAAGCCGTGTTTTGGCGACGAAATGGGCCGAAACGTATGCGCCGGGCAGAACTGTATGCGCCGAGTACGGGGGCGAGGGTCAGGTCATGCCCTTGGCGCGGCGGCCGGCGTACTTGGCGAGCTCGCGGTCGGAGTCGCGCTTGGCGAGGGTCTGCCGCTTGTCGTACTCCTTCTTGCCGCGGCCGAGAGCGATCTCGACCTTCACCTTGCCGCCGGAGAAATACATCGACAGCGGGATCAGTGCGACACCGCCTTCGCGGAGCTTCTGCATCAGCTTGTCGATCTCGGATCGGTGCAGCAGCAGCTTGCGGGCCCGCCGCGGCGCGTGGTTCGTCCACGTGCCCTCGGCGTACTCGGCGATGTGGACGTTGCGGAGCCACACTTCGTCGTCGGAGACGGTGGCGAACCCGTCGATCAGCGACGCCCGACCTGCTCGCAGCGACTTCACCTCCGTGCCCGTGAGGGAGATCCCGGCCTCGTAGGTGTCGATGATCGCGTAGTCGTGTCGCGCTTTGCGGTTGGATGCGATGAGCGACCGGCCCATGTTGCGGGCTTCGGTGGCTCGATCGGCCTTCTTCTTCTCTGTTGCCATGACCAGTCAAGGTTAGCCGCCTGCAGCGGGCGGTGGCACGCGACTAAATCGCGACACCGGACAGCCGTGGGAGTGCAGCTAGATCCGGACGTACAACCGCAGGGTCACGTAGGCAGACACCGCGGCGAGCCCGGCGCCCGTCAGCAGCAACCACGGCGACACCGCAACCAGGTCGGCAGCGCTCAGCGGCGCGAGCACCCCGGAGTTGATCACCGAGCCGAGGAGTTTGTCGACGAAGGTCACCTTCGCGACGATGAGCAGTCCGATGGACAACACGGCTCCGATGACGCCGGCCACCACCGCCTCGATCATGAACGGGAGCTGGGTCCGCCATCGGGACGCTCCGACCAGCCTCATGATCGCTGTCTCCGTGCGTCTGGTGTACGCCGCGATCTGCACCATGTTGGAGATCAGCAGCAACGCCGCGAACGCCTGGATCAACGCCACGATGATCGCGATGTTCCGGACGCTGTTGAGCAGCCCGAACAGCTTGTTGAGGAAGTCGCTCTGGTCGTTCACCTGCTCGACCCCGGGCAGACCGGTGAACTCCTGCGCGATCACCTTGAACCGCTGGGGGTCCTGCAACTTCACGTGGAAAGAGGCCGGCAACGCGTCCTGCTGCACGATGGCGAGCATCTCGGGCTGGCCGGCGAACCGCGTCTTGTACTCGTTGAACGCATCCGCCTGCGTCTGGTAGGTGGAGAGCTCGACCTCGGCGTTCTTCTGCAGAGCGGTCTGGATGGCCTGGCAGACGGCGTCGCGGCAGTCCGGATCCTTGCTCGACTGGTCGGTGGTCAGGTAGATGATGACCTCGACCTTGTCGCCGTAGAGCACCTGCGTGGCCTGGGTCAGACGGGCGACGATCAGTCCGCCACCGAGCAGGCCCAGCGAGATCGCGGTGGTCAAGATCATCGCGATGGTCATGGTGATGTTCCGGCGCAGCCCCGTCAGGACCTCGCTGAATACATATCCGGCTCGCATTTGTTCCTCTCACACCTGTTGGTCATCAGCTGATGACCACGGCCACCGCGCACAGATTCGTTTGGTCGGTACTGCAGTTCGGTAGTGCCTGTCGGTACAGCTATCTCGCGGCGGGCCGACTCAGCGGCCGACTCCGTAGACGCCGCGGGACTCGTCCCGGACGACCTTGCCCAACTGCAGTTCGATGACGCGCCGACGCATGGAATCGACGATGTTGTTGTCGTGGGTGGCCATCAGCACCGTGGTGCCGGTGCGGTTGATCCGCTCCAACAACAGCATGATGTCGGCGCTGGTGTCCGGATCGAGGTTGCCGGTCGGTTCGTCCGCCAACAGCAGAAGCGGACGGTTTACGAACGCCCGGGCGATGGCGACCCGCTGCTGCTCACCGCCGGAGAGCTCGTGCGGCAGACGCCGCGACTTGCCCTCCAACCCGACGAGTTCGAGCACCTCGGGGACGATCTTCTTGATCGCCGCACGGGGGCGCCCGATCACCTCGAGGGCAAACCCGACGTTCTGCTCGACGGTCTTGTTCGTCAGCAGACGGAAGTCCTGGAACACGCAGCCGAGCCGTCGGCGGTGCGCCGGCACCTTCGAACGGCGCAGCTTCACCAGGTCCTTGCCGGCCACCTCGATCTGCCCGCTGGTCGGCGTGTCCTCGCGGAGCACCAGCCGCAGGAAGGTCGACTTCCCCGAGCCCGACGGACCGATGACGAAGACGAACTCACCCTTGTCGACGTCGATCGTGACGTCTTCCAGAGCGGGGCGCGTGGAAGTTTTGTAGCTCTTCGAGACATGAGACAGGTGGATCACGTCTGTGACTCTACTTCCGGAAGCCGTTATCTTCGTGTGACCTCGCCGTGGCGGGCAACGACTTCCAGCTCGCCTTCAGCGCGCCAGACGGTCTTTCACACGCTCGTGCAGCAGTCCGTTGGTGGCCAGTGCGCTGACTGTCGACTGCCCGAACTCGGCCCCGTCGACGTCGGTGAACCGGCCACCGGCCTCCCGGACGACCGGCACCAGCGCGGCCATGTCCCAGAGGCTGAGCTCCGGTTCGCAGGCGATGTCCGCAGCCCCCTCCGCGACCAACACGTAGGGCAGGAAGTCACCGTAACCTCGGGTCCGCCAGCAGTCGGACAGCAGCTCGACGAACTGCGGGCCGCGTCCGTCGTCGTACCATTCGCCCAGTTCAGCGTAGGTGAGCGAGGCATCGGAGATCTCGCCGACACCCGAGACCCGGCAGGGTTTCACGGCCCCACCGGCGAATTGGGTGAACGCTCCCCCGCCGGTACCTGCCCACCAGCGGCGGCTCATCGCGGGGGCCGAGACGACCCCGACCACCACGTCAGGACCGTCGAACAGGGCGATCAGCGTGGCCCAGACCGGGACGCCCCTCACGTAGTTCTTCGTGCCGTCGATCGGATCGACCACCCAGCGCCGACCGTCCGAAAGGCCCTTCTCCACACCGCCGAACTCCTCGCCGATGACGACGTCCGCCGGGCGCTCCGCGGCCAGGATCCCCCGGATCGCCGTCTCGACGGCGAGGTCGGCGTCGGACACGGGCGTCAGATCCGGCTTCGCGGTGACCTCCAGATCGGCCGAACCGAAACGCTCGAGGCTGATCACATCGGCCGCATCGGCCAGCCGGAGGGCGAGGGACAGGTCGTCGGCATGCGTAGCGCTCATGGTCTCCAGACGCTAGCGGACGCGCTCGGAATCCCCCGGACGTCCTGCAGAGCGATCGCTATAGCGATCAGTCTGCAGGACGCAACGGGGGTTTCTGTTGCTGCTGAAAACGGTCGGACATGGTGGGGTCGTCCAGCCACCAGGGCCGTTCGACCACCGGCTGTTCTGCCTGCTCCCCGTCGGCGGACCAGTGCTGGCGCGCATCCAGTTCAGCATCGATGCGGGCGGCATCACGGGCGTCGGCCTTGATCCAGCGGGTGGCAGCCAGGATCAGGAACGGCAGGTCGAGGATCTCGGCGACCACCCAGAGGATGCCGCCGGCAATGTGCTGGTCATCGATCGGCACCGGCGAGAAGGCCGGGCGGTTCACGGCGAAGTGGACGAGCGTCATGTGGGTCTGGAAGCGAAGGGCGATCCCGGGGAAGGCGTCGAGGATCAACTCGACGAACCCGACGGCCAGCGACAGCCCGACCGCGAGTGACGTCCGCTGGTCGTCCATGTTCACCAGCGGGAGGGCGACCAGGGTGCCGGCCAGCAACAGGATGAGGTGGACCAGGCCACCCGCCCAGACCGAACTGACGGCGAACTGCCCGAGCCCGCCGAAGATCAGCAGCATGCAGAGCACCGGCACCAGCACCGGGCTGACCAGGGGACTGCCGAGGAACCGCAGCGCCTTCGTCCGCAGCAACCGGGCCGCCAGGTTGTCCGGACCATGGACCGCGGTGACCAAGGAGAGCGGCTGGGCGGACATGACCACGATCGGGACGATCAGCAAGAGCAACAACTCCTGACTCATCCACACCCACATCAACTGGGAACCGCGGGCCTGCGGGAAACCGTTGGTGGTCCACACCACCGAGGCGACGCCGATCCAGAACACGACATCGCGGTGGACGGGCCAGGCCAAGTCCTGACGTCGGGCGGCGGATCTGGTCCGGAGGTACCCGAAGGACAGGAGCGCGGCGACGGCGATCATGACGTAGTCCGGACGCCACTCGGTGAGCACGCTCAGCCCGGTCGGGGCGGCGGTCGGGGCGGAAGGCACGAAGCCCATGGTCCCCCTGTTCGTTCGCGGCGCTCACCACCTCGCCAAATCCGGGCGGACGCAGGCTCAGGTCTGGTGCTCGAACTGCGTGCGGTAGAGGTCGGAGTAGAGGCCGTTGAGCGCGATCAGGTCGGCGTGCCGTCCGGACTCGACCACCCGGCCGCCGTCGATCACCAGGATCTGGTCGGCGCTGCGGACCGTCGACAGCCGGTGTGCGATCACCAGCGATGTCCGGCCGGCCAACGCCGCCGAGAGCGCCTGCTGCACAGCCGCTTCGGACTCGCTGTCGAGGTGGGCGGTTGCCTCGTCCAGGATCACGACGTCCGGCGCCTTGAGCAGCACCCTGGCGATGGCCAACCGCTGCTTCTCACCACCGGACAGTCGATGCCCACGATCCCCGACCACGGTGTCCAGACCCTCCGGGAGGGACGACACCAACGGCCAGATCTGCGCCGACCGCAGCGAGTCGATGAGCTCCGCCTCGGTGGCATCAGGCTTGGCGTACAACAGGTTCGCCCGGATGGTGTCGTGGAACATGTGGGCATCCTGGGCCACCACGCCGATCGAATCCCGGAGCGACTGCAGGGTCGCGTCCTTGACGTCGACGTCGCCGATCCGGACCGATCCGGTGTCCGCGTCGTAGATCCGCGGCACCAGCTGGGAGATCGTCGTCTTGCCCGCTCCCGACGGCCCGACGAGGGCGACCAACTGTCCGGCCTCGGCCCGGAAGCTGACACCGTGCAGGACGGGATGTCGCGGGCTGTGATCCGGGACCGAGATGCTCTCCAGCGACTTGAGCGACACCGAATCCGCGCTGGGGTAGGCGAAGCGGACGTCGATGAACTCGACAGCCCTCGACCCCTTGACCATCGGGACGGCGTTCGACTTCTCCTTGATCATCGGCTCGAGGTCGAGGACCTCGAAGACCCGCTCGAAGGAGACGAGCGCACTCATCACGTCCACCCGTACGTTCGACAGAGCGGTCAGCGGTCCGTAGAGGCGGGTCAGCAGCAGCGCCAACGCCACCACCGAACCGGCGTCCAGCGATCCGGAGAGTGCGAGCGCGCCGCCCAGCCCGTAGGTCAGGGCCTGCGCCAACGCGGCCACCAGGGTGAGGGCGGCGATGAACGTCCGCCCGTACATCGCGGTGGTCACCCCGATGTCCCGCACCCGACCGGCCCGCTCGGAGAACGACTTGGACTCCTCCGCCGGCCGGCCGAACAGCGAGACCAGGAGAGCTCCGGAGACGTTGAACCGCTCGGTCATCGTCGTCGTCATCGAGGCGTTGAGGCCGTAGGACTCCCTGGTCAGCGTCTGCAGCTTGCGGCCGAAGGCCCTGGCCGGCAGCACGAAGATCGGCAGCAGGATCAGCGACAGCACGGTGACCTGCCAGGACAGCGTGAACATCACGCCCGCCGTCAGGACCAGTCCGATGACGTTCGAGACCACCCCCGACAGCGTCGAGGTGAAGGCCTGCTGGGCGCCGATGACGTCGTTGTTGAGGCGGCTGACGAGGGCACCGGTCTGGGTGCGGGTGAAGAACGACAGCGACATCTGCTGGACGTGGTCGAAGACCTTGCTGCGCATGTCGAAGATCAGGCCCTCACCGATTCGAGAGGAGTAGAACCGCGAGATCAGCGAGTTGCCGGTGTCCACGATGGCCAGTGCGGCGATGACGGCCGCCAGGATGACCACCACGTGCAAGGCGCCTTTGCGGCTGATCTCGTTCACGACGCTGCCGGCCAGCAGCGGGGTGGCGACAGCGATCACCGCGGAGAAGATGGTGACCGCCAGGAACAGCGTCAGCTCTTTTCGGTACGGCTGGGCGAACCCGAGGATCCGCTTGGCGATCCCCGGTGCCAGCTTGTGGCCCTTGACCGAGTCGTCCTGATGCATCGCGCGCATCGCCGCCATCGACGATCCGCCCATCGGTGCAGATGGGGGCATGGTGACCACCTCCTGATCTGGGACAACAACGGGGCCGCCGAATCGGTTCCCGGCTGGCGCACAGCCAACCACGCGTCTCTCCCGAGCGGTCGCCTCGCCGCCTTCCCTGAACCCACCAGGACCTCGAAATCCTTGACTTGGTCGTCAGTTGTCTGACAACCTCCTCGACAGGGCATCGACGTCGATACCCGGTCGACTCCAGTCGATGCCCTGTCGACTCCAGGTGAGGCGGTTGCATGCGGACGATCGACTGGATTCCCGGCGAGGAGGCGGGTCCCGGGCACATCCGGATGATCGACCAGACCCGGCTGCCTGGCGACACGGTGGTCCTGGACATCCACACCGTCGACGACCTGGTCGACGCCATCGCCCGACTGTCCGTCCGCGGTGCCCCGGCGCTCGGCGTGGCCGGCGCCATGGGCGTGGTGATCGCCGCTCAGCAGTTCGACGAACCCGCCAGAGCAGAGCAGGCCGCGGCGCAGATCCGCGCGGCCCGACCCACCGCGGTCAACCTGTCCGTCGGCGTCGACCGGGCCCTGGCCGCCTGGCGAACCGGTGGCGTCCCAACCGCTCTCGAGGCCGCACTGGACCTGCGTGACGAGGACATCGCCGCATGCCGCGCGATGGCCGCCCTCGGGGCGGATCTGGTCCGATCCCTCGCTGCCCGGAACCCGCACTCCCGCGCCGCCGGCCTGACGACGATGACCATCTGCAACACCGGCGCGTTGGCCGCGGTCGAGCACGGTACCGCCCTGGGCGTGATCGAAAAGCTCTACCAGGACGGCGATCTCGCTTTGGCCATCGCCTGCGAGACCCGACCGCTGCTTCAGGGTGCCCGGCTCACCACCTGGGAGCTCGCCGCCATGGGCGCGCCCCACCAGCTGATCGTCGACTCGGCGGCGGCCATGATCCTGGCCGGCGGCGGCGTCGACGCCGTACTGGTCGGCGCCGACCGGATCGCGGCCAACGGCGACACGGCCAACAAGATCGGCACGTTCGCACTGGCCGTCGCCGCCCGCTATGCCGGGGTTCCATTCATCGTCGTTGCTCCAGAGTCCACCGTCGACCGGGCCACGGCCACCGGGTCCGACATCGAGATCGAGGACCGCGGTGCGGGCGAGGTGGTCGGCTTCGGCACCATCACCACCGCACCGGCCGGCACCCCGGCACGCAACCCGGCCTTCGACGTCACCCCGGCCGCATTGATCACCGCCCTCGTCACCGAACGACGAGTCATCCGGCCCCTCGACGGCGATCGTCCGGACAAGGCCACACCGCACGACTGACCCGCTCGCCCATGCAGTTGTTCAAGGAGGAACACAATGCGTGTCATTCCCACCCGTCTGCACAGCGCTCGCCAGCGCAGCACTCGTCTGCGCAGCCCTCGTCTGCGCAGCACGGTGCTGCTCGCCGCGGTGGCCGCCACCGCCCTGGTCGCCACCGCCTGCTCGCAGAACACCGGATCGACGACCACCAGTACGCCCACCACGGCTGCCCCCGCAGCCAGCGCGCCCGTGGCGAGCGGTCCGACGACCCCGGCCGGTTCCAGCGCGATGGCACCGTCGAGCTCGGCGGCGGGATCGTCCCCCGCGGCGCCCGGCTCGTCGGCGCCGTCCACCGCGGCTGACGCCGGATTCACCCTTCCGGCGGCCAAGCCGTCGGGCGCGAAGGCCAATCTGAAGATCGCCCTGGTCCGCCAGTCGGGCATCGGCGACTACTTCGAGCAGTGGGGCAGCGGGGCGCAGGCGCAGCTCAAGGCGGCCGGAGCGACCGTCGACGTCTACGACGCGCGCAACGACAACGCCAAGCAGGCAACCGATTTCAACTCGGCCATCGCGTCCAAGCCCGACGTGATCATCGTCGACCACGGCCTCAAGGACACCATCGACCCCAAGGTCGATCAGGCCCTGGCCGCAGGAATACCGGTGGTCGTCTACGACGTCGCGATCAGCAACCAGAAGGCGGTGTACATCTCGCAGGACGACGCGTCGATCGCCAACAAGATCCTCGGCTACATGAAGCAGGAGAACGCCGGCGGCGGGAAGGTCGCCTACGTCAACGTCTCCGGCATCGCTCCGCTGGACTCCCGCGACAAGGTCTATCAGCAGTTCCTCAAGGACAACCCGACGTTCACCCAGTCCGTCCACTTCGGCAAGTACTCGGAGTCGGTTGCTGCCGACACGGCCAGTGAAGGTGCGGCGGCCCTGAAGTCGGCCCCGGACACCACCCTGGCGTTCGCCGCCTACGACGAGTTGGCCAAGGGCACCCTGATCGCGTTGCGACAGAACAACATGACCAACGTCAAGGTCTACGGCGTCGACGTCTCGACCGCCGACATCCAGCTGATGACGGCGGCCAACAGCCAGTGGCGCGCGACCGCGGCCACGGACCCGGCCAACGTCGGGGCCATCGTCGCCCGGGCGGCCATTGCCTCCGGTGCCGGCGTCGACCTGCCCTACAAGGTCACCATTCCGGCCGCTCTGATCACGCAGGACCTGCTCAAGCAGAAGGGCGTGACCGACATGGCCGGCCTGCGCAAGGCGCTGCCCGACCTCAACACGCCTGGTTTCCTCGGCGCCGGCTGGATCCCCACGGTCATCCCGGGCGGCTGACCAGGCCGCGGGTCGAGGTCAGGCGCTCCGGCACCGGCTCCGACCCGCCCCCGGGACGATCTGCGCCCCGGGGCCACCCCGACCACACCAACGCAGATGCCGAGGGCACCATGACGGACAGCAGCACCATCGGCAGCGAGGCAGCCGCGCCGGTGCTCGAGGTGGACGGCATCTCGAAGAGTTTCGGCGACAACCTGGTGCTGCGCGGGGTCGGCCTGCACATCCGGCCCGGCGAGATCTACGGCCTGATGGGCGCCAACGGCGCCGGCAAGTCCACTCTGATCAAGATCCTGTGTGGAGCCGAGCGCCCGGATAGCGGCGTCATCCGGGTCAACGGCACACCGGTCGAATTCGCCGACCCGCTGGCGGCGGTGCGGCGGGGTGTCGGCACCGTCCATCAGAATCCCAACGACGGCGTCGTTCTCGATCTGACCGTGGCCGAGAACCTGGCCCTGGACCGGCTCAACTCCCGCTTGTCGTCCATCTGGTTCTCTCTGCGCCGAGCCGAGCGCGATGCCGCCGAAGTGGCCGACGCCCTTGGACTGCAGCTATCCAGGTCGGTGATGCGGGCACCGGTACGAGAGCTGGGCGTCTCCGAGCGTCAACTGCTGGTGCTGGCAAGGGCCCTGTCCCGGCATCCGGAGATCCTCATTCTCGACGAGCCCACCTCAGCACTCTCGACCGAGGAGACCGGCCGGCTGTTCGCACTCCTCCGCGGCCAGGTCGCGGCCGGCACGACGCTGCTCTACGTCAGCCACAAGCTCGCCGAGTTCGACGCCCTGTGCGACCGGGTCGGAGTGCTGCGCGACGGCGCCATGCAGGGCGAGTTCGTCCAGTCGAGAGCCACCGCTGACGGCGCAGCAGGCGCGGCCGGATTCGACTGGACCAAGGTGCTGCAGGCGTTGTTCGACCGGTCCCCGGCCGAGATGCGGCACACCGAGCAGATCGGCGGCGACGGCGTTCTCGAGTTGGCCGGACTGCAGATCTTCCCGGACTCGGTACCCATCAATCTGAGCGTCCGCCGGGGCGAGGTGACGGTGCTCCTCGGACTGCTGGGTAGCGGGAAGTCCGAGCTCCTCGAATCGATCTTCGGGGCCCGTCCCGCCCTGGGCGGCACCGCCACGCTGCTCGGACGGCCGTTCGCCCCCGGCCACCCGGCGCGGGCCACCGCCAACGGCGTCTACCTGGTGCCGGAATCCCGGCACGAGCAGGCCATCATTCCAGGGTGGGCCATCGACCGGCAGCTGACACTGCCCTTCACCAAGGAGTTCTCGAACGCCACCCTGATGAGTGGTCGGCGGGAGCGGACGGCCGGCCGGAGCACCATCGAGCGGCTGGGGGTGGTCGCGAGCTCGCCACAGGTACCGATCGAGACGCTGTCCGGCGGCAACCAGCAGAAGGTGGTCGTCGGTCGGTGGCTGCTCGGCACACCGACCCTGCTGATGCTCGACGAGCCGTTCCGCGGCGTCGACATCAACGCTCGTCATGACATCGGCGACACCATCAGGAAGATCACCGACAGCGCCGCCGTGGTGGTCGCCACCTCCGATCTCGACGAGGCCCTCGAGGTCGCCGACCGGATCGTGGTCCTGCGGCACGGCGGCGTAGCGGACGATGTGCGGCTGGCCGAGGCAGACCGCGATGACCTGATCGCAGCGATGAGCGCGCGCAGCTCCACCCTGACCGACACCCAGGAGACGACATGACCGCCGGAACGACGCCAGCCACCACCGTCGGCCGGGACCGCCCGGCCCCGAGCATCGTGGACTTCGTCGTCAAGTACGGCGTACTCCTGATCTTCGCCGTGGTGCTGATCGTGTTCTCGCTGGTGATCGACGACTTCGCCTCGATGAACACGGTGACCTCGATCCTGCAGGCGCAGACCGTCGCCGGGATAGCCGCGCTCGGGATGACGCTGACCGCCGTGGTCGGTGACCTGGACCTGTCGGTCGGGGGTATCGCCGGCCTCTCGGTGACCGTCGCCGCCCTGGCGATGATCAGGTACGCGCTCACCGGTGGCACTGCCATCGTCATCTGCCTGCTGGCCGGGCTGGCGGCCGGCTGCGTGAACGCCTCCCTCATCGTGTTTCTCAAGATTCCGCCGCTGCTGGCCACCCTCGGCACCATGTTCACCGCACAGGGCCTCAAGCGATGGCTGGTGGACGGCCAGACCCTCGTCAGCGGTATGACTCTACCGGGCAGTGACCAACCGATGAAAGGAAAGTTCACCGATGACTTCGCGGCCATCGACGGATCCCGCCTGTTCGGCCTCCCCTACTCGGTCTACCTGTTCCTCATCCTGGCCCTGGTGATGTGGGTGTTCCTGGAGCGCACCAGGTTCGGGCGGCTGTTCTACGCGGTCGGTGGCAATCCGGAGGCGGCCCGGCTGGCCGGCACCCGGATCCAGCGCTACCGATTCGCCGCCTACGCGATCTCCGGCGTGCTCGCGTCCATTGCCGGGATCATCCTCGCCTCGCGGCTCCGTCAGGGAGACGTCACGGCGGGCGATTCCACGCTGCTGGACGCGGTGGCGATCACCCTGGTCGGCTACGCCGTCCTCGGCGCCCGCAAGCCCAACGCGTTCGGAACATTCATCGGCGCATTGTTCATCGGTGTGGTGCTCTACGGCCTGACCCGACTCCAGATGAGTTACTACACCCAGGATCTCATCAAAGGGCTGGTGTTGATCTTCGCGTTGATGGTGTCGTTCTCCCTGCGACGCCGACGCCGCAAAGCTGCCGCATCCATTCCGGTCGTTCCCGGACCGGAGGTGGCGAGGTGAGGCCCGCGGAACCGACCGAGCACCGCTCGTCGGCCACGCTGACCGTCGAGAACCTCCCCGGATACCTCCAGTCGCGCCCGGAGTTGGCCCGGCAGGTGCAGATCGAGGGACTGCAGGTGACGGAGGTCGGTGACGGCAATCTGAACCAGGTGTTCATCTGCCGTGGCACCGACGGCCGCGCGCTGGTCCTCAAGCAGGCCCTGCCCTATGTGCGGTTGGTCGGACCGTCCTGGCCGATGACCGAGGAGCGGGCCGCGCGGGAGGCGAACGCGATGCAGGTCCACGCCGCCCTGTCCGACCGGGTGTGCGCGCTGATCGACTACGACCCCGACTTCCACGTCCTGGCCCTGGAGGACCTGACCGACCACACCGTGCTGCGGACCTACCTGAACCAGGGCCACGACATCACCGGCGTACCAGCGATCCTGGGGCGCCACATGGCCGACACCGGCTTCGGGACCTCCTATGTCGCAGTCGGCGAGGAATCGTTCCGGCTGGCGGCCGCGGCCGCCGTGAACACCGAGTTGTGTGCGCTCACCGAGGATGTCGTCTTCACCGAGCCGTTCCTGGGCTCGGAGCGAAATTCACTGCAGCATCCGGAGGCCGGGCAACTCGTCGCCGACCTGCAGGCCGACCCGGCCTGGGTGGCCGGTGCGATGCGGGCCAAGCGCCGCTTCGTCACCGTGGCCGAGGCCTTGGTGCACGGCGACCTGCACACCGGCAGCGTGTTCGTCCGTCCGGCCGCGGACGCCCCGGGTGGCTGGTCGGTGAGGACGTTCGACCCGGAGTTCGCCTACTACGGGCCCATCGGCTTCGACATCGGCCTGTTCTGCGCCAACCTGGTGCTGGCCGCGGCCAGGGCCGACGCGCTGGCCGACAAGGACCGGCGAGATGCATTGATCGCCGGCCTCGACGACACCTGGTCGGCCTTCGAGTCCCGCTTTCGTGAGCTCTACGCGGGCCGGCCCCGACCGGAGAAGTACCCCGATCCGGTCGTCGACGCATGGCTGGCTGACATCCGCTCGGATACATGGGGTTTCGCCGGGTGCGAGATCGCGCGGCGGATCATCGGGCTGGCCAAGGTCAGCGACATCGAGTCGTTGGGCCGGGATGCCTACCTCCGGGCGGCCGAGAGATCATTGGCAGTCAGCAGGGTTTTGCTGGTCGATGGCGAGTTTCCCGACCTGGCAGCAGTTTTCGCCCGCTGATCGACGGAGGGCTCGGTGGACACGGCTCAGCGGACCCGCAGCACCGAGAACTGGAAACGACCCTCGGCGAAATAGGTCTTCGACGCCAGGACAGCGAGACCCTTGTCGGTGTAATGGATCTGGTCGAGCAGCAGGAAGATGCTACCGGGGTGGTGCACGCCCCACCCGATGGAAGTCGCAGATACTGCATGGATGTCGGCGACCGAGGTCGTCGGCGCCACGTCATGCGCGCGGAGCAGTTCGAACAGCGAGCCGTCCACGGTGACCGGATCAAAATCGCGCCCGAGTACCCCGACGGGGATCTGATCGTCGGAGAACGCCACCGCCTCACCGTCGGCCAGCACCGCCCGCTGCGTCGCGAAGACGTCGGTGGTATCCCGATCCAGCTGCAGGCGAGCCCGTTCCACGTCGGTGGCCGGCCGCACCTCGGCAGTGTCGAATCGCATCTGGGGCTCGAACCCGTGCGCACGGATGATGTCCGACATCGACTGGAGTTCAGGCAGGGACGTCTTGATCTCCCCGCCGAAAGCCGCGACGAACGTGCCCAGTCCGTGACGTGTGCGTGTCCGACCCTGATTCTCCAAGAGCTGCAGCGCTCCTCGCACGGTACTGCGCGACACGCCGTACTCCTGGCCCAGTTGTCCTTCGGTGGGCAACCGGTCACCGGCCTGCCATTCGCCGGCCAGCAGTCGCTCGCGGAGGCGATCTGCCAGCTGCACGGGCAGATTGCGGACCGGCTTCAACACTCGGTCGCTGGACGTCGGCACCGACCGATTCTAGTCAGGCTGCGAGGGCATGGCCATGAACAGGCGCAGGCCGGACTCGCGTCCCGGCCTTTCCGAGAGGGCCGCTGAGAACAGGTGGCCGGGCGTGAATTCCGGTGCTGGTGACCCTGGCGTTCACGCTGCCCGGTGAGGTGTTCGAGGGCTACTTGATCCGCGGCCAGACCGTCGCCGAAGGGGCGCCGGGGCGGGCTCATGCTGGTCGGAGCCGTGGCCGTTACCTTGGGGCTGCTGATCGGCATCGGCATCGGCATCGGCATCGGCATCGGCATCGGCATCTCACAAGCCCCGGAGCAACAAGTAGGATGCTGCACAGCCGCCGGCCAAGCGCACCGAGCGAACGCTGACGACGGGCACTTCCCTGGGGATGAAGGCCGAGCCGGCCGCGCTCGATCCGAACTGACCTTGCTGGGCTCCGGGACGTTCACCGGCGGCCAGGACCTGCTGGCGGCGACCGAGCTGAATCCTGGGTTCGGCGGGGACTCGCAGTAACACGAGAGCGGAACGCGCCTGTTCGCTGCTGCAAGGTCGGCCGGCTGAGACAAAAGCCATCGTGAGAAACATGCACATCAGGTGAGGGGTACGGCGATCTTCATAGGCGTCAACCGCTGGGTTCGGTGGTGAACTGATCACTGTGAGGCGGTTGCGCTGCGGAACTTGGCTGCCGCGCGATCGAAGGTGAAGGCGTTGTCCCGGCAGGGGTCATCCCGGGCCCCGCACGCCGAAGGGTGACAACATTGGCTCCGGAGGAAAGAATCAGTTCCGCCCCGCGAACGGTCAGCGTCGGCTGGGCACCCAGCAGCTTGAACAACCATTGGTCCTGGACACCGCGTCCGGCGTCACAGCTCATCATCGACTGGGACATCGCGCCAAGGCTCAGTCGGCTGGAGCTCACCGTTGCCGTTGACCCCAGATCATTGCAGCCGGCATTACCCGAGATAAATCCACTGCGGTCGAAACTGAGCGAAACTACCGTTCCGGGCAGCAGGGTGAATCCAGTAACCGAGGTTGATCGATAGGTCCAACCGGAAAGTTCGGGCCACCGATCCGTCTCGACCTCCTGACGGGCGACGGAACTGACCGTCGGTGACAGACGCGGAACCCTCTCGCATGCACTTGGGGAGGATGGTGTATCGGAACAGCCTGAGATCATGAGCAGCATGGCAGCCAATCCAGCGAGCTGAGGTCTCATACGTCGAGGACGGTATGGGCCGGCGGTCGGTTGCACGCACCGCAAGACGACCGTCATGCGGTGGCCTGCGTCGCCTTGAGGGCAGCCTCGCCTTCCTGGCGCGGGACACCAGGGGCTTCTACTGTATATGGCAGACAGCATGTTTCGTTTTGCGACCGGGCCCGCTTCGTGCCGACGGTGGTGGCTCTCGTCGAGATCGGGGCCGCCCGTGTCGGTGGTCGACCCTGGCTGCGCAGCGAGGCTGCACCATCTACCGGAAGGCCACAGCGTCATGACCGACTACACCACCTACCCCGACGTCCTGGAAGGATCGTGTCCCGCCGGCGGGAACAAGATCGGTGGCGCGCAGACCTCGAAGCCGACGCTCTCGGACTGGTACCCCGACCGGCTACGGGTCGAGCAGCTGCACCGTGACGGCGCAGCGGCCAACCCGCTCGCCGACTTCGACTACGAAGCCGCCTTCGCCAGGATCGACCTCGACGAGCTCAAGGCCGACATCAATAAATTCCTCACCACCTCGGTGTCGTGGTGGCCCTCGGACTACGGCAACTACGCGCCGCAGATGATCCGGATGGCCTGGCACGCCGCCGGCACCTACCGCATCGCCGACGGACGCGGCGGCGCCGGACAGGCGATGCAGCGGTTCGCCCCGATCAGCAGCTGGTGGGACAACGGCAACACCGACAAGTCGCGTCGGCTGATCTGGCCGATCAAGCAGAAGTACGGCAATGCCCTTTCGTGGGCGGACCTCATGGTCCTCACCGGCAACTGCGCGCTCGAGATCATGGGCTTCCCGACGTATGGCTTCGGCGGCGGCCGCCGCGATGCGTGGGAAGCCGACGACGCCACCTACTGGGGCCCGGAGTACATCGACAACACCAACCCCGGCTCGTACGACGCCATGGTGATACGTGACAAGCGATGGACCGGTGAGCCCGGCGATGCCGATTACGAGCTCGAGCAGCCGCTGGCGGCCTCCCACCAGTCGCTCATCTACGTCAACCCCGAGGGCCCCAACGCGAACGGTGATCCGGCCGCCTCGGCAGTCGACATCCGCATCACCTTCGGGCGCATGGCCATGAACGACGAGGAGACCGTGGCGTTGATCGCCGGCGGCCACGCCTTCGGCAAGAGCCACGGCCAGGTCGCCGCCGACCGGATCGGAGCTCCGCCGGAGATCGCCCCCATCGAGGCCATGGGACTGGGCTGGCACAACCCCCAGGGGTCGGGAAACGCCGAGAACACGATGACCAACGGCATCGAGGGCTCGTGGACGCAGACCCCGACCCGGTGGGACAACTCCTACCTGGAGAACCTCTTCGGCCACGAGTGGAAGCAGAGCCAGAGCCCCGCGGGTGCGTTGCAGTGGACGCCGATCGACGACAGCGCCCCGAGGACCCCTGACGCGCACCTCGTGGGTGTCGAGCATCCCTTGATGATGATGACCAGCGATCTCGCGCTGAAGGTGGACCCGGTCTACCGCGAGGTCTGCTTGAAGTTTCTCGGCGACTTCGACTACTTCACCATCGCGTTCTCCAAGGCCTGGTACAAACTGACCCACCGCGACATGGGTCCCAAGTCGCGCTACCTGGGCCCCGAGGTCGCAGCGGAGGACCTGCCCTGGCAGGACCCGCTCCCCGCTCTGGATCATGACGTCGTCGGCGACGCGGGTGTGAATCGCCTCAAGCAGGCGATCCGGGATTCCGGACTCTCGGTCTCCGACCTCGCCTTCACCGCGTTCTCCTCGGCCGTGACCTACCGCGACTCCGACAAGCGCGGCGGCGCCAACGGTGCCCGGTTGGCGCTGGCGCCGCAGAAGGACTGGACGGTCAACCGCCGCACCGTCGCCGTCATCTCCGCACTGCGCGGGATCATGGACAACTTCCACCGGTCCGGGCTCGAGCAGGTCAGCCTCGCCGACGTCATCGTGCTGGGTGGCTGTGTCGCGGTCGAACAGGCCGCCAGGGCTGCAGGCACCGAGGTGGAGGTGCCCTTCACCCCGGGCCGGGTCGACGCCACCCCCGAGCAGACCGACATCCCCACCTTCGAGTGGCTGGAACCGGTTGTGGACGGCTTCCGCAACTACGTGAAGGACGGCTACGCGCAGATGACTCGGGTGGCGCCCGAGCAGATGTTCCTCGACAAGGCGGCGCTGCTGAACCTGACCGCTCCGCAGTGGGTCGTTCTCACCGGTGGTCTGCGGGCCATGGGCTGCAACCACGACGGGTCGGCCATCGGAGTCTTCACCGACCGGGTCGGCGAGCTCACCACCGACTTCTTCACCACGGTGACGAGCATGGACTACGAGTGGACCAAGCAGGACGAGACCGGGACATCGTTCCTGGTCACCGACCGTGAGAGCGGTCGGACGGTCTACCGGGCCACGCGCAACGACCTGCTGTTCGGCTCCAACCAGCAACTGCGCGCCGTCGCCGAGGTCTACGCCGGAAGCGACGGTCATCCGCGCTTCGTACGCGACTTCGTCACGGTCTGGAACAAGGTGATGATGGCGGACCGATACGACGTGAAAGCCGGCTAGGAGCAACTCGCCGGACCAGGCGATGGGCAGCACCACACCAGACGTCCGGCAGACCCCGTCAGTTTGGAATCGCTGACCGGTCGGGTGAACGACCCGACCGGTCTGCGAGCCATGAACGGGCACGAGGAGTCGGCGTGCCGCAATCGACGATCGCCCGTATCGAATCGGGCGCTCAGCGGCCTGGAGGACTGTCCGCCGACCTTCGCATCAGCGGCCAGGTGGCGGTGATGCCGGCGCCCACCCCCACGGTGTAGGCGGCTAGGTCGGTGAAGGAGAAGGTGGATCCGAGGATCAGATGCCCGGCCGTGGTGGACCGCAGAAGGTCCAACCACGGGGAGCGATACAGCTGGGTGAGCTCGACAAGGTAGCTGACCATCAGGGCAGCGGCCCCGCAACGCCACCGACCAGCGCCCGGCCACCAGGCCGACACCACGAAGAACACCATGGTTGCCCAGAGCAGATCACCTACCCGGTCAGGCACTCCAGGCGCACGCCGTGAGGCCAGACCCACGGCCACCGTCAGACCCGCCGCCGCGGCGAACCACCACCGCCGCTGACTGGCCGTGTAAGCCCAGCTGAATGAGGTCGTGCACCGTCGGCTGCCTGGCGGGAGAATCCGCCACCACATCACCACCGCATCACGCCCGCCCCGTTCGCTCTGGCTTTCTCAGGGTCAGACGCGCCCACGACGCCGTGGTTGCCCGTCCCAACCGGATCCGTGACCGGTCACGGATCGGTCAAGCGCCGGCTCATCACCGCTTCAGGTGTCGAGATTGTGTGACCTGGCTGCGGCGGTTGCTCAGGTTCGCGTCGGGCATTCTGGAAGATGTGAGCACCCCCATCGACGAGTTTGCCGGGTTTTTCGATCGAGCCGACCCCTCACCGGACGGCGAGTTCTATTCCGTCCCGCGGCTGGTCACCCATATCGACGACCGAGCCATCGCTGCCGTGGCGGCTCTGTACGCAGAACTGGGTGTGGACGGCGATGCAGCCCAACCCCACCGGGTCCTGGATCTCATGTCGTCCTGGACCTCACATCTGGTGAGCGCCCCGGCCGAGCTGATCGTGCTGGGCCTGAACCAGGTCGAGCTGGACGCCAACCCGATGGCCACCGAACGAATCGTGCAGGACCTCAACTTGGATCCGCGACTTCCGCTGGCCGACCGGTCGGTGGACGCAGTGCTGTGCTGTGTGTCGGTGGACTACCTGATCCATCCGGTGGAAGTATTGGCCGAGGCCGCCCGGGTCATGCGACCCGGCGCGGCGATCGCCATCACATTTTCCAACCGGTGCTTCCCGTCCAAGGCGATCCGAGGCTGGCTGGCCACCGATGATGCCGCCCACGGCGCCATCATCGGTGAGTACCTGCGGCTCGCCGGCGGATTCACCCCTGCCGAGATCACCCTGCGCACACCCAGCGGCAACTACCGCGGCGATCCCCTCTACGCAGTCGTCTGCCGCCGCCGCTGACCTGCTCGGCTGGCGACGGGGTCGAGCCAAGAACTGAACGTGGTCCACGAGGTGGTGGACAATCACGGATCGGCGGGGCACCTGCTGATCGGGGTGAGGGATCGACCCCCCCGAAGTCAGGATTCGATCGCCGCGGCGGCGGTCCGGATTCCGAGCGAGTTCACGTCCTGGAAGCGCCGGCTTCCAGGAGCACCTGGTTCCACAACCGCATGTGCCAACCAGCGGATTCGTTGAATATCAGATCGGCCAAGCCGGGTCCCCCCGCGTTCAGCGGTAGCGGTTCCTCCGAGTGGTCGTGGAGGAACCGCTCGACCGCATCACGCTGGCCTGGCGTCGGGCCAGGTGACGACCCGGAGCCGCGGCCATAGAAGACCCATTTCTGACCGTTCACATGTAGGACGAGGGTCTTCAACCTGGACAGGTGTGCCTGAACCTCTGTGACAGAAGTGTCGAACAGGAGTGCCTCATTCTTGTCCCAAGCGCGTAGCCGCTGGCCTTCCAGCATCATCACGACCGGACGGCAGGTGAAGGGGTTCCACCAGCTTTTCCGCCAGTAGGGCAGTGAACACAGGTACGTCATGACGATCAATCTTACCAGTCCGTATCACAACGGCAGCCAGCGAAAGATGACCGGCCGGGCCAAGGTCCGGGCGACTCGTTTTACTCCGGCCTGACCAGCCGGGTTTGGTCTTCCCGGTGCCCAGAAGATTCTTCAACGCCAAATCGGCGGTGCCGGAAAATCGGCGGTGCCGGAAAAATAGCCCGCTAGCGGTTCTGCTATCGGTACGCGTGGACCTGCAACCTCCGCCCAGGCGGTGAACAGCCGGTTCATTTCCTTCACCGCCTCCGATGACCAGCATCTCCGCCTTCAAAATTGAATTTGGAACGATGGCCGTTGTCGGCGATGGTTGGCTCTGCCGAGTACGGACGCCGAAAGAGTCAACGCATTCCGCCTCCGCCCGCGGCTGACCAACCTGCCACTTGGATCCCACAGCCGCGATTGCCAACGGCGCGTAGCGCTGAAAACCCACCCGCCCACCCGCCGATACCGGCCATACCTTCTGCGGTTCAGTGTCCGGTCAGCTCGGCGACGACAGGAGCGAGCGCAGCAGCGGCGTTGGCGCCGACGACGAAGTAGGAGAAGCCGCCCTCCTCCCGTCGTCTCAGGACTTCATCGATGGCCGCCGTCGGGTCACTTGGAAGTGCCAATAGCGAGTCCGCCGCTCGCAGCGCGGCAGGGTCCGTATCGGGTGGTGCCATGAACGGGGACACGGTGTCACCGACCACCGACACATGAAGCGCGAGTTCGACGTCGCGGATAGCGCGGAAATCGGCCGCCATCTGCATGATCTTGGCCCGAGAATTCCCCGGCATCCCAGCGAACGTGACGGTGTCCGCAAGGTCGACCGCCACCGCGCGGGCCCTCGGACCATGCACAGCCATCACTACCGGTGTGTGAAAGTCCGGACCGTCGAGGTCTCTGAGCAAGGTGACAGCGTCACGCACCTGAGACAACCGCTCGCCTGGTGTCACCACCGGGAGGCCCAACTGGCGCAGTTCGTCTTCGATCCCGGGTCTGCCGGTGCCGATGCCCATCTCGAAGCGACCTTCGGTCAGCAGCGACAGCGAGTGCGCTTCCCACGCCAGGCTCCAGGGCGGGCGCAGCGGAGAGGCGTATACCCAGGTACCCACCCGCAGGTCGGCGGCGAGAGTCGCAGCGACAGCCAGCGTCGGTCCCGGCGCCGGCTGCCACTGCTGAACGTCGGGCATCAGCAGCGTCGAGTAACCGCTGTCGGCGATACTGCGCACCTGATCTCGCCACGCCGCCAGATCAGTCCTGATAGGGGCGACAACCCCGAATCGAAATGGTCTCGTCCCGCCGGGCGCCTCATGGTCGGCCATCGTCATTGTCCTCTCGTTGTCGCCCGAGCGTTGCGCCCGGCTCCATCACCACGAACAGGCCCGAGCGGATCCGACAACTACACGTCGCCAGTGTGGACGGAGCACGCCGACACCAGTGGCAGGCCCGGACGCGCATTCCGCGGATCCACCACGCCTGCCCCGCTCCGGCCTTCTCGCAACGCCAAGGATGGACGACGGCCGCGACTGCGGTCGTCGGCGCGCTCCCTCACCCAACCTCGGCACTTCTCCGGGCCGACCACCTTCCCGAACCCGAAGCTCCTGCGCATCGGCGGGACCGGATGTGGACAACCCTGGCCCGCGTGCGGCCAATCGGGTTACCGTCAGCTCAACCGAGGGGGTACACCGATGGCGACCGCGACCGAACACATCCACGACGAGGTCCGAGAGCTGATCCGCCGCCGCGGCGTCGACCCGATCACCCAGCACCGCGCCACCCGAGCCCTCATCGAAGAGGTCATCGCGCACTACGAGGAGCGGGTGCCCACCTCCTCGCTCCCCACCCTGATCGACCGTCCAGGCACCGCCCGTTTCGTCTTCGACGCGCTGGCCGGCTTCGGCCCGCTGCAACGCTTCCTCGACGACCGCGAGATCGAGGAGATCTGGGTCAACCAACCCGGCAAGGTCTTCGTCGCCCGCAACGGCGTTTCGGAGCTGACCACCACGGTCCTCGCTCCCGGCGAGGTTCGTGACCTGGTGGAACGGATGCTCAAACCGTCCGGCCGGCGCCTGGATCTGTCGTCCCCGTTCGTCGATGCGCTGCTCCCCGACGGGTCACGGCTGCACGCCGTCATCCCGGACATCACCCGCGAACACCTCTCGCTCAACATCCGCAAGTTCGTCGTCGCCGCCAACGGCCTCGAGGACCTGGTCGCCCGCGGATCGATGACGGCCCACGCCGCACGGTTCCTGGAAGCGTCCGTCGTCGCCGGATTGAACATCATCGTGGCGGGCGGGACGCAGGCCGGGAAGACCACTCTGCTCAATACCCTCATCAACTCCATACCGCCCCGCGAGCGGGTGATCACCTGCGAGGAGGTGTTCGAGCTACGGCCGAATCTCCCGGACATCGTCGCCATGCAGACCAGGCAGCCGAACCTCGAGGGCCACGGCGAGATCCGGCTGCGCCGCCTCATCAAGGAGGCACTGCGGATGCGGCCATCGCGGATGATCGTCGGGGAGGTCCGTCAGGAGGAGTCTCTCGATCTGCTCATCGCCTTGAACTCCGGGTTGCCGGGGATGTGCAGCGTGCACGCCAACTCCGCTCGGGAGGCCGTGATCAAACTGTGCACCCTCCCGCTCCTGGCCGGCGAGAACGTCACCGCCGCCTTCGTGGTACCGACCGTCGCCACCTCGATCGACCTGGTCGTGCAGGTCGGCATCGAACCGAGCGGCCACCGCCGCGTCCGGGAGATCGTGGCGCTCCCCGGCCGGGTCGAGAACGGAGTCGTCGAAGTGGCCGACGTCTTCACCAGCCGGGGCAATGAACTGGTCCGCGCCGACGGCTATCCCCCACATCCCGACCGCTTCCTGCGCCATGGCATCGATCTACCGGCCCTCCTCAACTGGAAACGGCAGGATTGAGATCGGGATCGGGGGCCGGGCGTCCACATTCACCACCGATGGCCCTCGTCCCCCACAATGGCGTGGGCGGCAGCAGACCTGATCATGGGGGCGAGATGGACGACGATCCGAGCATGCCGGTGATCGACGACCCGGATTGGGCCAGGCGGGTGGCTGCGATCGAGAAGGAGTTCCGTCAGGCCGAACGACGGCGGCGGGTCTCCCGGCGGGCGCCACGAGCACCGCGACGACGACAGTTTCGCGCAGTGCATCTGTGGATCGGCATCGCCGTGGTGATCGTCGCCTACGCCGTCATCGTCAAGCCGTGGGGAACCGACGGCCCGGGCAACAACGACCCCTCTCTCGGTCTCGCCGACGCGAATGTCAGTTCTCCGTCCACCGGGCAGGTGCCATCGGCCGGCGGACAACCGACAACGGCGGACCCGTTCGCCGGAACCCCTGCCCAGACATGGCTTTCCGCTGATCGCGGCGTCATCATGCCGCCGGCCGCCAAGTCGGGGCCCTTCAGCAAAGTGCAGGTCGCCCCCGCCCTGGACCTGGCCCATCGGTACATCCTGCTGACCCGGGCCGATCCGCGGGTCGTCATCAACCACCAGGTCACCCTGCTCACTGCACTGGTGGTCCCGGAGGAGCTCCGCCGGCCCGGGTTGAAGATCACCGGCGCGGATTCGATCCTGCGTCCGACCCTGCTGGCACCGGGCAACCGCTTGGCGGCTCCGATCCGGGTCAACGGCACGGTCACGTACACCTACCAGCACGACGCGGCCGGCCACCCCATCCTGCAGGTCACCACCAACCTGGTCTGGGCCTACCCGCTGGTCCCGTATGCGGGTGTCCCCACCCCCGGCGACACGATCTCACTCCGGCACGACCACATGACGCTGAATCTTTATCCCACAGACACGAAACTGCGCGACAAGGTCTTCATCGAGGACATCGAGGGCTTCCAGTCGAACCTCGACTGCGAGTATGCGGATCAAGGTCTGATGGGTCTTCCGCGTGTCGACGACCCCTCGCGCGCGCCAGTCCCGTCGGCGACACTGCCCACCGACGACCGGGCCTACGACCCTCGGACGCCCGTGGACGGCAGCGGCAACTGCCTCTGAGCCACAACCCGCTCGTGCGCGATCGGCCGGTCGGGTGTGACCAGGCGGACAGGGCCCAAGTCCATGCATCGGAATGGATCGGTGCTTCGCAAGGTTAAACTCTTTGCGGCAACGAAGCGCAGGGGAAGCGTTCGCTACCGGTTCAGCTGCGCACTGCGCCAGAAGCGGATCGCCCTACCGGGGCCACTGGAATACGACAGGGACACGAAGATGAGCATCAGCACGAAGCAGAAGTCGTCGGACAACTCCCTGAAAGCTCTTGCCGAGCGCAGGGTCCGAGCCGAGATCGACTCGATGCTGCAGATCAACGGCAACACCCCCACCGCGCACGACTGGGTACCGCGCGTCGTGATGATGGCCTACGAGCGTCGCTGCGCCAACAACCCCACCAACGGCGAGCTCGCCGAATGCTTCTCGGTGGCCCAGGCCATCGCCAGCCGGAGCTGACGTGCCAGGCTGACCCCGTGGACCGCATCGTCACGGACGTCAGCCGGCAATCCCTGTCGTCGTGGTCCCCCACCACCACGGCGACCACGCATCTCTACGCGTACGACAACCAGCTGACCGAGATCCCTGACAGCATCGGCACTCTGACCCACCTGACGGCGCTGGACCTGGCGGGAAACCGGCTCACCGGTCTTCCATCGGCGCTCGCCGACTGCTGCGAACTCGAGTACCTCTACCTGCACGGGAATCAGCTGGTCACCCTGCTACCAGACCGCCTCGGGCGGCTCTCGGAACTGCTGTACCTCAACGTCAACGGCAACCCGTTGCTCGAATTGCCTGATGCGGTCGGTGATCTCGGATCATTGGCCGAACTCCGCGCCGAATCGTGTGGCCTCACCGATCTGCCCGGCACCACGGGGCATCTGAGCGGGCTGCGCGAACTCCACCTGCGGTCCAACCTGATCACCGACATCCCTGCAGCCGTCGGCTCTCTCGCCGATCTGCGGCATCTGGACCTACGGGACAACCGGCTGACGGAGATTCCCGCCCATCTCGCCGGACTGGGACAGCTCCGCAGCCTCGACCTCCGGCAGAACGCGATCGACACCGTGCCGGCAGTTCTGCTGGAGCTGCGCGTTCTGGACAAACTCGACCTGCGTTGGAACCGGGTCAGCGACGACGACCCGACGGTCCGGACTTTGCGACAGAGAGGATGCCTGGTCCACGTCTGATTCGTTGCCCCGGCGCGTCCTGACGGGCCCCGCCGACGAACTGGACAGCCTCGGTAACCTGGTGCACGTGGGAAAGGTCTACGAAGGAATCGATGCCAAGCTCGCCGCCTGGATGACGGCCCAGCCGATGTTCGTCGTCGGGACTGCGCCGTTGGCCACCGACGGGCTCATCAACATCTCGCCCAAGGGCATGGCCGGCACGTTCGCGGTGCTCGACGAGCACCGCGTCGCGTATCTGGATCTGACCGGCAGCGGCGTGGAAACGATCGCCCACCTGCGCCAGAACGGCCGGATCGTCCTCATGTTCACCGCATTCGACGGCCGCCCCAACATCGTGCGACTGCACGGCACCGGCGAGGTCCTGCTGCCCGGTGACCCGGACTTCGCCGAACTGATGGGCGAGTTCTCCGAGCATCCGGGAGTGCGTTCGATCATCGTGGTGACGGTGCAAAGGGTCTCGGACTCGTGCGGTTACGCCGTGCCCAAGATGGAGTTCGTCCAGGACCGGGACGTACTCGACCTCTCCAACGCCAAGAAGGGCGAGGACGGCCTGGCGGACTACCGCCGCCAGAAGAACTCCGCCAGCCTGGACGGCTTGCCCGGACTCGTCTGAACGACTCGCCCTCGCTCCGGTCGAAATCCTCTTCAGGCCAGGCGCAGCACGATCGCCCCAGCGGCGATGACGAAGGCCGCGCCGATCCGGTAGATGTCGGCCTTCTCCTTGAGGATGAGGATTGCGGTGGCGGTGGCGAACAGGATCGAGGTCTCCCGGAGCGCGGCGACGGCGGCGACGGGCGCCTTCGTCATGGCCCAGAGCACCAGCCCGTAGGCACCGACGTTGGCCGCGCCGCCGACTGCTCCGACCCACCACCGGCTGCGGACCGTGGCCACCAGTTCACCGCGCCTGCGGATCACCGTCCAGGCGACCATCGGCAGCGCGGTGAACAGGAAGATCCAGGCGGTGTAGGTCGCAGGAGCCCCCGATGCCCGCGCCCCGGCTCCGTCGATCAGGGTGTAGGTCGCGATCACCACTGCATTGATCAACGCCAGAGCGGTGGCCCGGCGAATCCGGAACTGCCTGCCGCCGACGGTCCCGGCCGGTCGATCGGACCGACGGGTCCGTCCGCCGAGACCGATACCCCAGATGCCACAGCAGATCAGGGCGACCCCGATCCACTCGGTGCCGGCGAGGTGCTCTCCGATGATCGGACCACTGACCACCGCAACCAGTAGTGGGGCTGTCCCCCGCATCAACGGATACGTCTGGCCCATGTCGCCGGCGCGATAGGCGGCCGCGACCAGTGGGTAGTAGATCGTCTGCGCCACCACGGATCCCGCGACGTTGATCCACGCGGAGCCGGCGATCGGCGGCAGGAAGGGCACGGTGGTGGCACAGAACACCGCGCCACCACCGGCAATCAGCACGGTGGCCAGGTAGCCGTCCGGCGACAGCTTCACCAAGGTGTTCCACAGGACGTGCAGCACGGCGGCCGCGAGCACGACAGCAACGACTCCGCCTGGCACGGGAGCCAGTATGGCCCGTCGGCCGCCGACGGCTTTTCGGTGGCCGTCACCTGAACGCACCCTTGACGACGCGACCGGTCTGCCATTAGATAGGGAAACTTCCCTAACCATTTGCCGCAACCGCGGTCCGGGCCCACTCCCGGACCGTCGAAGGAGAAACCGATGTCTGCAGCGCGTCCGGCTCGGAGATTGGTGGCCGCACTCACCGCGGTCGCCCTGATGACCGCCACAGCCTGTGGTTCGAGTAGTACGGCCGCCGGAAGTGCGGGCTCGACGCCCGCGACCTCCGGCCCGACGCCCACCAGTGCCGGATCGGCAGCGAGCAGCGCACCTCCGGTCGCGAGCAGCGCACCGGCACCGGCCGGCAGTACTTCCTCCGGGGCCTCGTCCGCGGCAACGGAGAGCAGCACGTCGGCCGCACCCCCGGTGAAGCCGACCACGCTGCACGTCTGGATGCAGGGCGACACCCTCAAGGACATCAACATCGTCGCTCTCAACGCCGAGTTCAGCGCCGCCCACCCGGGTGTCACCGTCGATCTGCAGGAGCAGACCTGGACCGACTACTCGACCAAGGTCGCGACCGGGCTGGCCGACGCCTCCGGCGCCGGGCCTGACGTCCTGGAACTGGGCAACACCCAGGTGGCGCAGTTCGCCGGGGCCGGCGCGCTGGCCGAGCTGGACGCCGCCGACTTCGACAACGCCTCGACCTGGCTCGGCGGCCTGAAGCAGTCCGCCACGTACGACGGCAAGCTGGTCGCGATCCCCTACTATGCCGGGGTCCGCGTCGGCATCTACCGCACCGACCTGGCCCAGAAGGCCGGTGTCACACCACCCTTCGACTCCCTCGACGCGCTGCAGGCCGGGGCGGTCAAGCTGATGGTCGGGCAGCCGGACAGCTACTCGGGGCTCTACTTCCCCAGCCAGTACTGGTACGAGGGCATGTCCTTCGTCTGGGACGCGGGCGGGGACATCGCCACCCAGGGCACCGACGGCAAGTGGACCGGAACTCTCGACTCGGCAGCGTCCAAAGCTGGGCTCACCCGGCTGAAGGCATTCGTGGACGCCACTTCTCGTGGCGGTAACGGCCAGACGGAGGCGAACGACGCGCTGGTCATGGCGCAGGACCAGGCCGCGATGTTCATCGATGCCTCCTGGAAGCCAGGAGCCGTGACCGACGCAAAGACCGGCAATCCCAAATTCACCGGCAAGGTCGGCGTGTTCGTCGTGCCGGGCACCAAGCCGGGCACCGTCATGCCGCAGTTCCTCGGCGGTTCCGACATCGCGATCAGCAAGAAGTCGGCCAACCTCGACCTGGCCAAGGCCTACACGAAGATGTTGACCGGCCAGAAGTACCAGGCAGTGCTGGCCGGCAAGGGCTACATCGCCAACTCCACGTCGTTCAAGCCCAAGGCCGGCGACCCGGTCGCCGCGGTCGTCGTCAAGGCCGCCTCCACCGGGCGGTTCGTGCCGAACTCGAAGAACTGGTCCAAGGTCGAGGACGGCAACGTCCTGCAGAACATGTTCGACGACATCCTCTCCGGCGCGCGGTCGGTCGATGACGCCACCAAGGACGCCAGTGGCAAGATCACCGAACTGCTGAACGGCTGAGGGATTCACCGATGAGCATCGCCCCACCGATCACCCCGGCATCGCCGGAGGCAACGCCCGCACCGGTGCACCGGCCACGGACCCTGGCGCCGTACGCCATGGTCGCCCCGTTGGTCGTCGTCCTGCTGCTGGTGCTGCTGGTGCCGTTGATGCGGCTCGTCGTGGTCTCGCTGCAGACCTACGGGCTCGACCAGCTGATCGGTGGGCGCCCGGCCACCTTTGTCGGGCTGTCCCACTACGGGGAAGTGCTGTCCTCGTCGGACTTCTGGTCGGCGCTGCGACGGACGGTCCTGTTCGTCGCGGTGGCCGTCGGCCTGACGGTCGGCCTCGGGCTGGCCCTCGCGCACCTGCTGGCCAAGGTGTCCGGCCCGGTCCGGGTATTCCTGCTGCTGTCGCTCGTCACCGTCTGGGCGATGCCGCCGATCATCGCCATGCCGATCTGGCGGTGGCTGATCGACCAGCGGTTCGGCGTCCTGAACTACGCACTGAACAAGGTCGGCGTGCTGCCGACGCGGAACTTCAACTGGTTCCGCGAGCCGCTGACAGGGTGGACCGTCATCACCGCGATCGTCGTCTGGGGCGCGTTGCCGTTCGTGGTGATCAGCCTGCACGCGGCGCTGGTGTCGGTGTCGACCGATCACCTCGAGGCGGCGCGACTGGACGGCGCCGGGGCCTGGAAGGTATTCACGGCGGTGACCCTGCCGGCCATCCGGTCGACGCTCCTGATCATCACCACGTTGTCGATCATCTGGGACTACCGGGTTTTCGCCCAGATCTGGCTGCTGCGCGACATCGGTGCCAACAAGGACGCTTACTACACCATCGGCATCTGGTCGTACGTGGAGTCGTTCTCGAACAAGAACTTCGGCTTCGGCGCGGCCATCTCGCTGGTCAGCGTGGTGCTGCTGGGCGGACTCTCGGTCTTCGCGGTTCGGCACGTCCTGGCCAGTACCGCCGAGGAAGGGTCCCGATGAGCGCCTCCGTCACGAGCACCTCTGGCCCGAAAAGGTCTGGCACCGATACCGCCGGCACCAGGGCCACAGCCGTGGACCGGGCCGCGAAGGTGCCCGCCGGTGGAGGTCGGTCCGGCACCGTGCGCCGGCGCCGGTATGTCCGCCGCAGGATCACCAAGAGTCTCTGGAACATCCTGGGGATCCTGGTCGGGCTGGTGATGATCTTCCCGGTCTACTGGATGGTGACCAGCTCGTTCAAGACCGGCGTGAACCTGCAACGCGTCGTACCGCAGTGGTTCCCGAGCCCGATCACCTTCGATTCGTACACGCGGGCCTTCGCCCAACCGCGGTTCCTCGGCAGCCTGGTCAACAGCCTGGTGGTGGTCGGCGCCACCGCTGTCGCCTCGCTCGTCATCGGCTTCCTGGCCGCACTGGCGCTGGGGCGGATGAACTTCCGCGGCCGCAAGGCCCTGGTCATCCTGGTCATCACCATCCAGATGGTGCCGATCGAGGGCCTGATCATCCCGATGTACCTGATGCTCAACAAGTACGGGCTGACCGACTCCGCCTTCGGTCTCACCCTGGCATATCTTTCCTTCGTGCTGCCGTTCACGGTCTGGATGCTGCGCGGCTTCATCGCCGCGGTACCGGTCGACCTCGAGGAGGCGGCCCTGGTCGACGGTTGCTCCCGCGGTCAGGCGTTCCGCAAGATCATCCTGCCGCTCGCCGCCCCGGGGCTGGTGGCCACCACGGTGTTCGCCGTCATCCAGGCCTGGAACGAATACCTCTTCGCCTATGTGCTGCTCAAGCAGAACAGCAAGCAGACCATCACCGTCTGGCTCGACACCTTCATCACCACCAGGGGTGTCGACTGGGGCGCCCTGATGGCGGCCTCGACCATCGTCGCCCTGCCGATCGTCGTGCTGTTCGCGATCATCCAGCGCAAGGTGGCAGCCGGCATCACCGCCGGAGCGGTGAAGGGCTGATGAGCAGCGCACTCCAACATCGCGAACCGACCCTCGCCGCCCTCGCCGCCGCCGTGCTGCTGCCCGGCTTCTCCGGTCTGACCGCACCGGACTGGTTGCGGCGCAGGGTGTCCGGAGCTCTTGGTGGGGTCTGCCTGTTCGCCGGCAACATCGACGATCCGGCCCAGGTCCGCGCCCTCACCGATTCGCTCCGTTCCGAACGCGAGGACGTGGTGGTCTCGGTCGACGAGGAAGGCGGCGGGGTGACGCGGCTGGACGCGGCCACCGGTTCACGCTTTCCCGGGGTGGCTGCCCTCGGCCGGTCGGACGACACGGTGTTGACGCAGCAGATCGGCCGTGCCGTCGGGCGTCTCGTCGCCCAGGCCGGCATCACGCTGAACTTCGCGCCGTGCGCCGACGTGATCGTCGACCGGATGAACCCGGTGATCGGAATCCGGTCCTTCGGGACCGATCCCGTCCTCGTCGCCCGGCACACCGCGGCCTTCGTCGCCGGTCACCAGGCGGCCGGCGTGGCGGCCTGCGCCAAGCACTACCCGGGCCACGGCGACACCGACGTGGACACCCACCTGGCCTCGGCCGTCATCGATTCCGATCTGGAGTCGATGCGGTCGGGTGCCCTGCTGCCCTTCGCCGCTGCGATCGAGGCCGGTGCTGCGGCCATCATGCCGGGGCATCTGCTGGTACCAGCCGTCGACAGCCTGCCCGCCAGCGTCTCCCGCCGCTGGCTGACCGAGATCCTGCGTGAGGAGATGGGTTTCACCGGCGCAGTGGTGACCGACGCGTTGGAGATGGCCGCCATCGCCGCCCACTACGGCATGGCAGAGGGCGCAGTCATGGCCATCGGGGCCGGGGCCGATCTGCTGTGTCTCGGCGGTGCTCCCGCCTCCCCCGAGTTGCTTGACCTGATCGGTGCCGCGCTGGTCGACGCCGTCCGTTCCGGACGGTTGGCCGAGTCACGGCTGGCCGAGGCGGCGGACCGGGCCGTGATGTTGGCGGCGCGTCCGTCCAGCCCCGAACCCGTCGACGCCGCCGCCGACCGACGCTTGTCGCTCCGGGCCGCGCACCGTGCGTTGCACGTCGTGGGGCCGCTCCCGCGGCTGCAACGCGGGGTCGTCGTGGTCCGGTGCGAGGCAGCCCGCAACATCGCGGTCGGTTCGGTGCCCTGGGGTCCGATGACGTCGATCCCGGCGGAGCTGGCGCCGACCGAGTACGTGGTCACCCGGACTGGATCGGTGCCGGACGGTCTGTCCGGTATGGCCCAGGTTCTCGTCGTCACCGACGACCGTCACCGATTCGGATGGATGGGCGACGTGCTCGCTACCGTCCGTTCGATCCGGCCGGATGCGGTGCTCATCGAGATGGGCACCAGCGACGTCGGTCCTGACGACGGCCCCGCCATCGCCTCCTTCGGATCCGGACTCGCCAACACCGAGGCCGTCGTCGAGATCCTCACGGGCCGGGCCTCAGGATGAGCCTCGTGGAACCCAGCAATGCGTACACCCTCCGACCCCGTACGCCGTCGGCGTCGGTGTCGGAACCGCCCGGACAACGCAGCGCGGATTCTCCGCGACTGCTTCGCGAGATCAACGACCAGGTCGTGCTGCGACTGCTACTGGAGTACGGACAACTGACCAGAGGTCGGGTCGGTGAACTCACCGGCCTGTCGAAGCCGACCGTCTCCTCGCTGCTGTCCGGCCTGGAGGCCCGCGGCCTGGTCACGACCAGGGGGGTGGTCGCCGGTGGTCCGGGGCCGAACGCCCGGATCTACGCGGTCGATTCCCATGCCGCCTACGTGGTCGGGGTGCATGTCGAGCAGAGCGGCTGCGTGGCCGGGCTGGCCACGCTGACCGGCGAGCTGCTGGCCACCTTCGAGGTAGCGGTGCAGGAACGCCGGGTGGCCAGCCCGGTCGGCGAGATCTCCGCCGCCGTCGACGGTCTGCTCGCCGCGACCGGCTTGGCCAGGTCCGCCATTCACCGCGTGGTCGTCGCCACCCCTGGCGTCATCGATCCAGCCACCGGACGGCTGCGCCACGCTCGCCACATCCGGGGCTGGGAAGCACCGGGACTGATCGAACGGCTGACCCAGACGCTCGGGGTGCCCGTGATCCATGGGAACGACGTCAACCTCGCCGCAGTGGCCGAGGGCACCCACGGCGTGGCCAGGAGCAGCACCGACTACGCCCTGCTGTGGCTCGACCGCGGCGTCGGGTTGGGACTGGTGCTGGGTGGGGTCCTCCGGGCGGGCGCGCACGGTGGGGCCGGCGAGATCGGCTACCTCGGCGTGCCGGGCAGCGAGGCCCCGCGCGCCGACCGCGGCGGCACCGGTGGGTTCCAGCAGTTGGTCGGCGGGCAGGGGCTCAAGGCACTGTCGCGCCAATTCGGAATCAAGGGCGGCAGCTCCGCCGGGATCGTCACCGCAGCGCTGTCGGCCGGGGAACCCGGCGCCGCACTGATCACCGAACTGGCCAACGGCATCGCGCTCGGCGCCGCGGCCGTGACCAACCTGATCGACCCTGGCCTGCTCGTCCTCGGTGGCCCGGTCGCACTCGCCGGCGGACAGGTGATGCTCGAGAAGGTGATCACCCACCTGCACCAGATCAGCTTCGTCCGGCCGCCCGTACTGCTCTCCGGCCTCGCGTCCGACGGTGTCCTGCAGGGTTCTATCGAGGTTGCGCTGCAGGGTGTTCGGTCACAACTGTTCGGGCAGGCTCCAACACTGGCGGGTGTGCTCGGCTGAGGCCGGTGTGCTCGCCTGAGCCCTGTCAAGTTCGATGCGCCGCCTGCTCGCCCACCTCCGGCTGCGCCAGACCGGCGCCGGCGCGCAGGCGCCGCATCGCGTCCGGCGCCAGCGACGCGCCGGCCAGGGCGGCCGCCTGGAGCGCCGCGCCGACGACCGGTGTGAAGAGCGGCGCGCGCACTTCGTAGCCGCCGAGCCGGCGCATGCCCAGCGTGAACCCATCTCTCACCAGGTCGGCCGAGAAGACCCCGCCCGAGTAGGACACGGGCACAGCTTCGTCGGCAGCAACCTGCAGCGCGCGTCGGCAGGCCCGCACCACGAGCACCAGTTCTGCCGCGGCAGCCGTGAGGATCTGCCGCGCCACAGCGTCTCCGGCGGCTGCCGCACGGTCGACCACCGCGCTCAGCGCGGCGACCTCGCTGCGGCGGGCACCCCATCGGTTCACCACGACATGGATTGCCTCGATGTCGTCGACCAGGCCGAGGCGCTCGCGCAGCAGGTCATGAAGAGGGCCGCGGGCGACTCGTCCGTCGCTCATCCGGGCAAACGCGGCAAGGCCCCGGATGGCGATCCAGTGGGCTGATCCCTCGTCGCCGAACAACTCACCCCAACCGCCGGCACGCGCCCGACGACCGCGATGCACCCCGAAGGCCATCGACCCCGTGCCACTGATGACGTTGATCCCTTCGGCGGTGCCCAGCGATCCGGCCCAGCCGCACACCATGTCGTTGTCGCAGGTGTAGCGGCGATGGTGCAGCAGCTGGAGCGGTATCCGGTCGAGCACCGGAACGACCGAGCTGACCTCCCCGTAGGCGGGCAGCCCGAAGAACGCGTACTCGATGTCCTCGGCGAGGACATCGGCCTGGCTGCAGACCGCCGAGATCCCGCTGTCCAGCAGGCGCGTGAGCACGTCGTGGTCACGCCCGTCGAAGGACGCACTGGACAACGACGTCGACGACACGACGGTGCCGTCGCTGCTCAACAGGCAGAACGCAACCTTGGTACCACCCCCGTCGACGCCGAGGAACATCCCTCAGCCCGACCCGTCCAGCTCGTGGATCGTGACGCCGCGGACCACCCGGTTCACCTCACCCCCGGGGAACGGGTTGTCGGGGGTGAATCCCCGGGCCAGCGAGGTGTGCAGGGCCAGCAGTTGTGCGCACACCACGAAGGGCAACGACAGGGCCACGTCGTCCAGATCCTCGACACCGTCGATCATCCAGCAGTTGTCGGGCTCCGGGTCCTCGCGCGCCGCCGACACGACGACGACAGATCCTCGCTGCTGCGTCGCCCGCAGCTCGGCGACCATGTCGAGGTCGTATTTCCGGGTGTACGGGTCGTTCGAGACGAAGACGAGCACCAGGGTCGTGTCGTCCAGCACCGACTTCGGCCCGTGCCGGAACCCGAGCGGAGAGTCGAACCACGTCGCGACGGTGCCCGCCGTGAGCTCGAGCATCTTCAGTGCCGACTCCTGCGCCAGGCCGGTCAGCGGCCCGCTGCCGAGGTACACGATTTTCCGGGGGCCGCGGTAGGCCACGTCGCGGATCGCGGCCGCGGTGCCGGCAAGCAGTTGGTCAGCGGCGGCGCCCAGACGTTCGACGAGATCGACACTCTCCCCGCCGAGGACGAGCAGTGCGGTGAGCAGCATGCAGGTGTAGCTGGACGTCATCGCGAAGCCGCGGTCATTGGCACCGGCGGGCATCACCCTGACCAGCGAGAGCGGCGCGGCGACATGGTCCCGGTACAACTCCCCCCTGTTGTTGCAGGTGAGCACCATGTGGTGACACCTGGTCAGACATCGGCTCGCGAGTCGGGCCGCAGCAACGCTTTCCGGGCTGTCGCCCGATCTCGCGAACGAGACCAGCAGCGTCGGCACGTCCTCCGCGAGATGTTCGCGCGGGTTCGACACCAGGTCGGTGGTGGCGATCGCCTCGACCCGCCGTCCCATCCTCCGGGCGAGGTAGGGAGCGAGCACCGCACCGGCGAACGCGGAGGTGCCGGCACCGGTCAGCACGATCCGCAGTCGCGTCTGCGCAAGCAGGGGCGCCAGGAACGCGTCGGTCTCGGCTCGGGCGGATTCGACCGACCGGGCGACCTCTCGCCACAGGGCCGGCTGCTGACCGATCTCCCGGGCGGTCCAGCCGGCCCCGGAAGGATCGACATCGCCCGACGGCTGCCCGGTCGCGGTCACGCCGTTCTCTCCGCGGAGTGGGGGCGGCACGTGCACCCGTGGTCGTTCGCGTTCATCCGGCGAAGCGATCCAGGGCGGGCGCGTGGGCAACGACCGCGTCGTCGAGGATGGCGGTCGCCGTCGCGGTGTCCGTCACCAGCGGGTCCAGCGCCATGGCCTGGATGGCGGTGGCGCGGCTGCCGGTGAGGGCGGCCTGGACGGTGAGCTCCTGCTGCTGAGCTCTCGCCGACAGCACCGCGGCGATGCCAGCGGGCAGCGGGCCGACGGCAAGCCCGGTGATCCCGGCCGCCCCGATCACCGCGGGCACCTCGACCACCGCCAGCGGCGGCAGGTTCGGGATCTTCCCGTCGTTGGGCAGGTTGACGGCGAGCTCCACGGAGTCCCGGCCGGTGATGATGGCGGTGGCGATGGACACCAGGCGTTCGGCCTCCTGGTTCCTGCTGTTGAGCGGGGCACGACCGTCGGCCTGCGCATTCAGCTGCTCCCACAGATCGGCCTTCTCGTGGATGTAGCGCATCGTGTCGTCGCGCCCACCCTGCAGGCCCCACGGCAGATGCTCGCCGTCGGCGCCGCGCAGGTACCAGCCGAAGAATTCCGAGACGTGCCGGTCACCAGGAGCCGGGTAGCGACCGAAGGTGCGCAGCAGATCCGCGGACACCGACAGGTGCACCCCTTCCCGGCTGGTCGACGGAGCATCACGGCCGCCGGCCCGCTCCCCCACCAGCGCCAGCAGCTGCGGGTAGAGATCCTCGCCTCCGCGGCGGATGTCCAACAACCAGCACAGGTGGTTCAGACCCGCGAAGGTGGCGCGCACCTGGTCGGCCGGCACGCCGAGGTCCCCGGCCAGAGCCGACAGCGTGTGCATGGTGCCGTGGCAGAGGCCGACCACGTCGACGGAGGTGGTCGCCGCGACCGCGCGCACGTTGGCCGTCAACGGATTGGAGTAGTTGATCATCTGGGCCTGCGGCGCCAACTCCTCGACATCCCGGGCGATGGCCACGATCTCGGGGACGTGGCGGAGCGCCCTGAGCACGCCGCCGGGCCCCACGCTGTCCCCGACCGTCTGGGCGATGCCGTGACGCGCCGGGATCTCGATGTCGTGCAACCAGCCGGCGGCCGCGCCAACGGCGATGGTGGTGGTGACGAAGCGGGCTCCGGCCAGTGCCTCGCGCCGATCGGTGTGCGCCTCGAAGTGCAGGTCCGCACCGTGCTCCGCGGCGATGCGCCGGCCCAACCGGGCCATCGTGTCCGCTGCGTCGGCGTCGAGGTCGACCAGGTGCACGGTCCAGCCGGAGAACGCCGGTGCCAGCGCCAGGTCCGTCATCAGGCCGGGGGTGAACACGGTGCTGCCCGCACCGATCAGAACCATCGAATTGTGTGGCATGCCCAACCTTCCAGGTGATCGGTCACTTGACACTGCCCGCCAACAGACCGTTGACGATGTAGCGGTTGAAGCTGAGCGCCAGCACGGCGGGAACGGCAATCGCCAGCATCCCGGCGGCCGACAGCAGGGTCGACGGCACCACGTGCCGACCCTGCAGGGCTGCGATGACCACGGTCAGTGGCTGCGTGGACAGGTCGCTGGTGAGCACCAGCGGGAACAGGAACTGCCCCCACCCGAAGAGAAAGGTGATGAGCGCGGTCGAGATGATGCCAGGTCGGGCCAGCGGCAGCAGCAGGAACCACAACACCTGCATCCGGCTGGCCCCATCGATCAGACCCGCTTCCTCGATCGTCATCGGCAGGCTCGCGAAGTAGTTGTGCAGCACCCAGGTCGCGAGCGGCAGGAACCCCGAGACGTAGACCAGTACGATGCCGAGGTAGGTGTTCACCAGACCGAAGTCGCTCATGATCCGGTAGAGCGGGATCAGCGTGGTGTACGGCGGGAACGCCATGGTGGCCAGGATGGCGAAGAACAGCACCGACCGACCGCGGAAGTGCATGCGCGCGAACGCGTAGGCCGCCAGGGTGGCCAGCACCACGGTGACGAGCGTGGCGAGCCCGCACTCCACGACGATGTTGAGCAGGGAGCGGCGGATTCCCGCACCGACGCTGCTGTCCGGCGACAGCAGGGCCTTGAAGTTGGCGAACGTGGGGTGCTGCGGGATGTACTGCGTCGGGCGGGCATGGGCATCGTTCTCGGTCTGCAGACTCGTCTTGGCGGCCCAGTAGATCGGGATGATCGACCAGATCACCACCAGCGCGATACCGATCGCGCGCAACGGATGTCGTCGCCGGGTCACAGTTCCACCTTCCGGTAGACCACTCGCACGACGACCACCGACACCACGCAGGTGGCCACCGCGATCAACAGGGACAACGCATACCCCTGACCGAAGTTCAGGTTCTGGAAGCTGATGTAGTAGGTCTGCATCGTCAGGGAGGCGGCCGTGGAGGCGGCACCGTTGAGCACGAACGGTTGGTCGAAGACGTTGAAGGTGGCGATGACGGCCTGCACCATGGCCACGGCGATACCGGGACGCGCCAGCGGCAGCGTCACGCTACGGAATGAGCGCCAGGGACCAGCACCGTCGATCGCTGCCGCCTCGTAGAGCTCTCCTGGGATCAGTTGCAGTGCAGCCAGTATCAGCAGAACCGACAAAGGCGTGATCTGCCATACCTGGACCAGTTCGATGAGCGCTATGGTCAGCAGCCGGTCCTGGCCCAGCAGCACGCCGGTGCCGGTACTGAGGTGCAGGGTGGAGGCGAGACTGCTGATCAGCCCACCGTTGGAGTCGAAGATGCCGGTCCACAGGATGCCCTCGACCACACCCGGCAGCGCCCACGGGAGGATGAGAATGGCGATGACGAAGCTGCGTCCGCGGAACGCGCTCTGCAGGAGCACCGCCATCGGGACGGCAAGCACGGTGGACAAGGTCACGCCGATGACCACGTACAGCACGGTGTTGCCCACGCTGGACGTCACCGCGGGATCGTGGAACAGCTGGACGAAGTTGTTCAGCCCGCTGAAGCGTGCAGGCGGATCCAGTTCATCGACGGTGAAGAACGACTGGATGACCGTGAACCCCGCCGGCACCAGGGCCAGACCGATGATGAAGATGACGACCGGTGCGATCAGCAGGAACGGCAGCAGGTCGGGCCGGCGGCGGCGGACAGCGACCTGCGACGCATCGTCCGGTGTCCGTTGCATCGGTACGAAGCGACCGGTGGTCGAGCGGTTGCGGCCCTGTCCGGGGGATGCCGAAGCGGTCACGACCCGCTCGAGAGACTGACGGCGACCGCGGCAATCGCCTTGATGGCCTGATCAGTGCTCATCGAACCGGTCGCCGCGGCATGCAGGTTCGTGTAGACGGCGTTGGAGAATTTCGGGTACCAGGTCGGCGCACCGCCGGCGAACACCGGCTTCGACGTCTTCAACAGGTCGGCCAGCACCTGACCCTGGGCGAGACCGCCTGCTGTGGCCAGCTTCTGCACGGCCGAGAGATGTGAGGGCAGCGTGTAGGCGCTCCACGTCTTGCTCGGACCGCTCAGCCCGGCGAAATCCTGTTGCGTCTGGGCCGACGTGAACCACTGGATGAATTTGGCCGCCGCGTCGGGGTATTTCGCTTCCTTCGGGATTCCGATGCCGTCGGGATTGGACAAGTTGACCGTCGGCCTGTCGACGCCGGGCGTCGGCAGGTACTGCGTCTTGCTGGGCACCGAGGACTGCGTCTTGTCGTTGTACAGCACGCCGACGACGCCCGAGTAGTCCGAGAACGTGGTCGCCACCTGACCTTTGGCCATCAGGGTCTGCTCTCCCTGGCTGTCGGTGACGTTGATGTTGCCGGGCGGCACCAGCCCGGTCTTCATGGCGTCGACCATCCACGCTGCTGCCTGGTAGCCGGCGGAGCCGGGGTCGGTGAACTGGGGTTTCCCGGTTCCGTCCAGCACCGTGCCGCCGAAGGCGTTCGTCGTCTGGTACCAGTACGTCGACAGACCCTCGGCCGCCGCGAACGGGATGTTCAACGGATACTGCGACACCCCTTTGCTCTTCAGTTGTTTCAGAGCACTGGTGTATTCCGTCATCGTCTTCGGCATGGCCGTGATGCCGGCCCTGGTGAACAGGTCCTCGTTGACCGTTGTGACCATGAACGACGCGTCGTAGGGCACGCCGACGACGTGGCCGTCGGACGTGAAGGAGGAGAGCTGGGGGACGTCGGCCTTCGTCGCGGCCGTGTCGATGTACTTCTCCATCGGCACGAACCAGCCGAGTTTGCCGAGCTGGCCCACCCGCGACCAATCGACATCGGTGGCGTCGGCGAAGAACGTCTTCGCCGTTGCGGCGGCCGAGATCTTGGTCTGCAGGCTGTCCCAGTCGATGTTGACCCAGTTGACGGTGATGCCGCTCTGCTGGGTGAAGGCAGCCAGCACCGCGGCCGGTGGTGGATCCGCGGCCAGCGCGACGGTGATCGTCACCCCGGTGGTCTGTCCCGAACCGCTCGAACTGGCTGTGCTTCCGCCACAGGCAGACGTCACCAGCACGACGCCCGCGACCGCTGCAAGCATGCGGGCGGACCGCGTCGACGCTGGGGAACGACCATGAATGGTGCGCATTTCGCCTCCTGCGGCTTGCGCCTCGTCAACGAGACGCAGCCAGCCGTGATCGAATGGTGCGCGTTCGTCAGGGGACAACGCTGCGCATTTGTGAGCGGTGCGATCGGCCTACAGTAGAGAGCCCGGCGCAGGTCCGTCAATGGTGCGGTATTGAATGATTGTGTGAACATTGTGTTGCGTGTTCCGCGCACAATCGCGCACTAATACTTCGGTGAGCACTCGGACACGGAGTGGATACGATGCAGCGATGCGCAGACAGGTGCGGCACACCGCAATCCTCGAACGCGTGGGTGACAGCCGCGCCATCGAGGTCACCGAGTTGGCCACTTCACTGGGGGTCTCCGAGGCGACCATTCGGCGCGACCTGCAGGCGCTGTCCAGGAGTGGCCTGCTGCTGCGCACGCACGGCGGAGCGGTGGCCAACGATGTCGGCGCCGAGTTGCACATCAGGGTCAAGGCGGCCATGCGCCAGGAGGAGAAGATCCGGATCGGCAGGGCCGCCGCCGAGCTGGTCGACGAGGGCGCCGTCGTCGGGATGACGGGCGGGACAACCGCTCTGGAGCTGGCCCGGGCGCTGTCGGCCAGACGGAACATCACCGTCGTCACCAACGCGATCAACATCGCAGCCGAGCTGGTCGGCAACAAACGGCTCCACCTGGTGGTCATCGGCGGAATTGCGCGCTGGTCGGCGGAACTGGTCGGGCCGGCCGCGGAGGTGATGCTGGCCGGGTACCACCTGGACGTGGCGTTCATCGGTGTCGACGGGCTGACGGCTGAACAGGGATGTACGACGTATGACGAGATGGAAGCCCAGACCGACCGCGCCTTCCTGCGCCAGTCCCGCCGAGCCGTGGTGATCGCGGACAGCTCGAAGATCGGCGTGGTGCGGTTCGCGCAGATCACTCCGCTCTCGCGGGTCGACGACGTGGTGACCGACCGCGGCGCCCATCCCGCCGACCTGGACGAGCTGCGCGCGGCCGGGGTACGCGTGGTGACCACGTGAGTCGGGCCGGTCCGGCGGAACTGCGGACTGCGGCCCTGCGTCTGGTGGCCGTGTGCGACGACGAGATGACCGGCTTCCTGTTCGCGTCGACGACTCTCCTATACCTGACAGCTCCGAATGCCGCGGCCGGCAAGAGGACGGCCGGGCCTGTGACAGCCGGGCCTGTGACACCCTGGCCCCGACCGGGCACGTCGACGGCTGGGCGGTCGGCCCGACCGCTCGACTGCACCGCGGGACTGCGGGTCGCGCAGATCAACTGGATCGGCCCCGCCGGGTTCTACTCCCGCGCTGTCGGCGCCCGGATGGGTCGGACATTCGCGGTCCTGGAGAAGGTCATCGGCGACCATCGAAGATTCCCTCCCCGATGACCGCCGCGTTGCGATGAACGGCGACTGGCAGTTCAGGACGACGCACGCGCTGGCGAAGGTCTATCCCGACGGCGTTCTCGGCGGTGACGGTGAATCGCCCGCGATGAGCGTCTTCCTCGGGGAGACGGCTTCGTTCCAGGTCGCGTTCCGACCTCCGCAGCGCGCCGCTTTCCGGGACAGCGCGCCGCTGCGGGTGGACGTCGACCCGGCCGCCCGTCCGTACGTCACCCTGCACAGCGTGGATCTGGTTCCGTGCGACCTGGCCGCGTTCGCCGAGCACGACGACGGCTACGACCGCGACGGGCCCGGGCTCTATCCCGATCTGCTGAGACCGCTTGTCGACGGGAGCATCTCGCCGATACTCGGTAGCTGGCGGGGTCTGTGGGTCGACTTCCGCGTCGACGACCCCGCGCTGGCCGGGCGGCATGACATCGTCGTCAGCGTCACCGATTCCCGTGCGGCGCTCCTCTACCGCCGGCGCATGTCCGTCGTGGTGTACGCCCAGGCTCTGCCGCGACTGCCCATCGCCCACACGCACTGGTTCCACTGCGACGGGCTCGCAGAGTTCTACGGCTGCGACGTCTTCTCCGAACAGCACTGGGCCGTCATCGACGCATTTCTCGGATCCGCAGCCCGGATGCAGGTCAATACGGTCCTGACGCCTGTCTGGACCCCGCCGCTGGACACCGAGGTGGGCGGTCGCCGCCGCAGGACGCAGCTGCTGGACATCACCCATGCCGACGGGCGGTACGCCGTCGACTTCACCCTGCTGGACAGATGGCTGCAGCTGTGTCGCCGGCACGGCATGGACCGGCTGGAGATCGCGCATCTGTTCACGCAGTGGGGCGCCCTCGCGACCCCGTCCATCTACGTGACCCGGGACGGGGAGTCCGTCGAAGCGTTCGGCTGGCACGTGAGCGCGACGGACCCGAGCTATCGAGACTTTCTCGAGCAGGTCATCCCTGCACTGAAGACGCATCTGGACACCGTCTGGGGGCTGGACCGGGTGCTCTTCCACATCTCGGACGAGCCGAGCGGCGCCGAGCATCTGGCGAGCTACGCACGCGCCAAGGCAGTGGTCGCGGATCTGCTCGAGCCGTGCACCGTGATCGACGCTCTCAGCGACATCGAGTTCTACGACTCCGGCACCGTCGAGCACGCGGTGGTCGCCACCGACGCCATCGCACCATTCCTGGCCCGCGGCATCCGGCCGTTGTGGGCGTACTACTGCGTCGCCCAGGATCGGGACGTGTCGAACAGGTTCTTCGCGATGCCGTCGAGTCGCAACCGCGTTCTCGGACACCAGCTCTTTGCCCACGGCTGTGCCGGATTCCTGCACTGGGGCTTCAACTTCTACAACTCCGAGCTCTCCCGCCGACCCATCGATCCGTTCCGCGACACCACCGCCTCCGGGGCACTGCTCGGGGGTGACGCCTTCATGGTCTACCCAGGCATCGGCGGGCAGCCGTGGGACTCCATCCGGTCCAAGGTCTTCACCCAGGCGATGTTCGACATGAGGGCGTTCGACCGGCTCGCGGAACTTGCCGGCCGTGCCGCGGTGCTGCAGCAGATCGACACCGACGGCCGTGGCGGGCGACTCTCCTTCGACCGCTACAGCGCGGACCCGCTCCACTACCTCGGGGTGCGCGAGAACGTCAACCGACAGATCACCGCTCTCGACCCGTAGGCACCCAGAGCGAGGAACCGGCGGACATGACACCGCCGTCGGCTCACTGGTGGTCATCGGTGCGTCCCGGCGACCTGCCGGGCCACCGCCTGCTGCAGGTAGTCGGGCATCCGGGCCGCGGACTGGGGGGCCGCGCTGTCCGACTACCGGCGCCGCGCTGTCCGACTACCGGCGCGCGGCGAGCAGGTCGGCGTGGTGGATGGCCGCGACGTCGGGGTGGGCCCGGAGCCGACTCTTGAGAAGGTTCGCGCCGTAGGTCGCGTAGAGCGGATTGTCCGGGTCCGCCGTGATGCCGACCGCCTCCGCCTGCAGCTCCGACGGCAGCGTCAGCATCGGGATCGTGCTGGACAGCGCCGGGTTGTAGAAGAACGGGATCGAGATGCGTTCGGAACCGTCCGGCGGGGACAGCACGCGATGCACGGTGGCCTTGAGGTAGCCGTTGGTCGCAACCTCCAACAACTCACCGATGTTGACGACGAACGCGCCCGGCATCGGCGGCGCGTCGATCCATCCGCCGTCATGCTGCACCTGCAGGCCGGCGGTCCCCGGCTCGAGGAGCAGCAGCGTGAGCACTCCCCCGTCCTTGTGCGACCCGACCCCCTGCCGATCTGCCTCGTCCGCCGGCGCGGCGGAACCGTTGTCGTTCATGGGGTTTCTGCCAGATCGGCCCGGGTAGCGGACGATCTTCAGCAGGGTGGAGGGCCGGTCCGCGAACGCCTCGTCGAAGACGTCGGCGGGCTGGCCCAATGCCCGCGCCCAGGCCCGTAGCAGCCGCAGCCCGACTCCCATCATCTCGGCGTCCCACCGGGTCACCACCCCGCGGAGTTCTGGCATCGCCGCTGGCCACTGGTTGGGCCCCTCGAGGCGCTCCCACTCGGGTACCTCGGGTCCGGGTTCGACCGCCGGTCGCTCCGGCCCGATGTCGATCTGCTCCCGCCAGTCGGTCCGGCCCTGGGTGCGCTCGCCGCCGATCCTGGTGTAGCCACGGAAATGCGGGCTCTTCAGGTTCTCGATCGCCATCTTGTCGTCGACCGGCAGCGCGAAGAAGCTGTGCGCCGTGCTGATCATCGTGTCGACGAGCGTCTGCGGCACCCCGTGTCCGACCAGGTAGAAGAAGCCGACGTCATGGGTGGCCTGACGCAGCCGGGTCAGGAAATCCTCGGCGGCACGCCCACCCCCGTCCAGTTCCGACAGATCGAGCACGGGCAGGGATTCGATCGTCACGCTGACCTCCACAGGACGTTCACCGCTCGAGACGGCTGCTTGCGATACCGATGCTAGCCACCGCGCTGGTCAGCCGGCCTTGCGGAGGAGTTCCTTGATCAACGGGATGCGGGCCGGAGCGACCGAGAGTTCGTGCACACCCCGTGCCACCAGCGCCAGGGCGTGCTCCGTCATCCCGGCGATCTCCCCGCAGACGGCCACCGGAGTGCCGGCCGCCACGGCGAACCCGCACAGCTGGTCCAGCAGTCGCTGCACGGCCGTCGAGGATGGGTCGAGCAGGTCGGCGACGCCGGCCTCCGTCCGGTCGGCGGCCATGGTGTAGCTGGTCAGGTCGTTGGAACCGACGGAGACGAAATCGCAGGCCGCGCAGATCTCGTCTGCGGCCAGAGCCGCTGCCGGGACCTCGATCATCACGCCGACCTGATCAGGTGCCTGATGCGCGGCGCCCTCCTCGACGAGGGAGGCGACGGCCTTCTCGACCGCGTCCCGGAAGGCGATCACCTCGGCCGCCACCGACACCATCGGTGCCATCACGGATACCCGATGCCCGACCGACGCCCGGAAGATGGCTCGGAGCTGGGCGTGCAGGAGTTCCGGGTGGGCGAGCAGGTAGCGCAGCCCCCGGACGCCAAGAAATCCGTTGTGCATCGGATCGAGATCCAGTGCGGTGACCGGTTTGTCGCCACCCGCATCGAGGACCCGCACAACGATCGGACGGCCCTGCAGCACCTCGAAGATCGCCGACAGGTCCGTCGTCTGGGTGTCCTCGTCCGGGTAGGTCTCCCGGTCCAGCACCAGCAGTTCGGTACGCAGCAGACCGACACCGTCCGCCCCCGAGGCCACGGCGGCCTTGGCATCGGCGAGAGAACCGATGTTGGCCACCACCAGGATCTGCCGTCCGTCCGGCAGGAAGACCGGGCCCATCGCCGCATCCGTCCGCACCCGGGAGTCGTGGGCCAGTTCCTCGATGCGGCGCCGGACATCGGCGCCGGCCTCCGCGTTCGGCGCCACCGTCACCGTCCCGGCGTCGCCGTCCAGGACCAACTCGGAACCGGCCGGCAACCGACCGATCTCATCCCCGGCCCGCAGGATCAGCGGCAGTCCGAGCCCCCGCGCGACGATCACCGCGTGCGAGGTGGTCGAGCTGCGGGAGAGCACCACACCGGCGGCCCCGCGTTCCAGCAGTACCGGCACCTCACCCGGGCCGAGATCGTCGGCGAAGACGACGGCACCGTGCAGACCCGCCGGGATCCGGTCGACGACCACGCCGAGTTCGGCGAGCACCGAGGCGCCGGCCTCCCGGACGTCGACCGCTCGGGACGCCACGAGTTCGTCGGGGTCGGAGGCCATCTCGTCGGCCGTCCGACCGACTGCATCCCACCAGGCGGAGGCGGCGTCGCTGGACCCGTCGATCAGTGCCGGCTCGGCGGCCGCGCGCATCTCCGGGTCGGTCAGCAGCACGGCGTGGGCCACCTCGAACTGATTGCCGGCGAGAAGTTTCTGAGACGCTGCCGCGATCGCGACGTCGAGCAGCTCCGCCTGTTCCGGCCCGTCGAACGCAGTGCCGTCCGCGTGCGCTGTTGCGGCCAGTTGCTGCGGGGCACGGTTGAGCCGGACCAACGGACCGATGGCCAACCCGGGCGCGCCTGGCATCGCGGTCAGCAGGCCGTCGACGATGGTCGGTGACCCGCCGAAGGAGCGGCCCGACGGCGCGTTGCCCATCCGGGCCGGGGCGGCGCCCATGCCGGCCGCCGGGATACGCCGAGGAAGGTCACCGCTCTCACCGAATCCGCCGGTGATCAGGGCGGTGACGGTCGCGGCGGCCGCTGTGGCGTCCGGGCCGGTCGTCACCACTTCGATCTGATCACCGCCGCGCAGGGCCATCGCGACCACCCGCAGCACGGCACGCAGGTCCACCGCCGGCTCTCCGGGACGACCGAGTGTCACCCGGACGTCGAGGCCGACCAGGGATCGGATCAAGGTGGCCACTGGGCGCGCATGCAGCCCGAGCGGATTCACCACCGAAACCGTCGCCGTCACGCTCCGGTCGCCTGCTGGGGACTGGGCGTCCGATGTCTCGTCCTGGTGGGCAGGCCCGTCGGGTCGGTCGGATGGCTCGCCCGACGCGATGCCTCCCGCCGAGCGGGCCGAGGCCGCCACCGTGTCGAGGTCCCCGCCACCTTCCGCGGTGACCGCAGCTGCCAGCGCGCCTTCGACCAACGGCGCGTCGACGATCCTGATGCGTTGCGCCGCTTCGGGATCCAGGAACTCCAGGGCGGTCTCGGCCGTCAGCAGAGCGCTTCCCAGGTCGTACAGCAGGACCGCTCCCGAGCCGGTGTCGGCGCTCGTCATCGCTGCCGTGATCGCCTCGAACGAGGTTCCGATGCCGCCGTCATCGGTACCGCCGGCGGGTGAGATGACCACCGTCGGAGCCATCTGCCGGGCCAGCTCCGCACTCCCCTTCGCCAGGTCGGCGCTGTGGGAGACCAGGATCAGCCCGACCGTCATCAGTCCTCCGTGTGACTGGCCGCGCTGAGCGCCAGCGAGTCCAGCAGGTAGGTGGTGCTCTGTGCACCGGGGTCGACGTGACCGATGGAGCGTTCACCCAGATAGGACGCCCGGCCCTTGCGGGCCTGGAGCGGCCTGGTCGATTCCGCCCCGGCGGCGGCCGCAGCGGCCGCGGCGGCCAGCACCCCGGCGACATCGGCGCCCTGGGCAGCGGCCGCGGTCGCGGCCTCGGCGGCCGGACTCAGCGCATCGACCATGGTCTTGTCTCCGACCTCGGCCTTGCCCCGGGCCACGACGCCGTCCCTCGCCGCTACCAGGGCCGAGGCGACCAGGGTTCCGTCGAGCTCGGTGGCGGTCCCGATGACGGTCGATGCGCGGAGGAACGCCGTCCCGAAGAGCGGCCCCGAGGCACCGCCGACCGTCGAGATCAGCGTGGTGGCGACCAGGGACAGCACCTTCGAGGGTGTCTCCGGTTCGGCAGCGCGCAGCTTGGTGAGAACTGCGGAGAAGCCGCGGGCCAGGTTCTCGCCGTGGTCGCCGTCACCGATCTCCTGGTCGAGATGGGTGAGCTCGGCCCGGCGGTGGGCGATCTCCGCACCCAGCGCCCGGACGGCCTTCACCAGTGACTCGGCGTCGTACCCCATGTATTCACAATCCTCTTCGAAGGGCGACGGTGTGGACCGGCGCATCCCACAGCTCGACGAACTCGTCGTCGAGCTGCAGCAGGGTGATGGACATACCTTGCATCTCCAGCGCCGTGATGTAATTGCCGACCAGCGACCGTTCCACCTCGATACCCTTGCCTGCCAGATACTTTCGAGCCGAATTGTAGGCGAGGTAGAGCTCGACCTCGGGCGTGCCACCCATTCCGTTGACGAACAGCAGCGTCCGGTCGCCGGCGGAGAACGGTAGATCCTCGAGGATGGCCGACAGGAGGATCTCGACGATCTCGTCCGCCGGTGCGAGCTTGCGGGTCTCCCGTCCAGGTTCGCCGTGGATCCCGATACCGATCTCCATCTCGTCCTCGGCCAGGGTGAACGACGGCTCCCCGGAGTGCGGGACGGTGCAGGCCCGCAGAGCCATGCCCATCGACCGGACCTTGGCGTTGACCCGCTGGGCGATGGCGGTGACCGACGCGAGATCGTCCCCGCGGGCGGCCGCGGCGCCGGCGATCTTCTCGAGCAGCACCGTGCCGCCGACCCCGCGTCGACCGGCGGTCCAGGTGGAGTCCTTGACCGCGACGTCGTCATCGACGACCACTGCGGAGACCTGGATGTCCTCGGCCTGTGCCAGCTCGGCGGCCATCTCGAAGTTGAGGACGTCGCCCGTGTAGTTCTTCACGATGTGCAGCACCCCGGCGCCGCCGTCCACGGCCTTGGTCGCGTCCAGGATCTGGTCCGGGGTCGGCGAGGTGAACATGGCTCCCGGGACCGCTGCATCCAACATCCCGGCGCCGACGTAGCCGACATGCATCGGCTCGTGACCGCTGCCGCCGCCGGAGACGAGCGCGACCTTGCCGGCGATGGGACCGTCGGCCCTCGTCACGTAGGTCGGCTCACGGTGCAGGGTCAGCAGGTCGGGATGAGCCGCTGCCATGCCGTCGAGGGCCTCGTCCACCACGGTGGACGGACTGTTGATGATCTTCTTCATCTCTCACTCCTTTGTGGGATGCGTTGCGGGGATCGCCGTGCCGGATGCCGCTGGATCGGATCGGAGACGGACGGACAAGCAGGTGACACAGCCCTCCATCTTCTCGAATTCGGTGATGTCGACCAGGACCGGTTCGTAACCGAGGTCGGCGATCATCTCGGCCGAACGCGGAGCGGACGACGCCATCAGGAGCCGCCCGTCTCCGAGGTCGACGACATGGGACCCGGCCTCCTCCGGCATCGGCCGGAAGTGAGGGAAGAACGACGGGTCGTCGACGATGGGCGGATACCCGATGATCGAGCCGTCGGGCAGGGCGGTGATCGCCGATTTGAGATGCAGGACCTTCGTCAAGGGGACAGCGATCACCCTGGCGCCCAACGGTTCCAGGAACGACCGGAACTCGGCCACTCCGGCTGCGTCCGTGCGGCCACCGCGACCGACGTAGACCAACGACCCGATCTTGAGCACGTCGCCGCCGTCCAGGACGCCCCTGGTCATGATCTGGACCGGATACCCGAGGCCGGTCAACGTCTCCGCGGTTCCCGCGGTCTCCGGTTTGCGCTCGTCCGCACCGGGATTGCTGATCACCGCGGTCCCGGCGAACATCACCACGGAGTCCTCGACGAACACCGAGTCCGGACACTCCGGTGCCGCCGGCACCTCGAGCGTCTGCCACCCGTTGGCGGTCAGGGCGTCGGCGTATCCCTGCCACTGCTCCCCGGCCAGATCGATGTCGATCGGGCTCCGGTCGATGTGGGTGATCAGCCCGTCGGCCAGGTGCGGAGAAGGGCGGCGGATCAGGGCGCGTCGCGAGGTAGGCGGCGCGTCGGTGAACGACATGTTGACTCCGACGGTGGGCACACTGGGCAAGGAGGATGACACGCAGACGGCAGTCTGCGGGCTGGTTCGACTTCGACCACGACCCTATCGCTGTGGGCCGACAGCCGCGGAGTGGCCTCGCACGACCACATCCGGCGTGAGGTGGACCGGTCTCCTGTGGCACCGTGTCGAGCGTGAGATACATCGTGATCGGCGCAGGAGCCGTCGGCGGATCGATCGGCGCTGCCCTCTTCCAAGGGGGCCACTCGGTGATCCTGGTCGCCCGTGGCGCCCATGGTCAGGCGATGGCCTCCGACGGTCTGGAGTTTGCCACGCCCCGGGGCACCAGCACGTTGGACCTTCCCGTCGTGTCCGGTCCTGACGAGGTGAAGCTGGAGCCCGACGACGTCCTCGTCCTGGGCGTGAAGGTGCAGCAGAGCATCGAAGCGCTCGATCTCTGGAGTGCCCAGCCGGTCGCCGGCGGGGGAACGGCCGGGGAACTGCTCCCGATCTTCTGCGCGCAGAACGGCGCCGAGGGCGAACGACTCGCGCTGCGCAGATTCGCCAGGGTCTACGGCATCTGCGTGATGCTGCCGGCCGGCCACCTGGCCCCGGGCCGGATCGCGGCCTACGGCGATCCACTGATCGGTGTCCTCACCATCGGGGCCTATCCGTCCGGAACCGACGATCTGACCAGCCGGGTCTGCGCCGACCTGGAGCGATGCCTGATCGGCGGCCATCCGAGCGCGGGCGTGATGCGCTGGAAGTACACCAAGCTGCTGGCCAACCTCGGCAATGCCCTCGAGGCCATCGGCGGTCCGATCGAGGGCGACGCCGCGCTCGCCCTGTTGATGAGGGCCAGATCCGAGGGCGAAAAGGTACTCCTCGGCGCCGGAATCGACTTCGCCGATCCGCAGGAGGATGCCGGGGTCCGGGTCCGGCTTGCCACTGCGGACATTCCCGGGCACCCACGGGGCGGCGGATCGACCTGGCAGAGCATGACCCGCGGGACCGGGAACATCGAGGCCGACTACCTGTCAGGCGAGATCGTGCTGCTCGGGCGGCTCCATGGCATCCCGACGCCGGTCAACCAGACCCTCCGTCGGGTGGCGAACGATCTGGCCCGCCAGGGGCTCCCGCCCGGCACCGTCGGCTTCGACGAACTCACCTCGCTCGTCGACGCGGCCGCCCGCAGCTGAGGCGGGTCCCCCGGGACCGCGTGCCACCATGAGGGCATGACTGAGCACCGGCCAGACGTCCTGGTCATCGGCGCGGGCCTGGCGGGTCTGCTCTGTGCGACGACGTTGGAGAGTCGGGGCCACACCGTCGAGGTGATCGAGGCCGGCGACGACGTCGGCGGGCGGGTCCGCACCGACGTCATCGACGGATTTCGCTGCGACCGCGGGTTCCAGTTGATCAACCCCGCGTACCCGGCCATCAAGAAGTTCATCGACGGGACGGCGCTGGACCTGCGCACCTTCGATGCCGGCGTGGCGGTGACCGGACGGACCGGGACGAAGGTGCTCGGGGATCCCCGCCGGTCACCCCGCCTCCTGGGCAGGACGTTGACCAGCGGCTACCTCAACCCCTTGGAACTGGCCAGGCTGGGCCGATGGGCGGCGCCGTCGCTCGGTAGCGTCCGCCGGCTGATCTCCAGTCCGGACACCGATCTGAAGCACTCGCTCGACCGCGCGAAGGTCACCGGCCGACTGCGGCACGAGGTCCTCGAGCCGTTTCTCACCGGCGTGGTCGCGGATGCCTCCGGCGCCACCTCGGCCAACTTCACCCGGCTGCTGCTGCGGAGCTTCCTGCTCCGCACCCCTGGCGTCCCGGCCACCGGCATGTCCGCCCTGCCCATGCAGCTCGCTGCCCGGCTACGGCGACCGGTGGATCTGGGCATCAGGGCCCTGGAGCTCACCGGATCTGGCGGCGCCCTGGTCGTCCGGACCGACCAGGGCGATCGGACGGCGCGGGTGGTCGTCGTCGCGACGGACCCGGTGACCGCGGCAGCTTTGCTGACGACTCCGGTCCCGACGATGAAAGGGCTACGCACGTATTGGTTCTCGACCCAGGAGGCACCCACCCAGCGCAATCTGCTGTTCGTCGACAGCGCCGGCCGGGCCGGTGGGCCGGTGGTCAACACCGCCGTGATGACGCACGCCGCCCCCGGTTACGCCCCGACCGGACGACATCTGGTGCAGGCCACCACCCTGCTGCCGGACGAAGCGGACGAGGTGGAGGTGCGCCGACATCTCGCCCGGATGTACGGCGCGTCGACCACCGACTGGGACCTGGTGATCCGGCACGACATCACCGGCGCCCTGCCCACCCAGGGCGCCCCCCTCGTGCACCGTCAGCCGGTCGATCTGGGCGATGGGCTGTTCGTCGCGGGCGACCACCGCGACACCGCCTCCATCCAGGGCGCTCTGGTCTCGGGCCGGCGGGCGGCCAACGCGGTGACGGCACATCTGGGTCACTGATCCGTGCGGCCGCTGTGCAATTACCGGGCCTCCGACTGTCCCACCGCACTACGCTGGCCACATGACGACGACCGGCGTCGAGGACCCGGCGGACTTCCGCGAGTTGCGCACGATCGGGCCGGCTTCGCACGCCGTCAAACGGTCGTTCTACTACCGCGAACCCGCGACACCGGACCGCATCCACCCCGGGCTGCCCTCCCCGTGGTTGACGATCGTCCTGTCGCTGGCCGGCACCATTCCGATCGGAGTTCTGGTGGGCGATCGCGTCCGGATGCGCTCGTTCGCTGCTCCCGTCGGCGGCCTGCACACCGCCCCTGTCCAACTGCCGCAGCAGGAACCAGGGGTCGGGATCCAGTTGGCCGTGCATCCTTTCGCGTCGCGGGCCCTCTTCGGGATGCCGGCCGGTGAACTGGCGGGCCAAGTGGTCGAACTCGGCGATCTGCTCAAAGCCGACGGCGATCCGGCTCTGGCCGACCTCACCGAGGGACGTCTGGCCGCGTCGGCCGCGGCGGTCGCCGTTCGGTCCTGGATCTCACGGCGACTGGACGGGGCATCACTACCGCGGCCGGAGCTCCGTCAGGCCTGGCGGTTGATCGCCACGTCGGGCGGGCAGATGCAGATCGGCGCCGTCGCGGCCGAGGTGGGATGGTCACGCCGCTATCTCAGCGACCAGATGAGAGCCGAGACCGGTCTGACGGCCAAAGATCTCGCCAGGGTCACCCGATTCGACCGAACGGTAGACGAACTGCGTTCCCCCCGCCGACCTGCTCTCGCCGCCATCGCGGTGGACTGCGGCTACAGCGACCAGGCCCACCTGGCCGCGGAATGGCGACAGTTCGCCGGCTGCAGCGCAACCGCGTGGCTCTCCCAACGGGACTGATCACCCCCACGCCCCCAGGCGCAATTTTCTGCCGCCAGTTTCACATTCTTGCAAGACGAGGGCAGCCAGGGCGGGCAATGCTTGGTGCATGACAAACAATCCCGGCACCTGGCCCACCCTGTCCTACCGAGATGCACCGGCCGCCATCGGCTACCTGACCGGCGTTCTCGGTTTTACCGAATCCGTCGTCTATCCCGGCGAGGACCGCGCGGTCAGCCACGCCGAGCTGCTGTGGCCCGAAGGTGGCGGCATCATGTTCGGGAGCGACGCCGGCGAGAAGTCATGGTCCGGGGGCGCAGGCGGTCCCGGCCAAGGAACCGTCTACCTCGTCACCACCGACGTGGCCGCACTTCACACGCGAGTCCAGGAGGCAGGCTGGACGATCAGCCGACCGTTCGCGCAGACCGACTACGGCAGTGCGGAGTTCGGCTTCCATGATCCGGAAGGCAACGCCTGGAGCATTGGCGACTATCGAGGCCATCAGGCGGGGTGACAGCGTTCACATGGCCCCTCTTGTCTCGTTGTCGCTCGTGTCGTTAGCATCAGTAACGACCGAGAGGGACGCCTGTGACCGCGACATCCGCACACACCGCCACGCACGACCGCCGGGTGGCGCTGACCGTCACCACCGTCGGCATCCTGGCTGCGACGTTGAACTCGTCGATCCTGCTGATCTCCCTGCCGGCGATCTTCGCCGGACTGGGGCTCGACCCGTTGGCACCGCAGAACATCAGCTACCTGCTCTGGATGCTGATGGGGTACATGCTGGTCACCGCCGTCCTGGTGGTGACGTTCGGCCGCCTCGGCGATCAATACGGACGAGCCAAGCTGTTCAATCTCGGATTTGCCATCTTCACGGTCGGATCCATTGCCTGCGCGCTCGTCCCGAACAGCGGATCGGCCGGTGCGGTCGAACTCATCGCACTCCGGGTGCTGCAGGGCGTCGGCGGGGCGATGCTGACCGCCAACTCGACGGCCATCATCACGGACGCCTTCCCCGCGGACCGGCGCGGCTTCGCGTTGGGCGTCAACCAGGTAGCGGGATTGGCGGGATCGTTCCTCGGCCTGGTGATCGGCGGTCTGCTCTCGGAATGGCACTGGCGGGCGGTCTTCTGGGTCAGCGTGCCGGTCGGGATCTGGGGCACCTGGATCGGCTACCGGACGCTCCACGACAAGCCCCGGGACAGGCAGCGTCACCAACGAATCGACTGGTGGGGCAACCTGACGTTCGGCCTCGGCCTGATCGGCGTGCTGGTGGCCATCACCTACGGCCTGCAGCCCTACGGCAACCACACCATGGGCTGGACGAGCCCGATGGTCCTGACCGGCGTCATCCTCGGACTCGCCCTTCTGGTCGCCTTCGTGGTGATCGAGAACCGGGTGACCGACCCGATGATCAACCTCAAGCTGTTCAGGATCAGGGCGTTCACCGCGGGCAACATCGTCAACTTCGCCTCGGCCATGGCTCGCGGCGGGTTGCAGTTCATCCTCATCATCTGGTTGCAGGGCATCTGGCTGCCGCTGCACGGGTACGAATTCGCCGACACACCCCTCTGGGCCGGCATCTACATGTTGCCGCTGACGATCGGGTTCCTGGTCGCCGGTCCGGTCTCCGGCGCACTGTCGGATCGCTTCGGCGCCAGGGCCTTCTCCACCGGCGGCCTGATCCTGACGGCGCTGACCTTCGGCGGCCTGATGCTCATCCCGGCCAACTTCAACTACGTGATGTTCGCAGCCCTGTTGGCCCTCAACGGCATCGGGTCCGGGCTGTTGGCGGCACCCAACTCGGCCGCCATCATGAACGCGGTACCCGCCTCGGAACGCGGTGCGGCGTCAGGGGTCCGGGCGACCGGGATGAACGCCGGCATGGTGCTGTCGATGGGCGGCTTCTTCACCTTGATGGCCATCGGGTTGGCCAGCCGCCTGCCCAGCGCCATGCAGACCGGTCTTGTCGCGCTCGGAGTGCATCCCGATGCAGCACAGACCATCTCGCAGACCCCGCCCGTCGGCACCCTGTTCGCCGCGTTCCTCGGCGACAACCCGATCACCCAGCTGATGCGGGCGGTCGACCCGTCCCAGCTGCTCGCGGGCGGAGGTGCCGACGTGTCGACGTTGACCGGACGGACCTTCTTCCCCACTCTGATCTCCGACGCCTTCCACCACGGTCTGGTGGTGGCGTTCAGTGCCTCGATCGTCTTGCTGCTCATCGCCATCGTGGCATCCGCTCTGCGCGGCAAGCAGTTCGTGCACGCGGACCAGGATCTTCCCGGGCACGAGAGAGTGGCGACGGCCATGGCCCGCGAGGGTGCTGCACTGGAATTCCCGGCCGTTCCGGGCGCCGACGAGGCCTACGAAGAGGCGCTGGCCGGACGGACCGACCGCCGGACCTGAGCTGTCCGCGCGTGCCGAGACCTATTGCCGGTGAATCCCTGTCGGTCCGGTGGGCAGCACGCCTCGGCCCACGGATCAATCGGTGTGCGGATCCGGCGTCGCGACCAGCTCGATCTCGAAGCCATCGAAGTTGTGCAGGTAGGCCGCACGATGCCCCGAGCCACCCGCATACGGATGGCGATCGGCGAACATCAAGGTCCAACCGTGGGCTGCCGCACCCTCGACGATCGTCTCCAGCAGATCGCCGACGTGGAACGCCAAGTGGTTGAGACCCGGCCGGAGGCGGTCGTGCGACGGCGCGGACAGTGCCGATGACTGCTCCACCACGAGATAGGTCTGGCCCAGTTTCCAGCTCCGACCGTCGGGCCAGTCCTGGAACTGCCGATAGCCGAGCTGTCCCAGCAACCATCCCCACTCTTGTTGGGCCCGATTCAGATCAGGCACCCACAGCTCGAGGTGATGCAGCGTTCCGACCACCGGATCCGGTTCGGCCGGACCTGGCTCGTCCGGTCCGGTCTCGGGAACCACCGGGCTGCCCAGCGCCCCGTCCGACCCGGTGTCGAGAACCGATAGGGCTGCGGCCGAGATCTCCTGCGGGCTGTGCCACCTGACCTCACCGGTCGCCGGGTTCTGGTGCGCGCCGAGGAGGAGATGCACCCGGCGTTCGGTTCTCGGCCATCGACCGTCGGCGAGCGCGCCGCTGGGCGCCCAGCGGCTGGTCAGGATCCGCACCGTGGTCCCGCTCACGCGGGCCTGCAGTAGGTCGGCGGCCTGGTTCTCCGTATCGTCGTCGTCCGCCGCGAGGTAGAGCAGGGCGTCGTCGAACGTCGACGAAAGTGCCGCCGCTGACAACTGTCCGTCGTAGACGTCCACCGACACCGCCGTCACCGACGGTCCCGCCTCGTCCACCAGGTCAGCCAGGTTCTCGAGGTTCCGCGCGATCGCCGTCACCGCCCAACCGCGGGCGACACAGTCCAGGACCGCCGGACGCAGTACTCCGGTGGCGCCGACGATCATGACCCGGCGCGACGACTCAGAATCCGCGACGTGGCACCTCCGGCGGCTGGTTGCCCTGCAGGAAGTCGAAGTCGGCGCCGACATCGGCGCCCTGGACGTGTTCGACGAAGAGCTTCATGTACCCGCGCGCCGCGCTCGGCACCTCGGGTGCGGCCCAGCCCTCCCGGCGGCGGGCCAGCTCGTCGTCGTCGACCAGCATGTTGAGGGTCCGGCCGGGGACGTCGAGTTCGATCTGATCACCGGTGCGCACCAACGACAGTGGACCGCCGATCGCCGCCTCCGGCGCGATGTGCAGCACGACGGTGCCGTAGGAGGTTCCGCTCATCCGGGCGTCGGAGATGCGCACCATGTCCCGCACGCCGTCGGCAAGGAGGCGGCGCGGCAACGCGACGTTCGCGATCTCCGGCATACCCGGGTATCCGCGGGGGCCGGCGTAGCGGATGACCAGGACGTCATCGGCCTTGATGTCCACGTCGTCGTCGTCGGCGACCGCCAGGTAGTCCTCGAGACGGTCGAAGACCACCGCTCTCCCGATGTGCCGCAGCAGGTCCGGTGACGCCGCCGATTGCTTGATGACCGCTCCGGACGGAGCAAGATTGCCCCGAAGCACCGCGATTCCCGAACCGACCGGCTTCACCGGGTTGTCCATCGTCCGGATCACCTCGGTGTTGAAACACTCGCCTCCGGCGTAGTTCTCGCGGATGGAGGTGCCCGTGATGGTGATCGTGTCCTGGTCCAGCAGGTCGCCCATCTCCGCCACCAGCGCACCGAGCCCACCGGCGTAGGCGAAATCCTCCATCAGGAACCGGCCCGACGGCATCAGATCGACCAGCGTCGGGATGTCGCGGACGAGTCGGTCGAAGTCGTCCAGGTCGAGCGGCACCTCGACCCGCCCGGCCAGAGCGAGGAGGTGCACTACCGCGTTGGTCGATCCGCCGATGGCGGCGTTGAGCCGGATGGCGTTCTCGAAGGCGCGTCTGGTCAGGATCTTCGACGGCGTGAGACCTTCGCCGACCATCTCCACGATCCGGCGGCCGGCCAGATGCGCCATGGTCCGGCGGCGGGCGTCGTCGGCCGGAAGTTCGGCACTGCCCGGTAGTTGCATGCCCAGGATCTCGGTGAGGAGCGCCATCGTCGACGCGGTTCCCATCGTCATGCAATGTCCCCGGCTCCGCGCCATGCAGCCCTCTGCCTCGAACAGTTCGCCCTGGGTGATCTCGCCGGCGCGGAAGGACTCGGTGAGCCGCCAGATCGAGGTCCCCGAACCGATGTCGGTACCCCGGTGCTTCCCGTTGAGCATCGGACCGCCGGTGATCAGCAGCGTCGGGAGGTCGACGCTGGCCGCCCCCATCAGGTAGGCCGGCGTGGTCTTGTCGCACCCGGCCAGCAGTACGACGGCGTCCAACGGGTTGCCGCGCAGAGTCTCCTCGAGATCCATCGAGATCAGGTTGCGCAGCACCATCGCGGTCGGGCGGACCAGGGGCTCGCCGGCCGAGGTGGTCGGGAATTCGAAGGGAACTCCGCCGGCCTGCCAGACGCCCCGCTTCACCTGCTCGGCGAGCTCCCGGAAGTGCATGTTGCACGGTGTCAGTTCCGACCAGCTGTTGGCGATCCCGATCACCGGCCGGCCGACGAAGCTGTCGTCCGGCAGACCTTCGGACCGCAGCCAGGCACGGGACATGATGCCGGTCTTGCCTTCTGCGGCAAACCACGCGGCGCTACGCAGTGTCATCTGTTCTTCCTCGTGTACTGGTGGTGAAGGGTGATTGTCATCTGCTTTCAGCGAAACCGTGGGAGGTACTCGAGCTGGGTGGCGATCAAATTGTCTGCCAACGCGGCTGCGGGAGCCGGATCGGCCACCGCACCGTCGGCGAGAATGGCTTCGACCACCATGTTTCGGTCGCCGGTCATGGCTGCCTCGAGGGACAGGTACACGGGCGTCAGCCGGCGCTGCAGGATGGCGGTCAACGCCAACGAGAGGTCGGGCACGGCGATCGGCCGGATACCGCGGGCGGTCGCCACGCCGGGAATCTCCAGCGCGGCGTCGTCGGGGAGTCCGGGCACCGCACCGTTGTTGATCACGTTGCAGGAGAACATCTCCCGTGAATCAGCCAGCACCGATCCGATGATGCCGATGAGCTGCTCCTGCTCGCCGCTGGAGCGCTCGAACGCGTCGTCGTCCAGCGGGACGCTGCCGTCGGCCTGGGCCCGCATGCCCTGGTAACGGTTCTCGCCCCAGTCCAGGATCTCCTGCACCGAGAACGCATCCAGGCCGAGGGTCTTGCCGTAGTACTCGCCGCTGCTCCACCTCTCGGGGAAGAACTCGGTGACGTGGCGGTCCTCCGCCGCCGGGAACGCACCGTAGCGGGCGAAGAGTTCCCAGGAGAACGGGTTCTGCCAGGCGCTGGTGTTCTCGTTCCAGATATCGCCGATCAGCGCCGGATCCATCGGCTGGGCGAGGTCGGCCGCGACCCTGTCCCGTACCCGCGGCCAGGCATCGCGCCCGCGAACCCGGAAGTCGTAGATGAACGTCAGGTGGTTGATCCCCGCGTACAGCGTCGAGGTCTCCGCCAGCGGCTCACCGAGGTAGGCGGCGAGATGCCGCTGCACGTGGTGCATTCCGTGGCAGAGGCCGACCACCCCGGGCAGTCCCGCATAGCGGGCCATGGCCATCACGTTGGCCGTCATCGGATTGCTGTAGTTGAAGAAGAACGCCTCGGGTGCCAACTCCGCGATGTCGAGGGCGATCGCCACCAGGACCGGCGTGGTCCGGAGCAGTCTGGAGATCCCGCCCGGCATCACCGAATCACCGACCGGCTGGAAGATGCCGTGCTCCATGCACACCCGATGATCTGCCTGCCACGCCGGGCGGCCGCCGACCCCGACGCAGGTCACGATGAAGTCGGCGCCCAGCAACGCTTTCCGCCGATCGGTGGTGCCGGTGACGGCGATGTGGCGCTCCGCGCCGCGCGCCGCGACCATCCTGGTGGCGAGGCCCACTGCGGTGGCAAGTGCCGCCGGCGCCACGTCCACCAGCCGGATGTCCCAGTCCCCCAGGTCCTTCGCCGAGATCAGATCGGCCAGCAGCCCTCTGGTGAAGACGGCGCTGCCAGCGCCGATCAGCACCAGGGTGCGTCGCTCCACTTCTTCGCTCACGGTGCAGCTTCCCGATCAGTCGGCGATGCGGTGGATCATGGTGTTGCTGAACAGATACCGGTAGCCGGCCTCGACGACGGCCCGGTCGTGGCGCGGGCTCGATCCCCAGGGCGAACCGTGCAGCCAGACGAAGGCCGGCGCCGATTGCCCCGTGACGGCATCCATCTTCTGCTTGGGTTCGACGATCTCCCGGAAGATGTCCTCGTCGGTGATCACGTCGGCGATGCCGTCGTGGGACGCGGTGTGCGGGTAGACGACATGTCGGGCGGCCAGGTCGGCGACCTCGTCCCAACTCATCGCGATCCGGTCCCCCGCCTTCTCCTCGTCGACCAGCCCGATCCAGTGCGATCTGGCGAAGAGTTCCTGCTCGGCGACGGGGCAGTCGACGAAGCCGGTGCAGACCGCGAACCAGCCGGTGATGTCCAGTTCGTCGCAGAGCGGCCCGGCCACGTCGAAGCTGTTGCGATAGCCCTCGTAGAACACCGGGATGAAACCTGGTTGCTCGGTGCTCCACGTCCCGGTCGCGTAGAACCGGTCCAGCTCGGCGAGTCCGATCGGAGCGAATGCCTCCCGGTAGGCGGCCAGTTCCCGGCGCAACGCCGGCCGGCCGGCCGCCGGGGTGTTGTGGTAGTTGACCAGGCGGACGAAACGCCCCTGCGCCAACAGGTCACGGTGGGCGGAGAAGGTCAACGTGCTCATCTAGGACACACTCCGATCGAAGTCCTCGTACGCGGTCACCGTGAGAACGCTGATCACCACGCCCATGTCGGTGTCCCGCTGCTGGGCGGCGAGAGCGGAGCGATAGTGCTCCATCCGTTCGACAACGGCAGTGCCCCGGTCGATGTCGGTCTGTCCTGGCGCAGGCCGGTCCTGCCCTGGTCGTTCGTCGGCCAGCCCGACGAACATCGGGATGCCCTCCCGGTGCAGGGCACGGTCCTGCGACTCGCGCAGGACGTCCAGTGCCTCGTTCGCGCTCTCCACCGCGGTCGGCCTCTTCTCGTTCCGGGCGCATTCGCGCCCTGTTGCGGATCTATTCTTGTGGTCTGGCAGGCGTCGACGCCCGATCAGCAGGTGACGACCTCGACGCCCTGGGATCGCAGACCTGCCAGTACTTCCGGATCGGCCGCACTGTCGGTGATGACGCAGTCGATCGCCCGCGGCGGGGCCAGTCGGACGGGACCGCGTTGCTCGAACTTGGTGTGATCGGCGAGCACGATGACCGACGCGGCGCACGCCAGCAGCGAGCGGTCGGTGGAAGCCTCCAGCGCATGGGCGCCGTAGAGTCCGCGGTCGGCATCGATGCCGAACGCGCTGTAGAACGCGACATCGACGTGGAACTCCGCCAGGGTGCGCTCGGCGATCGGCCCCAGCAACGACATCTCCTCGTGGCGCAGGATTCCACCGAGGACGACGACGGTGATCTCCCGGTAGCTGCTGAGCAGGTTGGCCACGTTCAACGCATTGGTCAACACGGTCAACCGCTCCTTGCCGGCCAGGAACGGCACCATCGCCTCCGTCGTCGTCCCGCCACTGATCAGCAGCGTCGATCCGTCCACGATGCGGTGGGCCGCCGCCGCCCCGATGCGGCGCTTCTCGTGCTCCTGCGCGATCACCCGACGCGATCGGTCCGGCTCCGTCTGCACGCCGGCCAGGCTCGCGCCGCCGCGAACCCTGGTCAGCAGCCGCCGGCCCGAGAGGTCGGCCAGGTCACGCCGAACCGTCGAGGGGCTGACACCGAGCGCCTGCGCCAGCTCGGCGACATTGCCGGAACCATTGATCCGCAGATGGTGCAGCACCATCTGCTGCCGGTCGAACTCGAGCATCTCAGTACCCCCGTTCCCGGTCCAGGACGTTCGTCATCGGCCTACCGGCCAGGAAACGGGTCAGGTTCTCGGTCACGATGTGTTCGACATGGGCCGCGTAGTCGGCCGCCCGGCCGGCCACGTGCGGGGTGATGAACACTCCCGGCTCGCTCCACCAGAACGACTGGGGTGCAAGCGGTTCGGATTCGAAGACATCGAGCACAGCACCGGCCAGCTGTCCGCGGCGCAACGCCGCCAGCAGGGCGGACTCGTCAACGATCCCACCGCGTGACGCGTTGATCAGCACAGCACCGGACGGAAGCCGCTGGAAACAGGAGGCATCCAACAGGTGGAACGTTTCCGGCGTGCGCGGGACGACGACGACCAGCCAGTCGGTCAACGGCAGCGCGTCGTCCAGCCGGTCGATGCCGGCCACCAGCACCTCGTCGCCCTCCCACCCGATCTCCTGGTGCGGCAGCAACTCCCGCACCGCGAGGGCCGCCGGCCGATCGTTGGTGGCGCGCCCGTCGTACCGGTCGTCGACGGACTTGACGGACCCACTGCGGCTCAGCCCGACCACACGAATGCCGAACGGAGCCGCCAGTCTGGCGACCTCCTGCCCGATGCGCCCATAGCCGACGATGGTCATCGTCGTCCCGCGGATCCTGGCGGGGGTGAACAGTACTGCCGCCAGCCGATTCTGCGGCCAGGATCCAGATCGCCCTGCCTGCACCAGGGCGGGCAGTCGGTGCGCCATGCCGAGCAGGCCGAAGAGCACGTATTCCGCCATCGACACCGGACCGACGCCGCCCAACGTGGTGATGGCGACGTCGGCGTCCCAGATCGGGTGACCACGCAGGTGATCCGCCCCCGAGGTATCGAGCTGGACCCACCGCACCCGTGGCGCCAGCTCCGCTGACGGGATCACGCCGGAGGTGTGGAGGATGTCGATCTGCGCCCACGTCTCCGCCGGGACGTCAGCCACCTCGTCGGCGGTGATCTGCTCCACCTCCAGGCGCGGTGAGAGCGACTGCAGCCGTTGCAGGAACGCGTCGTCGAAGCGCAGGGTGCTCAGGTACCTGACCGGAGCTGCGACCGTCATTTGATACCGGTCCGCGCCAGGCCCTGCACGAAGTAGCGCTGGAAAGAGACGAAGAGGATCACCATCGGCGCGATGGCCACCAGGTTGATGGCCATGATGGCGCCATAGTTGGACGTGTACTGGCCCTTGAGGTCCGTCACGATGCCCAACGGCAGGGTGAAGAGTTCCTGGTTGGAGAACAGGGCGATCAACGGCCACGCCAATGCGTTCCATTCGTTCATGAACGACAGCAGCACCAGCACGGCGATCAGCGGCTTGCACAGCGGCAGCACGATCGACGCGAACGTGCGGAACTGGCCGGCACCGTCCACCCGGGCGGCCTCGACCAATTCGTCGGGAATGGCCAGGAAGAACTGTCGCGCCAGGAAGATGCCGAAGACGGCTGCGCTCTCGGGCAGGATGACGGACCAGATGTTGCCGTAGAGACCGAGGTTGATGGAGAGCGTGAACTGCGGCACCATGATCGCCTGTACCGGGATCATCATGGTGGACAACAGGATCAGAAACAGAGCGTTGCGCCCGCGAAACGGAATCTTGGCGAACGCATAGCCGGCCAACAGGTTCACCACCACGGTGATCGCGGTGGTGAACAGGGTGATGACGGTCGAGTTCTTGAACCACGTCCAGATGGGGAAGTCGGCGAACGGCGTCCGGAAGTTGTCAAGGGTGAAGTGCAGGGGCCATAGGTGCAGGCCCGGCGCGTAGAGGTCCTCGCGGGTGGAGAACGCCGTCACCATCATCCAGTAGATCGGGAAGAACATGATGAGGGTGATGACCATGGCCAGGACCAGCCGCAGGACGAAGAACCTGCCGCGAGCATGTGCGAGCTGGGTGGGCATCAGCCCACCTGGTCCCGCGACTTGTTCGCCCGCCACTGCACAACGGTGATCACCAGGGTGATCAGGAAGATCACCACGCCGATGGTCGCGGCATACCCCAGCTGGCCGGAACCGTGCTCGCCGAAACCGGTCTGGTAGGCGTACGTGACCAACATGGTGGTGGAATATCCCGGCCCGCCGGCCGTCATGGCGAAGACCGTGTCGAAGATCTGGAACGAGTAGATCAGGTTCATGATCAGCAGGAAGAAGGTCGACGGGCCGAGCAGCGGGAAGGTCACCCGCCGGAACTTCTGCCAGCCGGTCGCCCCGTCGATGGAAGCCGCTTCGAGCACGTCCTGCCCCACACCCTGCAAACCGGCCAGATAGATCAGCATGTCGAATCCGACGCGCTGCCAGAGCGTCATCAGGATGACCGAGAACATCGCCCAACCGCCGTCTGACTGCCAGTTCGGACCGTCGATGCCGAAGGTCGCCAGCAGATTGTTGATGAACCCGTTGTACTGGTCGAACATCCACGATCCGAGGACCCCGGTGGCCACCCCGGAGATCACCAACGGCAGGAAGATGATCGAGCGATACAGCGTCCGTCCGGGAAGCAGCCCGTTCAGCAGATAGGCGATGCCCAACCCGAGTGCCATGCCGACCGGGACGGTGCAGATGGTGAAGACGGCCGTGTTCCAGAGCGCCTCCCAGAAGACCGGGTCGACGACGAGATCGAGATAGTTGTTGACGCCCAGAAACTCCGGCGTGCCGAGCGACTCCCGCTTCTGGAAGCTGATGATGATCGCCAGCACCAGCGGCAGCAGCAGGAAGACGCCCGACAGGATGAGGTTCGGCGCGAGGAACGTCCAGCCGGCGAGCGTTCCGCCGCGCCGCCTCCGGACCGGTGGTCGGCCGGGCTGCAGCAGTTGGGCGCCCGCGCCGCCGTCGGCGACCGGGACAGCCATCCGGGAGCTTGTCACGCCGCCGCCCTCTACGAGCCCAGCGCGGAGGTGACTCCGGACGCGATGGCGGAAATGGTGTCCGCACTTGACTTTCCGTGGAAAGCCAGTTCCAGCTGGTCCTGCAGCACCGTGTTGATCGAGGCGAAGGAGCCGACGGTGGATTCCTTCACGATGGTGTCCGAAATCGTGGAGGCCTGCTCTGCGCAGATCTTGACCACGTCGGGACGATAGGCGTATTTCAGGTCCGCACTGGCCAGCGACTTGAGCGTCGGCAGCTCGATGGCCTGCTCGCAGAAGTACTTCATGATGTCCTCGCTGACCAGGAATTTGAGGAAGGCCGCCGCCAGCTCCGGGTTCTTGGTGTCCTTGCGGGCCACGATGGCGTTGCCGCCGAGATCGGAGGCGGCGGCCTTGTGCTGCGGCATGTAAGTCGCGCCCCACTCGCCCTTGTAGCCCGACTTCGGGTCGGCGAGTTCGGGAACCAGGAAGTCGCCGATGAACGACATCGGAACGATCTGCGAGAGGAAGAAATTGTCCGAGTACTGGCTCGTCTTGATGGTCGCGCTGTCCGGCGTCCATTTGTTGGTGAAGAAGCTCTTCGTGTAGTCCATCGCCTCGGTGGCGGCGGCGGACGGGAGGGCGACCTTCTTCAGGTCGGGGGTGAGCAGCGTGCCGCCGGCCTGGTAGAGCCAGGACAGCCAGCGGAACGCACCGGCCTGGGTCCAGTCGTAGGCGAACGGAAACTTCTTGTCCGGCAGCGAGGCCCGCAGTTTCGTGGCCACCGCCGAGAACTCCTCCCACGACCAGGCGCTGGCCAGGGTGGTCGGTACGGAAGTGATGCCCGCGGTCTCGAAGGCGGCCTTGCTGTAGACGATGCAGGTGGTGTCCGTCTGGTGCGGAACGCCGTAGGGGACGCCGTCGTACTTGATGCCTTCCCAGAGCGCGGGCAGGAAGGCGTCGATCTCGGCGGCGTCGAAATACGGGCTGACATCCAGCAGCACGCCCTTGCCGCTGTACTTGCCGATGGTCGTGTAGTCCACCCGGAAGATGTCCGGTGCATTCCCGGCCTGGATGCCGCGATCGATGCCGGCGAAGAAGCCGTCGTAGGGGACGATCTTCAGATTGATGGTGGTACCGGGGTTGGCCGACTCGAACATCTTCTTCGCATGGTTGAAACCGGCTGTCTCACCGGTACTTCCACCCCAGAAGGAGAAGCTGATGTCGCCCTTGACGGCGACCGCGCTCGACGGCGCGGAGCTGGACGGCGTCACACCCGACCCGCTCGCGGCGGTGGTGGAAGGCGCCGCGGTCGTCGAGGACCCGGCTGCGCCAACCGCGGCCGAGGACGAACTGGTCGTGGAATCGGCGGAATTGGAATGGACGGAGGAACAGGCGGCCAGGCCCATCATCGTCGCGGCGCCGAGGGAGCCGGTCAGAAAATTGCGGCGGTTCAAGTCCATGAGGTCTCCTGCACGGAACGAAGTTGTGGGCCCGACGTGAAGTGAGCGAACCACTTCGGTCGCAACCAGTCAAGAGTGAGCACAGAGTTGATCGATTGGAAACAATCGTGATCAGTTCTGATTGACCGAGGGTGACCGTCGGCCCACGCTCGTGACCGTCGCGGCCCCGATCGCCATCACCGTGGCTGCCCATGGCGCCCTCGGGGTCGACGTGGCGCTGTGCGGACCGACCCGCACGCTGTTGTCCGCCAGAGCATGGAGTCCTGAATGAGCATCACACCGCAGACGGCCACCGAACGAGAGCTGTTCAGCCAGCCCGACATCTGGTTGCGGGTGATCTCCGAATCTGCCGCGCACGCGGTGATCCTGCCCAAAGCCGGCGTTCCGGTGCTGTTCGTCGGGTGTGGCACGTCGTACTACATCGGTGAGTCCTACGCCCGCCTGCGCAACGCCGCGGGCCTCGGCCGGACCCGAGCAGTGATCGCGTCCGAGATCCCGTACGTCGACGAGGGCGAGACCGTCGTGGTGCTGTCCCGGTCGGGGACCACCGGGGATGTCAACCGGGTGGCCCGTGAACTGGGCGCCGGGCACCGGATCGTCGGCATCATCGGCGACCCGGAGACACCCCTTCCGCAGCTCTGCGACGAGTACATCCTGCTGGACTACGCCGACGAGGTGTCCGTGGTCCAGACCCGTTTCGCCACCTCGGCTCTGACCGCCCTCCGCGCCTCGCTGGGCCAAAATCTCTCGGGGCTGGTCGAGGATGCGAGGACAGCGCTGGCCGATCCCGTACCCGAACCGCTGCCCGACCACGTCGTCTTCCTCGGTCACGGCTGGACCGTGGGTGTCGCCCAGGAAGCCGCGCTGAAATGTCGGGAGGCCGCCGGCATGTGGACGGAGGCCTACGCGGTCATGGAGTACCAGCACGGTCCGATCGCAGCTGCCGGACCGGGATCGCTGATCTGGTCGTTCGATCCTCTACCCGATTTCGTGGCCGAGGCCGTGCTGGGAACCGGTGCGGCCCTGCACGTCCCGACCGTCGACCCGCAGGCCCAACTCGCCACGGTGCACCGGCTGGCGGTCGCACTGGCGGGCCGGGCCGGACGCGACCCCGATCATCCGCACTTCCTGTCCCGTTCCGTGCAGCTGGACTGACCCCCCCGACGCCACGGGTTCTCCCGTCCGATCCGCGATGACGGATGCACCGGCCGACCTGATTCTGGTCGGCGGCACCGTCACCACCGGCGCCGGACCTGCCCAGCCGTTGCGGGTGGCGATCCGGGACGGCGGGACCGCCTGGCTGTCGAATCTCGATTCCCTCGGCGAGTCGGTCGGTCCCGGCTGGGACCTCGCCGCCTTCGACGAGCGGCTCCGGCACTTCGGCATGGCTGGCATCCCGGTGGCGGTCCACAGCATCGGCGACGCAGCCACCCGTCATGTCCTCGACGCTCTTGCGGCACTACCGGCGGGCCGGTCACGGTATCGGTTGGAACCGCTCGAGACGGTGCCGGACGACCTGGTCGCGCGCTTCGCCCCGCAGGGCGTGGCAGCGTCGATGCAGCCCAGCCACGCCACCGGGTACACGGACGCCGACGGCTCGGACAATTGGTCGCGTCGACTGGGTTTCGAGCGGGTGTCCGAAGGCTGGCGGTGTGCGGACCTGGCCCGCGCCGGCGCGGTGCTGGTGCTCGGATCCGATTGGCCGGTGGCCGATTTTCGATCCACGGGTGACGCTGGCGGCCGGCGTCTGACGATCTCGGGTGGACGGGTGCGTTTCCGGTCCGCCGGACGGGCCGGGCAAGGTCAGGGCTGTTGGTCGCCGTAGGCCGTGACGGACAGGAACCGCACCGGCAGCGTAGGCAACGCGACGGGACCGTGCGCACCCTCCCCGTCGAACTGGAGCGCATCACCCGGCCCGAGCGGGTAGCTCCCTTCGCCGTGGCCGTAGACCATCTCACCCTCCAGCAGGTAGATGAGCTCCGTCCCCGGGTGCTGGAACAACGGGAACACCTCGCTGGCCTCGGTCAGCGTGACCACCACCGCCTCCATCCGCTGGTGCGGTCCACGCAACGGCCCGAGCAGTTCGTAGAGGTGGCCGTGGCGGGAGCCCCGCCGGATGATCCGGGCCCCGTGGCCGGCCGGGATGAAGACGGCCTCCCGCTCGGCATCCACCCCGCGGAACAGCGCCGTCACCGGGACGTCCAGCCCGGCGGCCAGCCGCGACAGGGTGGTGAGACTGCAGGAGGTCTGGGCGTTCTCGATCTTGGAGAGCATCGCCTTCGACACGCCGACCCTGGTGGCCATCTCGGCCACCGACACCCCGGCCGCCTGACGGTAGGCGCGCACCTGGTTCGCGATGGCCCGTTCCAGATCACCCTCCCCCGGACCGGGTGCGGTCGGGTCGATCTCGCGATCGACGTGGCCGGTGCCAACCAGTTCCGGGTCGAGGTCGCCGTCGAGCCCTTCGACGCTCTTCCGGGATGTCATCGTCGATGTGCCGCCTGCGCGAACCGGGGTTCCGGATCCGCGGTGCCGGTGACCAGGTCCGTGACCAGCTCGCCGATCAGCGGGGCGAATTTGGCGCCATGGCCGGAACACGGGGAGCACACCACCACCGGGCCGACCCGGTCCAACACAAAATCCTCGTTCTCGGTGTTGGTGTAGAGGCAGCTGGCCTCGGCGAACGGTTCGGCCACCAGACCCGGCATCCACTCCCGTACATAGTCGACGATCCGCTGCCGCGCTCCGGGATCGACGATGCCGGTGCGGGTTCCAGCGGTGGTGTCGTATCCGCCGGGGTCGTGTTCGGCGACCTTGCGTGCTCCGCCAGGCCCACCGTCCCGCCCACCGGCCAGGCTGTAGGTGGAGATGGTGGCGCCCTTGTGCACGCTGGTCGGCCACTCCTCGATCCCGGCCGACCGGGCGAAGTGGAATATCTGCTGCTGGCTGACCCGCAGCGGCGGCAGGGTCAGCGACAGCCCACTCACCGCGCGCCCCAGGTCGCCGAGCCAGGCACCCGCGGCCAGCACCACCCGGCCCGCCCGGACGCTGCCGCTGGAGGTCTCGACGACGGCGGTGTCGCCCTCCACGCTGATCGAGAGCGCCGCGGTGTTGGCGAAGATCCGGGCTCCACCGGCCGCTGCGACGTCGAGGGCCGTGCGCACCGCGAGATCCGCGTCCACGGTGCCGGCCTGCGGGTGGAAGAGCACCTCTTTCTCGAAGCGCATTCCGGGCCAACGGCTTTCGGCCTCGGCGCCGGGCAGGACCTGGTGTTCGACGCCTTGGGCCGTCAACGCCTCGACGATGGCCCGCAGGTCGCGGATGCCGCCGTGATCGAGACCCCCCGTCATGGTGAGAAGTCTGGTCCCAGAATTGTTCTCGAGTTCATTCCACAGCTCGAAGGCCCGCCCGGTCAGCCGGACGTAGAACTCGTCGGGGTAGGCCCGACGGACGATGCGGGCACTCCCGTGCGAGCTGCCCCGGTCGTGGCCGACGGCAAACTGTTCCAGCGCCAGCACTGTCAGTCCGCGGCGGGTGGCGGCCCACGCCGTCATCGAACCCATCAGGCCGGCACCGATCACCACCAGGTCGACCTCGGCGGGCAGGTCAATGCCTGCGGCAGGCTCTGACAGGCTCACAGCTGCTGCCCCGGTATCCAGGACGTACCGACCAGCGGTATGCGGGTGATCGCCGCCGATTCGATGGTGAGCGCCGCGAGGTCCTCCGGCTCGAGGTGGTGAAGGTGCGCCTTGCCGCAGGCCCGCGCGATGATCTGCGCTTCCATGGTCAGCACCCGTAGATAGTTGGCGAGTCGGTGGCCGGCCTTCACCGGGTCGAGGCGGCGGGCGAGATCCTCGTCCTGGGTGGTGATCCCGGCCGGGTCGCGGCCCTCCTGCCAGTCGTCGTAGTAGCCGGCGGCAGACCCGATGCTGCGGTATTCCTCGTCCAGCGATGGGTGGTTGTCACCGAGCGCGATCAGCGCAGCGGTGCCGATGGACACGGCGTCGGCCCCGAGGGCCATGCACTTCGCGACGTCGGCGCCGTTGCGGATGCCACCCGAGACGATCAGCTGCACCTTGCGGTGCATGCCCATCTCCTGCAGCGCGCGCACCGCCTCGCCGATCGCGGCGAGCGTCGGGATCCCGACGTGTTCGATGAAAACCTCCTGCGTGGCAGCGGTTCCACCCTGCATGCCGTCCACCACCACGACATCCGCACCGGCCTTCACCGCGAGCTTGACGTCGTAGTAGGTGCGGGTGGCACCGACCTTGACGTAGATCGGCTTCTCCCAATCGGTGATCTCGCGCAGCTCGGCGATCTTGATGGTGAGGTCGTCAGGGCCGGTCCAGTCGGGATGACGGCAGGCGCTCCGTTGGTCGACGCCCATCGGCAGCGTTCGCATCCCGGCCACCCGGTCGGAGATCTTCTGTCCGAGCAGCATGCCACCGCCGCCGGGCTTGGCGCCCTGGCCGAGCACGACCTCGATGGCATCCGCCTTGCGGAGGTGGTCAGGATTCATCCCGTAGCGGGACGGGAGGTACTGGTAGACCAGGCTCTTCGACTCGCCGCGTTCCTCGTCCGTCATGCCGCCGTCACCGGTGGTGGTCGAGGTGCCGACCTCGCTGGCGCCACGGCCGAGAGCCTCCTTCGCCTGCGCGGAGAGCGCGCCGAAACTCATCCCGGCGATGGTCACCGGGATGTCCAGGTGCAGCGGCTTCGAGGCGAACCGGTCCCCCAGCACCACATCCGTGTCGCACCGCTCCCGATAGCCCTCCAGTGGATAGCGGGACATGCTGGCGCCCAGGAACAACAGATCGTCGAAGTGTGGCAGTCGCCGCTTCGCCCCGCCGCCGCGGATGTCGTAGATCCCCGTCTCGGCGGCGCGCTGGATGGCGTGGATGGTGGCCCGGTCGAACGTCGCCGACTCGCGAAGTCCCTGTGCTGCCATGTCTTGCGTCATCGTGGTCAGCTCCTAGTAGGCCGAGGCGTTGTCGACGTGGAAGTGGTAGAGCTTGCGCGCCGAGCCGTAGCGCCGGAAGCCGGCCGGGTCGTCGGCGCGGCCCGCATCGGCCAGCAGCTGGGTGAGTTCGGCCAGATGCTCGGCCTTCATCGGCTTCTCGATGCAATCGGCACCGAGCGACCGAACGCGCCCCTGGACGTAGATGCGGGCTTCGTAGAGGGAATCGCCGAGCGCATCCCCCGCATCACCGCAGACCACCAGGCGACCGGCCTGGCCCATGAACGCGCTCATGTGGCCGACGTCGCCCCCGACCACGATGTCGACGCCCTTCATCGAGATGCCGCACCGGGCAGCGGCATCACCGTCGATCACCAGCAGCCCGCCGTGCGCAGTGGCACCCGCCGACTGGGAAGCGTTACCGTGCACGTGCACCCGCCCTGACATCATGTTCTCGGCCAGCCCGACGCCGGCGTTCCCGTTCACGACGACATCGGCCAACTGGTTCATGCCAGCGCAGTAGTAGCCGACGTGACCGTCGATCTCGACGGTGAGCTTCTCGGCGAGCCCGACCGCGATGTTGTGCCTGCCCATCGACCCGATGATCCGCCACCGGCTGCCCACGGCCGCCTCCCGGTGCAGGCGCCGGTTCAGCTCCCGCACCGATTCGGCGGTGAGATCGATGGTGGTGAAGGGAGTGTCGGTCAGCGTTCCCATACGTACACCTGCTCCGGTTCCGGTTCGAAGATGCGGGCATCGGCTACCCCCGGCAGTCCGGCCAGGTAGCGGTATTCGGACGCCATGGCCACCCAGTCCGCGGTCTCGGCGATGACCGCCGGTTTGCAGGCGATCGCGTCGCGGACCACTGCGAAGGAGTCGCCGGTGGTCACCAGCAACGTGTAGAAGCCGTCGAACCGCTCGCAGAGCAGCCGGAGGGATTTCTCCAGATCGGCCCCGCCGGCAAGTTGGGCGGCCAGGAACCGGGCCCCGACCTCGGAGTCGTTCTCGCTGTCGAACACGATGCCGTCCGCGCGGAGCTCGCGGCGGATGGTGGCGTGGTTGGCGAAGGAACCGTTGTGCACCAGGCACTGGTCCGGCCCGACCGAGAACGGGTGCGAGCCGGATGACGTCACCGCCGACTCGGTGGCCATCCTGGTGTGCGCGACCCCCTGCCACCCGGAGGCACTGGGCAGGGAGAAGGTGGCGGCCAGGTCGTCAGGATGGCCGGTGCCCTTGAGGACGGCGAGCTGGGTGCCTCGTCCGCTGATGATCAGGTCGGGAAGCGCTGCCCTCACGGCGGTCTCGAGTTCGGCTGCACTGTTGGCGGCGCTGATCACCGTGGTCTGACCGGCTTCCAGCAGCCGAACCCCCGTGAGCCCTCTGGCCTCCAGCAGCCGGGTCACCTCCTCGAGCGGAGCCGCGAGATCCAGTACTGACACGGTCGTGGTGCCCGCTGGCGTCAGCCGCGGATCCCCGTACAGGCCGATCCCGGCGGCGTCGGTTCCACGTTCCGCGGCTTCGCAGAGCATGCCGCTCAACAGTTCTCCGAGTTGCGGGTAGAGCGCCGGGTTCCGCAGGTGGAGACCGGAGATTCCGCACATGAGGTGTTCCTCTCGAGACTGATGATGCACCGATCGTATCACTACGAGAGACATCGTTTCCTGGTAGTGGACCGTCCCGACGGCCGTCAGACCAGGTACCGGTCGACCTCCCACTGACTGACCGCGCTGTGCCAGTCGTAGAACTCCGCGCGCTTGAGCTCGGCGTAGTAGGCGGAGACACCGGCGGCCGGGTCGACGACATCCATCACCGCCCGCATCACCGGGTCGGACTCGAATTCGTGTACGGCATCGAGCAGGGTGCGCGGCAACGACGCACCCGCCTCGGCCACGCCAGGCGCACCGGGATCAAGTTCCCTTGCTACGCCGTCCATCCCGGCGGCCAGTGCCCCGGCGGCGGCGAGATAGGGGTTGGCCGCACCGTCTGCTCCGCGGAACTCGACGCGATGGCCGTCCGGAACGCGGACCAGATGCGTGCGGTCGTTTCCTCCGTACGAGGCGAACCGCGGCGCCCAGGTCGCGCCCGAGGCAGTGGTGGTCGCCCCGGTCCGCTTGTAGGAGTTGACGGTCGGGTTCGCCAGCGCGTGCAGGGCCGGAGCGTGCTGCAGCAGGCCCGCGATGAACTGGTAGGCGACCGGATCCAGACCAAGCCCGTACTCGTCCGCCGAGCTCTGCGGAAAGAGCTCCAGCCCATTGCGCCACAGCGAGAGATGCAGGTGCAGACCACTTCCCGTGCGATCGGTGAACGGCTTGGGCATGAAGCTGGCGACCATGCCCCGCTGGTCGGCCATCATCTGCAGCAGGTATCGCAGGGTGATGACGCGATCGGCGGTCGTCAGGGCGTCCGAGTAGGCGAAGTTCTGCTCGAACTGGCCGTTCCCGTCCTCGTGGTCGCTGGCGTACGGCGCCCAGCCGAGGCCGTTCATCGCGTCGCTCACCGCCGTCAGGTGGTCGTACATCCTGGTGAGACCACGGCTGTCGTAACAGGGTTGGCCCGCGTTGTCCTGTTCGTCAGCGGTGTGCAGTACCCCATCCGCGCCCCGGCGCAGCAGGAAGTATTCGACCTCGGCGCCGGCCACCAGGTCGAAACCCTCGGAGGACGCATCGGCCAGCGCCTTCTTCAGGATGACCCTGGGCGCAAAGGCGTAGGGAGCTCCGTTGACGTGGGGGTCGCAATGCACCATCGCCAGCCCGGGGCGGAGGAAGTCCAGCGGGGTGTAGGAATCGAGATCGGGCATGGCGATGATGTCGGGATCCCGGGGCTGCTGACCCATTGCCCCGGCAGCGAACCCGGCGAATCCGGCACCCGAGGACTGCAGTTCGTCCGCGGCCTCCACCGGCATCAACTTGGAGCAGGGCTTGCCGGTCAGGGTGGTGAAGGTGGCGAGGATGAAGCGGACGCCGTCGGCTCTGGCCCGCTCGGCCAGCGACACCGTCGTTCCCGCCGCAACTGCCCCGTCCGCACCGCTCGATGCCTGGCCGCCCTTGCCCACCGGATCCTCCATGTGTCTCCTGGGAGAGTTGCTTGTCTCCTGTCAGTAGACGACGGTTCCGGGACGGGCATGTTTCCCGGGTGTCACGGTTTCGCTTCGCCTCTCCCTGGAACAGCCGCCGGAATTGGCTTGTGGTCCACCGCTAGCGTGGGGGCCGTGACGATGCCGAACCGTGAGCTTCCGGGCCGGCTTGTCCTCCGGACGGCCACACCGGCTGATCTGCCCAGGATTGCGGACCTGCTGGTCCAGCGGGGTGACAGCGCCGACGCGCGCGACCTCGAACTGATGGTGACCGACCCGGACTCGGGTTGGGACCTGTGCGCAGTGGTGGTCGACGGTGACGAGGTGGTCTCGACGGCGTCGCTGATGGACGAGCAGATCAGGATCGGCGGAGTCACGCTGCCCGCGGGACAGGTGGAGCTGGTGGCCACCAGGATCGGGTACGAGGGTCGTGGCCTCGTGCGCGAGCTGATGCAACGGATGCACCAGTTATCGACCGCCCGCGGACACCTGCTGCAGGTGATGATCGGCATCCCGTACTTCTACCGACTCTTCGGATACGAGTACGCGATCACCATCCCGAAGGCCCGCGCCGTGATCGGCGATCCACCGGAATCATGGGGCGACAGCATCTTTCGGCCGGCCACGGCGGCGGATCTGACCGCGTTGGAGGAACTGCAGGAACAGGCGCAGCGCTCCTTCGACGTGACGGTCGCCCATTCGCCGGCGCGCCGCCGTTGGCTGCTGTCCCACGATTCCAGCATCACCTACGTCCTGGAACGGCATCGACGTGCGGTCGGCACTGCCCGCGTGCAGACGCAAGATTCAGCGGTGCTGTTGGCGGAGGGTGCCGCGGTTGACGAAGAGGCTGCGGACGCCCTCCTGGCCGAGGTCTGCCGGATCCGTCCAGGGGTACCGGTGACGGTGGTCGACCGGATCGGCACCGTTGCGTCGACGGCATGGGCAACCCGGCTGGATGAACCGGACCGGGGCGCCACCCAGTACTACGTGCGGATCGCAGATCCCGGTCCGCTGCTCGATGCCCTGCGGCCCTTGCTGTTCCGCCGGTTGACCGGATCGGAAGTGCCGATCGACGGGGTAGTGATCTCGACCTTCGGCCGGCACTACCGGATGGCGGTGGAGTCGGACGGTCTGGGGGCGGTCCGCGCTGGTGGAGCGATGCAGGCTCCCTGTTCGGCCGGCGGCGCCGGTGTCGCTCCCGACCAACTGGGAGCGTTGCTGTTCGGACCACTCGGCATGGCCGGGTTGACGACGACCCGACCCGACGTCTATCCGGGCCCGCATCGCGAGCTGTTCGAAGCCCTCTTTCCGCCCCTCACCGCCGATCTCCTGACGTTCTACCTGCCGTACTGACGCAGCCATCAAGTCGAGCGCCGACCCCCTGCGCAGTCCACCCGACCAGCGGTGCCGCGAGGGGCTCATGTGACACGTGAGCTCAAAGCCCGTGACTCCAAGTGATCGCGGTCCCCCGCATTGTCACACCAGGTCTAACAATGTGGATGACGCCTTTGCCTTGACCATTTCTTTGGATACGTTGCTTTCCTACGTGGTCACATTCGGCTTCCGGCCGAACGGGGGAGGTGAGACATGGGCGCCTTGATCGGCCTGCTGCTGGGCATCGGCATCCTGCTGATCTGGCAGGGCTTCACCCGGCGACCGCATCCGCCGCGCACCCACGCCCGCACCGAAAAGCTCCGCGAAGAATTGCTGCAGGCCGGGCTCACCGACATCACCCCGCGCCAGCTCGTCGCCCTGCAGGCCCTGTCCACCTTCCTGGTCTTCCTGCTCGGCTTCATCCTCACCCGATCGTTCTCGGTCTCGATCATCTTCGGCGCGTTCGCCAGCGCGTTGCCCCGCCTGCTGGTCACCCGGCTACGGCACCGCCGCCAGTCCGATCTCCGCGAACTGTGGCCCGAGGTGGTCGACAACCTCACCTCGGGCGTCCGCGCCGGGCTCTCCCTCCCCGAAGCGCTTTCCGCCATCGGCATCCGCGGTCCCGAACCCCTCCGTGCCCCCTTCCGCCGATTCGGCACCGACTACCGCACGTCGGGAAAATTCAACGACAGCCTCGACCGACTCAAGACCGCCCTCGCCGATCCGGTCGGCGACCGGGTCTGCGAATCCATGCGCGTCGCCCGCGAAGTCGGCGGCACCGACCTCGGCCGCCTCCTCACCACCCTGTCCACCTTCCTCCGCGACGACGCGCGCACCCGGGCCGAACTGATGGCACGCCAGTCATGGTCGGTCAACGCCGCGCGCATGGCCGTGTGTGCGCCATGGCTGGTGCTGGTCCTGTTGGCGACGCAGCAGGAGACGTTGAACGCCTACGACACCCCGACCGGGACCGCGATCCTGGTGATCGGCGCGGTGCTGTCGCTGGTCGCCTACCGCCTGATGATCCGCATCGGACGGCTCCCCGAGGACAAACGGGTACTCCGATGAGCCCGACGCTCCTGGGCGGGATCCTCGGCGGTCTGACCGCCGTCGGGTTGCTGCTCGCCGTCCTGGCCTCACCGCCGCTCCGTCGGCCCACCCTTGCAGATCGCATCGCCCCCTATCTGTCCGACACCGCCAATCAGTCCAGGCTGCTGGCCCGCGGCGGCACCGGCACTGCCGGCGCTCTGGGCCGCCTCACCGCGCCACTGCTCCGCGACGCCGTCAAGGTGCTCGACCGGCTCGTCGGTGGGCAGGCCTCCGTCCGACGGCGGCTGGAATCACTCGACTCCCCGATGACGGTCGAACAGTTCCGTGCCGACCAGGTCCTCTGGGGCGCGCTGGCCACCGCCGGCGGTCTCGGAATCGGTTTGCTGGCAGTTGTTTTCGGTCCGACCAACCCGCTCACGCTGGTCTTGCTGATCCTGGCCTGCGCCGCCGGAGGAGTCCTGGCCCGCGACTGGTGGCTCAGCCAGGTCGTCGCCAAACGAGACGCCGAAATCCTCACCGAATTCCCCGTCGTCGCCGAAATGCTCGCCCTGGCGGTCACCGCCGGCGAGGGCCCGGTCGGCGCCATCGAACGGATCTCCCGCCTCGCCCAGGGCCACCTGGTTGACCAGCTCTCCGCGCTGCTGGCCGACACCCGTTCCGGCACACCATTCCTCGTCGCCCTGACAACCATGCGGGACCGGACCGGCCTCGAACCGCTCTCCCGCTTCCTGGACGGCATGGCCGTCGCCATCGAACGGGGCACCCCGCTGGCCGACGTCATGCGCGCCCAGGCCGCCGACGTGCGAGCCCTTGGCAAACGCCAGCTACTGGAATCGGGTGGCAAGAAGGAGATCGCGATGATGGTTCCGGTTGTTTTTCTCGTTCTGCCCATCACGATTCTTTTTGCCCTCTTCCCCGGGCTCATCGCCATCACCGCCGTCGCCCAATGAATCTCGGATCCATCATCCCACCAGGAGAGCCTCATGCCACGCCGAACCGTTCAGCACCTCAACCTCTGGATGACAGCGCCCTGCTGATGCTCACCGACCGATTGACCGCGACCCAGCCGGCCGGCGACGAGGACAACGACCGCGGCGACGTCCCTGGCTGGGTGATGATCACCGTGATGACGGCGATCGTCGTCATCGCCCTGCTGACCGTCTTCCGCGAACAGGTCACCACAGCCGTCAAGAACGCCTTCGACTCCGTCTCCGGAGCCGGCAAGACCTGACCGACTGCCGGTCAACGCCGGATCACGACGACCGCGGATCCTCCGTCGCCGAATTCGCGATGGTCCTCGTCCTGCTGCTGATGCTGTTCCTCGCACTGGTGTCCGTCGGCTTCTGGGCCTACTCCCGCACCCTGCTCACCTCCGCTTCGGCCGACACCGCCCGCTACATCGCCAACGCCGACATCCCCGACACCGCCGCCGCCGGCCGCGTCGCCGAACTGCTCGACGGATCCATCGCCGCCTCCACCAGCAACAGCCTGCGCTGCACCTCCCGCACCGACGGCCTCCTCGTCGAAGTCCGCTGCACCATGCGCACCCCCGGAATCATCAGCCTTCTCGATGGTGTCATGCCCGACATCACCGTCACCGGACACTCGGTCAAGGAAACCCTCGGATGAGGGCGCACCGATCGCCGGCCCGGTCCCGGTGGTTCGGGCCCGTCGAACTCACGACCCCGCCCGTCATCAACCCTGGGTCGAACAACCGACCGACCGAGCACGACGACGGCCGCGCCATCATCGAGGTCATCTTCCTGGCCGTACTGATCCTCATCCCCGTCGTGTACATCCTCATCAGCCTGATCCGCCTGCAGGCCACCACCTTCGCCGTCACCCAGGCCGCCCGCGACGCCGGCCGCGCCATCGACAGCGCACCCACCATCGCCGACGGCATCGACCGAGCCCAGCAGATCGCCGCCATCGACCTCGCCGACCAGAACGTTGCCGCGGCGAGCATCACCTTGCAATTCATCGCCCCCGGTACCGAGTGCACCTCGGCCAACCAGATCACCCCAACCCTGGAACCCGGTGCCGCCTACGACCTCTGCGTCACCGCCGTCGTCACCCTCCCCGGCGTCCCCACCGTCCTGACCGGAGACCACAACACCGTCACGGGCGTCTACTCCATCCGCATCAGCGAACTCCGCGAGGGCCGATGAACAACACAAGACCCCGCACGAATACGGACACCTCGGACCGCGGGTCGGTCACCCCACTGATCATCGGGATGATGCTCTGCCTACTACTGCTCGGCGCCGGCATCACCGCCGCCGGATCGGCATTCCTGGCCGGCCAACGACTCCAACACCTCTGCGACGGCGCCGTCGCGGCCGCCGCCGACACCCTCACCGGTCCCACCAACGGCAGCCCCGCAGCCGACACCACCGTCGCCACCTACCTGGCCACCCGCAACAGCCAGATCGCCACTCGAATCACCTACCACGACACGACTGTCAACCTCACCTGCACCACCGACACTCCCATCACCTTCGGCGCCCTCTTCGGCACCCCCACCCTCCACCGCACCGTCAACGCCAACGCCCGTACCAACTACACCCAGGGCTGAGACCACACCACGAGGCAACCTCGTGGAGGATTGCCAGTGGACTACAACCACAAATGCTCCACGGTCATCAACGCCGGGTCACTCAACCGGTTCCCTCAGACCGCTGTTCGGGTTGGCAGTCCGGCCCTGGGCCGATGCAGCAGCACCGACCACCACCGACGGGTTCCACTATAGTGGAATGATGGACGACAACCTCCCGGACCTGGTCCGGATCGGTCTCAGAGCGCGAGAACTCCGCGGCGGCCTGGGTTTGACACTCGACGAACTGGCTTCGAGGTCACATGTCAGCCGCAGCATGCTGAGCGAAGTGGAACGAGGCAATCGCAGCCCGACCGTGCTGGTGCTCGATCGGATCGCGACCGGCCTCGGCACGACGTTGGCCAGACTGCTCCGTCCGGAGGAGTCCGGCCACTCGACAGGTCGAGGCAAGAGCGTCGTGCTCCGCCACCGGGACCAGGACGTACTGCGCGACCCATCCGGTTGGGAACGACGGATCCTCAACCCGGTGCTCCCCGGGGTGGAGTTCGAGTTCATGCGAACAACTCTCGGTCCCGGGGTCGACGCTGGGATCTTCGATGCGCATGGCCCGGGTTCGCGCGAGTACCTCGCCGTCGAATCCGGTTCGTTATCGCTGTCCCTCGACGGAACGACGATCGCCCTCGCTGCCGGCGACAGCATCTACTACGGAGGCGATTGTGCCCATGGCTTCAGCAATCCCGAGGACGAGCCCTGCGTGTACTACCTCGTCATGGACGTCTCCGGCCACGGAGCCCGGCCGGTGACCGCGCGATGAGCAGTCCGGAACCGGCCCCGGACGACGTACTCGGGCGCCAGGTCGTCGACCTCATCAGCCGTCACTTCGCCACTCTCGCCGAGGGTCCGGTGTTCCAACCCGTCCCCCCCGGGCTCGCCGATCGATTCCGCAACGCGCCACCACCTCGGACAGGTCGCTCGGCCGAGAGGGTGATGGGCGAGTTCGTGGAAACCGTGCTGCCCTATCCATTTGGCAACGGCCACCCGCGGTTCTTCGGATGGGTCAACTCCCCGCCCCAACCCCTTGGCGTCTATGCGGATGCGTTGGCGGCAGCGATGAATCCCAGCGTGGCGGGTGGGAATCACGCCGCGGTCCACGTGGAGCGGCAGGTCGTCCGGTGGTTCTGCGAACTCGCGGGCCTACCGGACAGAGCCTTCGGGATGCTCACCAGCGGCGGATCGATGGCCACGCTGACGGCACTCGCCGGGGCCCGTCACCGGGCGATGGACCGGGTCGGTATCGACGTGAGAGCGAAAGGGCTGCAGGCAGTTGGCACAACCTTTGCGCTGTACGTCGGATCCGAAGGGCACGGATGCGCCCACAAGGCCGCCCAGCTGCTGGGTCTTGGATCCGACCACGTCTGCATCATCCCTTCCGATGCCGATCACCGCATGAAACCGGACGACCTGGAGCGCCAACTCGACACGGACGCGGCTGCCGGCGTGGTGCCGATCGCGGTGATGGCGACTGTCGGGACGGTCAACACAGGTGCCATCGACCCGATCGCGGCCATCGCCGACCTCTGCGAGGAGCGGAGAATCTGGCTGCATGTCGACGGCGCCTACGGGGGCCCGGCGATCCTGTTGCTCGAACGGTTCCGCGAAACGCTGGCCGCTCTCGCCAGGGCGGACAGCATCGCGATGGACCCGCACAAATGGATGTACACCCCGGTCGACGCCGGTCTGGTGATCTTCCGCGACGGTAGCGCCGCACGCGACGCGTTCAGCCTGGTTCCGGCGTATCTGCGGACGGACGGCGACGAGGGCGGGGTCGCCGGCCCCGCCTGGTTCAGCGAATACGGCTTCGAGCAGACCCGGCCGTTCCGGGCCCTCAAGGTCTGGATGCTGCTCCAGCACCTCGGCCTTGACGGCTATCGCGAGCTGATCACCAAGGACATCGACCTGGCGCACGAGCTCGCCCGGCAGATCAGATCGACCACCGACTTCCGGGTCTTGGCCGACGGCCTGAGCATCTGCTGCTTCCGGGCCGAACCCGAGGGTGTCCCGCCGGACGGACTCGACGACCTCAACCGAGCCCTGCTCACCCGCATCCAGTTGGGCGGCAGAGCTTTTGTCTCCGGCACCACCGTCGACGGACGGTTCGCGCTACGAGCCTGCATCGTCAACCCGGGCACCACGGCGGAGGACATCAACACCCTGGTGGCTCACCTGCAGGAGGAGCTGCGCCCGCTGCTCGCCCACCAAGTACCACGACTGGCTCACTGAAGCTCCGGCATCTGCTCCCCGGCCGAGATCGGCACGGCCACCCGATTGCCCTGCGGCGCAAGCGGGCACGACCATTCCGGGCTGTAGCGGCAGGACGGGTGGTAGAGGAAGTTGAGGTCCAGCACCAGTTCCGTTCCGACGCTGCCGAGATCGGCGCCCTTCACGGTGTCCAGCAGATACCGGCCACCGCCGTAGCTGCCGGTGCCGGACGTGCCGTCGCGGAGCGGCAGGAACAGGCCGCCCCCGTACTGCTCCAGCCACCACACGTCGACCTCCACGTCGACGACGCCACCGAGATGGACCCGCCCGGCCAGCACCATCCTGATCGCGCCATCGGTGGACGGGACAGTCAGCCGAGCAGGCTCCTCGACCGCCTGCAGTGGTGCGGTGAAGCGGAGCGACGGATCATAGGGCCAGTACGGCAAACCGCTCTGCCGCAACGGATCCACGGCCGACAGCGGACTCTGCGGGTGATGGAGGAACAGCTCGTCCCGACGGGCCCGCCAGATACCGTGGCCGACTTCCGGACTCTTGGCGGCGCCGACCTCGTAATAGATGCCGGCGACGGTGCGTCGCCAGTCGAGCAGTTCCTGGTACACGAAGGCCTCCTCGACCACCGGCGCCCGAAGCGACACCGTCCACCATCATGCCCAGATTCGAGCCCGGCCAACCGCAGCAATGGTCCAGCGGTGCGAATCAGCCGATGTGCTTCAGCGCCTCCCGGACCGATAGTGGGCTCAGTAGATCCCGGCGGTCGGCGACGAACCGCCGGACCCACTCCGGCTCCGACGAGGCGTAGTCGCGCAGGGCCCACCCGATCGCCTTGCGGATGAAGAACTCCAGATCTGACAGGTTCGGCGTGATCACCGCAACCAGCAGATCAGGGTCCGTGGACCGACCGTGCCTGAGCTGGCAGATGATGGCGCTCCGTCGCAGCCACCGGTCAGGATCGCTCGACCATCGCAGAATCACCGGCCGCATGGCCTGCGGGTGGGCGAGGAGGAGATCGCCGATGCAGTGGGACACCTCGTCGACGTGGTCCCACCAGGCACCGGTGACGATCATCTCCTGGCACAGCGGCAACAGGTCGAGGTCGCCCACCACCATCCGGGCACGGGTGAGAGCGGTTGCCGCATAACGTTCCTCCCGATGACAAGCCCCACGCCACAGGGTGGTGGCGCTGCGCGCCAAGGACTCCGGACCAGAAGGCGGAAAACGCCGCAGGGCGGCCGAGACGACGGCCCGGACGTCCGGAACCGGAACACCGAGGTAGGGCATCACCGACTTCATGTAGGCCCGCATCTTCGGCGCGCGGCTCGGGTCGGCACGGGCCATCAGCCCGACCCGGATGGCCCCGACGAGATCGTCGGCCGAGTCGACCTCGATCACCGAGTTGCCCGAACGACCAGAACCCACCACGATCACCCCGCCCCGCGGAGCAGGGGCGGCATCAGGATCTCGAGCGGCCCGCGGCGGTAGAGCCGGGCCGGCCGACCGCCGTCACGGCCGGTCATCTCGCCTGTCTCCACCAGGAAACCCGTTGCGCCGGTGACTTTCCGGTGGAAGTTGCGAGGATCCAGGTCGACACCCCACACCGCCTCGTAGGCGCGTCGCAGCTCGGCGACGGTGAACTGGTCGGGACAGAACACGGTCGCCAGCGGGGTGTACTCGATCTTCGACCTGGCCCGTTCCACCCCGTCGGTCAGGATCCGGTGGTGATCGAAGGCCAGCCGGCCGGGGCGGAGCATGTCCGCGACATCGGCGAACCGGGCCTCCGCAGCATCCGTACCGGCAGCGGGCTCGGGCAGGTCCGCGGCGAGGGCCAGGTAGGCGACGGTGACCACCCGCATCCGGGGATCTCGTCGCGGTGCGCCATAGGTTCCGAGCTGCTCCACGTGCACAGAACCGGCCGGCAGGGACGTCTCCTCCGCGAGTTCCCGCTGGGCGGCGGCCTGCAGATCCTCGTCAGGCCGCAGGAAGCCACCGGGCAACGCCCATCGTCCGCGGAAGGGCGCCTCCCCACGACGGATCGTCAGGACGGCCAGCGCACCGGATCTGATGGTCAGCACCACCAGGTCAACGGTGACCCCGACTGCCGGGTAGTCGCCCGGTCGGTAGCTCGGCATGGAGTGATCCTACCCATAATCGTCTCTCTGACGATAAGCGGGTGTAGCATTATCGTCAGCTCGACGATAAAGACGACGTCGACGAAGAAGGAGATGGTTCTGATGGCTGACATCACCCGCTACCCGTTCGCGAGGCATCTGCGGAGCAGCGCGACCACCCACGTGCAGCACCTGAGCAAGGGAAAGGTGGTGCACACCGGAGTCGGTCAGTCCTTCTGGTTCCGGCCGCTGAGCGCGGTCCTGGCCGAGATCCCCGTCGACGACCGGGAACTGCCCCTGCTGTTCCACGCCAGGACCGCCGACTACCAGACGGTCGGCGTGCAGGCCACGCTGACCTACCGGTTCACGGATCCCGGTCTGGCCGCGACACGCATCGACTTCTCCGTCGACCAGGCCACCGGCCGGTGGCTGGCGACCCCCCTGGAGCAGATCGCCGGGCTGCTCACCGAAGCCGCGCAGCAGCACGTCCTGGACCTGATGGCCCACACCCCGCTGACCGACGCGCTGACCAGCGGCGCCACCGCGAGCCGTGACCGGATCGCCGCCGGCCTTGGCGAAGACCGCAGGCTGGCCGACATCGGGATCGACGTGGTCAGCGTCCGGGTGGTCGCCGTCCGGCCAGAGCCCGACGTGGAGAAGGCCCTGCAGACACCGGCCCGCGAACGGGTACAGCAGGAGGCGGACAAGGCCACCTACGAACGCCGCGCGCTCGCCGTCGAGCGCGAACGGACGATCAGCGAGAACGAGTTGCAGTCCCAGATCGAGTTGGCCCGCCGCGAGGAGCAACTGGTGGCCCAGCGCGGCACCAACGCCCGACGTCAGGCGCAGGAATCTGCGGCGGCCGGCGCGATCGAGACCACCGCCGCTGCTGACCGCGACGAGAAGCTGGCCCAGGCCAAGGCGAACGGCACCCGAGCGATGGGCGAAGCCCGGGCCGCGGCAGAAGCTGCCAGCCTCGCCGCCTACCGGGATCTTCCGCAGGAAGTGCTGCTGGGCCTTGCCCTGAAGGAGTTGGCCACGAACCTGCCCCGCATCCAGAGTCTCGTGCTGACACCGGATCTGCTCGCGCCGGTGCTGGCCAGGCTGGGCGGACCCGCCCTACCGACTGCGAACGCGCGATGACGCTGTCACCGCGGGTGGTCCTCGTCCATCGCGCCAGTGAATACACCGAACTCGTGCACCGGCACGGCACCAGGGGGCAGGCCCAGTTCTTCCTCTCCCAGCGGGGTCTGGACCTCGCGGACGTCGCGCGTCGTCATCAGGAACTGGAACGGGCCATCACGGCGGTGTCCGCCGCCGTGCCGGTGTCCTGGCGACGAGGGTCCGTCGAACGGCAGGACCTGGCGCAGTTCCTGTTCGCGCCCGAGGACATCCTGGTGGTGGTCGGGCAGGACGGACTGGTACCCAATGTGGCCAAATACCTTGCCGGGCAGACCGTCATCGGAGTCAACCCGGGCAGCGAGCCTGGAATCCTGGTCCGGCACTCCCCGGCCGACGCGCCGGAGTTGATGCTCGCCGCGGCCGGCGGCGGACTCGCCGTGCAAGCCAGGACGATGGTGGCGGCAACGTCGGATGACGGTCAGGAACTGTTGGCACTGAACGAGATCTACCTCGGCCAGGTCACCCACCAGACCGCCAGGTACACCCTCCGTTCCCCAAGCGGAGCGGAGCGGCAGGCCTCATCGGGTGTCCTGGTTTCGACCGGTACCGGAGCCACTGGCTGGTGCGGCTCGGCATGGCTGGAACGACACAGCGAACTGGTCCTACCGCAGCCCACCGACCGCGGGCTGGGCTGGTTCGTCCGGGAGGCCTGGCCCTCGCCGGGCACCGGCACCCGTCTGACGCAGGGGGTGCTCCACGAGGACCGGCTCGAGCTGCAGATCGAATCCGACTCCCTCGTCGCGTTCGGCGACGGCATGGAGTCGGACTCGATCACCCTGACCCGCGGTCAGCAGGTCCGCATCGAGATCGCCGACCGCACACTCAATCTCGCGGCGTAGAGGTCAACCCCAGTAGCGATGCAGGCTGCTGTCGACCGGAACGCCGTGGTTGGAGTAGTAGACCGGTCGGATCTGGACGAACATACCCACGTCGGGTGCCTGCAGTAGGTAAGGAGTCCCGTTGATGACCCCGAGGTAGAGCGCCACATGCCCCTCGTAGCCGATGATGTCGCCGGGCTTGCCCTCGCTCCACGGAACCGACTTTCCGGCCGAACGCTGGGCACCCGAGTACGTCGGGATGCTGAACCCGGCCTGCATGAGGACGTAGGCCGTCAACCCCGAACAGTCGAATCCGACGATGCCCTGGCAGGAGTTCAGCGCGCCCCCGGCCCGGGAGCAACCCTGGTCAGCCGGTCCGCCGGCAGTGCCACCGCCGTATACGTACGGCAGACCGATGGCGGCGAGCCCGGCAGCCAGGCCCTTGGCCATCGCCGCGGTCGGCGCGGTGATCACCTGACCGGCTGCTCCGGCCGCGACGTTCGGACCGGACGGGATGGTGACCTTGACACCGTTGAGACCGACGTTCTGGTCGACTCCGCCGCCGGTGGTGCCGAAGTACTTCTGGAACAGGAAGAAGAAATTCCGGTTGCCGTAGGAGCTGCAACGGTCACCCACCCCCGGGTACGCCGCGAGCGAGGCCGCATTGGGCTGATAGGGCGTGTAGTCGTACAGGGACGCAGTCGCGGTGTTGCGGATGAAGACCGACGAACCGCCGCAACCGCTCTCGGCCACGTTCCACAGGATGGTCTGGGTGCGGCCGGCCTGGAAGTTGTAGTTCTGCGGATCGATCCGGTACCGGGCCCACTGCTTGGCCATCCCGTAGGCCTGGTTGAAGAACCCGGCGTACTGGGGGTCGCAGTTGGCCGAACCGCCGGGACCGCTGTCCGGGCAGTGCCAGCCGTACATCGCGTCGTAGCTGCGGGTGGTGACGTCGGTGCGCGTCAGCAGCGCCGACTCCTTCTGCAGGGTCACGAGCATGACCTGCGGGCTGATGCGGCAGGCCACGGACAATCGCTGCAGGACTGCTGCGACGTCCTCGTTGGTCCCACCCCGGTAGGCGGCGCAGTAACGGTCGGCCGGCTGACTCGGCGTGCTCACCCGCAATAGACGGAGGCAGGCCGCGGCCGTGCAGTTGACGCCCTTGCTGTTGATGAACGTCCTGATGTCCGCGGCGGTCATCGCCCCGGTGTTGTAGAACACCGCGTCCGAAATGATCATCCCCGGATCGAAGGCGGTGGACCGGCCGCCGGTGGCCGGCGCGCAATCGGCCGCCGTTCCGGTCGGGGCCGGGGTCGCCGCGTTCGGGGTTGCCGCGTTCGGCTGGTTCCCGCCGGGCCTCGTCGCAGGCGGGCTCGCCGGGTCGGGGCCGACGGACGGGTCGTCGCTGTTCGTCGGCACCGGCGGCTGCGGCGGATCAGGATTGACCGACACGTCCGGCGGAGTGGTCTGCACCGGGACCGTCACGGTAGCCCGGGGGGTCGTCGCCGGAGCGGTCGTTGCGGGTGAAGTCCGCGCCGGCGTGGTCGGTGCTGGGGCCGTACTCGCGGGCGCTGTGGTCACAGGTGCAGTGGTCACGGGCGCTGTGGTCGCAGGAGCTGTGGTCACAGGAGCAGTGGTCACAGGAGCAGTGGTCACAGGAGCAGTGGTCACAGGAGCAGTGGTCGCCGGAGCGGTCGTGACGCGCGAGGTCGTCTTCGGCGTGGTGGCGGCAGTCGGCGTGGTGGCGGCAGTCGGCGTGGTGGTCGACGACACGGTGGCGGTCGGCGTCGTGGTGCTGATCCCAGTGGAGGCGATCGACCCCGAGGTCGGTGAAGCCGTGGCACCGGACGTCGGAGTCGTGGTGGCAGCAACCGGGGGGGGCTTGATCACGGCGGAAGTGGTCGTCGATCCGTCAGCGGCAGCGTCGGTCAACGGGCCGACGACCGCGGTCACCGGAGCGAGCACGGTGTTCAACGGGTTGGTGATGATGCCGAGCAGATCCGAAGCCAACGGTGCGTGCTGCGCCGAGAAGGCAGCCGGTGCCGCCGCGAAGGCGCCGCCGGACTGGCGGAGCGCGGGGGGCATCCCGCCGCGTCCGCCACCGCCGGTGACACCGGTGACCACCGGCTTGAGCGACCTGGTCGCCGGGACGATCAACTGGATCACGGGTGCGGCCATCAGGCGGGTGGTCATCGCCTCGGACAGCCCGAACCACTGCTCGACGTTGCGGCCGACGTTGGTCTCCTGGACCACCTCGCCGATCTGCCAGTCCAGCCGACCGTCCGACTGGTAGCCCGGTACGCGCTTGACCAACTGCTGGAAGAACATCATGGTCGCGCCGGTCGCGTCGAGACGGTTGTACTGCGTGTAGAGACCCGTGGTCGGATCGGTGCGCTGCTGGAACAGGCCGACGTAGACGCCCTTGGTGGCAGCCGGATTGAGCGAGGACTCCTGCATCGCGACCGCGATGGCGATGCGGATCCCGCGTCGGGTGACGTGCATGTTGGTCCCGACCCGAACGATCGTCGACGCGGTGGCAACCTGCAGCGAGTCGAGCTTGATCCCGGCGAAGACACCACCCAACGCCGTGGACGGCGGAGCCGCGGTCACCGGATCGCTGATCGGAACGCAGTTGACGGCCGCTGCCGTTGGCGCAGCAGCCGCGGTTACCACGGAAGCGTTGGTCCCCGCGTTCGACGAGTAGGCGGCCGTGGTGAGGATCAGCGCGACCACGGCGGTCAGCAACGAGCCGCGGACCATGCTCGATCCGACCCGCGAAGGGGCACGATGCCTACCGCGACTCCGATAACGGTGCCGGCTGTCTTCTGTCAGACCCACGTGAGCACGAATTCCCTGCCGTAGAAGCGAAGTCCATTTCCCCCGAGCATTGCTCCGAATGGGCGTACCAGCAGCTTAAGTGCTGGGACTGGAGTGCACCACGCGAATCACCCAATCGTGACCATAGGGAGTAACGAGGCTCCCGATTTGATACGCACAGCCACGGCGGCAACACGATCTGCGCCCGAAAGTGCGGCCCGGACGGCCCGGGCGGCCCCCGAGCCGAGTCGGCGCGGCGACGGTAGATTCGACCAAGCGCCTGCACCGAACATCACCGAGGATCGACACCGACGAATCGAGGGAAAACATGGGATTCAAGGACATCCTGAAATCGATGCGCGGTGGTGAGAAGAAGGGCGATCTCGAGGACGCCGGCGACACCGACGCCCCGGAGCCGACCTGGTTCCAGCCCCGCTACGACGGCAACTACCGGGCGGAACCAGAGCCGGGCAGCGGTCTTTCGCTCCGATTCCTGCCGGGCGGCAAGGTCTTCGAGTCGGCAACCGAAGCGGCGCCAGGCCCCGAGCAACAGAATCCCTGCCGCGGCGAGTACACGGCCGCCGGCCGGTTCAACGTCCAGCGCCAGTTCGAACGCATCATCAGCTACGCCATCCTGGAGATGCAGGACGACGGATTCCTGGCCCGACGCATCAACGGCGCCGACCGCACCACCATAGAACTGCTGTTCACCTTCAGTCCGGATCTCGCCGACTAGAGCTGCACCGTCGACGCGTCGGGTGAGGTAACCGATCGACAGGTCCTGTCCGACATGCAGTTCGAAGTCTCCGCCACGAGTGCTGAACACGCCTGGGTGAAAAAGTTCGGGTAATCGCTCAGATCCTCCGGCAGCGGCAGCGCGGCGTTGGAACTGCCCTTGCGCGTGCCGACGAGATCGACGACGCGGCGGCTGGCGAGGTGCCGCTCGAAGGTCCGGCGGGCCTCCTCCTCGATCTCGGCCCGTGCCGCTGCGGAAACCGGGGCAAGTTCGCGGTGCAGGTTATGGAGTGATCCGTCTCAGACTGCCGATGCCAGGAGACCCATCGGCGGTGGTGGGGGTGTTCAGGGGTGGCGGATCTTCCGGGACAGGCAGCGCTTCCACCGAGGCGGCGGCACCGGGCAGCGGCGGGAGGTCGTCGAGGAAGTCGGCGCTGGGTACGAAGAACAGCGCTCCCGTCAGCGCAGTGGAGAAGTCCAGGATCCGATCGTGGTTGCCCACCGGGAACCCGAGGAACATCCGGCGCAACATGAGCTCGGTGACCGCCGGATCGGCCGAATAGCCGATGAAGTAGGTGCCGAACTCGGCGCTGCCGACCCGCCCGAAAGGCATGTTGTCGCGAAGGATCTGGCGCTCCGTACCGTCCGGATCGGTGATGACGGTCAGCGCAGTGTGGGCATTGGACGGCTTGACTTCGTCGGCGAGTTCGATGTTGGACAGCTTCGTCCGGCCGACCACCCGCTCCTGCTCGTGCACGCTGATCGCGTTCCATGAGGCGAGATCGTGCAGGTACTTCTGCACGTGGACGTAGGTGCCTCCGGCGAAATCCGGGTCCTGATCGGTGATCAGCACCGCGGCGGCCGCGGCGTTCCCAGTCGGATTCTCGGTGCCGTCGACGAAACCCATCAGATCCCGCACCTCGAAGAAGCGGAACCCGTGCACCTCGTCCACCACGGTCGCGGCGCCGTCGAGCCGGTCCATCAACTGCCCGGCGAGTTCGAAGCAGACATCCATCTGGCCGCCGCGCAGATGGAACAGCAGATCCGCGGGAGTCGACGGCGCGTGGTGCTTGCTGCCGGTCAGCTCGCGGAACGGGCGCAGGTCGGCAGGACGTCGGCCGTCGAACAGCCGGTCCCAGGCATCGGAGCCGATCCCTACGACGGCACTCAAGGTAGCCGCCGGTACCCGAAATCCGACCGATCGGGACAGGCCGGCCAGGTCGGCCAGCACGTCGCGCACCGTCTCCTCGCCACCCGGGTCGATGGTCAGGGTCAGGAAGATCGCACTCGACGTCAGTGGCACCAGGACCGGCTGCGGGTCCGCGACAGTGATCATGATGCACTGAGTCCAGGGCGCCTGTTTCGTGACCGGCCCGGCCCCTGGGTTCCCGGGCGGCCGTCGGTCGGTTCGCGGTCGACCACATCGACGATGCCAGGACTCTAGGGGCCTCCGCGTAGGCTCAGCAGTTGTGAACGCCGACGAATCCGTAGAGCTCAAGGCCCTCGAAGCCACCATGACCAGCATCGAGGCCGTGCTGGACATCGAACGGTTGAAGGCCACCATCGTCGAGTTGTCCGAGGCGGCCAGCGTGCCGGACCTGTGGAATGACCAGGAGAAGGCGCAGCAGGTCACCAGCAAGCTCTCCCACGCCCAGACCGAGCTCAAGAAGGTCAAGGACCTCCGCCAACGGCTCGACGACCTCAACGTGCTCTTCGAACTCGCCGAGGACGATCCGGACACCATGATCGAGGCGCAGGCCGAACTCGTGTCGGTGCATGCCGAAGTCGAGACGATGGAGGTCCGGACCCTGCTGTCCGGCGAGTACGACGTCCGGGAAGCCCTCATCACCATCCGTTCCGAGGCCGGCGGGGTGGACGCCGCCGACTTCGCCGAGATGCTGATGCGGATGTATCTGCGCTGGTCGGAGCGCCACGGCTACACCACCGAGGTCTACGACACGTCCTATGCGGAAGAGGCCGGCATCAAGTCCGCCACTTTCCAGGTGAAGAGCCCGTACGCCTACGGCACCTTGTCGGTCGAGCAGGGCACGCACCGCCTCGTCCGGATCTCCCCGTTCGACAACCAGGGCCGCCGTCAGACCTCGTTCGCCGGCGTCGAGGTCATCCCGGTGCTGGAGACCAGCGACCACATCGATATCGACGAGAAGGAACTGCGCGTCGACGTCTACCGCTCGTCCGGCCCCGGCGGCCAGGGCGTCAACACCACCGACTCTGCAGTGCGGATCACCCATATCCCCACCGGCATCGTCGTCTCCTGCCAGAACGAGCGCTCGCAGATCCAGAACCGCGCCTCCGCGATGGCGGTGCTCGGAGCCAAGCTGCTGGTGCGACGCAAGGAGGAGGAGAAGGCAGCGATGGACGTGCTGCGCGGTGACGGCGGCAACTCCTGGGGCAACCAGATGCGCTCCTACGTCCTGCACCCGTACCAGATGGTCAAGGACCTCCGGACGAACTTCGAGGTGGGCAACCCCTCCGCGGTTTTTGACGGCGACATCGACGGGTTCCTCGAGGCCGGCATCCGCTGGCGCCGGTCGGCCGACCCGGTCAGCAACTGACCCGCCAGCTGGCCCGGCAGATCGCTCACTGACGGCTTGCGGTCCGTCAGATCGGGCCGGTGAGGGTGGCCAGGCCGTCCTTCAGCTCGTCCTCCTCGTACCGCAGGTGCGACAGCAGCAGGTCCGCGAGTTCCTGGGCGAGCCGCTGCACCTCGCGCGTGCCTTCGTTGGGCTGCCCCGCAACGGAGTTACCCGATGCCCACTCGGCGCCGGCGGCGTTCTCCTGGACCAGCAGTACCAGCGAGCGGTCGAACCGGTCCAGCACGTCCGCGATCACCTCGTGCTCGGCCTCGAGGCGGTGCAGCACCGGCCCGAGTTCCGGAGCGGAGGCCGCCACCGCCGGAAACATGTGGGTGTCCTCGATGGTGTGGTGGATCGTCACCACCCGGCAGTACGCCGCGCAGAAAGACCCGAGCGTCCACCGGTTCTGCCGCATCGTCATGCGGTTGATCAGGTTTCGCGCGGCCCCGGCATCCAGCTCGCCCGACGCCACGTCGGCGGCGGCCTGACCGATCTGCCTCAGCTCCTCGCGCAGATGATCGTGGATGGCCACCAAATTGCGGTGATTCCCGGCGCCGACCCGGCTCGGTGGTGCAGTGACCGGGACGGCGACCGGCCGATCTGCGACGGGCAGACCTCCTGCGGTGCCCCAGTTGCCCTCCCGTTCGGTAGTTCTCATGGCGCCCACACCTGGCCTGACGCAGTACCTCTCATGTGATCACCACGCACATCGGTCCTGCGACGGCGAAAGATCTGGGCTCGGCCATCCGATCCTGGGTGTCGAGCACCATCACCCGATTCGCCCGGGTGGCGCTCACGTACAGCAGGTCGCCGTCGAGGGCGAGGTGCCGGGGCCAGGCGCCGCACGGTGTCTCGCGGAGAATCGCGCCGGTCGCGATCGACAGGGTCGCGACGGTGTCGGCGCCGCGGTTGGCCACGTGGACCACGAACGACCCGCCGACCCGCAGGTCGCTCGGGTAGTTGGGTTCGCCCGCGACCGAGGGCGATCCCGAGGACGGAGTCGCCTGCCAGTCGACCAGCCGCCGGTTGACATGGCGGGCCCGCAGGAGTGTCGAGTCCAGTTCGCCCGTCACGACCACACGGCCGTCGGGCAGCCGGACGAGGTGCCGTGGACCGGATCCGGGCGGGCCGTGGCTCACGACCGGGTCCACCAGAGCGCCGTCCACCAGTACATAGCTGACCACCTGGTCGGCCCCGAGATCCACCACCAGCACCTCGTTCTCCGGCCCGACGATCACCTGGTGGATGTGCGACTCGCCCTGACGCCCGGCCACCGGCCCCGGCACCGTGCTCCGGCTGACAGCTGTGACGGTTGAGAGCGATCCATCGGGCGAGATCGGCAGCACCGCAACAGATCCCACTTCGCTGCCGTGATAGTTGGCGACCAGCAGGAAGTCTCCGCTGTCGTCCACTACGACGTGGCAGGGCTCGCCGCCGCCGGAGTGCACCGGGACACCGACCCTGGTCAGTTCCACGCCGGGACCGCCGATCCGCCAGACGTGCACGTAACCCACCGACACCCCCGACACCCCGTACAGGTAGCGCCCGCTCGGATCGACGGCGAGGTAGAGCATCTCGTCCACCGGCACCTTCGCGACCAGTCGAAAATCCCCGGGCGCCGAGACGGTGAACACCGAGACACCACCACCCTCGCCGGCGATGCCCTCCCCCGCGACGTAGATCATCCGATTTCCCCTCTCGACGGTCACGGCATCGCCACGACATCCGAAGCGGACCGCACAACCTTCGCGCTGCGCCGCAGGCCTTTTCCGGGCAGATCCCCGGTCGGTCGACCGGCGCAGAGAACGACGATCCCATTGACCAGCACCTCGTCGATGCCGACGGCCGGCTGCCGCGGATGGTCGTAGTCGGCCCGGTCGGCCACCGTAGCCGGGTCGACGACGATCAGGTCCGCAGCCCGCCCCGGGGCGACGGCTCCGCGGTCGCCGAGGCCGTGTCGTTCCGCGGTCCGCCCGGACAGGTGGCGAGCGGCCTGTTCCCACGAGTAGTCACCACGTTGGCGGGTGTACAGCGCGAGGTAGCGGGCAAAGGTGCCCCAGCCACGCGGATGTGGATGCCCGCCGAGGTAGATGCCGTCGGTGGAGCCGACGTGCACCGGGTGGGTGAAGATCTCCGCCAGTTCGTCGACCGGGCGCTGGTCGGGCACCTTGAGCACCGCACTGACGGCCAGCCGCGAGGCCCCGATGATGCGCAGCCCGAACTCGCCGGGATCGGTACCGGCCCGCTCCGCGGCCCCCGCCAGGGTCAGGCCCTCGGCCCACCGGTACTCAGGGGCCGCCACTCCCGCCAGGGTGATCCCTTGCGCCCAACCGGGTCCGAAGCCGGGGCGGGAAGCCATCTGCGGCAGGTGGTCCCGGATGATCTCGGCGCGGCGGACCGGGTCGGTCAGTTGTTCGGCGGCGGCATGTGCCCCCAGGCGCAGCAATGCCGGCGGCACCATCGGCATGGCCAGCAGGGTGCATCCCCGCCGGTAGGGGTACGCGTCGAAGCTCAGATCGGCCCCCGCCGCCGCGGCTTGCGACAGACAGTGCGTGATGAGCGCAGCCGGTCCGTGCAGGTGCGAGACGTGGGCCGAAACGCCGGTGGCGACGGCGATCCGGACCACCTCGTCGATACCGACCGGGGTGTTCTCCTCGTACCCGCCGCGCATGTGGGACACGTAGATCGCGCCCACCTGCGCCACCGGCCGGTTCAGGGCGATCAACTCGTCGGTGTCGGCGAAATAGCCTGGTGCGTAGTCCAGTCCGGTCGAGAGGCCCAACGCCCCCTCCGTCAGACCGAGCCGGAGCAGACCCGTCATCCGGGCGAGCTCTCCGGTGGTGGGAGGCCGATCGTCATCGCCCATCACCTCGTGGCGCACGGTGCCGTGCGGCACCAGATATCCGACGTTGACCGCGACGCGCCCGGCATAGGTCTCCAGAAGCGAAGCCACTCCCCCGCCGGAATACGTCGGATGGGCACCGTTCAGGGCGGCGAAGTACTCACTGGCATAACGCCCGTCACCCGGCGCGAACCCGACACCGTCCTGCCCGCCGATGACGGTGGTGATGCCCTGACTGAGCAGGGCGAACCCGATCTCGGGATCGAAAACCCTTGCCTCGGCGTGCGAATGGGCATCGATGAAGCCAGGCATCACCAGCCGGCCCGAGCAGTCGAGCACCACATCGTCTTCATGGACGGGGATCTCGCCGACAGCGGTGACCAGCGGCCCGTCAACGGCGACGTCCGCCTTCCGCACGGCACGACCCGATCCGTCGACCACCGTGCCGCCGCGGAGCACCGTCCGGCTCACGCCGACTCCGTCGGTTCGCGGGCTCCCACGGTGATCTCGTCGGCCATCTGCAGCCGTCCGGCGAGCAGGCCACCATCGACCGGCAGGATTACGCCGGTGATCCAGGCGGCACCGGGACCGGCAAGGAACAGCACTGCGGAGGCGACGTCCGCCGGCGTGCCCACCCGGCCGAGCGGGTACCACTTGGCCGCGCGGGTCAGCACCTGCGGGTCGGCGTCCTGGCGCTCCTGCCAGATCGCCGTCGCGATGGTGCCGGGAGCAACAGCGTTGCAACGGATCCCGTGCGCGCCGTAGCGGACTGCGATGCTCTTCGTCAGGCTGATCAGGCCGGCCTTGGCAGCGCTGTACGCCTCGTTGCCGACGTAGGTCAGGCCGTTCACCGACGTGATGTTGACGATGACCCCGGCGCCCGCAGCGATCATGCCGGGCAGAACGGCGGAGATGGTGTGGAACGCACCATCGAGACTGACGGCGATGTCCCGGTGCCACAGCTCTTCCGGCAACTCGCCGAACGGCACGTCGCTGGCGACGCCCGCGTTGTTGACGAGGACGTCGACGGTGCCCAGTTCCTGCTCGATCCGGGCGACCGCGGCGCGAACCTGCTCGCGCGAGGTGACGTCGACGGTGATCGCCGTCGAGCCAGGCAGGCGAGCGGCGACAGCGACAGCCGCGGCGCCGTCGACATCCGCAACGACAACTCGATCACCCTGCGCAGCAGCATATTCCGCGATGACGGCGCCGATACCGGATCCGGCTCCGGTGACCAGCACGATGCGATCGGACATGTCCGGGGCTCCTCGGGTTCGGCTCGGTCAGGGGGTGCATGGGTGGCTGGGTGGGGATCAGAAGAAGGTGCGGACCAGCGCGACGACCCGGGGGTCGTCGGCGTCCGAATCCTCCACCTCCGGGATCAGCGTCCATTTGTCAAGGGCCGTACAGGGGTGGGACAGCCCGAGCCGGACGATGTCGCCGACCTCGACGTCGTCGACGCCCAGCTCCAGGTAGGCGTGCTGATCGTTGAGCTTGGAGATGGTGGCACCGGTCAGGGTCGTCCAGGTTCCATCCGGCCGCAGCCGGCGCTGCGGTTCGGGAAGTCCCTGGTCGAACGGAAGGTCGCGGCGCCCCGCATCCAGCAGCGCGAGACCGGCTTCCGGATGCGAGATCACCCGCGCCCAGGCGTGCATCGCCGAGGTCAGCGCCGGTCCGTCGCCGCGGGCACCCGGCGTGATCCCCCGGTAGTAGCCGTCGTCGTGCACGACGTAGGCCCCTGACCGGAGCACCACCTCCGTCACCGGCCCGGACGATCCGGTGGGGTCGGACAACGGGCCGAGGCGCTCGGCGACACGATCGAAGAACGCGCTGCCGCCGACGGTGACCATCGCCGAGCCGGCCGTCGTGAGGTCGTACAGGCGGCCGACCGTGGCATGCAACCCGGCCAACTCGTCGAGGTAGACGTCAACGGACGCAAGCTGTTCCGCGCCGGTGCCGAACGCAACCGCCCCTTCGTACCCGCACACCCCGACCAGCCGCAGACGCGCCGACTCGAACACGGCCTGCGCCACCTCCTGCGCCGCTGCCAGACCGCGTGCTCCGGTCCGGCCGCCGACGGCCCCGAGCTCGACGCACACGTCGACAGAGGATCCGGGCGGCAACGCCTCGGTCATCTGGTGGACGGCCTCCAGCGAGTCCACCCAACTGCTGAATCGGAACTTCGGGTCGGCGACCTGTTGGGCCGCAAGCCATCGGAGGCCGGCCGGCCGGAGCATCGAGTTCGCGAGGTGGATCCGCTGGAGGCCGAAGGCCCGTCCGGCCCGTACCTGAGGTTCGTTCGCGAGAGTGATACCCCAGGCCCCGGACCGGAGCTGGGCCAGGTAGATCGCGGGCGCCATGGTCGTCTTGCCGTGCGGCGCCAGCTGCAATCCGCGGGTCGAACACCATTGCGCCATCGCCGCGATGTTGCCGGCCATGGCTCTGCTGTCCAGCGTCAACAAAGGAGTGCCGAAATCGCTGAGCCGCGGGCCCGTGGCGAGGAATTCCGCGACGGTGTATTCGTCGGCGATCGCCGGAATGGCCTTGAACCGCCAGTCGAGCACCTCGTCGGCCAACCTGGTCACCGTGTCGGCCAGCGCCGGGTCGTCGCCTCTCATCGTGATGAGCCTACGATGATCAGGTTTTCGCCAGGCCAAGGGGTGCCGGTTGGTGGCCCGGGAAGATGGTGGACAGACTGCCGATCCCGAGGCGCTTCTGGATCACCTCGCCGAGCACGTCGTAAGCGCTGTTGAGCGGGGCCACATCCCCATCGACCAGCGCGGTGGCCGACAGCGGCTTCCACGCGCCGAACACCGACGATTTGGCCAGACCACCGCCGAGCAGGAACATCATCGATCCGGTGCCGTGATCGGTGCCGTTCGAGGCGTTGGCGTTCACCCGACGGCCGAACTCCGTCATCACCACCACGGTGACCCGCTTGCGCCGGGTCGGCCCGAGGTCGGTCATGAACGCGGCCAGGGCTTTTGCCGCCGATGCGGTGAGCGCGTCGATGTCGGCGGCCTCTTCGGTGTGGGTGTCCCAGCCGCCGACGTCGACCGTCGCGACCTCGACTCCCACCTCGGCGCGGAGCAGGGTCGCCAGGTCCGCCAGCGAACTGGCGAAGTTGCCCTCGGGGTAGACGGCCCCGTTCTTCACGCCGGCGGTGGCCGCCGCGGCCTGGGCCGTCGAGATCGCCGACAGCGTGGTCTGCACGTCCGAGGCGAGCGGGATGCTCATCCCGCGGTAGAGGGCGCTGATCGCCGTCATGCTCAGGGCCTTGACGCCGTCCCAACCGGGAAAGTCGAAGGCGGACAACGAGTCCATCGCGATCTTCTGCTGGTTCCCGGCCATCGACGCCGGGGTGACCGTTCCCTCGGCCAACGCCCGGAACGTGGTGCCGGGGCCGAGCGCCGACAGGGTGCGGTCCAGCCAACCGGAGGTGGAACTCGGGCCACCCCGCTCCAACGTCTGCTGGGCCTGGAAGTGGCTTCTGGTCACCCCGGCGGCCGAGACGGCCGGGACGAAGGCCAGTTCCCCGCTGGACCAGAATGGGAGCAACGGGTCGAAACCCTTGTTGACGCCCCATCCCCCGGCCCCCACCAGGGTCCTGATGTCGGCATCGGCCTGGACCAGGGTCGGCCGGAGCGAACGGAGGTAGGCGTTGCCCAGTGCGGGCGCCTGCGGCACCAGCATGCGGAGGCCGTCGGCCCCACCCCGCAGGAAGATGGTGATCACGGTGTTGGGCGGCGTGACGCTGCCCGCCGCGGCGTACGCGACCCGGGTCGTCACCAGCTGCGACGCCAGGGCGGCCACACCGGCCATCCCGACGCCCTGCAGCATCCGGCGGCGGGTGAAACCCTTGGACCACAGCTCTTCCTGACAGGCGAGGCCGTCCTGCACCGTCTCGGCCTGTGCCACCAGGGCCTTCTCGACGCGCTTCTGACGCTCCGGATCGACCTCGAGCCGATGTCGCCCGCCCGACCGACCGGCCGCCGGGCCGTGCTGCTGCCTCTCCGGCCCATGCTGCTGTCCGAGAACATGCTGCTGTGCCGTCATCGATGTGTAGTCCCCGTCGTGAGTGCGAAACACGGCGGCTGACCCGTCAGCCGAGCGCATGGTAGGAGGAATCCAGGATCAGCGGCACCAGGTGGTCGAGGTACCAACGGAGGTTCGACTGGGCCATCGGGGTGGCGGCCGGCTCGCGCAGGAACGCCTGCAGCGCAGCAACTTGAGCCGCCGTCATCGGACCGCCGACCAGGCGGGAGATGAGCGCGGCGATGGCCGCCCCGCTCGTCGCCGGAGCACCGTAGAGAGTGGTGTTGGCCGGGGCGACCAGGTCCTTCCACCAGTTCTGGCTGAAGCCGCGGTGCGCCTGCCACAACGCCAGCAGGTTGCTCGAGGAACGCCAGGCCGCCGCCGCGTCCGGGTATCCGTTGGGGGGCGCCCAGTCCAGCGGAGCGTTGCCGACCGACGCCGTCATCCAGTGCAGGGTGTCGAGCGAAGCGCGGGTGTTGCCCGCCATGTTGAGGTCGAGGATCCGCAGCGTCGCGATCAGGTTCTCGGCGGGCCGTCGCACCTTCTGGTACTTGCTCGCCCAGAACTCGGCAGAGGTGAAGATCGCCTTGATCGTGGGCAGGATCGCGGTTCCGTTGGCCAGGTAGGTCTTCGCGACCAGCGCGATCAACGCGGCGGACGGATTGTCGGACACGAAACGCACGCAGAGCTTGCGGGCCAGGTTGTTGGCCGTCGAGGGGTGGCCGGCGAGGTACCGCAGGTAGGCATCGCCGACTGCGACACCGGCCGCAGCATCGGCATTGGTGTGGTTGAAGCCCAGCACCCGCACCGGTCCGGTCCAGTGGATGTCGGGTCGGTAGACGTAGTTGCCGGCGTCGTCGATGGTCCGGCCGGTGAGGATCCTCGCCGAGTACTTGACGTCCGTCTCGGTGAAGCCGGAGCCGAGCCCGACGGTGTGGAGCTCGAGCAGTTCGCGACCGTAGTTCTCGTTGACGATGCGCTTCGTCGACTCGGCGAGGTTCAGGAACAACAGCATCGCGGGGTTCCTGGCCGAGGCGACCAACATGTCGCTGAAGGTCCCGAACGCATACTTGCGCACCACGTCCCGGTCCATCAGGTGACGGACCCAGGTCTGCCCGTCGGAATGGTTGGCGATGTTCAGGTGGTTGCCGAAGAAGTCGACGACGCGCTCGTACAGCTGGGCCGGGCTCCACGCCTGCAGGCCGAGGGTGACGAGGGTCAACTGGTCCATCATCTCCCAGCCGTACTCGTTGCCGCCGGCCTTGAGTGCCGCCCTGACCTGCACGGGACTCATGTTCAACATCGGTCCGACGGTGGAGACCCGGCCGTGGGCTCGGTACAGGGGGTACTGCCGGCCAAGGGCGACCTGGCCGTCCCACCACGCGGTCGGGCCCTGGTGGGCCAGCACGTTCAGCGTCGCGGGAGTCCCGCCGAAGGCGAATCGGGAGAGCAGGTGGTATTGCTGGGCGACGGTCGGTCGCGCCGGGACGGGACCGACCGGGGCGGCCGAGACCCCTCGGGTGCCGGAGAGACCCGACATCAACATCGTGCTGTCCACGCGTGGTCTCCTCGTGCTCCGTTTTCAGCAGCTGCGCCCGTGACCAATCCGCTACTCAACGTACTTTTTGTTCTACGGAACGTGATGAAGCCTAGGTTGCCACCGCCGGAAAGGAAAGGGGTCGTCGAGGATCCGCCGGTCTCGCCGAAGCTGAACGTTAAGCATTTTCCTCCCGGTTGCGCATTGCACTCCAGTTATGCCACTTCAATGCCTGCCTCCAAGGATTAACCGGTTCGGTCACTGGTAATCTAACGACCGCCGAGGCGTCGATCACGCACCGGAACGATGACCAAGGATCTGCCGCGACCAATGGAGTGTGCTGCGTGCCCGTCAACCGTCAGGAACTCGTCACCGGGTGGGAACTACGACTGGCCGGCGCCAACCCGGCCATCCGGCCGCCGGCCATCCCGGCGGCCATCCCGGCCAGCGTGCCAGGATGCGTGCACACCGATCTGCTGGTCGCCGGCCTGATCCCCGACCCGTACCTCGACGAGAACGAGTTGACGCTGGACTGGATCGGCCACCAGCAGTGGTCCTACCGAACGACTTTCACGTACTCACCAGACGGCGCCGATCAGGTGGAGCTGGTCTGCGACGGGCTCGACACCGTCGCCACCGTCCTGGTCAACGGACTCGAGGTCGGCCGGTTCGCGAACCAGCACCGGTCGTACCGCATCCCGATCGCCGGGACGCTGCAGACCGGCGACAACGAGATCGAGATCGTCTTCGATTCCGCCTGGGCCTACGCCGAGAAGATTCAGCGCGAACTGGGCAACCTGCCCAATGCTTACCCGACGCCCTTCAACTTCATCCGCAAGATGGCCTGCAACTTCGGCTGGGACTGGGGGCCGACGGTGGTGACAGCCGGCATCTGGAAGCCGATCGCGATCGAGAGTTGGTCGACGGCCAGACTTTCGGTCGTGCGTCCCGTCGCGACGGTCCGCGGCCCGAACGGCGTGCTCACCGTCGACGTCGACGTCGAAGACATCAGACCCGTAGCAGCGCAACAGCTCTCGCTGTTGATCAGTATTGCCGGACAAGTCGTGTCGGCCGAGATCCCCGCTGGCGCGAGCCACCTGCAGGTCGAGGTGGAGGTTCCGGAGGTCGAACTGTGGTGGCCGCACGATCTCGGCTCCCAGCCGCTCTACGACCTGTCGGTGGAGTTGAGCACCGGGGACGGCCTGCTCGACCGCTGGGACCGCGGCATCGGATTCCGCAACATCCGACTGGACACCACGCCCGACGAGATCGGCTCTGCCTTCACCCTGGTGGTCAACGAGGTCCCGATCTTCGTCCGTGGCGCGAACTGGATCCCCGACGACTGCTTCCCCTCCCGGATCACCTCCGACCGGCTGCGGACCCGGATCGAGCAGAGCAAAGGGGCCAACATCAACCTGCTCCGCGTCTGGGGCGGCGGGATGTACGAGTCGGACGACTTCTACGGACTGTGCGACGAGCTGGGAGTGCTTGTCTGGCAGGACTTCCTGTTCGCCTGCGCGGCCTATCCGGAGGAAGAGCCGATCCGCGGCGAGGTGATCGCCGAAGCCACGGAGAACGTCATCCGGCTGATGCCACACCCGAGTCTGGTGCTCTGGAACGGCTGCAACGAGAACATCTGGGGCTGGTTCGACTGGTCCTGGCGGGAACCGGTCGGCGCGAGGACCTGGGGAGCCGGCTACTACCTCGAGATCCTGCCCGCCATCGTCGCGGCGATGGATCCGAGTCGTCCGTACTACCCGGGCAGCCCCTTCTCCGGGTCGATGGAGATCCACCCCAACGTCGACAACCACGGGCTCCGCCACATCTGGGACGTCTGGAACGACATCGATTACAGCCACTACCGCGACTACGTCCCGAGATTCGTCGCGGAGTTCGGCTACCAGGGACCGCCGAACGCCGCGACCATCGAGCGGTCGATCCATGATCGGCCGAGGACCCACACCTCCAGCGGGATGCTGCACCACCAGAAGGCGACCGATGGCAACGGAAAGCTGGCCAGGGGTGCCGCACCGCACCTCCCGGTGATCGAGACCTTCAGCGAGTGGCACTACCTGATGCAGCTCAACCAGGCCGAGGCCATCCGCTACGGCATCGAACACTTCCGGTCGCACCGGGGTGTCTGCATGGGCACGGTGGTGTGGCAGATCAATGACTGCTGGCCGGTGACGAGCTGGGCTGCCATCGATGGTGACGGCCGGAAAAAGCTGCTGTGGTACGCACTCCGAGATTCCTACGCGCCGCACCTGTTGACCATCCAGCCTCGTGAGGACGGACTGTTCCTGTTCGGCGTCAACGACGCGGGGGTGTCCTGGCGCGGCGCAACCACGGTCCAGCGGGTCGGCTTCGACGGCACCGTGCTGGCCACGTTCGAGACGCGGCTGGTGGTCGACCGATTGGCCTCCGCGTCGGTGGAGCTGCCGGAACGGGTGACCGCGGTCGGCGACGCCCGGAGCGAGTACCTCATCGCCACTGCCACGGGCGGGGAACGCGCACTCTGGTTCTTCGCCCCGGACAAGGACCTGGCGCTTGCGCCAGATGCACTGACAGCCGTCGTGCAGCAGGCAGATCACGGAATCGACGTAACGGTGCACGCCACGTCGCTTGCCCGCCACGTGACGGTGATGGCAGACCGCTGGCACCCGGACGCCGTGGTGGACGAGGCGACGGCCACCATCGGGGCGGGTGGCGGTCGGACGTTCCGGATCACCGCCCCGGCGGCCGCCGACGCCGCGACCTTCGTGTCGTCCGGCGCGCTGATGTGCCTGAACGACCTCTTGACGACGCCGCCGCCGGGCATGTCTGCCTGACCGCACCTGACGAGACCCTTCAAGGCAAGCCTGACGGGCGCAATTCCCGTCAGGCTCGGGCCAGGGCCACCCGGTCCTGCAGGTAGTCGATCAACGTCTCTTCGGCCAGCGGACGGCTGTAGAGGTAGCCCTGTACGGCCTCGCAGCCGTATTGGACGAGAAGGTCTGCCTGGTCCTGGGTCTCGACGCCCTCTGCGACCACCGTCATGCCGAGGGCACGTCCGATCGCCAGGATCCCCCGGACGACCGCATCGCAGCTTGGATCGACGCCGAGTCCGGCAACGAACCTGATGTCGATCTTCAGCATGTCCACCGGCAGCTCGGTGATGCGGGTCAGGCTGCTGTAGCCCGTCCCCAGATCGTCGATGGCGACCGAGATCCCGTGGGCACGGAGGTCCAGCAGGTCCCGCCGGAGCGAGTCCGCGACCATCGGCATGTGCGTCTCGGTCAGCTCGAGGACAAGATGTTCGGGCGGCAGGCCGTGGCGCTCCATCGCAGCGAGGACATCACCGCCGAGGTCACCCGACCCCAATTGCCGGCCGGAGATGTTGACGTGCACCTCCGGCGCGTCCGGCCCGAGCAATTCAGCCCACCGTGCGGCCATCCGGCACGATTCGTCGATCACCCGCCGTCCGATGGGAATCATCAGATCTCCACCCTCGGCGACGTCGAGGAACTCACCCGGTCCCAGCAGTCCGCGGACGGGATGCAGCCACCGCAACAGGTTCTCGACCGCGATCACCCGGCCGGTCGAGATATCGTAGATGGGCTGGCCGAACAGGATCAGCTCGTCGTTCGCCAGAGCCAGGCGCAGTTCGCTCTCGATGCGGATCCTCCGGACGGCACGCGCGGTACGGGCGACAACAGCCGGGTCGTCGATCCCGCCGAGCCGGATCGCGTTCTTCCCAGTACGTTTCACCTCTCGCATGGCTTCCGCGGATTCACGGAGCAGCTGCCCGGGATCCGAGCTGATGCTGGACACGCTCACGCCGATGCTGGCGCCGAGGGTGAACGTGTCGCTCCCGTCGTGATGCGGGGCGTGCAGTGCGGCCAGCACCCGCTCGGCGATCTTGGCCGCGGCCTCGGCACCCTCGAGAGCGACACATCCGATGACGAACTCGTCACCGCCCAGCCGGGCGAGGATGTCACCAGGACGGATGGTCAACCGCAGCCGTTCGACGACCTCACCGAGGATGCGGTCGCCGGCGGGCCGGCCCCACGTGGTGTTGACGCTCTTGAACCCGTCGATGCCGATGGTCAGCAGCCCCACGTGCCGACCCGACCGGATGCCCTCGGCAAGTGCATGCTCGAGGTGGTCCATCAGCAGGACCCGGTTGGGCAGGCCAGTCAGTTCGTCGTGCAAAACCTGGGGACGAAGTCGGGTCTCGACATGCTTCCTGGCCGTGATGTTCTCGACCTGACCGATGACGCACCCCGGCCCGGTCCCGCGTGATGGGCTCATCGTCAGATGTACCCACAGGTCGAGCTGGTCCGCGCCGATCCACCGCCGTTCATGCCACCGTTCGGCGGGCCGCTGCTCGGCCAGGACGGCAGAACGGTCCTCCAACTTGCCCTTGTGCAACGTGCCCTCGTGCTCCGGGTGGGTCAGATCGGCGAGCGTCATCTCCAACAACTGGTCGGCCGTGTATCCGGTCAGACGGCAGAGCGCCGGGTTGACCCTCAGGAAGCGGGCCGGACAGGACGGGTCCGTCCCGAGCATCATCATGCCGTTCGGCGCGTAGTCGAAGAGGTCGTCGAACTGCGCCTCCACCTTCCTCAGCGTGTCCCTGGCTGTGGTCAACTCGGTCGCGGCGTCCGACTCCGGCGGTGTCGTCTCGATGCCGGCGGTCGGCCCGTGCACATCGGACGCTGCTCGGTCCGACAGGGACAGCATCGTTCTGGCGATGGCCGGTGGCGACGAGTCGGTGGCCCCGTCAGGCGCCACGGCAGAGGTGAAGGTCGACAACAAGACCATGCAGATGCTCCCGTCACAGAATGTGATGTAGTGCGGCTGTGCCCCGAGCGACCGTCATGATCTCCTGCATCGGAAACGCAATGACTTCGAAGCAATCGGCAGATGGTCTACCAGGGTTCGTCCTTCTGATTTTCCGGTTCCACCTGCCGCCACGGATGATATTAGCCGAGCGGGGACGTTGGGCGAAGATCGCGGGAGCAGCGAAACTCATTCGATGGTAAGAACCATCCAAAGAGTGAATCCGACGTGACCATGAGTACTTGTATCCGGCAGAATCAGGCTTTGGCGCTGCCGGACAACACCTGCTGCGAGAAACCCGTCCGGGATGACGGCGACGCAGAACGGCGACAGCGAGTGAAAGCAGTCGACAAAAACCTGCTCGCACAGGTGATGGGCGTCGTTCTTCCGAGAAGATCGGCCGGGCGGGCCGATGCCCGCCACTCTCGGCAACTTCCACACCGGTCAATGGAAGCGTCCCGAACGCTGGAGTGATTGCGGCCGAGAGGTTTCGATGTCCGGGTCCGGTTCATGCGCGGAGATTCGTCCGACGCCAGCCGTTGCCGGTCCGCGCCCTCGAACCCCCGGACCATCACCTGTTCGCCGAGCTCATCGGGCCCGCAGGGCAGTATTCATCCATCCGAGGAACAAACCGGTGTCCCCAGTCGGCGATGCGGCCACCACTACCCGGCAGGCGCGGTTCATCGGCTTCTTGCGATCGTCGGACCGAGGCACTGCTCACTCTCCGCCGACAGGCCGCGCATCGATCGGTGTGGTCCTGGCCGCAACCGGTCGACAGCACCTGCCCGACAAATTGCGCGATGACGGCCTCGCGAGAGACACTTTTCCCGGACCGACTACCAGCAGTCACCGAAACAACGGCGAAGAGGGCTCTTCCGGGGGATACCCTGAGCCCCACGGTGCTGGAAACTCATTCAAGAGTTCAACGAAGTTTGGGGTGCGGCGGTGGCCATGGCCGTTCTGGAGCATTCCCGGATCAACTGGCATCAGGTCGGTGCTGTCGGATCCCTGATCAGCCAGGTGATCATGGGATTGGCCGCCGTGAACGTCACGCCGGGGCTGCGTACGGGTGGGTACGTCTGGTACTTCGCGACCTTCGGTGGCATCGGCCTCGTCTACTGGGTGATCCGAAAGCGGCAGTCCCCGCTGTGGTGGTTCGTCTGGCCCGTTCTCGCGCTGGCAAGGATTATCGCCTTCGGCTATCTGGATCGTCCGGCTGCGCAGCTGGTCACCGGGCTGATCTCGGTCTTCTTCCTGTTCGCGGGGCTGACCCAACCCCAGGGCCGATCGTTGCTGCTCCTTCCGCTGGCTCTGGTTGGTCTGCGCGGCCTCATCGATCTGCCACTGAATCTCGCGCTGGTGCGGTTGAGCATCGCCGCGATCGTGTGGGCCATGGCCTCCGAACTGCCGGCCTACCTGCTGCGGGGCTTGGCCGCCCAGCAGGAGGCCTTGGCGGCCACCGCTGAAACGGATTCGCTCACCGGCGCCAGGAACAGGCGCGGCCTCGACGAGCTCCTGCACCGCCTCCAGGGTCGGGCCTACCTGGTCATCGTCGATCTCGACGACTTCAAGCACTACAACGACACGCACGGACATCTGGCCGGAGACGACGTGCTGATCGATTTCACGTCGATGCTGCACCGGGAGAGCAGGCGCGAGGACATCGTGATCCGCTACGGCGGCGAGGAGTTCCTCGCCGTTCTGCAGGATGTCGACCAGGAACTCGCCGAGCGGATCGTCGCCAGGTGGGCCAAGGCCTGGCATCTGCATCCGTCCGGCATCACGTTCAGTGCCGGCCTGACCGATCTTCTAGGCGAGGACGCCCTGCGTCGCGCGGACACCGCTCTCTATGCCGCCAAGGCGGCTGGTCGGGACCGCACGGTGGTTTCGCTGGCCGGAGCCGGCCAGGCCGCCTGAATCTCGGTGGACCGCACCGGTGAATCTCGAGAGGTAGGTCCCACCGTGCTGCGCTCGTCCAAGCCGACGGAACGCTGGCGGAACCACCACTCGACGATCCGTGTCAGAATTCGACCAGTCCGGGAGCCACGGACGTACCCGACGAGCACCATGTGGATCACCCACGGATCCGGGTCGGCCTGTGGCGGCGCACGATGGAGTTCGGAGTGGAACGCGATGAGCCCGGCCCGTCCGATGAACGTTCTCCCGACGGCGGTGTCGAGTCGACCAACTCACCGACTCTGAGCGAGCGCGCCGCTTCGGAGGATGCGATCTCGCCTCGAGTCTCGTGTCCCTGTCACACTTGTCAGCCGGGTGGAACAAGATCGAGGAACTACTGGTCCGAGTGGCCGGGTACGCCGTGCAGGCCATCCCCGGTGCTGACGGGGCCGGGCTGACCCTGTCGGAGCAGGGACGACCTGACATCTTCGGGTAATCGGCTGATTTCGTCCGCGAGATCGACGACATCCAGTACCGGCTGGTCGAAGGACCGTGCGTCAGTGCAGCGGCAACCGGCACGGCGATGCGCTCCGGGCCGCTCGGTGGCGACTCACGGTGGCCGAGATTCGGCCCGCAGGCAGGGCGCCTCGGCGTCCACAGCGTGCTGTCGTTGCCGATGCAGACCCCTTCCGGCGTGGTGGGAGCGATGAACATCTATGCCCAAGCCAGGGACGTCTTCGATGCCCGGGCGGAACAACTGGGCCAGGTCTGCGCGGTCCCAGCGGCCATCACGGTCCACAACGCGCAGATCCTGGATCAGACCGGCCGGCTCTCGCGGAATCTGCAGGCTGCACTGGCGAGCCGTCCGGTGATCGACCAGGCCATCGGCATCCCGCGAAGCAGGACCGGGGCCAGCACGGACGATGCCTTCGAGCGACTTCGGTCGATCAGTCAGACCGAGCACCTGAAGCTGGTGGTGGTGGTGGCGACCCGGATCGTCGAGCAGGCAGTCCTCCGGGCACCTGGTCGGCCGCTCGTCGATGCGAATCCCGTTGCAGGTCAGCGGATCTGTCCCGCTGGGGCACCTCACCTTCTACGCCTCGCTCCCCCGCGCGTTCCACAGCCTGGCCGACCAGGCCCACCTGTCCACGAACTTCCCGGACAGGTGCTGCTGGAGCGCCCGCCTCTCCCGGCCGACGCAACGGGCGGGCCGGGAGGCGCCCGTCTCCTCGCCGACGGACGGACCGTCGACCAGGCCATCGGGGTCCTGATCGCGCGTGGGCACCATCCTGACGACGCCATGGCCGTTCTCGGGTCGGACGCCGCGGTCAGGGAGGAATCGATCATCGCCGCGGCCGATCGGCTGCTCGCCAGTCCGGCGCCCGCGACCGATGGTTCGTCCTGAGGTGCGATTCCGGTCGGGACAGCAGCAGGCGGTGAGTTCACTGCCATCTCCGGCAGCGCGTAGGCTCCGTGACACGGACGGATCATGAAGGGCGGCGGGGTTTGTCAGAGTTTCGCGTGCTGATGGTCTGCACCGCCAACTACTGCCGTTCCCCCATCGCCGAGCAACTGCTGGCGTCCGCCACCCGCACTCTGTTCGGAATCTCCGACACCTGGAAGATCGAATCAGCGGGCACCGACGCCTCCACAGTGCGTCCCATCCACGAGTTCTCCGCGCAGGTTCTCATCAACCGCGAAGCGTTCGTCGACGGCCATCGGAGTCGGGAGATCGACCCGGGCATGCTGCGGAACACCGATCTGATCCTCACCGCAGCGCGTGAACACCGGTCGGCGGTGGTGCGAATGCTTCCGGCCGCCATCGGGCGAACCTTCACCATGCTGCAGTTCGCGAGGCTGGCCGGCATCGTCGATCCGATCCGATCCGCCGACGCCGGAGAGCTCGGCCGGAGGCTGCTGACCGAGGCGAAAGCAGCCAGATCACGATTGCAACCGGTGCCACCCGAAGATGACGACCTGCCTGATCCGATGGGACGGCCACTCGCCGACTTCGAAGCCTGCGCATCGACGCTGGACGCCGTGGTGGCGTCGGTCCTCCGGCCGCTCCGACTGGAACCGGTGCCGGCGACGCCCCCACGCTGACGACCGCAGCAATCCATTGAAACCATGGATCTAGAGCTATTCCCTGTGATAATCTCAACCTCTTATCGCACACTGTGTTCCGAGTAGAACCGTCGATCATAGCTAGCATTTTAAATGACTTCAGATGGCTCGCCGCGCAGCAGCTCTGGCGATGCCCTTGCAACACAGCATCATCCAACCACCGGTAGTCGTCGAACCCGTCATCCACCGGATCCCGATTGACAGGGCGGCTCCTCATGATCGATCCCCACGGACAACCAGTCACCGTCGAGCAGGTCATCGCCACGGTGAAGGCGCAACAGTCCGGGGTACAGGTCAGACGGCAGGCGCATGATGCACCGATCGACGTCCTCCGCCAGACGCTGCGCCGTGAAGCCTCACTGAAGCGCATCGAGGTGACCGTCGACCACGTCGATGACAACGTGCTCCTCATCATCCCTGCGGTCCGGGTTCCGACTCTCTCGGACGTCCACGCGGCAATGGACATCCCGACCGGCTTCTGACGAGATCAGCGAACGAGCCGGTCCCCTTCGTACGGATCCGGGACCCTCGGAGTCGGCACGAGCTCACAGGCACCGACCCGTTCACGAACGTGATGGTTGAGCAGGCCGTCGATGGCGAGGCTTGACATGGGCCGGCCGAAGTAGAACCCCTGGCTGGAATCGCAACCCAGACGGGTGACTGCCTCGTGCTGCTCCGCCGTCTCCACGGGCTCCGCGATGACCGTCATGCCGAGACCATGAGCCAGCCCGACCACTGCACCCGCGATGGCCTTGCTGGTCGGACTGCGGTTGAGAACGACCACGAAGGACTGGTCGATCTTGATGATGTCCACCGGGAACCGCTTGAAATAGTTGAGGGACGAGAAGCCGGTCCCGAAGTCGTCCAAGGCCAGTTTGACCCCGAGATCGCGAAGACGTCCGAGCGAGGGCAGGGCGTACTCGCTGTCCCGCAGGAAGACGCTTTCGGTGATCTCGAGCGTCAACAGATCCGGAGACGCGTCGCTCCCGTTCAAGACCTCGGCGACCACGTCGGCAAAGCCCTTCGACATGATCTGGTGGGCGGATACGTTGACCGCGATCGCCAGATCGGTCACCCCGTCGTGGCCGCGCCACGGCTTCCGGTCGTGCCAGGCTCGGCTGAGCACCCATCCACCGATGTCGTTGATGAGATCCGACTTCTCCGCCAGCGGAATCAGTCTCACCGGCGGCACCTCGCCTCGCAACGGATGCGACCAGCGGACGAGCGCCTCGAACCCGGTCATGCCGCCGTCCTCGGTGGCGACGATCGGCTGGTACTCGTTGCGCAGTTCGTCTCGTTCGATCGCAAGGTGGAGGTCACGTTCCATCCCGGTCGCCGGAGCCACCAGATGCTGGAGTCGCTCACTGAAGACCTGGTGGCGATCCCCGCCCTCACGTTTCGCCTGATACATCGCCACATCGGCCTCGTGCAGCATGTGCTCCGGGGTGTACTCCCCGTGCTCGGCGTAGGCCAACCCGATGCTGGCGGTGACATCGTTGTCGACCGACCCGAGATGGAATGGGCTCCCGAGGGCGCCGAGCAGACGGTTGCCGATGATGGCGGCCTGAGCCGGATCGTCGAGATCCTCGCACACCACCACGAACTCGTCCCCGGACAGCCGGGACCGCGTGTCCCCCGGACGGACCAGGCCGGCCAACCTCTTGCCCACTGCCACCAGTAGCTGGTCGCCGGTCCGGTGGCCATAGGTGTCGTTGACCGCTTTGAGCCGGTCGAGATCCATGAACAGCACAGCCACCGTCTTCCCGGACCGTCGGCTGCGCTGGAAGGCCGACTCCAGCCGGCCGACCAACAACTCCCGATTCGGCAGACCGGTCAGCCCGTCGTGCAGCGACTCCTCCCGGGTGCGGCGCCAGGCGTCGCGAAGTTCCTCGCGCGTCTGGGCGTTGAGCAGATAGGCCGCGGCGATGTCGGCCAGGGTCTGAGCCGCACGCAAGGCGTCGTCGGACAATTCGCCGGCTGCATTGTGATAGAGGTCGAGAGCCCCGAGTTGTTGCGCTCCGTGCCGGAGCGGGAAGCTGAAGACCGCGGCGACTCCGGCCGACCACGCGTGCGCCGTGTACCGGGGGAATCGCCGTTCCTTCGCAAGATCCGGGATCAGTACCGCTTCGCCGGATTCGTGGGCCAGCAGGCAGGGTCCCTCGCCGAGCTGGGCCTGGAGCTGCTCGTACCCGAAGGCCGATTCGTCCGACGCCGACAGGTAACGCGGCTGGTAGTCCTCCGAGATGATCGTCACCCCGGCCGCCGTGATCGGAAGCATGTCCACTATCCGGCGGACGAGGTGGTCCAGGATGGGGAAGTTCGTCGCCATCGTCCGGGCGAACTCGGACAGGACGTCCGGCAGCTTCTGTTCGAAGGGCAACATCACTGCCGCCCCCTGACGCAGGTGGAGCGCGGGGCAACGGGATTCATCGTGACCATGTCCAGCCGGACTGGAGACTCTCGGGGCTCTTGGCGGCGAATCGTGTCGAGGCGGTGCGGCCGAAGGGCGGCGTCCACCGGTCCAGGCCGGCTGTCGGGACCAGCAACCATCACATTACTCACCGCAACCGGGCGTCGGTCGGCTCTTTCGGGTGGATGGCGTGTCGGGCGCGTCGCGTTTCCGGGTTGGTCCGGCTCAGCGACCGGCGGCGATCACCTCGGACAAGGGCAGCCGTTCGCTCCGCATCGGAGTACCGGACTCGTGGGAGAGCCGCAGGACGAGCATCGGAGCCTCACCGCCGTGCAGTCCGGCGAGACGCACGAACGAGTCACGCAGTACACCGAGTTCGGCAGCGAAGGGCACGGACAGAGTTTCCAGGTCTGCCCGATCGCGCGCATACAGGAACACCGGCGAGACCGGCTGCACACCGAGTCCCATCCGCTCGGCCGCGATCCATACTCTCTCCACCGCTGACCCGCCGCGGAGGTAGTCGAGCGACTTGTCCCCGTCCATGGTGACGACGGCCAGCGCGGAAGACGCGTTGACGCGGTCCCTGGTGTTGTCTCCCAACGCCTGTCCCCCCTCCCAGTCGGCCAGATGGGCCATCACCTCGGGGCGGGCTGCGACCTCCAGCTTGGCCACGTCGGCGGCGTCGAGACCCAGGGTCCTGACGTCGATCCCCAGGTCGAGACGATCACGGCCCGGCCACTTCAGCTCGGACATCATCTGACCGTGCAGCAGCGGGGTGAGGTATCGGATCCGATCGGACTCGGCGAGCACGTCGGCCACCAGCCCGAGCCGATCAGCATCGTCGACGAGCACCAACCGCGCGCCGCCGGCACGGGCCGCCCGCTCCAGGTCGGCTCGGACAACCGCGTCCAACGACCGCCTCGTGCCCAGGTTCCGGTTCGAGATCCGTCGAACCATGGCCGGATAAAGCTGCGCCAGCTCCGGATCCGCGCCCTCCCGCAGGCGGATCTGCAGTGCGAGGTCGTCGATCTCGTCCGACGGCAGTGGGTCGAGCACCGCTCGATAGCCGTGCCTCGCCGCGGCCACCTCGGCGTTGAACCCCGCCGCACCGATGGCGACGTAACTTCCCCGGAATTGCACGTCCATCGCGGAGGTGCGTTCACGGACCAGGAACACCCGCACGCCGTGCGGGTCGGTGGCAACCGACCAGGGCTGGATGTTGCCCCCGGACGGCGCAAGCCGGATGCCATGCAACAGCGCGTCGAACAAGTCGTCCGGAATCTCCTGTGTCAGGTCGGGGCCCGGTGTGGGGTCGGAGCCGACCGTGGGGTCGGAGCCGACCGATGGATCGAATCCAGCCGGGATCGCAGCTCCGCCAGTCGATGTGGCGCCAAGCGTTTCCAGCACGTGGTCGAGATCCACGCGGACCCGTCCGGACGGCAGCGACTGCCCCCGTCCCCACCGACGCACCGCGGACGCGACGGTCGCAGCACCCAGCTGGACGTCGCTGCCGAGTTGGGGCCAACTGGAGACGGTGCGGTCGATCTCCACCATCGACGCCGCCATTCGGGACGACAGCTTCGAGGCCTGCAGGATTCTCATCACATGGGGCGCCTTGTCCCGGGTGGCGAGACCCGAGAGTGCGGCCGGTTCGATGTCACCAAGAAGTCCGTGGAACAGCGGGCGATCCGGATCCTGGTCGAATCGCTCGACATCGAAGAGTCCGCGGTCGCTCGTCTCCATGAGAACCGGAAGCCCGCGGCTCCTCGCCTCCTGTCGTATCCTGACCTTCATGTCGAGGGAATCACATTCCTCGACCACCAGGTCCAGCCCGTCGAAGAATTCCGATATCGATTCCTCGGTCAGGCCACCCGGAAAGATCTCCACCGCCAGATACGGATTAAGCTCTGCAATTCGACGGGCAGCCACCACACTCTTGTTCACCCCGAGGTCCAAGACGGTGGCCGGAATTCTATTGAGATTGCTCAGTTCAACCGTGTCGAAATCGGCCAGACGAAGACCACCGCACAGTCCCTCCAGAGCCAGTGTGTGAGCAATGGCGTGTCCGACGCTGAGGCCGACGACACCGATACGTTTGTCAGCGAGATTTTTCTGCTCGACAGCCGTGATCTTGTTTCGATTCCGATCCAGCCTGAGCCGATCGAAGATGCCCGGACCGGGCAGCAGGACGAGAGCACGCCGCCACGGGTAGTAGACCCAACGACCGTCCTCCGCCAATTCGGCCGGCGAGAGCGCCGGGAGCAGGTCGATGAGCTCGCGGCGCCAGGCCGCCGACGTGTCCATCACCTCGACACCGGGCGCGGACATGAGTTCCGACAGTGCCTTCTCGTCACCCGACTCCGGCAGGATCACCGGTCGGTACGACTCGACCGTCGCCACGGCCGGGATCAAGACGCCACCGACGCTGCGGCGAAGGAGCGGCCGGCCAACTGCGCACGCTCGCTCATGATCAGCGGGAGTTGTTCGGGGACGGCCAGATCCGCGAAGGTCTCGCGGTCCCACCACATCAGTACGGTCTGGTAGTCCGGCGTCGGGTACGCGACCGCCACGACGCCAGGACTCACCACGCCACCGGTCGTGCGCCAGCGCGGAACCGCGTGCTGCGCCACGGTACCCATCGCATGGCGGACGCCCATCAATTCCATCGCGTGGACGAAAATTCTGGCCAGACCGTTGGTCAGGTCGTGGCGCTTCGGGGCATGGTCGTCGACCCAACCGGTCTTCATCTCGATCACCCCGTCGGCCAGGCGCACCTCGATCTCTCCCCGGAGCTGCTCGGTGCCGGGTCGGCCTGCCCATTCGACGAGGGCGTGCGCCTCGTCCGCCGCGGAATATCTCCCCTGTACGCGCATCCCACCGGCCACCCGTCCGGCCGGATCGATGGCGGCGAAGAAGAGAGCGGTGGAATGCCCGTCGACGACCGATTCGTATTCGAGAACGCTCTCGACGCCGTGGGCGGCATAGCTGGCCATCGCGCCGTCCAGATAGGTGGTCCACAGATCGGGTGCATCCGCCGGTCGTGCGACGACGAAAAGATGCCCAGACGACAGGTCCCGGTACTGCGCGACAAAACGCCCGGAAGGGACGAATGGGAACGATGTCATCGCGCAATCCGGGGCCATACCCTGATATTAGGTACGACCTGTGAATTCAAGTTGGTCGAGACCTATCGCGACGGTCACAAAGAGTAAGCTCTACTCGATCTCGTGAACCCCAGGCCTCCTCCGAACAGCTCGATCCGTCGTTGCGAGTAGCGCTTTTCTCCCAGTTCACTCTTTCGAGGATCTGGATCGCGGATCTCCGTTTCGAACATCGCGGCCAGTCATCACCCGAACCGGCGATGGGGTCGACCGCCCTCGAGCCTCGGCTGCGCAGCGCGGAATCGTCGGACACGGAACGAGCCGGACAGACCCCCCGGCCTGCTACCGCCCGGGAAGGACGGGCCGGGGATGCCCCGGGGGGGATTGGGTGGTCGCCGCCGGGTCGGCTCTGAATAGGATGGCAGGGTCGAGCTCGGATCACGCGAGACGCACCCGCTACCCAACCGTTCAGGAGGAAGCTGTGGAGCCTGGCTTCCCCGTCCATGTGTGGTGGGACGACGAGCACGGAATCGCCCGGAACGACTGGGAAGCAGGTTCGATCTGCAGCCTGGCGGAGGCGAGGAAGGTGACATCAGCGGTCGCGGCCTTCGGCCGTGGTCCGGTTCCGGTGCTGGTCGACATGCGGTACCTCCGGAAGGCCGAGAGAGAAGCGCGGGAGCACTTCACCAGTGAAGATGCGCAGGCCACCGCGGTAGCACTGCTGGTCAGTTCCGCCGTCAGCAAAGTAGTCGCAAACTTCATCATCGGTTTGCAACGGATGCCTGTTCCCACCCGGATGTTCACCGACGAGGGTGCTGCAACCGGTTGGCTGTCCGCCTACCGTGCCTGAAACCACCGTGACCGGACGGATCGATGCCGTGGTGGAGCTGCTCACCCGACTGGCCGCGGGCGAACTGGACGCCAGGGGTATCCCGTCGAAGACCGACGACGAGATCGATGCCGTCATCGTCGGAGTCAACATGCTGGCCGAGGAGTTGCAGGCCAGTCACGACGAACTCGAGGGCCGCGTGCACGCCCGGACGCTGGAACTCCAGGAGCTCAACCACGACATCACCCGGCTGACCAAGCTGGGAAACGTCCTACAGGCCTGCGACAACGTCGACGAGGCCTTCGCTGCTCTCGGTGAATCCCTGGGAGAGCTGTTCCAGGGGATGTCCGGATCCCTCCACCTGTTTCGCTCCTCACGAAATGTCCTGGAGCTCAAGGTGAGTTGGGGGCAGGGTAAGGACGACCGCCCGCTCGCGCCATCGGACTGCTGGGGTCTTCGTCGAGGTCAGCAACATCTGGCGGAGGGCGATCACCCGGCGCTGCTCTGCCAGCACGTCCGGCGGAGAACAGGGACGTCGATCTGCATCCCGATGTCCGCCCACGGCGAGATCAGCGGTCTGCTGCAAGTGATGGACCGCACCTGTGAACCGGGCAGCCCGCTGCCGCCGGTGCCGCTGACGCCGGCCAAGCAGAGCCTCGCGCTGGCGGTGAGCGAACAGGCAGCGCTGGCGCTGGCCAACCTGGAGCTGCGCGACAAACTGCGGCTCCAGGCCCTTCGAGACCCGCTGACCGGTCTGCTGAACCGACGGTTCGTCGAGGAGTGGCTCGATCGGGAGGTCGCGCGGACCGACCAGTCCGGTCGGTCCTTCGGCGTCATCATGGCCGACATCGATCATTTCAAGCAGATCAACGACCTGCACGGCCACGACGCGGGAGACCAGATCCTGAAGGCGGTGGGCGACGCCATCCGCAGTTCGCTGCGACCGAGTGACCTGCCCTGTCGCTACGGCGGGGAGGAGTTCCTGCTGATGCTGGCGGACGTGGACGGCAGCATCCTGGCTGCCCGCGCAGAGCAGGTGCGCAGTCGGGTCGCGGCCCTGCGGATCGACCACCGGGGCAGTCCGCTCCCTGGCGTGACCCTGTCGGCCGGCATTGCCCTCTATCCGCAACACGGGACCGATGGAACCGCCGTCATCGATGCTGCCGATGTGGCGCTGTACGTGGCCAAGAACAATGGCCGCAACCAGATCTGCGTCGCGACCGGATCAGCGGACCGCTGATTCCTGCGCACTGTCCCATGTGGCATCCCGTGCCCTCTGCTTGGACGAATACATCGCTCGGTCCGCCGCCTGCACCGCGTGTTCGCTGTCCTCACCGGGAATGGCACATAGAACCCCACAATTCCGGTCACGGTGACGTCCGAACCACGCACGAAATGCGGCACGGCGACCTTTCCGAATTCCACCAATCGTGCCACCCGCTGGGGATCCACTGCCCTGGCGGCCGTATCGACCACGCAGATCGTCCCGACGACCAGTGATTCCCGACCCTTCAGCGGGACTCCCACGTAGGCTCCGACCTCGCAGAGCGACTCGACGCGCGGGATGGCGTCCATCCGTGACAGCCCGAGCGACCCCAGGTCAAGCACACCATGCTATGTATAACGATCGATCCAGTCCGGGCACCAGCGACCCGGTGGGTCTGCCCGATGCGTGGAGGTCCGGGGACCTTCGACCCTGTCGGCACCGTGGGCCGGACGACGACCATGGGGGAACCCACCTCACCACCCTTGGAGTCTTCCAGTGACCAGCCACTCCGTGACAGATCTCCAGCCGGCCGACCAGCCGGTCCACCCACGTCTCTCGGCGGTGGAGCTCGAGCTCATCGACCGATACTGGCGAGCCGCCAACTACCTCTCGGTCGGCCAGATCTACCTGCTCGACAATCCGCTGCTCCGCGAACCGCTGCTGGCCGAGCACGTCAAACCGCGGCTACTCGGACATTGGGGAACGACACCCGGCCTCAATCTGCTGTACGCCCACCTGAACCGTGTCATCAAGGAACGGGACCTCAACGCGCTCTACGTGACCGGTCCCGGTCACGGCGGGCCGGGGCTGGTGGCCAACGCCTATCTGGACGGCACCTACACCGAGGTCTATCCACGGATCGGCCGCGACGAGGACGGTATCCGCGCGCTGTTCCGGCAGTTCTCCTTCCCGGGCGGCATCCCCAGCCATGTGGCGCCGGAAACTCCCGGATCCATCCACGAGGGTGGGGAACTGGGCTATTCGCTGGTCCACGCCTTCGGTGCAGCCTTCGACAACCCCGACCTCCTGGTGATGTGCGTAGTCGGTGACGGCGAGGCCGAGACCGGCCCGCTGGCCGCGAGTTGGCACTCCAACAAGTTCCTCAACCCGGTGACCGACGGTGCCGTCCTGCCCGTGCTGCACCTCAACGGATACAAGATCGCCAATCCCACGGTGCTGGCCCGCATCCCGGAAGCCGAGCTGGCCGACCTGATGCGCGGCTACGGCTACGCCCCGCACTTCGTCGGCGGGTCCGATCCGGCGGCCGTCCACCAGGAGTTGGCGGCCACGTTGGACCGCGTGCTGGACGACATCGCCACCATCCAGCAGCAGGCGCGCTTCAACCCCGGATCGACCGAGAAGGCCGCCCCATGGCCGATGATTGTTTTGCGCACGCCCAAGGGCTGGACCGGCCCGAAGATCGTCGACGGCGTGCAGGTGGAGGGCACCTTCCGCTCGCATCAGGTGCCGCTGGCCGAGACACGCACCAATGCCGGCCACCGTGCGCAGCTCGAGGAATGGATGCGCAGCTACCGCCCGGAGGAACTGTTCGACGCTACCGGCGCGCTGATGCCGGAACTGCAGGAGCTGGCTCCGCAGGGACCACGGCGGATGAGCGCCAATCCCCATGCGAACGGTGGACTCCTGCTGCGCGACCTGCTGATGCCCGACTTCCGGGACTACGCGGTGACTGTGGACCGGCCGGCCCACGATTCCAGCGCCGCCACCGCTGTCCTCGGCGAGTTCCTGCGCGATGTCGTGGTGAAGAACCCGGACCGTTTCCGGATCATGGGTCCGGACGAGACCGCATCGAACCGTCTGCAGGCCGTCTTCCAGGCCACCGACCGCGCCTGGGATGCCCAGAGGCTCGATGGGGACGACCATCTCGCGCCGGACGGCCGTGTGATGGAGGTGCTCTCCGAGCACCTGTGCGAGGGGTGGCTGGAGGGCTACCTGCTGACCGGCCGTCATGGCCTCTTCAATTGCTACGAGGCCTTCATCCACCTCATCGACTCGATGTTCAACCAGCACGCCAAGTGGCTCAAGACCACGCGGACCATCCCCTGGCGGGCTCCGATCGCCTCGCTGAACTACCTGCTCTCCTCGCACGTCTGGCGGCAGGACCACAACGGTCTCTCGCACCAGGATCCCGGTTTCATCGATCACGTGGTGAACAAGAAGTCCGAGGTCGTCCGGGTCTATCTCCCGCCGGACACCAACACCCTGTTGTCGGTGGCCGATCACTGCCTGCGCAGCCGGCACTACGTCAACGTCATCGTCGCCGGCAAGAATCCCGAGCTGACCTACCTGACGATGGAAGAGGCGATCGCCCACTGCACCCGCGGGCTCGGAATCTGGCCGTGGGCCGGGAACACCGACGGAGAGCCGGATGTCGTGCTGGCCTGTGCCGGTGACGTGCCGACCCTGGAAGCCGTTGCTGCGGCGCACATCCTGCGGGAGGTCCTGCCGGACCTCAAGGTGCGGTTGGTGAACGTGGTCGACCTGATGCGGCTCGAGCCCGAGACCGAACACCCACACGGGCTGTCCGACCTGGACTTCGACGCGCTGTTCACCTCGGACAAGCCGGTGATCTTCGCCTACCACGGATACCCGTCGCTGATCCACCGGCTCACGTACCGTCGCAACAACCACCCCAACATGCATGTGCGGGGATACAAGGAGGAGGGCACCACCACCACGCCGTTCGACATGGTGATGCTGAACGATCTCGACCGGTTCCGCCTGGTGATGGACGTGATCGACCGGGTGCCGTCGCTCGGCAGCCGCGCGGCCGTCGTGCGTCAGCAGATGGTCGACACCCGCCTTGCCGCCAGGGCCTACACCCGCGAGCACGGCGAGGACGACCCGGCCATCTCCGGCTGGACCTGGCCCGCCCGCCCTTGACCCCCTGACCCGCCCGGACCGCCGGCCCGCCTGACCCGCCCCGCACACCCACCAGTCGCGCTTATCAACTTCCTCCGCGCTCATGATCGGGTCGATTTCTGCCCCAACCGTCACAAATCAGCCACGTTCATGAGCGCCGTCGAAGTTGATAAGCGCGGCGGGGCCACTCGGGAGCAGGTGAGGGTGGGGTTGGCCCAGTCGGCGTGGTCGTTGCCGTTGCCGTCACCGCCGTCACCCACGACCAGTTCCATCACCTGGCCGCCGGTCACCGGCACGTCGAGGACGGCAGTCGCCCCGCCACCCTTGAGCACCGGTGTCGTGGTCAGCACCTTGCCGTCGAGGACGACCGAGAACGTGACGGTGGCAGCGCCGCCGACCTCGTCGTCCACGCCGACCGTTGCGGTGAAGCGGGAACATCCCCCGGCCAGGTAGATCTGGACATCGCTCGGCGAGTTGGTGCCGAGACCCTTGGCATAGACGGTGCCCCGCATCGTGATCGGCTTGCCGTCACCGGCCTTGTTCTCGCCATTGCTCTCGTCACGCTCGACCGGGCCCCAGCCATTGGTGGCGGAGAGGAACGGCAGATCGCTCACCTGGTCGGTACCGGCGGGCGGAGGCGCCGGGATCGAGCCCACGATCCGCTCGTCGCGCAGAGCCAGTGATCTCCCGCCCTGCACCAGACGGGCGGTGACGACCAGGGCATTGACCGCCGGCACCATCGCGGGTGCGGTCACCGTCCAGGTGAACTTCGCCGTCGCCCCGCCGTTGATCTTCGCCACGCTGGTCGGGTTGGACCGTGGGCTCACCGTCCAGCCGTCCGGCACCGCCAGGGATGCGGTGACACCCTGCGCCGCCGGCTTGCCCTTCGGAACCGCCACCGTTGCGGTCGCCACAAACTGTTGCCCAGCGCTCACCGTGGACGGAACCTGCAGCGCCACCGAGGATGTCGGCGCCGTCGGCATCGCATACACACTCCTGACGTAGCGCGTGGCCACGTTCTGCGCCACGGTCAGGGAGGACGTGTAGGTGCCGTAGTTCGTCAGGGCCACCGTCCCGAGCCCGCCGGAGGACCCGTCGAGGTTCCAGACCGCGATGACGATGTCGTTCTTGCCGTTGGGATTCAGCACCCCGTTGGGGACGGGGAAGCTGTGCTGCGGGCCGACGTAGTTGACGTAGTTGCCCATCTGCCAGCCGTTGACGAAGATCTCCGCCCGGTACTGCCTGGACGGGTCGTCGGCGATGGTCAACCCGAGCGAGGTGTCCTGTCCCTTCGGCAGATTCAACGTCACGTCGCTCTGGTACCAGGACACTCCCGGTGTCTTGTCGATCGTCGGCAGCTTCACCGATTTCCAGCCCGCGGTCGGATACCCGGGCAGGGTGTAACCCGCACGCTCGCCGTAGAGCCCGCCCGTGTTCAGCGGTCCACGGACGGTGTCGACGATGTCCTCGCCCCCGCGATCACCCTGGAGTCGCCAGGTGATGTTGTTCAACGGCGAACCGACGAGGGTGGCCGCCGTCAGGCCTCGGGCCGCCTTGTTACCGCTGGAGGAGTTGTAGTCCTCTTCGTGCCCCATGTTGACCGTCAGGACCGAGATGACGTTGTCGCCCCTGGCTTTGAGCGTTCCCGCCGGAAAGGTGTAGGTCTTCTGCCCGTCGGCGGTGGAACTGCCGAGGAATACGCCGTTGAGCCAGACTGAGGACGCGGCCGCACCGCCGCCGCTCTGCGCGGACAACGTAACGCCGGTTTCCTTGCCGGTGGAGGCGAAACGTCCGCGGTACCAGGTGTTCCCGGTGTGAAAGCCGTAGTCGTCGGCGAACAGCACCGGCAACGTCCCCGGCGTGGTGATGCTGTTGGAGGTCGTCTTGTCCGCGACCTGCCAGGTCGAGTCGTCGAAACCGACTGCTGCCTCGGGTGATTCGGCGATCTTCTTCCACTTCGTCAGAGCCGGCAGGGAGACCGCGGCAGCGATGCCGATGACGCCGACCCGGCTACCGGTCGAGCTCGTCTGGGTCTGTACCTTCTTCCCGTTCCAGGTCACCGAGGTGGCGCTGCTGAACACCTCCAGCGAGTTGTCGTCCTCGTTGTCGCCGGTCAGTGCGAGCGCTGTCCCGTTGCTGACGGCTCCGCGGAGCAGGTGCGTACCGCGCACCAGGACCGGACCTGCCGCGGTGTCCTGACGCCAGAACGTCTTTGCGGTATCGGTATCGGCCAGCAGGAGCAGCAGGGGCGCGGAACCCCCTCCACCGCCGCTGATCTGCACGCGGATCAATCCCGAGTGGGTGTAGTTGAGCCGGAGGTCTCCGGTGGCCGGGTCCCAGGTGGTGGTGACAGCTCCACCGGTGGCCGTGACGGTCGGTCGGTTCGCGTAGCGCAGCACCGTCTCACCGTCGGTTCCCTTGTCCCCGTAGAGCACTGCGACGTCGCGCTTGGCGATGGTCGCGTTCGTCATGATCTCGGATGTGGAGTACTGGAGCTGGTTGGTGCCCAGCCGGTAGTCGGCGACGATGATCTTCGAGTCGCGGCCGTTCAGCGTGATAGCGGTGCCCGGCTGCTGCGGGACCACCGGGTACGACGGCGCCGCTTGCGTCGCGATCGGCACGTCGATGGCGTCGACGGAGACGAACGTGCCGTTGGAGGCGGCGTTCTTCGCACCCGTCACCACGATCTTCAGGGTGTGCGCGCCGGCCGCCAGACCACTGGCCGCATAGAACACGGCCTGCGCCCCCCTGCCGTAGGTATCGACGGTCGACTTCTTGACGCCGTCGAGGTAGACGTCGGCCAGGCCATGGTTGTCCGCCTTGGGCCCGATCCACTGCACCGCGGTGCCGGTGAACGGAATCGTGACGCTGTCACCGGTGGTGTTGGAGAAGGTCTCGGTCTTGAGGTAGTCCCCCCCGGTGTAGGACTGGTTCGCGACGTGCGACCAGGTGCCGGCGTACTGCAACGCGGGATCGGCGTCGTCGAACGTGTAGGCAACGCCCGGCGTGGCCGAGAAGTCGATCGAGATGTGCGTCCTGTCCACCGTTGTCGACGTGGAGTCGCCGTGACGCAGTACGTGGAACTGGGTTCCGGTATCGGTGTTCTTGCGTGCGGTGTCGATGATGGCAGCCGAATCCGGTGGGGTCACGCGGATGGCATCGGTCTTGGTCAACGGCGCGACGGCCTGCGTGAAGTAGCCGATCAACTTGTCCTGGTAGTACTTCGGGTCCAGTTCGCGGGTTTCGCGGATGGCCGCACCGTAGTCGTAGGACGTGTAGTTCTCCGGCATCCCGAGCCAGCCCCAGTTGGTGCCGCCATAGGTCATGTAGAAGCTCTGCTCGGTCGCGCCCACCGCGATGTTCTGCTTGTAGAACACATTCGCGAACTGGTCGTTGATGAGCTGGGCGCACTTGTCGTAGCCCGGACCACCCCACGGATCGAAGGCACCGCCCTGGAACTCGGCCGTGCCCAACGGCTTTCCCGCCACGTGGTCGTAGCTGATGTCGGGGACACCGTTCCACTTGGTCGGATTGCTGCAGTTGAAACCCTGCGGGTAGGAGTCCGCGGCGTCGACGTCCAACGCCGCGTCACCCGAGTTGAAGGTGCCGTTGTTGTTACCGACCAGCGGGACCGTGATGCCGTCGGCGGTCGCCTTGTTCTCCAGGTGCTTCATGTATGTTCGGCCGGCGGCGCTTCCGTTGTAGTACTCGTTCTCGACCTGGTACTCGATCACCGACCCGGTGCCGTTGGTGAGTTGGTGCCGCGCGATGATCCGATCGATCTGGGTCTGCCATTCATCGGAGTACTTCAAATACCCCGGATCACTGGTCCTGGTGCCCCCGGCGGTGGTGGAGAGCCAGCCGGGGAATCCGCCGCCGTCGACCTCGGCGTTGATGTACGGACCGGGGCGGGCGATCACGTAGATCCCGAGCTCATCGGCGATGTCGAGAAGCTTGTCGACGTCGCGGACGCCGGTGAAGTCGTAGACCCCGGGCGCCGACGAGTGGTAGCCCCAGTCGAAGTACAGCGAGGTGGCGTTGAAACCGGCCGCCTTCATCTTCTGCAGGATGTCGCGCCACAGGTCCTGGCTCGGCAGCCGGAAGTAGTGGAACTCCCCCGACCACAGATAGGTCCGCTTGCCGTCAACCATGAACGAGTAGCCGTCGTAGGTCACCGTGTGCACCGGCGCTGCGGCCGCGGAAACCGCAGCGACTGCCGGTGTCGCTGCGGCCGGCGGCGCGGCCGAGGCCATCGAACCATTGGCCAGCGCACCGCCGATCGCCAGCGTGGCTGCGGACAGGACGGCCAGGAAGCGCGACATTGCGCGTCGGTGCATCAGAACCCACCTTTGGGTGCGGTGACGATGGTCAGTGACAGGGACTGCAACCACCAGAGCTGTCCGACGACAGAGGGCTCAAAGCCGACTCAATCGGACAAATATCCCCAGTTCGTGAGCGTTAACATCATCAGAAGTAATCAGTTACGCCCAACTAAGGACCGTAGACTCACCGCTCGCAGACGCAAGGGTCCTCCAGGTAACGATTTGATCACGGTAGTCGGATCAGCAAACACCCCCGGTCGCTCGGGGGATCCCATCGACCGGGGGTGCGTGGTGGCTGATTCCCTCGGTCAGGTCTCGGGACCGATCGTCATCTCGTTGACGACCATCTCCAAGCCGGGGATGTAGTTGACCGCCCGGCAGGCCGCCTGCGCCTCGTGCTGCGAAGCCACCTGACCCGACAGGGTCAACGTGCGTTCGTGGACCGAGGCCTTCACCGAATCCGGAACGTCTGGCGCCATGGTCAATGCGTCGCCGGCGTGCCGGGCGATCTGCGTGTCGGTGGCCGCTGCCCATGGGCCACGGACGGTGATCTCCTGCGCGACCGCCACGATGCCGCGCACCTGAAGTGCTGATCGAGCGGCCAACAGGGTCTCCGGATAGGTCGCTACCTGCCCGCTGAGGGTCGCCGTACCGCCGGCCACCACCACCCGGATCTGTGCGCTGTTCACGCTCGGCGTCCATCGCAACTCGTCCGTCACGGCGTCCTGCAACTGCTGGTCTGTTCGCTGCGCGATTCCGCTCATCGATCGATACTGCCTCGTCCACCCGTCCCCGACCAGGGCACAAGGTCCTGACCATCGGACGACGGTGCTCGCGACGGCCGGCAAAGGACCTTGTGCCCTATCCGGACTTGGGCGGCGATGCCATGCTTCAGTGGACTATGCCTCGCCTGGGCCCCCGGCCGTGGCGCCACGATGACGACCGGAGGTGTGCGTGCCCGAAGGACAACTGCACATCGACGAGCTCCTCGAGCAGCTGGTCCGGCGAGCCGGCGAGGTCGTCGCAGCCCGGGATGGCCTCCGAAAACTACTGGCGGCCAACGGTTCCATCACCGGCGAGCTCTCACTGCCGTTGGTGTTGCGCCGCGTGGTGGAGGCGGCCTGCGACCTGACCGACGCCCGCTTCGGGGCCATCGGGGTGATCGGGTCGGACGGCACCCTCGAGCAGTTCATCCACGTCGGCATGGATCAGGCCGACGTCGACGCCATCGGCGCTCTGCCCAAGGGCAACGGTCTGCTCGGCACCCTCATCGCCCACCCGGAGCCGGTACGTCTGACCGACATCGGTGCCGACGAACGCTCCTCCGGGTTTCCGGCCCACCACCCACCGATGAACTCTTTCCTTGGCGTCCCGATCAAGCTGCGCGACGCCGTCTACGGCAACCTCTACCTCACCGAGAGCCGGATGGGTGCCTTCACCGAGGAGGACACGGAGCTGGCCGTCACGCTGGCCGGCACCGCTGCCATCGCGATCGAGAACGCGCGCCTCTACCGCGACAGCCAGCGCCGCCAGGATTGGCTCGAAGCCTCGACCGAGATCACCCGACGCCTGATGACCAGACCGGGCGAATCCGCTCTGCACGACATCGCGGACAAGGTCATGACGATGGCCGATGCCGACGTCGTGACCGTTGTCCTCCCAGTCGGTGACGGCGTCCGCCTTCGAATCGAGGTGGCGACCGGCGTCGGTGCCACGGAGCTGATCGGGCGGGTCTACGCCCAGGCGGACACCCTGTCGCAGGCGGCCATCGACAGCGGCCAACCCATCAGGATCACCACCGCGAACAACACGGAGGAGCTTCGGGTACACCTCTCCGATGTCGTCGAGGTCGGACCGGTGATCGCATTGCCGCTGACCGGTTCCGGGGCTCCGCGCGGGGCCATGCTGGCTGGTCGCCTGGTCGGGCGCCCTGCATTCTCACCAGCAGAACTCGACATGGCCGGGACCTTCGCCGGCCACGCCGCGATGGCGCTGGAACTCGCCGACGCCCGCCGCACGCAGGATCGTCTCACTCTGCTGGAGGATCGCGACCGGATCGCCCGCGACCTGCACGATCACGTCATCCAACGGCTGTTCGCCGCCGGCCTGACGGTGCAGAGTGTGCTATCGGGTCGGGTGGCAGACTCGAGCGACCGGCTGAACCGGGTGGTCACCGACATCGACGACACCATCCGGCAGATCCGGACCTCGATCTTCGCTCTGCAGACCCATCCGAGCGGCCAGACCACGGTGCGCGCCCAACTGCTGCGGACCGTCGACGAGGTATCGACGACGATGGATCCGGCGCCCCGGATCCGGTTCGCCGGGGCAATCGACACGATGGTCGGTCCTGAATTGGCCGAGGACCTACGGGCCGTCCTGCGCGAGGCATTGTCCAATGTCGCCCGCCACGCCTGCGCCCGCTCCGTGGAAGTCGATCTCGTGCTCGACCACGGGTGGTTGACCCTCGACGTCGTCGACGACGGCGTCGGTCCCGGAACGTCGGCCCGCAACAGCGGTCTGGCGAACATGCGTCATCGTGCCGAGCGGCGGGACGGACGGTTCACGCTGGAACCCGGACCGCAGCAAGGAACGCACCTGCAATGGAAGGTTCCCATCGAATGACTGCTCCCGACGACACCATCCGTGTCTTCCTGCTCGACGACCACGAGATCGTGCGACGCGGGATCGCCGACCTGCTGGGTGCCGAGGACGACCTCGAGATCGTCGGCGAGGCTGGAACGGCGGCCGAGGCCCTGGCCAGAATTCCGGCAGCCAGGCCCGATGTGGCCGTGCTGGACGCCCGGCTCCCCGATGGGAGCGGCATCGACGTCTGCCGCGACATCCGTTCCGCCCAACCACAGATCCAGTGCTTGATCCTGACCTCCTACGACGACGACGACGCGCTGTTCGCCGCGGTGATGGCCGGAGCAGCCGGCTACCTGCTGAAGGAGATCCGCGGTTCCTCACTGGTCGACGCCATCCGCCAGGTGTCGGCGGGCCGATCGCTGATGGATCCCAAGGTGACCGGCCGACTGCTCGCCCGCCTCCGCGACGGCGCTCCACACGACGAGCGCCTCGACGGGCTGACCCACCGGGATCGGGAGATCCTGGATCTGATCGCCGGTGGGTTGACGAACAGGCAGATCGGCGAGCAGTTGCACCTGGCCGAGAAAACGGTGAAGAACTACGTGTCAGCCCTGCTGGCCAAGTTGGGCATGCAGCGTCGGACGCAGGCCGCGGTCTTCGGCGCCGAGATCAATCGCTGAAGCCCGGCCGGATCCGCGGTGGAAACCGCTGATCCGGCCGGGCTTTTCGGTCGGTTCTGCTCATTCGACCCGGGTGGCCGGGTAGTCGTTCACCGCAGGACAGGGTGGGCGAGCACGACCTCGCGGCCGGTCCACCACTTGCCGAGGCCCCACGTGGACGCCGTACCGACGGCTGCCACCAGGATCAGCCCCAGGGCGAAGATCAGGTGGTAGTCGAGGAACGGGTTGGTGGAACCGGTGGCCACACCGGTCGAGCCGAAGTGGGCCGGCGGCCACTCGGCCGCCCACATCAGCACCAGGAGGATCGACCCGGAGAGCGCGGCGATCCGAAGGACGACGCCCAGTGCCAATGCCACTCCGACACCGAGCAGCGTCAGCATGAACAACCAGTCGATCACCGGATTACCGGCGATGCTCCGGAAGGTGGACTGCAACGGGCCGACCTCGACATGACCGAGGAAGCCCTTGGTCGGCGACCCTCCGCTGATCCACGACTTGGCGCTGGGGGTCGAGTATCCGAGGCCGAACGTCTTGTCGAGGAAGGGCCAGAGGAACAGGATCGCGAGGGCGAACCTGAACACGTCGGTCGCCATACCGGCGAATGATCGCCGTTGCACGACAACGGATGTCGAGATCTCGGTGGTGCCAGGGCGAGTGATGACGGCGCTCATGGTGATGCTCCTGATCTGCGCTGTCTGCCGGAGGACTGCCCGTGAGGGGTTCGGCGTCGGAACGCGTTGGGGGGTCGATGTCCACTTGATCATGGTCGATCGACCTCGGCCGCCGGCAGGGCAGAAGGTAGGCAGTGGGTCGGGACAACCCGCCCGCAAGTCCTGCGATGGAGTGACTTTCGACCCTGGGAAGCTGCCCCGTCGGGGCCTTGACTGATGGTCAGACCACCGATCCGGGTGGAATCGCCCACCCTGGCAGGAGCATTCGACATGAGCATTTCCGAAGATCGCCCGATCGTCGTCGGTATCGACGGTTCGACCAACAGTCTCGCGGCCCTTCGCTGGGCGCTGCGGGAGGGGGCGGCCGTCGGCGCCCCGGTCGAGGTCCTGCACTGCTGGACGGCACAGACGCTGCCGGACCTGGTCCTGGCGCCGGCCCACGAACTCAAGATCGCCTCGATCTGCATGCTGCACAACGAGGTAGAGGCTGCCGTCGCGGAGATGCCCGATCCACCGACGGTGACCGAAATCAGCCTCTCCGGAGATCCGGCGGGGCGATTGGTCGGTCGTTCCGCCCACGCGCGGTTGCTCGTCCTCGGGGTCCGTCAGACCACCGTCATGCGGGACCTGGCCCACGGTGCCATCGGCACTGTCTGCCGCAAGCAGGCCCGCTCGCCGGTGGTGACCGTCGATCGCGCCGGCTCGGTCAGCTGGCACCACCCGCTCCACCCCGAGCTGGTGTCCGGCTGACGACACCGCCCGTACGCGGCTGACCCGGCCGAGCCCGACTCCCCTGGTGAGAACCAGACGGAGCCGGGCTCCTTCCTGTCCCCTGCAACGTCACCCCTGTCCCCTGGAACGTCACCACCAACGCCTCTGGAGATCCGATGTCCACGAACGTGTCTGGAGATCCATTGGCCATCAACGCTTCCCCGGCCCTGCGAACTCACGCCGCCGGACCGGTGCCCCACGCAACAGTGCCGGCGATGTACCGGTCAGGCGATGACGTTCGACAGCTGCTGGAGGAGATCTCGACCGAACCGCCAGCCGACGCCACACGCCGACGCCAGGTCATCGACATCCTGGATGACCTGGCGGAGGAACTGATCGGGCGTGGGCAGGAGGGGGATCGAGCGTTGAGAGTGCAGATCCGGCGGATGCGGGAGGACCTGCCTCACGCTGCGCCGTTCATGGAGCCGGACCGACCGTGACGGGGTCCTAGGAGATGTGCGGGCGGACCACCGCGACCGGGCACGGGGCGTGGGCGATCAGGGCCTGGCTCGTCGAACCCATCAGCAACCCGACAAACCCTCCGTGGCCGCGACTCCCGACCACGAGGAGCGATGGCTTGTTGTCGGCGGTCGTCTCCTTCCAGTGCTCCAACATGCTGGCGGCCGGACGGCCGCGCAGCACCACCGGGTGGACCTCGACGTCCGGGTACTTCTCGGACCAGCCCGCCAGCTGCTCGGCCAGGAGGCGGCGCTCCTGTTCGAAGCGCTCCCGGTCCACCTCGACCGGGTACGGACGGACGAAGCCGTCGGCCGGCTGGTTGTTCCAGCTGTGCACGGCGACCAACCGGGTACCCCGCATCGAGGCCTCCTCGAACGCGAAAGCCAGAGCCCCTTCGGAATCGCCGGAGCCGTCCAGGCCGACCCAGACCGGACCGGACCCCTGTGCGGGGCCGGCCGTCGGATCGGTCCTGATCACCACCACCGGGCCGGCCGCTCCGGCTGCGACCCGCAGGGCGACCGAACCGAGGATGGACTCGGCGATCTCGCTGTCCCCGTGCGACCCGACGACCGTCAGCAACACCCCCTCCGAGGCTTCTCGGAGCAAGCGGACCGGCGCACCCTCCCGGACGTCCGTGGTGATCGCGAGGTCCGGGTGGAGCGCGGCGATGGCATCGCGGACCGCGGAAACCGCCCACCGCGCCCAGTGCTCGACGTCCTCGTAGACACTGGTGGGGATGACGACCCCCGGTCCGGCGAAGGTCACCGCCACGTCGTAGCACTGGAGCAGGTGCAGCGCCGATCCTCGTCGTTCCGCCTCCTGGGCCGCCCACATCGCGGCTGCGCCCGAGGACGACGACCCATCCACCCCGACCAGGACGACATTCTTTGCGATCGTATTCATGACGACTCCCTCTGTGCGGCGGCAATTGTCGAACCAATCGCCTGCTTCGCTCCCGAGCGTGACCGACACGCACGGGGCCGACCAGAGCAGAAGGTCACCGGAGCATGGGCAGAAGATCTCCTGAGGGCCGGCGGGACGGCGGGCCGGATTCCGGCACTCCGGTCTTGCGTCATCTCGGCACTTCTCTCCGGCCGCCCGATCGGCCAGACTGTGCTCATCGCTCGCCCTCGCGGTGGGTTCGGCTCTTTTCAACGTCGAGAGGAAACGTCATGAGTGTCCCCACCAGCACCAACCCGGCAGCCGTCGCTGCGGCCGCCGACGCAGTCGTGCAGGCCGCCACGAGTTCCGAACAGCGCGTGCCCGGCGTCGTGGCCGGCCTGACGAACCGCGAGGAGACCTTCTACCTCGGCGCCTCCGGCGTGCGTGATCTCGCCACGAACGCACCGATGACGACGGACACCGTGATGGCGATCTTCTCCACCACCAAGGCGATCACCGGCACGACGGCCCTGCAGCTGGTCGAGGAGGGCAAGCTGGATCTGGATGCGCCGGCCAAGGAGTACGTGCCGGCGATCGGTGACATCCAGGTGCTCGACGGATTCGATGACGCCGGCAACCCGGTCCTCCGTGCACCGAAGAGCGACATCACGACGAAGCAGTTGTTGTTGCACACCGCGGGATTCGGCTACGACTTCTTCAACGAGCAGTACAACCGCCTCGCCACCGAGCACGGTCAGCCGAGCATCGTGGCGGCCACCCGCAAGTCGCTGATGAGCCCCCTGCTGTTCGATCCCGGCACGGAGTGGGAGTACGGCAGCAACATCGACTGGGCCGGCCAGGTGGTCGAGGGCATCACCGGCAAGTCCCTCGGAGAAGTCATGCAGGAGAGAGTGTTCGGGCCGCTCGGAATGACGGATTCTGCGTTCCCGCTCGACGGTTCGACCCGACCGCGGCTGGCGACCATGCATCAGCGCGAGAGCGACGGCAGCCTGACGCCCACCGAGTTCGTGCTACCGGAACCCGAGGTGCACATGGGCGGCCACGGGCTCCACTCGACGGTGCCGGACTACCTGAAGTTCATCCGGATGTGGCTCAACAAGGGCGCTTCCGACTCCGGCGAGCAGGTTCTGCAACCTGACACCGTCGACTTCGCGGTGCGGAACCACCTCGGTGATCTCAAGATCAAGATGCTGCCGGGCGTCATCCCGTCGCTGTCCAACGACGCCGAGTTCTTCCCCGGTCAGTCGAAGTCCTGGGCGCTGACCTTCATGGTCAACGACGAAGAGGCACCGACGGGACGGCCGCCGGGGAGCATCGCCTGGGCGGGGCTCGCGAACCTGTACTACTGGATCGATCCGAAGAACGGCATCGGGGGCTTCTGGGGTACCCAGATCCTCCCGTTCGCCGACGCCCTCTCCGTCGGCGGCTATCTCGATTTCGAGACAGCGGCCTATCGGGCGCTGCTGGGCTGAGTCAGCGGCCCGGCCCCCCGCCGGGCCCTTTCGGCGCAGACAAAACGGCACTGCGCATACAGAACGGCGCCGAGGGCCGCCGGCTGGTGTCGTCAGCGGGGTGGGCGGAGTTCGTGGCGTCGGGCGTCGACCTCGGCACGTAGTTCGCGCAGCACCTCGGCGGCCGCCGGCCGGCGCAGCACCCGAGGCGCCAGTACCGCCGTGAAGGTCAGTTCGGCGTCGACCTCGAACGGCAGGATCCGGGTGAGTCCCGGTGTGCCGGCGGCGAGGAAGTTCGGCAGGATGCCGATCCCACCGCCGGCCAGCGTGACCTGGACCTGCGCGTGCACGCTCGTCGAGCCGATCTGCACTGACCCGCCGGGGAACAGGTCGTCGATCAGGTCGAGATCGGTGACCCGCAGCAGGGAGTCGATGTAGTAGATGAGCGAGTGACCCGCCAGATCGGTCCGGACGTGCGGTCGGCCCTTGCGCCGCACGTACTCCTGCGACGCGTACATGCCCAGCGTGTAGTGCGCCAGGGTGAACGCTTCGACCCGTTTGGATGCTGGATCCCCCACCCCGATCTCGATGTCGGCACCCACCCCCTGGACCAGCGGCCGGGTGGCGGTGACCAGCTCAAGCGTCACCGCCGGATGCCGGCTGTGCATCCGGGCCATCACCGGTCCCACGAAGTAGGCGCCGAAGGCTTCCGGTGCAGCAATGCGCACCAGGCCGGCCAAGGATGCCTTCCCCGCCTCCGGGCTCGACGACAGCTCGCCGACCGTCATCATCGTCCGTTCGATCAGCTCGGCGCCGTCCAACAGTGAACTCCCGAACTCGGTGAGCACGCAGCCACGAGCGGTTCGGACCACCACCGGATTGCCGAGATCCCTTTCCAGAGAGGAGATCCGCCGGGACACGGTGGTGTGTTCGACGCCCAGGGCAGCGCCGGCGGCGGCGAACGTCCCGCTGCGCGCCACCTCCAGCAGGATCAGCAGATCGTTGGGATCAGCCACCCGTCCCCCTTCCACGCGCTGACGAACCAGCGCCGTCCGGGTCCTCGACCATCCACCACGGTCGGGCTTCGCCTGTGCATGATTGCACGACTCGCGTGCACAACTCCGCATTGCGGCGATCTGCAGCCCGGCAGACAATAGCCGCAGGACCACCACGGGTGACGACGTGTCGAGCGACGCACCGTGACAGGGTCGCCATCCATCGCGCAGAGTCGCGCCGACAGAGGAGTCTTGAGTGAGAGTTGCCTGGATCGGGCTCGGGAACATGGGCGGACCGATGGCCGCGAACCTGGTGGCGGCCGGACATCAGGTCACCGGCTTCGACCTGTCCGAACCGGCCACCAAGGCCGCCGGTGACAGCGGAGTGGTGATCGCCTCTTCGATCCCGGAGACGGTGTCCGGCGCCGAGGTGGTGTTCACCATGTTGCCCGCCGGGCGCCACGTCGAGGCAGTGCTGAATGGCGAAGGCGGCGTGCTGGCCCATATCGCCCCCGGCACGCTGGTCGTCGACAGCTCGACGATCGACATCGCCACCGCCCGTTCACTGCACGAGAGCGTGACGGCTGCCGGATTCCGCTTCCTGGACGCGCCGGTGTCCGGCGGCGTCTTCGGTGCCCAGTCCGGTGGCCTGACGTTCATGGTCGGCGGCGACGCGGCGAACCTGGCCTCGGTTCGCGAGCTCGTCGAGGTGATGGCCGGCCGCATCTTCCACGCGGGTGGGCCCGGAAGCGGTCAGGCGGCGAAGACGGCCAACAACATGATGTTGGGCATCAACCTGGCCGCGCTCTGCGAGGGCTCCATCCTGGCCGGACGTCTCGGGCTCGATCCCAAGGTCTTCTTCGACATCGCCTCGGTGTCATCCGGTGACAGCTGGGCGCTGCGGAACTGGTACCCGGTCAAGGGTGTCGTCGAGAACGCCGCCGTCAACCGCGACTTCGAGGGCGGCTTCGCGATCAACCTGATGCGCAAGGACGTCGGCCTCGCCCTGGAGGCCGGAGAGGCGACCGGAACCGACCTGCCCTTCGCCACCCTGATCGTCTCCTACCTCGACAGGATGATCGAACTAGGCTGGGGCGGCAGCGACAGCGCAGCCGTCGTCAAGCTGTTCGACGGCAGTCTGACCGCACCGGGCTCCTGACCGGACCCACCCGCTGTCATCGACCCACCCACCCGACACCGACCCACCCACCCTTGAGGTAGCCATGACCACCACATCCGACATCACCGTCACCGACTTCCCGATGCTGATCGGCGGTGACCGGGTCAACGCCGCGAACGATGCGTGGACCGACGTCCACAGCCCGAGTCGCAGGGGCACCGTCATCGGCCGCGTACCGCAGGGCGAGGCCGTCGACGTGGACCGCGCTGTGGAGGCCGCCCGGGCCGCGTTCCCGGCCTGGCGCGATCTGCACTTCAAGGACCGTCAACTGGCGCTGCTCCGCATCGCCGATGCGTTGGCCGAGCGCGCCGAGGAACTCGCCCTCCTGACGGCGACCGACACCGGCAACGCGTTGCGCCCTCAGGCCCGCCCGGAATCGCAGACCCTCGTCAACCTGTTCCGCTACTTCGGTGGCGTGGCCGGCGAGTTCAAGGGCACGGTGCTGCCGGCCGGCAACGACCAGCTCCAGTACACCCGCCGCGAGCCGCTGGGTGTGGTCGCCGCGATCCTGCCGTGGAACTCTCCACTGATGATCGCCGGCATGAAGGTGCCCGCCGCTCTCTCGGCCGGCAACACCGTCATCCTCAAGCCGGCGGCCGATGCTCCGCTCACGATCCTGCTGATGGCCGAGATCGCCAACGAGTTCCTCCCACCGGGGGTGCTCAACGTCGTCACCGGCAAGGGCAGCGTGGTGGGCGAGGCCCTCCTGGTCCACGAGGGAGTCGACAAGGTCTCGTTCACCGGCTCGACCGAGGTCGGCAAGCACGTCGCACAGGTCACCGGCGCCCGCCTGGCCCACACATCGCTGGAGCTCGGCGGCAAGAGCCCGACAATCGTGTTCCCGGACGCCGCCGCACCCGACCGGCTCGAGGCTCTCGCCGACGGCATCCTGCTGGGCATGCGGTTCACCCGCCAGGGTCAGTCCTGCACCGCAGGCTCCCGTCTGTTCATCCACGAGAGCGTCTACGATGTCGTGCTGGAAGCCGTGGTGCGCAAGGCTTCTGCGCTCAAGGTCGGCGATCCCCTCGACGAGGGGACCGACATGGGAGCGATCATCAACGCCTCCCAGTACGCCTCCGTCAAGGAGTACATCGACGAGGGCAAGAGCCAGCCCGGGGTCCGGGTGGCGCTCGACGGTGGCGACTACTCGCCGGAAGGCCTCGACGGCTTCTACCAAGGCCCGACGATCTTCGCGGGGGTGCAGAACACCTGGCGGATCGCCCGGGAGGAGATCTTCGGGCCGGTGCTCGTCGCCATCCCGTGGAGCGACCGCGAAGAGGTCATCAAGATGGCCAACGACTCCCACTACGGTCTGGCCGCGTTCGTCTGGTCGCAGAACCTCACCGAGGCCTTGGACACCGCCCACCGGATCGACTCGGGTTGGGTGCAGGTCAACCAGGGCGGCGGGCAGGTCATCGGGCAGGCCTACGGCGGCTACAAGCAGAGCGGTCTCGGACGCGAGTTCTCGATCGAAGGTGCCATCGAGGGCTTCACGCAGACGAAGCAGATCAACGTGAAACTCGGCTGACGCCTGGCTGACGCCAGGATGCGGCCCCCCACCGGGTTCAGTCCTGTGAGGTGAGCCGCATTCGCTTGCCGTAAACTGTTGGACATCAGATAGTCGGAGGACCAACCAATTCTCCAGCTCGCTCCGAATACCCTTCATCACCCCTTCCCCCAACGCCGAGCCGAAGGTGCCGCCCATGTTCGACCTGACCGACGATCACCGGGCCCTGGCCGAGGTGGCGAGGGAGTTCGCCGACGAATTCCTGGCGCCTTCCGCGGTCGAGTGGGACCGCACCAAGCACTTCCCCGTCGACGTGCTGATGAAGGCCGCCGAGATCGGCATCGGCGGCATGTACGTCCGAGAGGACGTCGGCGGTTCGGGCCTGAGCCGGGTGGACGCGGCCGTCATCGTCGAGTCCCTCGCAACCGGATGCCCGTCGCTGGCCAGCTACATCTCCATCCACAACATGACGGCATGGATGATCGACAAGTACGGCAACGACGACCTCCGGCGCCGGGTGCTGCCCTCGATGTGTTCCATGGAGACCCTCGGTTCCTATTGCCTCACCGAACCGGGCGCCGGCTCCGACGCCGCGTCGCTGAGCACCAAGGCCGTCCTGGACGGGGACCACTACGTCCTGACGGGGGTCAAGCAGTTCATCTCCGGTGCGGGCGCCAGTGGCGTCTACGTGGTGATGGCCCGGACCGCCGACACCGGGGCGAAAGGCATCTCGGCGTTCGTCGTCGAACTGGGCGCACCGGGTCTGTCGTTCGGGCCGAACGAGGCCAAGATGGGCTGGAATGCGCAGCCCACCCGTCAGGTGATCCTGGACGGTGTCCGAGTACCGGCACACGACATGCTGGGCGTACCCGGCGACGGCTTCCGCATCGCGATGAGCGGCCTGAACGGTGGTCGGGTCAACATCGGAGCGAGCTCTCTCGGTGGCGCCCGCGCGGCCCTGGAGAAGACCCTGGCCTACTCCGCGGATCGACGGGCCTTCGGTCGTCCGATCAACGAATTCCAGGCCCTGCAGTTCCAGATGGCCGACATGGCAACATCTCTGGAGGCGGCGCGGCTGCTGCTGTTCAAGGCGGCCGACGCCATCGACATCGGCAGCAAGGACATGGTCCAGCTGTGCGCGATGGCCAAGAAGTTCGCCACCGACACCGGTTTCGAGGTGGCCAACCGTGCCCTCCAGATCCACGGCGGCTACGGCTATCTCGCCGAGTACGGCATCGAGAAGATCGTCAGGGACCTGCGGGTGCACCAGATCCTCGAGGGCACCAACGAGATCATGCAGCTGGTGATCGCCAGGACGCTGGTCGCATGATCTCGCATCTGCGGGCGGACGGTCCGGTGCTGATCACCACGGGCGATGGGCTCGGTCACCTGACGCTCAATCGTCCGAGAGCCATCAACGCCCTCGATCACGAGATGGTCGGCCTGATCACCGCCGCGCTGACCGCGTGGGAACACGACGACGACGTGGCCGCCGTGATCATCTCGGGCGCCGGGGACCGTGGTCTGTGCGCCGGCGGCGACATCCGTGCGATCTACCAGGACGCTCTGTCCGGCGGGACCGCGTCGATCGACTTCTGGCGTGACGAGTACCTGATGAACTACCTCATCGCCCGTTACGTCAAGCCAGTGGTGGCCCTGATGGACGGGTTGGTCATGGGCGGCGGCGTCGGTCTCGCCGCGCACGCGTCGCACCGGATCGTCACCGACCGGACGCAGCTCGCGATGCCCGAGGTGACGATCGGCCTGATCCCGGACGTCGGCGGCACCTATCTACTGGCACGGGCGCCGGGCTGGCTCGGGCTGCACGCCGGCCTGACCGGGACGCGCCTGGGCGCAGCCGACGTCATCACCCTCGGGATGGCCGACCACTACGTGGACCATCGCGACCTCGCCGAACTCGTCGCCACCATCGCGGTCAACGGCGTGGAGTCGGCCGTCTACTCTTTCGGGGGCAGCCTGCCACCCGGATCCCTTCCGGCACAACGCACCTGGGTCGACAACTGCTACGGCGCGCCCACCCCGCAGGAGATCGTTCTGCGCCTGCGGTCGGCCGGGCAGCCCGAGGCCCAGGCCGCCGCCGATGCCATCACCGCGGCCTCCCCCACCTGCGTGACGGCGAGCCTGCTGGCCATCCGGACGGTCCGTTCCGAGGCGGCGACCCTAGAACAGGCGTTGAACCTGGAGTTTCGGGCGGTCAACGCCGCCCTGCGGTCCACGGACCTTGCGGAGGGCATCCGGGCGCAGGTGATCGACAAGGATCGGCAGCCCGTCTGGTCGCCTCCGACCTTCGACGGTGTGACCGATGAGCGTCTGCGGAGCTTCTTCGCCCCTGTGGACAACCCACCCTTTCCCGAGCAGGAGGAACTGGTCGTGCCACAGCTCTTCGAGGACGCGAGATGACCGACTACACGACGATTCTCGTCGATCGACCCGACAGCGCTCCACGGGTGGGCCGGATTACCTTGAACCGGCCCGAGGCGCTCAACGCGCTGAACCGCACCCTGATGCTGGAGGTCGTGGCGGCGGCTACCGAACTGGACCGCGACCCGGCGATCGGTGCCATCGTCATCACCGGGTCGGCCCGCGCGTTCGCCGCCGGGGCCGACATCAAGGAGATGCAGCCACAGGGGTTCCCCGGGGTCTACGTGGACGACCTGTTCCGTGACTGGGACCGGCTCGCCGACCTGCGCACACCGCTCATCGCGGCGGTGGCCGGCCATGCGCTCGGCGGTGGATGCGAACTGGCGATGCTCTGCGACATCCTGCTGGCGGCCGACAACGCCAAGTTCGGGCAGCCGGAGATCCGCCTCGGAGTGATCCCGGGCATCGGAGGGTCCCAGCGACTGACCAGGGCCATCGGGAAGGCGAAGGCGATGGACATGTGCCTCACCGGCCGCGTCATGGAGGTCGAGGAGGCCGAGCGCGCCGGCCTGGTCTCCCGCATCGTCCCCGCGAGCGAGCTGATGGCAGAGGCCCTCTCGGTGGCCGCGACCATCGCCGGATACAGCGCGCCAATTGTGAGCATGGCCAAGGAAGCAGTCAACCGGGCCTTCGAAACCACCCTGGCCGAGGGTATCCGCTTCGAACGCAGGATGTTCCACGCCACCTTCGCCACCGCTGACCAGAAGGAAGGCATGGCGGCGTTCGTCGAGAAGCGCAAGCCGTCCTTTCGCCACCATTGACCCGGCAGCGCCTGCGCTACCGTGGCCGTCAACGACCAGCACCACTTCACTACTCGCAAGGGACGAACCGATGGATGTTGCAGTCTTGGTCAAGCAGGTTCCTGATACGTATTCCGAGCGGAAGCTGCGGGAGTCGGATTGGGTTTTGGATCGTGATTCTTCTGATGCGGTGATCGATGAGATCGATTCCAAGGGTGTGGAGATCGGTTTGCAGTTGACCGAGACTCATGGGGGGACGGTGACGGTGGTGACGATGGGTCCGGATCGGGCGAAGGAGACGTTGCGCAAGGCGTTGGCGATGGGGGCGCACAAGGCGGTGCATGTGCTGGATGAGGCGTTGGCCGGTTCGGATGCGTTGCAGACGTCGGCGGCTCTTGCGGCGGCGTTGAGGACGTTGGAGGTGGACGTGATCATCACGGGCAATGAGGCCACCGATGGTCGGACGGCGTCGATGCCGGCGATGTTGGCGGAGCGGTTGGGGTGGGCGGCGGTGACGTCGGTGACTGCCGTGTCGGTGGAGGGTTCGGTGGTGTCGGCGCAGCGGGTGGTGGAGGGTGGTGCGGCGCGGGTGTCGGCGTCGTTGCCGGTGGTGTTGTCGGTGAACGAGAAGGTCGGTGAGCCGCGGTATCCGAATTTCAAGGGGATCATGGCGGCGAAGTCGAAGCCGGTGTCGGTGTTGTCGGCGGCGGATCTGGGTTTGGATGCTTCGTCGTTGGGGTTGGTGAATGCGTCGACTCAGGTGGTGTCCGGTGCTCCTCGGCCGCTGAAGTCTGCGGGGGAGAAGGTCACCGATGATGGTGAGGCCGGCAACGGGATCGCCGAGTTCCTCGTCGCACAGCGCTTGATCTGATCCCGCGTTCGATCTGAGACGACGATTCATCCGACACGACGCAATCGAAATAGAGGAGGAATGACAGCTATGAGTGAAGTCATCGTTCTGGTCGAGCATGCCGACGGCGCGATCCGCAAGGTGACCGGCGAGCTGCTGACCGCGGCGGCCCGGTTGGGTGCACCGTCGGCGGTCGTCATCGGCCCTGCGGGTACGGCGGCTGCTCTGACCGAGCAACTCGGCGCGGCCGGTGCGGTCAAGGTGTACGCGGCGGAGTCGGTGGATCCGACCAAGGTGCTGCTGACCGGTCAGGTCGCGGCGCTGCAGGCTGCGGTGGCGGCGGCCGCGGCTTCGGGTGGTGCGCAGGGTCCGGCGGCGGTGTTGGTGGCGGCGACGTTCGACGGTCGGGAGATCGCCGGTCGGTTGGCGGTGCGCCTGGATTCCGGTCTGCTCGCCGACGTGGTGGACGTGGCGTTGGAGGGCGGGGTGGTGGTCGCGACGCAGTCGGTGTTCGGCGGCGCCTACACCACCCGCTACCAGGTGACCCGCGGTGTGCCGGTGATCTCGGTGCGCGGCAACAGCATCGACGGTGCCGCCGACCCGGTGAGCTCGCCCGAGATCGTCGACCTGGCCACCGAGGTGGACGCTGCGACCACGACCACCGTGTCGGAGTGGCTGCCCGAAGAGGCCGGGGATCGCCCGGAATTGGGTGGCGCCAAGATCGTCGTCTCCGGCGGCCGCGGTGTCGGCTCGGCCGACAACTTCCACGTCGTCGAAGAACTCGCCGATGTGCTCGGCGGCGCCGTCGGCGCCTCCCGCGCGGCGGTGGACTCCGGGTACTACCCGCACCAGTTCCAGGTCGGCCAGACCGGCACCACCGTGTCCCCGCAACTGTATGTGGCCCTGGGGATCTCCGGCGCCATCCAGCACCGCGCCGGGATGCAGACGTCCAAGACGATCGTCGCGGTCAACAAGGACACCGACGCCCCGATCTTCGAGATCGCCGACTACGGCGTCGTCGGCGACCTGTTCACCGTCGCCCCGCAACTCGCCTCCGCCGTCAAGACCCGCAAGGGCTGACCTGCGTGTCGGACAACGGAACTGGTGGTCCGCTGGCCGGGACCCTGGTCATCGATCTGACCAGGGCCCTGGCCGGCCCGCACGCGGCGATGATGCTGGGCGACCTCGGTGCCCGCGTCATCAAGGTGGAGAACCCCGGTTCGGGTGACGACACCCGTTCGTGGGGACCACCTTTCGTCCAGCCGGACGAAGGCGACCGCGAGTCGACGTATTTCCTGTCGACCAACCGGAACAAGGAATCCATCGCTCTCGATCTGAAGGATCCCGCCGACAAGCAGGTTCTCACCGAGTTGTTGCGTCGCGCCGACGTGCTGATGGAGAACTTCCGGCCCGGCACCCTCGACCGCCTCGGTTTCGGCACGGATGTGCTTGCTGCACTGAATCCGCGGCTGGTCACCCTGGCCATCAGCGGCTTCGGGCACGACGGACCCGAAGGTGGCCGCGCCGGCTACGACCAGATCGCCCAGGGCGAAGCCGGTCTGATGTCGCTCACCGGTTCGGGCCCTGACGATCCCCAGCGGGTCGGCGTGCCCATCGGCGATCTCCTGGCCGGGATGTACGGCGCCTACGGTGTGCTGGCCGCGCTGATGGAGCGCGAGCGCACCGGCGTCGGGCAGGTCGTGCGCACCTCGTTGCTCGCAGCCGTCGTCGGCGTGCACGCCTTCCAGGGCACCGGATGGACGGTCGCCGGGAAGGTCGGGCAGGCGCAGGGCAACCACCACCCGTCCATCGCGCCCTATGGTCTGTTCCAGTGCGCGGGCGGGAACGTGCAGCTGTCGTGTGGCAGCGAGGGCCTCTGGAAGCGGTTGTGCTCCGAGTTCGGTCTCGACCCGGCCGCGCTCGGCATGGCCACCAACAGCGACCGGGTCGGCCACCGTCAGGAGGTCATCGAACTGCTGGAGGCGGCGTTCGCCGACATCGACTCCGAGACCCTGCTGAAACGTCTTGCTGCGGCAGGGATCCCGGCGGGCAAGGTCCGGACGCTCGACCAGGTCTACAACTGGGACCAGACTGAGTCGCAGGGTCTGAAGATCTCCGTCGACCACTCCACTCTCGGCCCGCTCACGCTGCCCGGCCCACCGCTGCGCTTCTTCTCCCCCGGGCCGGACGGCGAAACCGAGACCACGCGGACGGATCATGTCGCGCCGCCCACGCTGGGTGGTGACGGCGAGGCCATCCGCGCCTGGCTGAGTGCCTCCCCGACCAACGACCAGACCCTTGACTGACAACCGGCTTCCCCGTGACCGACAGCACTGCTGCGGCGGCCAGGACGCAGCAGACGGTCTGACTGGACACCTCCGGCCGGGCGCCGCAAAATGCATCGACGGCAATCGTGTGCATTCACATCGTGTCCGTGCCGGTGGCCGATCAGGATCGTGCCAAAGAGTTCTACGTCGGGGTGCTGGGATTCGACCTGATCCGGGAAAACCCCATGGGAGGCGACCTCCAGCCCTGGGGCCGCTTCGTGACCTTCGCCGACCCGGACGGCAACGGGATCGTACTTCAGTCGACAGCACCGGACGCCTGACGGGTGTTCGCTCTCTGCGCCCGGTCCGACGGATTCCGCGAATGTACGGACTTCGGCGTGGGGGCCGCTGGGTCCGGGAGCACCAGGAACGCGCCGTCGTCATCAGACCCGACGGTCGGTGCGATGCTCTCCGGGCTCCGTTGCCCCGCCAGTATCTCCGCGGTCCCGGAGTACCCGGACAGGTCCAGACAGGTCGAGTACTGAGGTGGGAGCATCAACACGGCGCGATTATCGGCCCATCGGATCGCATGGTCGAGACCCACTCCACCGCAACGGCTTCGGTCGACACATCCCGCGTTTGTTGACCCTCGGGCAGCACGGCGAGGAAGAACCACGACCGATAGCGGCGGCGCTCGAACTCGGGCGTGGTCCACACCGACCAGGCTCGCAGCAGATCCGTTCGAAGGACGAGACCACGGGACCGGAGGACATCGGCGAGTCAGGGCCCGTGCTCGGCAAGGGAAAGACCGCCATCCCTGCCGCGAAGGCCATCGTGGTCTGGCGCCGCATCACATGGATCTGCAGCTGTCCCGGACCTGGCGGATCCCCATCCCGCATCAGCACCACCGTCGCAGCATCACGGGGTTCCGCTGCCACTGCGGACCCTGCGGCCGGAGCCATCAAAGTCTCGACACACTGCCGGGCATTCGAATGGTCGGCTCAACACCATCAGTCTCCTACGACCGCCGATGCGGTTTCCGGGCGACCGAACCGTTCGTCCCGCCCGAGCGGGGTCCATGCTGATCGAAACGGCGCTCAGGCGCGCTTGGGGAACTGGGCGAAGTCGGGCTTGCGCTTGGCCTTGAACGCCTCTCGGCCTTCCTGCGCCTCCTGCGATCCGTAGAACAGCAGGTTGGTGTCGTGGGCGAGCTGCTGGATGCCCGCGTATCCGTCCTCCGCGGCGTGGAAGCTGGCCTTCATCAGGCGCAGTGCGAACGGCGACAGTTCCAGCATCTCGCGGCACCACCTCACCGTCTCGGTCTCGAGATCGGCCAGCGGCACGACGGCGTTCACCATGCCCATGTCCAGCGCCTGCCGGGCGTTGTACTGCCGGCAGAGGAACCAGATCTCCTTGGCCTTCTTCATTCCCACGAGCTGGGAGAGCGAACTCGCTCCGAAGCCACCGTCGAACGAACCCACCCTCGAACCGACCTGTCCGAAGATGGCGTTGTCCGCTGCGATCGTCAGGTCGCAGACGATGTGCAGGACGTGGCCGCCACCGATGGCGAACCCGGCCACCATCGCCACGATCGGCTTGGGCAGGCGGCGCATCTGGACCTGCAGATCGGTGACGTGGAACCGTCCGACCGAGCTCTCGTCGGTCTTGTAGCCGCTGTCGCCACGGACCCGCTGGTCCCCGCCGGAGCAGAACGCCTTGTCGCCCTGTCCCGTCAGGATGATGACGCCGACCCGCTCGTCCTCGCGGGCGATCAGCAGGGCGGCCGAGATCTCGATCAGCGTCTGGGGGCGGAACGCGTTGCGCACCTCCGGCCGGCAGATGGTGATCTTGGCGATCCCATCCTCGGTCGTCTCGTAGCTGATGTCCTCGTACTCACCCGAAGCCGTCCAGATGATGGGATCCGGCTGGTCTGACGCAGTGGGCTCTGGTGTCGACATGCTGACCGTCCTTCGATGGGCGCCGACGCGGCTTCTACTTGCCGAGTTCGGCCTGCTGCCACCCTAACCGCCCACCGACCGCACCTTCCCGGTCACGCTGCCGGACCAGGTCCGCGCGGGGCCGGGCTGCCGCCGGAGGGCATCATCGAGGGTGTGCCTCCCGGCGCCACCGGGAACGTAGTGCTCAGCGGGACGGACCAGCACCGTCCGGAGAGGAAGTCGGCCCATGTTCGGCAAGAAGCAGACCGTTGCGGATCAGCTGGTCGAGGTGCTCGTCCAGGCAGGCGTCACGCAGATCTTCGGGTTGGTGGGTGACAGCCTCAACGCCTTCAGCGACGCGGTGCGCCGTCGCGGCGGCGCCGCCGAGGGTGGAATCGACTGGGTCCACGTCCACAACGAGGAGGCCGCGGCACTGGCTGCCTCCGCCCAGGCCCAACTGACCGGAAAGCTCGCCGTGTGCGCAGGCAGTTGCGGGCCGGGCAACACCCATCTGATCCAGGGGGTGTTCGACGCCCACCGCTCTGGCGCCCCGGTGCTGGTACTCGCGTCCCACATCGCGGCAGCCGAGATCGGCACTGGCTTCTTCCAGGAAACCCATCCCGAGAAGCTGTTCGACCAGGCCAGCCACTGGTGCGAGATGGTTTCCCAGCCGTCCCAGATGCCCCGGCTGGCCAGGATCGGCATCGCCCACGCGGTCGGCCTCCGCGGGGCCGCCGTGCTGGTGCTGCCCGGCGACGTGCTCGAGGAACACGCCACCACGGAGACGGGCACCTCCGCTCCCGCCGTGCCCCGATCGCTTTCCGTGCCGCCCACGCCCGTGATCGAGAATCTGGCTGCCCGGCTCAACGAGGCGAAGACAGTGGCGATCTTCGGCGGGATCGGATGCGCCCACTCCAGGGCCCAGGTGCTGGAACTGGCGTCGAAGCTGAACGCCCCGGTGGGACATTCCCTGCGCGGCAAGGAGAGCCTGCAGTACGACAATCCCTTCGATGTCGGGATGTCCGGTCTGCTGGGATATGGCGCCGCCTATCAGGCCTGCCACGAGGCGGATGTGTTGTTGTTGCTGGGCACCGACTTTCCCTACACCGCGTTCCTGCCGCAGTCGCACACGATCCAGGTGGACATCGACCCCTCCCGGCTCGGCCGCCGGACGCCGTTGGACCTCGGGGTCTGCGGCGACGTCGGCCTGACGATCCAGGCACTGCTCCCCATGCTCACCCAGAAGACCGACCGCTCGTTCCTCGACGACATGCTGGCCAAGACCGCGAAGCAGGTCAAGAATTCGGTGGACGTCTACACGCACAACGTCGAGAAGATGACACCGATCCATCCGGAGTACCTGGCCGCCCTGATCGATCGCTACTCCGACGACGACGCGATCTTCACTGCCGACACCGGGATGTGCTGTACCTGGACGGCCCGGTACATCACACCGAACGGCAGGAGACGGCTGATCGGGTCGTGGGTGCACGGCACGATGGCGAATGCCCTCCCCCAGGCCATCGGCGCCGCGAAGACCTACCCCGGACGTCAGGTGATCTCGCTGTCCGGCGACGGCGGACTGGCCATGCTGATGGGCGAACTGCTCACCGTGAAGACGCACCGCCTGCCGGTCAAGGTGGTGGTGTTCAACAACTCCAGCCTCGGCATGGTCCGCCTCGAGATGATGGTGGCCGGGGATCCGCCGTTCGAGACCGACCACGACCACGTCGATTTCGCGGCGATCGCCAGAGCGGTCGGGTTCCACGCGGTGCGGGTCGAGGATCCGAAGGACCTGCCGGCTGCGCTCCGGTCTGTCCTGGATCACGACGGGCCGGCTCTGCTGGACGTGGTCACCGACCCGGACGCCCTCGAACTCCCCCCACACCTGACGAAGGAGGAGGCCGCGGGATTCGCCCTGTCGATCAGCAAGACCGTGCTGGGCGGCGGCGTCGGCGACATGCTGCACCTGGCCGCCGCCAACCTTCGGCTCATTCCGAAGCCATAGACACGGAAAGTGCGGCATCAGACAGGCGGCTCCTTGTCGGCCCCCTGAACGCAGTCGGACCGATGCGCAGTCAGCGAATCGACGACTGCAAGCAGGCGGCCGAACATCTCCTCGAACAACGCCTGCCCCCGCAGTGCCGTAGCACCGGTCGGATCTCCGAGCACGCCGTTCGGGCTGACGGCGATCACGCCGCCGGCGCGCATCGGTTCGAGCAACTGCGCCAGCGGTTGGGTGGCACCGGCAGCAGCAAGGTCCGCCCGCACCGTTTCCGGAGACAGGTACAGCATCAGCGAGGTCTCCTGGAACCCGGCGTGCGCATCCGAACGCGGACCGGATCCCGCAGCGTGCCAGACGGTCAGGGACCTGCCCTCGTAGCGCATCAACTCCGAAGCCCGTTGCAGCGCAGACACATTGCCTCCGTGTCCGTTGACCACCAGGACGTGGTCGAACGTCCGGCATGCGTGCCGGACGAACTCCACGACGACGGAGGTCAGCGCCTCGGTACCGATCGACAGGGTGCCTGGGAAGTGCGCGTGCTCGCCGCTGGCGCCGATCGCCTGGGCCGGCGCCAACGCCGCGTGCGGGGCATGCCGGTGTGCCTCGGCCGCCAGTGCGGAAGCGATGATCGTGTCGGTCCCCAACGGTAGGTGAGGACCGTGCTGCTCGGTGGACCCGATCGGCCAGATCAGCAGCGTGCGCGCAGACTCGGCGACCTGAGGCCATCGCGCGGTCTCCAGCGGCTGCAGACCCGCCTCCGACTCAACGGGCATGGCGACCGCGCCGGCGACGGAGGTCCGGCAGGTCGCGGACCCGTGGGAGCACCGGCTCGAGCGTTCGCTCGGCGAGCACACCGCGCCAGACCCCGGCGCTGTAGGCCAGATCGTCCAGCGTCCGGGCGACCAAGGACCCGCCCGCCAGACGCGCCGCCTTCCAACGGCTCTCGCCCTCGGCGGTCGATGCGCCGGAAGAGGCGTTCGCCGTCCGGGCAGACTTCACATCGAGGGAAACGAGATACACCAGCCCGGCCGCCGCGGTCATCCCCAGCCTCCGACCCACCTTCGGCATCACCAGCGACACGACCAGCGTGGCCGGCGCCATCGGCCGGATCAGCCACCGCCCGAGCGCGCCGCCGGCCCGCAGATGCCCCTGCGCGGCCAACCTTCGCGCGTGCGACGGTGACAGGGTCCGCATCCCCCAGGGCGCGATGGCGGTCGTCGCGGTGGCAGCGGCCAGACCGACCAGCGGATGAATCAGCACTCCCGCCAACCACGGCCCGAACGACCAGATCGAGACGTCGACGTGGCGTAGCGCGCCCGGATGACGGCGACCGAGATCGGCTGAGCTGGCACCATAGTCGATCCGGCGGGCCAGCGCTGCCCGCAGGCTGGTGCGTGGCCGGTGGCCGACCCGCACATCCGGGAGATACCGGATCCGGCCGTGTGCGGCGAGCCGCCAGACCAGGTCGACGTCCTCGCCGACCTGCATTGCCTCGTCGAAACCGCCGACGTCGGCGAATACCTGCGCGTCGACCAGGAGAGCCGCGCTCGGCACGTAGGAGACCACCTGGCCCACACCGACGTCCGACGGTGTCCCACCGAGATCCAACGCGCACACGCGTTGCTCGAACCAGCCGCCACAGCCACCGGCCGGCAGTGGGTAGATACGCGGTGCGGCCAGGACCACCCGGGCGGCGTCCGCGCCGGCGGCGTCGTCAGTCTGGTCGATGCGCCCCTTGAGGCTCTCGATCCACCCGTCGTCGGGCAGGGTGTCGGCGTCGAGAAAGGCGATCCACTGGGTGGAAGCCCTTGCCACTCCGGCATTTCGGGCAGCTGCCGGACCACGGGAGGTCTGGTGCCGCAGCACCTGGACATTCTCCCGACCGTCGGCCACCACGGCGAGCGGCGGCTCCGACCCGTCGTCCACCACGATCACCGGGACGTCAGGACCGATGCGGTCCAGCAGCGCACCGAGGGATTGCGGATCGGAACGGGCCGGGATGACGACGGTGACGGAGAGCCCGACGGCGGACGGCGGGGGCGGTGCCAGCATCAGCCCCGCACTGACCAATCGGTCGAGCAATTCGCCCACCGCGGGATCCTCCGGCACCGTTGCGCCATCGAGCAGGTCCCGCACCGTCGCGGCCCCACGCTCGGTCAGGGTCACGACCCGGTACGGTGTGCCGCCGGCCATCGTCGTCGAATCCAACCACCGGACACCGGGTCCCGGACGCCAACCAGCGCGCACCTCCCCCGTCGCTCCGCTCGCCTCGTCCACATCCCCCGTCGCTCCGCTCGCCCCGTCCACATCCCCCGTCGCTGCGCTCGCCCGCGCCCTGGTGTTCTCGTCGGTCACACGAATCCTCCGTCGACCCGCATCGCGGTCCCGGTGACCGCCGAGGAAGCGGGGCTGCAGAGCCAGCCGACGGCCGCCGCGATCTCGGAGGGTTCCAGGATTCGTTCGAGCCGCTGATGCGGAGCGAAGGCTTCAGCGTTGGGGAGGCCGTAGACACGGGCGCTTCGTTCCAGGAGCGCCGTTCTGGTGCTCCCGGGGAGCACCGCGTTGGCGGTGACCGCCGACGGCCCCAGGTCCGCGGCCAACGCTCGGATGTAGCCCAGCGCAGCATGTTTGGAAGCGACATACCCGGCCAGCCGGGGAAGCCCGGTCTCGCCCGCGGTGGAGACGACGGCCACGAACCGACCTCGACCGCGTGGCGCCCCGAGCAGCGCGGGAACGGCCGCCCTGGCCAGGTTGGCGACGCCGTGGAAGTTGGTGTCGAGGTCACGGTCCAGGTCTGCCTTGCTGAACTCCCACGCGAGCTGGTCGGAGCCGATGATGCCGGCGACAGCCACCACCGCGTGCAGTCGACCTGGTTCGACGAGGGCGACGGCCGCACCCAACGCATCCTGATCCCTGACGTCGGCAGACATCGCGCGCACCTCCACTCCCAGATCCCGACACAGTTGAGCGGTGGCCTGCAGTTGCTCGGGCGAGCCGAGGGAGTAGCCCAGATCGGCGATGGCGTCGGTGGCAGGAGCGTCCAGGAGGACGAGGTCGAACCCGTCCCTCGCCAGTCGTAGCGCAACCTGGGCACCCATCCCCCGGGCGGCACCGGTGATCAGCGCAACGGGCCGCGGGACCGCCCATTCCGTCGTTGCGTACGTGTCGGCCGTCATCGGCTGTCCGTTCCGTCGGTCATGGGCCGGCCGGGATCGATCCGGCGGTGAGGATCGAGAGCGACTGCTGCAGCAGCGGAATCAGGTCGGTGTCGTCGGTAGCGAGCCATTGCTCGTAGGCCGCGAGCGCCGCGCCGAGCGCGAGGTGACCCAGAGTCCTCGGCACCAGAGCAGTCTTCGGCACGCCGAGCCGGGCAGCGGCAAAGGCGACGATGACGGCCCGCCACGCGCCGTACCGCAGTGTCGAGTACGCCTGCAGCGCCGGGGAGGACAGGATGATACGCATCCGGTCCTTCAGCAGCCTCGTCGCCGACGCGTCGAAGGAATTGAATTCAACGACGCCTGCCTGGATCGCCGCCAGGATCGGCATCTCCGGTGGACACTGGTCGAACCATTGTGTGAATCGATCGAGTTGGGTGTCGAAATCGCCCCAGATGGCGTCGTTCTTGGACTTGAAATAGCGGAAGAAGGTCCGCCGCCCTATGCCCGCCGCAGCCGCGATCTCTTCGACGGACGTCACCTCGAAACCTTGTGCCGAGAACATCGTCAGCGAGATCTGTTCGAGCTCGGCCCTGCTGGTGACCGGCGGCCTCCCGATGCCGGTCGGCCCCAGACCTGCCGGCCCCAGAGCTGTCGACTCGGAGTCGGTCGCGATCGCTCGGTTCACCCGCCGTCCTCCCTCTCACCCCGCCATCGTGACCTGTGTTGGCCATCGGGACCTGTCTTGACCGGTGACCCTACCGGCACCACCCGGACCCAAGGTAGACCGTTGCACAGCAGACGATCTCAGGGATCAGGAATTCGTCAGCCCGAATTCCTTGACAAACGGCACTGAGTGTCAATATCGTCCGAAGTGACCCAGCGCACAGTCCCGGATGTGACCGGATCACCGTGCTCAACCGATGAAGGGGAACCCCATGTCCGACACTGTTGTTCTGGACGCCGTTGCCGCCGAAGAGATCGCAACGGAGCAGGCCTCCGTGGAAACCCCGACCGCGACCGCCCCGACGAAGCTGTCCGACCTCCTCGTCGAGGATGTCTCCATCGACGGCATGTGCGGCGTCTACTAAACCCGGGCGACCGGCCATGAGCGACGCGCAGTTGACGGACCTGCCGGCGACATTCGACCCGGCCCTCCCGTACGAATTGCATCCCCAGGTGGAGATCCGCCCAGAACCTTTCGGCGCGCTCCTCTATTCATTCAAGACGAGACGGCTGTCCTTTCTCAAGGATCCCGTTCTCGTCACTGTCGTGCGGGGCCTCGCCGACCACGCGTCTGCCAGCGCCGCATGTCGCGCGGCCGATATCGAAGAGCCGGCCCGGCTGGAGCAGTTCCAGCGGGCACTGGCCACCCTTGCCTCCACCGAGACCATCCGGGAGCGCTCCACATGACCGCTGCGATCAAACCCCCTGCGGTGCTGCCATTGGTGGAGCACTTCGCATTGGGGCTGGACGCCCCGATCTGCCTGACGTGGGAGCTCACGTACGCGTGCAACCTCGCGTGCGCGCACTGCCTGTCGAGCTCCGGGCGGCGCGATCCCCGGGAGCTGTCGACCGCCGAGGCCAAGGCCGTGATCGATGAACTCGAACGGATGCAGGTCTTCTACGTCAACATCGGTGGTGGCGAACCCACTGTGCGGTCGGACTTCTGGGAGCTCGTCGACTACGCGACAGCCCACAAGGTCGGGGTGAAGTTCTCCACCAACGGTGTCAAGATCTCGTCCGCCGTCGCAGAGCGGCTGGCCGGCAGCGACTACGTCGACGTGCAGATCTCATTGGACGGGGCGACCGCGGAGGTCAACGACTACGTCCGTGGAGTCGGCTCGTACGACACGGCCATCAGAGCGATGGAGAACCTGGCTGCGGCCGGATTCGCCGGTTTCAAGATCTCCGTCGTCTGCACCCGCCAGAACATCGGACAGCTCGACGAGTTCAAGGCCATCGCCGACAAGTACAGGGCGCAGCTCAGGCTGACCAGGCTCCGGCCGTCCGGTCGTGGCGCCGACGTCTGGGACGAGCTGCACCTGCTGCCCGGTCAACAGCGCGAGCTGTACGACTGGTTGGTGCTGAACGGGGAGAACGTCCTCACCGGCGATTCGTTCTTCCACCTCGCTGCGTTCGGTGACTCACTGCCGGGCCTGAACCTCTGCGGCGCAGGGCGAGTCGTCTGCCTGATTGATCCGGTCGGCGACGTCTACGCCTGCCCGTTCGCGATCCACGAATCGTTCCTGGCCGGAAACGTCCGCTCCCCCGGTGGCTTCCAGACGGTCTGGCGGGATTCAAAATTGTTCGCCGAGTTGCGCAAGCCGCAGAGTGGCGGGGCATGCTCGTCCTGCTCGGCCTACGACTCGTGCCGCGGCGGGTGCATGGCTGCGAAGTTCTTCACCGGGCTGCCGCTGGACGGCCCGGACCCGGAGTGCGTCAAGGGTTACGGCGAGATCGCGCTCTCGAAGGTAACCCCGGGTCTATCCCCGAAACCATCACTCGACCACTCCCACAAGGCCACCCTGGCCAACGCGCCGGTGATGCTGACGCTCGACCGCAAGCCACCGAGCCGTGACTGCAACGAGGACCCGGTCGCGGGACTGCGGGTCGAAGCGCTCGCCTGAGGGCTGCAGTACTCGTCAAATCGAACCGGACGGGCCTAGATCCCCTGCGCCAGAGAACCAGTCAACGAAGACGAAAGGTATGACCGATGGGCAATGCGTGGTTCGAGACTGTCGCAGAGGCACAGCGTCGCGCGAAGAAGAGGCTGCCCAAGTCCGTCTACGGGGCCCTGGTGGCGGGATCCGAACGTGGCCTGACGATCCAGGACAACCAGGCCGCCTTCGGCGAACTCGGCTTCGCACCCCATGTCGCGGGCATGTCGGCCAAGCGGAATCTGGCGACCACCGTGATGGGGCAGGAAATCTCGCTCCCGGTCATCATCTCGCCGACCGGCGTGCAGGCCGTCCATCCCGACGGTGAGGTGGCCGTCGCGCGGGCAGCCGCCGCGCGCGGCACCGTGATGGGCCTGAGTTCCTTCGCCAGCAAGAGCGTCGAGGACGTGGTGGCCGCCAACCCGCAGACCTTCTTCCAGCTGTACTGGTCGGGGTCGCTGGACCAGATCAAGCAGCGGATGGACCGGGCCAAGGCGGCCGGCGCCGTGGGCCTGATCGTGACCCTGGACTGGTCGTTCTCGCAGGGACGTGACTGGGGCAGCCCGAGCATCCCCGAGAAGGTCGACCTGAAAGCGATGTGGCAGTACGCACCCGAAGCGATCACGCACCCGAAGTGGCTGTTGGCGTTCGCGCGCACCGGCAAGATCCCAGACCTCACCGTGCCCAACATGGCCTCCCCCGGGACCTCCGCCCCGACCTTCTTCGGGGTGTATGGCGAATGGATGCAGACCCCTCCGCCCACCTGGGAGGACGTTGCCTGGTTGGTGAAGGTGTGGGGCGGACCCCTGATGCTGAAGGGGGTTTCGCGCGTCGACGACGCCCGCAAGGCTGTTGACGCTGGTGTCACCGCGATCTCGGTGTCCAACCATGGCGGCAACAACCTCGACAGCACTCCGGCGACGATCCGCGCATTGCCGGCCGTGGCGGAAGCCGTCGGGGACAAGATCGAGATCGTGCTCGACGGCGGGATCCGGCGCGGCAGTGACGTCGTCAAAGCCGTCGCCCTCGGTGCCCGCGCGGTGATGATCGGCCGCGCCTACCTCTGGGGCCTGGCCGCCAACGGCCAGGCCGGGGTCGAGAACGTTCTCGACATCCTGCGCGGGGGCATCGATTCCGCTCTGCTGGGCCTGGGGCACTCCGACATCGCAGACCTCCGGCCCGGCGACATCGTCATGCCCGCCGACTTCCGCCGTGATCTCGGAGTTCCTGCAGACTCCTGAGCTCACCGATCCAAGGCCGCCGCAAGTGCCGCGGGGGCATCTGCCGCGCTGCGCAGTCGACCGATCTTGGCGTCGACCGCAGCCGCGAGAGCCGTTGCCTCCTCGCAGTCCTCGGCCGGGGCCAGGACGATCAACTCCTGTTGCGCCCGCGCGGCGGGTACCGGATCCTCCTCGTCGGTGGCGCGGCAGTCGCTCAGCAGAATGGTGATGCGTCGGGCGGCGCGGGCCGAGGCCAGCTGCTCCGCCGCCGCGCGCAGTGCAGCCGCGACCGCGGTGACGCCGTGACCGCGCAGCTCCAGCAGCCCGGTCACGGTCTCGACCGGAGCGCTGGTCGCGGTGATCGCCCGGTGGACGCGGACACGTCGGTCGAAACTCAGCACCGCGAACTCACCGGGGGCCCGCCAGGCGCAGGCCGCCGCGGTGAGCGCGGCCGCGGCCAACCGGTCCCCGCTCATCGACCCGGAAGCGTCGACGAGCAGGCAGAGCGCGACGTCCGGTCGGCGCCAATCGCGCGAGAAAAGCTCGTCCAGGTGCGGCACCCGCCCGCCGGCCCGCGCGGAAGCGATCGCGTCCATCGACAGATCGACGTCGAGGTCGCCGCCGCGGTCAGCCGGGACCGGTTGCAGCCGCACACTTCCGGATCTCGGGGCGACGCCCGTGCGGGCCAGGTCGAGCATGATCCGGCCCGCCAGCTTCCGGGCCTGCTCCCGCAGCGACTCGTCGGTCGCCGTCGTGAGGTCGGCCAACATGTGCAACGCCTTGGCCGAATCACCCCGCAGGGCCTCCTCCAACGCCGCCTCGTCGATCTCTCCGAGCTCCGGCGACACGGCGTCGAACTGCTCGTGCCGACGGGAGAGATCGGTGCGGGAGATCGTCCTGGCCCCACGCTGGGGACGATTTACCGCTGAGCTGCCCGCTCCTGGTGGCGGGCCACCGCTTCCCCCGGCGCATCACCGTCCGGCGAGGACTTCTCGTCGTCGGCGGGTTCGGTGTCGAAGACATCCTCGTAGAGCTGGCGCACGATGGTCTCCGGCGTCCGACCGGCCGACTCGGCCAACCTGATCCGACCGGACAGCGAGACGAAAGCCGCGTCGAGGCCGAGCTTCCAGTCGTCGACCGGCACCGCCCGTGCGACCGCCAGCGAGGTGGCGACCCGGACCAGGTCGATCGCCCCCCGTACGGAGGAGCCGACCCGGATGTCCGGGTGAGCACGGGTCCGGCGGACCAGTTCGACCACTTTCGCCCGCCATTGATCGGGGACGACCGGCGCCCGCGCTGGATGTCACTCTCGTCCTGCGCCGGCTGATAGCCCATCGCAATCCGGCAGGTCCGGTCGTAGACGGCAGCCGAGATGCGAGCGGTGCCAACGGCGTCGAACGGGTTCATCGCTGCGACGAGCCGAAAACCCGTTGCGGCATCGATCCTCCCGAGACGGGGGACGTGCAGTTCGGCCTCCGACATCACCGTGATGAGGACGTTGAGCGTCTCTTCCGGCACCCGGTTCAGTTCCTCCACATAGAGCAGACCGCCGTCGCGCAGAGCGGCGACGAGCGGCCCGTCGACGAAGATCTCCTCCACGTAGCCGTCGGACAACACCCGCGCGGGGTCGAAGTGCCCCACCAATCGCGCGGGTGTCAGTTCGGCGTTGCCCTCCACGAAATGGAACGGCACGTCACGACTTCTGGCCACGGTGCGGAGCAGCGTGCTCTTGCCGGTGCCGGGCGGCCCCTCCAGGACGACATGCGCGCCACCGTCAAGTGCGGCGAGCAGTAGTTCGACCTCTCGGGACCGCCCGATGGTGCCTTCGGCAACTCGACTCACGAATGCTCGTGGATGACGACGCCACGGACGTTCTTACCGGCCAGCAGATCGTCATAACCCTCGTTGACCTGCTCGAGGGTGTAGGTGCGGGTGATGATCTCGTCCAGCTTGAGGTCACCGCTCTGGTAGAGGCCGAGGATCTTGGGGATGTCGGTGGTCGGGTTGCAATCGCCGAACAGGCTGCCCTTGATGCTCTTGCGGTAGAGAGTGAGCACGGCCCCGGAGAGATGGATGGACTGCTCCTCGAACTTGTTCAGACCGGTGACGACGACGGTGCCACCCTTGCCGATGGCATCGAAACCGCTGCTGACGACCTCCTCCGTCATCAGGCCGACGGTGAGGATGGCCGAGTCGGCGCCACGCCCCCGTGTCATGTCGGTGATCGCCGCCTGCGCCTCGGCGGCCGTCGCGAACGCGTGCGTCGCCCCGAGCTCCATGGCCTTCTCGCGCTTGTTCTCCAGCGGGTCGATGGCGATGACATTCTTGGCGCCGGCGTACCGCGCGCCCTGCACCGCGTTGATCCCGATACCACCGACGCCGTAGACCGCGACGGTGTCGCCGGCCCGCACGTTGGCGGTGTTCACGGCCGCGCCCCATCCGGTGGGGACTCCGCAGCCGACCAGGACGGCCTTGTCGAGTGGCAGGTCGTCGTCCACCTTCACGGCCGAGTTCTGGTGGATGACGCCCCACTGGCTGAAGGTGCCGAGCATGCACATCGCGCCGTACTGGCCGCGCGGTCCGGTGATCGGGAAGCGGTCACCCGGCAGGTAACCCTCCAGGATGGTGGCGCCCATGTCGCAGATCGACTGGCGTCCGGTGGCGCAGTAGTGGCAGACGCCGCAGTTCGGGATGAACGAACAGACGACGTGGTCTCCGGGCTTCACGCGGGTGACGCCGGGGCCGACCTCTTCGATGATCCCGGCGCCCTCGTGGCCGAGCACCATCGGGAGTCGTGCGGGGAGATCGCCGTGAGCGATGTGGATGTCGGAGTGGCAGAGGCCCGCGTGGGTGTAGCGGATCAGTACCTCACCTTCACGCGGTCCATCGAGATCCAGTTCCTCGATCTCGATGCGCTTGCCTGGCTCGACGACGACAGCGGCCTTGGTCTTCATCTGCACAACTCCTTTGGTGTGGGTGACGAGCGTTACACTCGCAGAAGGCGCCGGTGGTCACTGTTCAACTATTGGACAGTTCGACGGGCGCACCGCTGGAGCGCACGACCTGATCGACGTTGCGGTCACTCTTGTTCTGCAGTTTCTGCTGTCACCAGACGGATTTCCGTGACCTGCATCGGCGCAGGAAGGCGAAGCAAGCTTGAGGAATTGGCAACTGGAATCCGCGGCTCCCGGGCAACGGCCGGAGATTGCGCTGTCCTGGGCGCGTTCCCGCGAGGTCGGACTCCGGCACGAGGGGACGATGGCCAATCTGCGCACCGCCGAATTCGATCCGGACAGCCGGCTGATGACAGCGTCCGGTCCGGTGCTGGAGAGCCTGCAGGCGCAACTGGCCGATTCGGGGCACAGCATGTTGCTGGCCGACCGCGAGTGTCGTGTGGTGCACCGCTGGTGCGACGACAGCCGCGCGGAAGGCACCTTCGACGCACTCGGCGTCGGCCCGGGTGCGGCCTGCCTGGAATCCGTCGTGGGGACCAACGGCCTCGGCACTGCGCTCGAGTTGCGACGCGGAGTCGCGATCAACGGAGCCGAGCACTACGCCGACGACCTCAAATCCTTCAGCTGCTATGGCCGGCCGATCCACCATCCGCTCACCCACCGCGTCGAGGGTGTCCTGAACTTCACCTCGATCGGGCCGGCGGTCAATCCCCTCCTGGCCGCGCTCGTCTCGCACTCGGTCGATCACATCGAGCAGCGCCTGCTGGACAAGGCGCGCACCTCCGAGCGCCGGTTGTTCGCGGCCTTCCAGACGATGACGGCCCACCGGCGGCACCCGATCGTCGCCCTGGGCGACAATGTCGTGCTGTCCAACCGGGCCGCGTTGGACCTGCTCAATCCGGCGGACTTCGCGATGCTGCGGGCGCTCGTGGGGAATGGCGACAGTGGCTCTGCCTTCTCCACCGACTTCCCGCTGCAGAACGGACGCCGGGCGACGGTGCTGGCCCGCGGCGTCGAAGGCTCGGCCGGTGGATCCATCTTCGAGATCACGCCGTCCGGCGACGATGCGCTGGAGGACAGTGGTCGTGAGGTGGCCCGCGACGTCGGCCGCGACCACGCCCGCACGCGCCTGCCGATCCTCATTTCCGGCGAGGCCGGTACCGGGCGGTCGACGGCCGCGCGCGCCGCGATCCAGCGGCATCCCGTCGCGGTGCTCGAGCCGGGACTCGCCGCCCTCGAAGGCGAATCGACCTGGGCGCAGCGTTTCGCGGACGCAATGAGCAACCGTGCCGGCACCGTGGTCGTCGAGGGCATCGACCTGCTGCCCGACCGGCTGGTGCACCTGATCATCTCGCTGGCGAAGAAGCAGCTCCGCTCGGACCTCATCGTGACGTCTGGGCCGATCGACTCGCTGACCGGGCTGGCGCATACCTTGGCCAGCATGTGCGTCCGGTCGGTCGACCTGCCGTCGCTGTCTCACCGTGCGCAGGGCCTGGGCGAACTGGCCGCGCGGATGCTGGGCGAGGTGAGCGGTGGCGCACCACTGCGGCTGACCCCGAGCGCGATCGATGCGCTCACCGCGCAGGAATGGCGGGGAAATTTTCACGAGCTACGGGCCGTCATGACACATGTCGCCTCCCGGCGGAGCGTCGGCGACGTCACGGTCGCCGATCTCCCGCCGGTGTACCGATCCCCCGGTTCAGGCAAGAATCTCGGGGGACGCGAACGGGCGGAGCGGGACGCGATCCTGGCCGCGCTGGCCGATCACGCCGGCAACAAGCTGCGCGCTGCGCAGGCCCTCGGCATCAGCCGCGGCACGCTCTACAACCGCATGCGTGGCCTGCGAATCAGCAACCCGGCCTCCGGGGCTGCTACTCAGGCGTGATGGCCCGGTCACCCGGTCGCTGTGAACCATGAAGATTTGCGAATGGTTGGACATTTCTCCGTATTTCGGCACCTGCTTCGTCCACGGTTCTTCCATGTTGCCCACGTCACGCTGGCCGGCCGACACCTCCAACCCGCTGATCGAGGCGACCGTCGGAGATGTGCCGCGCAGTGCCGCCGATTCCGTCCCCGACCGGTTTGCGCTGGTCGACGCCGTCGCCCGATCCAGATTCCCGGCGCTCGTGGACCTTTCGCGAGTTGCTGTTCGAGGCCGAGCAAGCCGCCCGGGCCGTGCTGAGCCGCTTCTCGACGGGCGAGCGGATTGCCATCTGAGCAGCTCGGGACTGCCGGCGACCCGGCACCCGAAGCACTGCCCGCCCCGCAGATCGATCGCCTCGTCTCGAACTGACGCCGTCAGGTCAGTACTACGGGTCACGTAGTATTCAAGAAGGGGCGGGAAGAGGCGTCCATTTCGATCTGCGACAGGTTCTCCAGCCCGTCGATGAGGCGAACCGGTGGGAGACAGTGCAGAAGAGCGAACAACAGGCAGCCCCCCGGATCCGCGTATGCCGGTTCTGGGCCGCCGCCACCTGGTTGGTCATCGTGCTGGCGGTCTCGATCTCGGAGGCCCTGTCCGCGGTCCGTTCGGGCCGGTCGATCCTCGGCGCGGACCCGGCGGTGCTCCACTTCATGGTCGGCCACCGCACCGACACGCTGACGGTGCTGGCGAAAGTCGCGTCGACGGTGGCCAGTCCGGTGGGCCTCGTCATCACCCTGCTCCTCGTCCTGGTCCTCCATGTGCGGCGCACCAGGAAGTTCGACCAGGTGATCGTCGCCCTGGTGGTGTTGATCGGCGTGAACCTGATCAACACCGTGATCAAGATGTGGGTTGCACGCCCGCGGCCGGATCTCGCCGACCGGGTACCCGGCGTCAGCGCCCAGGGGTTGTCGTTTCCCTCGGGGCACACCATCCAGTCCGCGGCGATCTACGGGGTGATCGCGGTGGTGCTCTGGCGCACCTTCCGACAGATCAGGCCGTGGGTCGCCGGCCTGGTGGCTGCTCTGCTGACCATCGTCGTCGGGCTCTCGCGACTCTATCTCGGAGTGCACTGGTTCACCGACGTGCTCGCCGGCTGGATCTTCGGCGCGAGCTGGCTCGCCCTGGTGCTGGCCGCCGAGTCGATGGTCCGGCAGCGCCGGAGCAACCGGGCCGGCCCGTCGGGTTGACTAGATTGGGTCAGATGAGACCGACCGATCATGCCCCTGACCCTTCGATCACGCCGGCCCCACTCCCGCTCCCCCTTCCGATGGACATCGCACTGCGTCGTCTGACCGTCTCGGCAAACCACGGCGTGCTGTGGTTCGGCATCGGTGCCGTCGGCGTCCTGGCCGGTGGCCGCTACCGCCGGGCCGCCCTCCGCGGCGTCACCTCGCTGGCGATGGCCAGCTTCGTCTCCAACAGCGTGGTCAAACCGCTGGTGGGTCGCCGTAGGCCGGATGCGCAGCGCACCTCGATCGCCCGGCGGGTCGGCAAGGTCCCGTGGACGTCCTCGTTCCCGTCGGGACATTCGGCGTCGGCCGCTGCGTTCGCCACCGGTGCCGCACTGGAGTTCCCTACGGCCGGCCTGATTCTCGGGCCGCTGGCCGGTGCCGTCGCCTACTCGCGCGTGCACGTCGGCGTGCACTACCGCTCGGACGCCCTGGTCGGGATGGCCATCGGCGCAGCCATGGCCATCGTCGGCCGCCGGCTGTGGCCGGTCCGGCCGTACAGCGCGGCGGCAATGGCGCCGGGATCGGCGCCGGCGCTTCCCGGGGGCCGCGGAATGAGCATCGTCATCAATGCCGCAGCCGGTACTGCGGACGGCACCCGGGAGGCGCTCTCGGAACTCCTTCCTGGGGCCGAGTTCGTCGAGTGGGACCCGACGACGGAGGAGTTGTCGGACGTGGTGCCGAAGGACGTCTTGGCGATCGGGGTCGCCGGCGGTGACGGCACTGTGGCGTCGGTCGCCGGTCTGGCGGAGGAACTCGGTCTGCCGCTGGCGGTGTTCCCCCGCGGCACCCTCAACCATTTCGCGGTGGCCCTCGCCTTGGAGGGCGACGCCGATACCGTGAGCGCCATCGAGTCGGGCACGTCCGGCCAGGTCGACCTCGCCACCATCAACGGCACACCGTTCCTGAACACGGCCAGCATCGGCGGGTATCCGGAGCTGGTGCGGCGGCGCGATCGACTGTCGCACCGCATGGGCAAGTGGCCGGCGGCGGCCTACGCGCTCTATCGGACTTTGCGGCACCATTCGCCGATGGATCTGGAGATCGACGGCAAACGGATGCCGATCTGGGTGGTCTTCGTCGGGAACGGACCGTACCGTCCGCGCGGACTCGCCCCGGCCTGGCGGGACGACCTGCACACCGGTCTGCTCGACGTGCAATACCTCCGGGCCGATGTACCCCTGGCCCGGACCAAGGCCATCCTGTTCTCCTTCCTGGGATTGGTGGAGCGCAGCAAAGTGTTCGGCAGCCTGGAAGTGCCGGACGTGACGATCGCCTCGCACGACGGACCCCTGCCGGCCGCCCACGACGGTGAGATCACCGACCCCGTCGAGACGATCGAACTCGCGATCTCGAACCGGCTGACCGTCTACCACGGATAGGTCGCGCCGCAGGGTCGCGGTGCGGGCGAGGGTCAGGTCGCGTCGGTTCACGACGGGCCGGGGTCACTTCTTCGGCTTCTTCCCGCCATTTCCGTTGCCGTTCCTCTTTCCATTGCCGTTTCCGTTCCCGTTCCCGGGCTGCGCCGGCGCGGAGAAGGCGGTCGGCGTCGTGGCGGTCGGCGTCGGTACGACCGGTGGGGATGTCACCGGACTGGTGGCCGGTGGGGTTCTGCCGGGAGGGACCGGCGCAAGGACCACGCGAGTGGTGACCACGACGGCCGAGCCGCTCCGCGATGTCGTCGGTGCGGGGCGGGCGGATCCGGCGACGACCGGCGGTGCAGCACGGGACGTATCCGCAAGCTGGGTCCGCGGAGCGGACGACGGCTGAGTCCGCGGAGCGGACGTCTGCACCGGGTGGATGGTGGAGACGCCCACCGGTACCGACGTGCTGGACGGCCCGTCTGCATCCGGCCGCGCCAGGAGAAATGCCGTACCGAGGATGGCGACCAGCAGGACGCCGGCCCCGGACAGCATCACCCTCCGGTAGCGACGCGGCGCGCCCCGCTGTCGTTGGTCCGCGACCCAGACGAATTGTCCCAGCGGGGCGGATCCCCTTGTCGTGTCCGCTGCCGATCCAGGCGACGCCGTTGTCGCTGCTGGCGCAGGTATCGGCGAAGAATTGAGCGCCCCGAGCCCTTTTGCAACATCGGCAGCGGTGGGACGAGTCGCTGGATCCCGTCGGGTCATTGCCGTCAGCAGCATCGGCCAGGGCTCGGGCAACGACGCGGGCACCGCCGGGTCACGGAGCAATCGGGCCACCGCGGCCGGCACCGCATCGCCGGGAAACTCCCGCCGCCCCGTCAGACACTCCAGGAGCACCAGCCCGAGGGCATAGATGTCGCCCGGTGCCCCGACCTCCTCCGCACTCGCCTGCTCGGGGCTGAAGTAGGCTGCGGTGCCCATCACGTCGGCACCGGTGGTGAGCCTGCTGTCCGCATCCAGCACTCGGGCGAGACCGAAGTCCCCCAACTTGATCTCGCCATTGTCCGCCAGCAAAATGTTGGCCGGCTTGACATCCCGGTGCACCAGATTTTTCGAGTGCACCAATTGCAGGACGGACGCCAGGGTGGCTCCGAGACCGGCCGCTTCACCCGCCGACAGCGGGCCGGCCATCAGCCGTTCCGCGAGGGTGTCACCGACCACCAACTCCATGACGAGGTACGTGCTGCCGGACGCGGTGTGCCCGGCCCGATCTGGACCGCTGACCGACCCATCCGCGACGCGCGCGTCATGCACCGCGATCAGATTGGGATGATTCAGCCCCGCCAGCACATGCATCTCGTTGCGTTGCCGGACCACGTTGTTGAGATCGTTCGCCGGTGAATTGAAAATCTTGATCGCCACACTCCGGCGAAGGACGAGATCATCAGCCCGATAGACCTGCGCCGTGCCACCCCGGCCGAGAAGTTCCTCCAGCCGATACCGTCCATCCAGGACGGCGCCGGCCGACACGACCAGCGAAACCGGTACGACATCCGACGGTCCGGAGTAGGCCTTGGTCGGATCTGCTTCAGAACTCACCAGTGGAGAGTAATCGCTGATCGGTAGGCTCTGCCCGTCATCGACTTTCACTCGAACGTGTTTTGCGTAGAATGTGTCGCCTCCCCCACATTCGGGAACAGCACACCTCTGCCAGGTCGATGAGGACTATTCCAGCGTCGATCACCACTATTCCAGGAGAGTGCACATGGGTATCGGACTCGGAGTTTTCCTCATCATCGCGGGCGCGGTGCTGGCCTTCGGCGTCAAGGCCAACCTCAACGACTTCGACCTGACCACCATCGGTTACATCCTGATGGGCGGAGGCGTCCTCGTCATCCTGCTCTCGCTGATCGTGTTCATGCCCAGAACCCGCCGCTCGCGCAGCACGGCGATCACCACCGATGCCTACGGCCGTCAGGGCGTGGTGGAACGGGACGACCGCATCACCGGCCTCTGACCAGCACGGCCGGCCCCGAGCGATGAACCCCTTTGATCTGACCGGACGGGTCGCCCTGGTGACCGGCGCCGGTAGCCCGACCGGAATCGGCTTTGCCACCGCCCGACTGCTCGGCAGCATGGGCGCCCGGGTCGTGGTCGCCGGAACGACCGACCGGATCCGGGATCGGGCCACCGCACTGCGTGGTTCCTCGATCGACGCCATCCACGTGCAGGGTGATCTCTCCCTACCGGCTGATGCCCGGCGTATCGCCCTCGCCGGTGCCGAGCATTGGGGCCGGCTGGACATCGTGGTGAACAACGCCGGGATGGTCTCCGAGGCATCTCCGGACTTCGAGTCCGGCTCGATCATCGACATGTCGCTGGACACGTGGCATGCGTCGCTCCGACGGAATCTGGACACTGCCTTCCTCGTGTCCGGTTTCGCTGCACCACTACTGGCGGCTCAGGGATGGGGCCGGATCGTCATGGTGTCGAGCACGACCGGTCCGGTCATGGCGATGACGGGCGATGTCGGGTACGCGGCAGCCAAGGCCGGCCTGATCGGCCTCGTTCGGGCAGCGGCTCTCGATCTGGCGGGAAAGGGGACAACGGTCAATGCGGTGGCGCCGGGATGGATCGGCACCGGCTCGCAGACGGATGACGAGAGGCTGCAGGGACTGGCGACACCACTAGCACGCAGCGGGACGGCCGACGAGGTGGCGTCGGCCATTGCCTGGCTTTGCACGCCCGGGGCCTCGTACGTCACCGGCCAGTGCTTGATCGTCGACGGTGGTAATTCCATCGCCGAGCAACGTGCCGCGTCGACCGTTTGGGCCTGAGAGGGACGGGCATCATCGAGGGGTGCGACGTCCCTCCGGTGGGACTTGTGCCGTGGGCGATTCGAGACGCAGCTGGAGAGGTGGGCACGACGATGGGCACAGCTCCACCCGAGAGCAAACCTTGCCTCGCCTGCGGTCGCACCATCACCTGGCGGAAGAAGTGGGCGCGCGATTGGGACCAGGTGCGTTACTGCTCGGACGCGTGCCGACGTCGCAAGGTGACAGCGGTGGACCTCCGACTGGAGGAGGCGATCCGGGCGAAGCTGCTGCAGCGGTCGGCGGCTTCGACGATCTGTCCGAGCGAGGTCGCCAAGGACCTCGGCGGCGACGACTGGCGCGACCTGATGGAGCCCGCGCGAGCGGCAGCCCGTCGGCTGGTGGCCGCCGGTGAGGTCGAAATTACCCAGGGCGGAAGCGTTGTCGACCCGAGCACCGCCAAGGGTCCGATCCGGATCAGGCGTGCCCGCTGACACGTCGAATGCCGGCCGAGCGCTCCTCGCTGATTCGGACCGATCCCCCGCGGTCCGAGAACGCCGCCATCGCAATGGATCTTGAATTGAGCCCGCCCTACGAGGTGGGCCCGGCGATGGCCATCCTGGCGTCCTGCGCGGTGCCGGGCGTGGAGATTACCGATCCGGTCGCGGCTACTCATACCCGACTGTTGACGGTGCCTGGATCTGCACCCGTCGAAGTGACGGTGCGGCTCAGTGATGACCATGTCTCGGTGCTGCACCGGGCCGTCGATGCAGATCTCGGATCGGCCATCCTGTCGAAGGTTCGCCACTGGCTGGATCTCGACGTCGACCCGATGGCGGTAAAAGCCGCTCTCGGCGATGACCCGGTGATCGGCGGGCTTGTCTCGGCCCGGCCCGGACTACGGGTGATCAGATATCCGGACGGATTCGAGGCAGCGGTGATGACCGTTCTGGGACAGCAGGTCTCGGTCGCGGCGGCACGTACATTCGGCGGGCGGACGGTGGTTGCCTACGGAACGGACGTGCCGGGATCGGACCTGCGGGCATTTCCCACGCCGGTGTCGCTTGCCGCTGCGACGCCAGTCGAACTGCAGTCCGCGATCGGCATCACCCACGCCAGAGCACGCACCGTGCATGCCCTGGCCACCGCCTGCCGTGACCACCTGACGATCGATCCAGCCGCCGACCGCCTCCCCCTGCTGCGAGAATTGCTGGCGCTGCCGGGTATCGGCCCCTGGACCACCGAGTATCTGGCCGTGCGTGCGCTCGGGGACCGTAACGCGTTCCCGGCCGGCGATCTCGTGCTGCAGCGCGCTCTGGGGGTCAGGACGGCCGCACAGGCCCGGGCTACGGCGATCGACTGGACCCCCTACCGCGCCTACGCCTTGTTCCACCTCTGGTCCGCTGTCCTCGGCATCTGACCACCAGCCCCCGGCCCCTCCCTGACCCCGCCCGGCCCCCGGCCCCTCCCTGACCCCGCCCGGCCCCCGGCCCCCGGCCCCTCCCTGACCCCGCCCGGCCCCCGGCCCCTCCCCCCGGCGCATACAGGACTGCCCGGCGCTTACAGAATCACCCACTTTTGCCCTTGGACACCAATTTCCGGCCATTCCGTATGCGCACCGGAATCACCGGATTCAGCTAGGCACCCTGCGCATATCAAACTGCCCGAATTGTCGCTCAGACGGCCATTTTTGGGCAGATCTATATGCACCCGGCAGTTCTGTATGCGCGGCAGATGGGCCGACCCATACGCCGCAGGGCGAACCGGGCGACGACCATGGCTCCGGTCCCAACGGCACCACCGGTGAGGATGGCTGACGTCCCCGCCCGCCTTGAGGATGTGCTCACGGAACGATCACTACCTTGTGAGCGGTCTCGTCGGACGCAACGGCCGCGAGCGCCTCGCCGTACTGCGCGAGCGGGAAACGATGGGTGATGATGCCCTCGGTACCGACCCGCCCGGAGCGGAGGGCGGAGATGGCCGCGCCGAACGACGTCATCTCCGCGAAGGATCCCTTGATGACGATCTCCCGACGGAAGACGTCGAACGGCGAGAACGACATCCGGTCGGCCTCCTTGGTCACTCCGTAGATGAGGACGGTACCGCCGTTGCGGGTCAGCGGCACGCAGATGTCACCGACCGCCGTGGATCCGGTCGCCTCGATGACCGCGTCGTATCCGTCGCCGGTCGGCGAGGCCGCAAGCAGGGAAGCAACGATCGACTCGTTGTTCTCGGGCGAGATGCGCTCCACCCTGACGGTCTGATCGACCCCGAGACCGGCTGCCGTATCGAGCTTGTACTGCGTCGGCGCAGCGACAGTCACTTGCGAAGCGCCGCCGCTGGCCAGCATCTGGGCCAGCAGCAGTCCGGTCGGGCCGGCGCCGAACACCAGCGCGCTGCTCCCGGGACGCAACCCGATCGTCTCCAGACCGTGCATGGCGCACGAGGCAGGCTCGGCGAACACCGCGACATCCGGCGCCAGACCCTCGACCGAGAAGACAAGATCCTCTGCGACCACTGCGTATTCGGCGAAGAATCCAGGAATGTTGGTGCCGAAGCCCTGCGCGCTGCTGCAGAGGATCGTCCGGCCCCCACGGCAGTAGTCACAACGCCCGCAGGCGACGTTCGGATTCACGGTGACCTGCTCACCGAGGCTGAACCGGTCGACGCCGGCGCCGAGGCTCTCGATCACCCCCACCACCTCGTGACCCGGGATCAGCGGGAACTTCGCCTGGAACTCCCCCTCGTGCAGGTGGAGGTCCGTTCCGCAGACACCGACCTGCCCGACCTTGATCCGTACCTGGCCGGGACCGGCCTCCGGGGTGGGAATTTCACGCACCGCGAAGTTCCGGGCGGACTCGTAGACGACGGCCTTCATGACGGGCAGCGCTCCAGCGGTGTGTACGACGGGGTCAGCGTGCATTGACTCATATTGCTCATCTGAGCGCCATCCTCTCAGATGGCTCACCCGAGTCCGATCGCCGAACGCCGAACGCCTGGGCGTCTCCCGGTTCAAAGTCGTTAGACTTCTCGCCGACGCCGTGCAGGACAGCGTGATCACGTTCGCGCTGCACGCGCCCTCGGATGTGGACGTCGAGCGTTCGACCAGCATCTCCGAGCGGTACGGGATCCGCCAGGCCATCGTCATCAGGCTGCCGGATGGCCCCGAGGAATTCCGGCGCCGGCAACTCGGACAGGCGGGTGCCGCCATCCTCGGTGACATCGTCGAGGACGGAGATGTTCTCGGCGTCTCGTGGGGGCGGACGATGCATACGCTGGTGCACGGGCTCGCGCGGCTTGCACCGAGCACCATCGTGCAGATCGTCGGGAATAAGCCGACCTCCGATCTGGCGATCAACTCGCTGGATCTCCTTCGCACCCTGGCCGGTCGGTCGGGCGGCGACCTCTACGCACTGCAGGTACCGATGGTGCTCGACGGCCGCAGACCGCCGGGCGGCTCCGCCGGGACCCGCACGTGGCGAGAACGCTCGACATGTACCGAGCTACCGGGTGCATCGACCGTTCACGTTTGAAACCGTCCCTGCCGGGCCATTGAAGATTTCGCACGCTAAGGACCCGCGCGACAGGCTTCCGCCGGGTCCACCACCGGCACTCTGGAGGACGGGCCATGTCGTACAACACTCCCGCGCAGACCGCGGAGGCCGCCGTCGCGGCCGGGACGTCCAAAGCTGGGCTCGCCCTCGGGAAAGCGCTGGTCGGTGGTTTCCTGGCCGGTGCCTACATCGCTTTCGGCGGTCTCCTCGCGGTCATCGTCTCGGCCGGCCTCAAGGCCGACCAATGGGGCGGCATCATCACGCTGATCACCGGGCTGGCGTTCAGCCTCGGCCTGATCCTGGTGATCGTCGGCGGCGCGGAGTTGCTGACCGGCAACATGGCGCTGATTCCGATTGCCGTCATGGCCAGGAAGGTCAGCATCGGCCGGATGCTGCTGAACTGGCTGTGGGTGACCATCGGCAACTTCGCCGGCTCCCTCTTCGTCGCCTACGTGTTCGCCGACAAGACCGGTGTGCTGGCCAAGATCGGGTCGACGACCGCCACCGAGGGCTATGCGCGTCTCGGAGCCCTCGCGATGGGAAAAGCCGTCGGTGAAACGCATCTCGAGCAGTTCCTCCGGGCCGTGGGTTGCAACTGGCTCGTCTGCCTCGCCGTGTGGATTGCTCTGGCCTCGACCGATGTGGCAGGGAAGATCCTTGCCATCGTCTTCCCGATCACCGCTTTCGTCGCGCTCGGTTTCGATCACGTCGTCGCGAACATGTTCTTCCTGCCCGCTGCCATGTTCCTGCACACCGGTGGGGTCACCTTCGTCAACATGATGGAGAACCTGGGGCTCGCCTTCCTCGGGAACGCAGTCGGCGCAGGGATCTTCGTCGCCGGAGCCTACTGGTACCTCTACGTCAAACCGTCATCTGCGAAACCGACCGAGCGGGATTGAATCATTCACAGCACCTGGCGGGGTGGCTCCGCCGGCAGCTGGCTCCACCAATCTGCCACTGCAACAGGTCAGGCTCGGGATTGGGCCGAGAATGCACTGTCCAACGAACTGCTGAGTGGATCGAAGGCCAGTCGGCGAACGAATTCCAACGCCTCCGGTCCGCCGACGAGACGGTCCGTGCCGGCATCCTCCCACTCGATCGAGATGGCCCCGTACATCCGATAGCTGTTGAGCATCCGGAAGCATGCCTCCCAGGGAACGTCACCATGGCCGGTGGACACGAAGTCCCAGCCGCGTCGAGGATCGGCCCAGGCCAGGTGGGAGCCCAGCCGCCGTTGTGGCCATTGCCGACCTGACGTTTCGCGTCCTTGCAATCGACGTGGTAGATCCGGTCCTTGAAGTCCCACAGAAATCCGACCGGATCAAGATCCTGCCAGATAAAAAATGACTGGGGTCCCAATTCAATCTGAAGGCCTCACGATGTCCGATCGCGTCCATCGCCGCGACGGTCGTCCAGTAGTCGTAGGCGATCTCACTCGGGTGGACCTCGTGGGCGAACCGAACGCCGACCTCGTCGAAGACGTCGAGAATGGGATTCCAGCGATCGGCGAAGTCCTGGTACCCGGCGTCGATCAGGCTCTGCGAGACGGGCGGAAACATTGCCACGTATTTCCAGATGGACGATCCGGTGAAACCCACCACGGTGTCGACGCCGAGTCCGGCGGCGGCGCGGGCGGTCAGCTTCATCTCGTGCGCGGCCCGTTGCCGGACGCCTTTGGCGTCGCCGTCACCCCAGACCTGTGGCAGCAGGATCGCCTGATGCCGCGAGTCGATCGGGTCGTCGCACACTTCCTGACTTTTGAGGTGGTTCGAGATGGCGTGGACAGCCAGTCCGTAGCGGTCCAGGATCTCCCGGCGGCCCTAGAGGTAGCCCGGGTCCTCTGCCCGCCAGACGTCGAGATGATCTCCCCAGCAGGCGATCTCCAGACCCTCGTAGCCTCATCCGGACGCCAACTCGGCGACCTTTTCAAACGGTAGGTCGGCCCACTGGCCGGTGAACAAGGCGATCGGTCGTGCCATGGTCGAGCCGACGACCAACCCGGACGAGGCCGGCACGAAGATCGTGATCACCTTGTACGAAACGACTTTCGTCGAGGCCGGCAGCACGTAGGTGGCAGTGCCCTTGGAGGCGGTCACCGTGACCACCTTCTTGCCGTTCATCCGGAACTGCGCGGTTCCCACGCAACTGCTTGGTGTTGGCGACACTGCGGCGGTGGACGTGAGCGACTTCCCAACCTTCTGGCTCGCCGGGGCTGGCCCTGACGGCCGTCGTGGAGGCCGACTTGACGACAGTGACCTTGACGGCCTGGGAGGTTGCCCCGGGGGTGCTCGTCGTGTCGGTGGGCAGGAACACGGCGGTGAGGTTGTGCCTGGAGATCTATGCAGACGCAGAGCTGATCTCCGGTCTCGATCTCATCGTCCAGTGCTGGACCTTGGACGAGATCGACCGGCCATCGCTCACCGGACTGATCCGCGCCGTTTCGGCGGGCACCGCATTCGCCGGCTGGCACGGCGGCATCGCCGATTCGTTCCGCAATTCGACCCACTACCTCCAGATGGTGGGCGGCCAGTTCGTCGCGCATGGACCACAAGGTGGTAATCATGCAGCCGGATCATCCGATTGTGCAGGGGATCTCGACCAATTCGCTGAACTCTGAGCAGTACTGGGTGTTGACCGACGACTACAACGACGTGCTGGCCACCACCACCCTGGCCGTCGGCGAGAACCCCCGCTGGCGCCGACCGGTCACGTGCCCCGCGATCTGGACCAGACAGTGGGGTGGGGGCAGGGTGTTCGTGAGCACCATCGGCCACCACGAACCGGATTTCGACATCCCCGAGGTCCGCGCCGTCGTCGAGAGAGGAATGGTGTGGGCCAGCCGCTGGGGGTCGGCCCTGCCGAACAAATCCCGATCGACATCGGGAGTTCTTGGACGAGGCCGGAAGCTGTTGCGCTGCAGGAAGCAGGAAACCCGCTCAGACGGACGTCTGCCACGATGCTGATCGCACCGGGGTCACGCCCGCACGACGGCGGGCCCGGAACCAAACGGGAACACCCGCCGCGCACTCAAGGTGATGATCACCGCTGCGAGGGCAAGCCCGGCCCCGAGCGCCGGGAGGTGGTGCAGCCCACCGGCGACGACGATCCGCTCGCCAACAAGGGCGCCTCCGCCGATGCCGATCTGGAAGGCCACGACGTACACGGCCGATGCAGCGTCCTGTGCGTCCGGAGCGACCCGCAGCACGGCCGACTGCAGCGGGACCGGCACCGCCGTGAACGCCGCGCCCCAGGCCAGTACGGCCAGGATCGTCAGCAGTTGCCCGTGCCCGACTGCCAGTGCCAGGAGCGCCGCGGCGACGATGGCGACGCAGATCGCCAAGGTCGGACCCGGTCGGCGGTCGACGAACCGTCCGGCGATCACCGTCCCCAGCAGGCCGGCCCCGCCGTAGCCGAGGAGCAGAGCGCTGAGAGAAAAACCCTGCAGACCGGCGGAATCTCGGACCAAGGGCGCGATGTAGGTGTAGGCAGCGAACTGCCCGATGACGAGCACCGTGGTGATGGCGGCGATCGCTGTGATCTGCCTCGACCGGATGATCGCCAGAGCAGCCTTGATGCGCACCATCGGACCGTTGGCGCGATCCCCGGCGGTGATCGCCGGCAGGCCGGGCAACACCACCATCAGGGCGAGTGCACTCAAGGCGCCCGCCACTGCGAGTGCGAGGAAGGCGACGCGCCACCCGGCCCACTGCCCGAGGGCGGTCCCGAGCGGAACACCGAGGACCAATGCGAGGGAGTTGCCCAGGAAGACCAGCGAGGTGGCACGGCCGGCCTGTCCCGGTGGCGCAAGGCGAGCTGCGACCGGAGCGATGGCCGACCAGAACACGCCATGTGCCAAGGCGCAGAACAGCCGGCTGACGGTCAGGATCTGGAAAGTCGGAGCCAGACCGGCGGCCAGCTGTGAGACCGCGAAAACAGCCACCAGTACGGCCATCAGCCGGCGGCGTGGGATTCGCATCGTCAGCGCGGTGAGCGGAATCGTGGTGATCGCCGCCAGCGCCGCATAGGTCGTCAGGAGCAGGCCGACCTGCGCCTCGCTGACCGAAAGGCCCTGGGAGATCTGCGGCAGCAGCCCGACCGGCAGCGTCTCCGCCGTCACATAGACGAACGCGGACACCGCGAGCACAGCGAGGGCGCGTCGGTGGGTCCCGCCACGGGTGGCGTCGACGGGAGCTGTCATGGGTGATAATAAACTCTGTCCAGGAGTAAATAGCAAATCCGTTGCAGACCAGGTATCGAGGTGACGAGCGTGCGCGATTCGAGCACCCGCGCGATCGGGCTGCTGCGGTTGGTTCACGATCGACCTGGCATCACCCGGGCGGACGCAGCCCGGTCGTTGGCGGTGGGAACCGGCGCCGCCGCCGAGCTGGTCGCCGGCCTCGTCTCCCGGCAGCTGCTGTCCGAACAGGCGGCTCCGCCCAGCGGTGGCCGTGGCCGCCCCACCACCCTGCTCGGGCCCCACCCCGGGGGGCCCTTGGTCGTCGCCGTCTCCATCACCTACGCCGACTGGCGGATCCGCGCGATCGAGATCGGCGGCCGCACCGTCGATGTCGTCGAGGGCTTCCACGCTGGGCAGCGGGCGGACGAGGCCATGGACGAGTTGAGTCGTGCGACCGATCGGCTTCGCCGGCGCCTCGGTTCCCGCGTCCGGGGTCTCGGCGTCTCCGCACCCGGCATCGTCCGCGACGGCCGACTCATCGACGCCACCACCCTGGGTTGGCGGGACGTCGATCTCACCGGCCTCGCCCGGCGCGAAGAGGTCTTCGTCGCCGGGAACGACGCCACGCTCGCCGCCTCTGCGGAGTCCAGCCGGGGTAACGCCGCCGGATCAGTGGTGGCACTTCATCTGCGCGTGGACGCCGGTCTCGGCGGCGGCGTCGTCGATGGCGGGTTCGTCTCCAGGGGTGCGACCGGCGTGGCCGGCGAGTTCGGCCACATGCCGTTCGGTGATCCCGAGGTGCGTTGTCCCTGCGGGTCTTTCGGCTGCTGGGGCAACTCCGTCGACGGACTTGCGCTGGCCCGGTTGCTCCACATGTCCGAGCCGGCCGACCCGGTGTCGTTCTTCCACCACGTGGTCGGGCGCGCGAGGGCCGGCGACATCAGGGCAGGCGAGGCGGTCGGCACCGTTTCGGGATTGCTCGGCCGCGGAATCGCTGGTCTGGTCAACGGTCTCGACCCCGACGTGATCACCGTCGGTGGGCTGGGCACGCTGATGCTCGACGTGGCCGGTGACCGGCTCGAACAAGGCTACCGGGCTGGCCTCATGACGTTCCGCCGGTCGACGGCACCGCCGATCCTCCCCAGTGCACTGGGCGAGGACGGACCTCTGATCGGCGCTGCCGAGGAGACCTGGGCCGGGCTCTGGGGACCGCTGGTCGCTTCACCGCATGCGTTTCGTACCTGAGTACAGGTACGAATCGCATTCGGTGTTGGGTACGTAGGCGACGGTGAACCAATGACGGCAGGACATCCGACCGGTCAGCAGTCGAACACCGACCAGCAGATCCCGTTACGCGATCGCTGATCCTCCAGGACGAGTTCGCGAATGGCGTCCGGTAGTCGGTCGCGCTGCCAGCGGCACTCGAGCCGGCCGGCAGGCTCGGCGCCACCGACACCGGCCGCGGCACGAACCGCCTTGATCGCGTAGGCCGCCGCCCCGAGATCGTGTTCGGCGACGTGCGCGACCACTGCCGCTTGGCCGGCGGCGAACGCGGCGTGGCGGGCGGATCCGGTCAACACCCTGGTCGCGGCCATGGCATGGCCACCCGCGGAGCGGGACCCGGTCATCCCGATCTCGTCGCGGGCCCAGGCACGGATCTGCTCGATTGCGTTGCGGGGCCTGGGGTCCGACGGCACCACCGACTCGAAGAGCGGCAGCACGTGCTCGGCGCATGCAGCCGCCCACAGAGCCAGGAGCCGATGATCGGAGTCCGTGAGAGTTCCTCCGCGGCGGATGGTGATGAAGCGCGGGTCGCGCTCCTTCGGCAGTATCACGGTCGCCCCACCCCCGAGTGCGTCCGTCGAATCCGACCGCTCACCACGGCATCGGGCCGAGGGCGCCCTGCACCTCGCGGACGAACGACGAGGGCACCTCCAGCATCGGGAAGTGTCCGCCCCGCTCGGCCACGTGCCAGTAGGCCAGCCGATGAAATCGCTTCTCCACCCAACCGCGGGGGAACTTCTCGATGTCGGCGGGGAAGATCGTCACTCCCGTCGGGACCATGACCGGCGAGTCGTTCTCCGGCGGGAAGTTCTCCCAGTAGAACCGCGCCGAAGAGGCGCCGGTGGCACTGAGCCAGTAGAGGGTCACGGTGTCCAGGATCCGATCCCGGCTGCCGGCGTCCTCCACGAATCCGTTGTGATCGGTCCAGCTGTGGAACTTGTCCAGGATCCAGGTCAGCTGAGCAACTGGTGAGTCGACCAGCGCGTACCCGATCGTCTGCGGCTTGGTCGACTGCTGCAGTGAATAGCCCCCGGGTGTCGAAGACGAAGAACGCCTGGGCGAGCTGCGGGAATTCGGCTGCGACATCGCCCAGGGCTACCACATCAGCCGGCCCCTGCCGGCTCCGGAGCTACACCGCTGGCTCCTCCCCCGGAACAACACTCGGACATCCTCAGCGGCTGCTGACCCGACGAGGAGCGCCGACACCGGTGGAGACGAACATCTCGGTGTTCGGCACGTCGCCGGGTAGCGGCGTCACCCCGGTCCGGTCAACACGCAATCCGTCGAGCAACAACACCTCGTCCAGCACTATTCGTAGGTCTTCCGGCCAGGAATAGCAAAAGGGCCCCCGATCAGATTTCTCTGATCGGGGGCCCTACCGACTGCGGTGGTAGCGGGGACAGGATTCGAACCTGTGACCTCTGGGTTATTAGCTTGGCCGCGTTCGGGGGGTACGGTGCTGCCGTTCCGGCGGCGCAGGTACGACCATACGCCATCTGATGTAACGATTCACTCACTTGGCGTAGCCACCGGAGGGTAGGCGGGTCTCTCCTACGTGAACAAGAACAATCGTCAGCTCTGGACCCTCGCGATCAGCGACTGGTCCAACTGGCTGACCGCCGCAGGGCACCCGCCCACGACCATCCGAACCCGCACCTGCCACATAGGCCGAGTCGCCCACGGAATGGCACCGATACCGCTTGACCAAGTCACTCTCAACGACCTGGTCAGCTGGCTCGGAAGCCAACGCTGGATGCCCGCCACCCGCAGGTCCTACCGATCAAGCATCGCCAAATTCTTCCGCTGGACGTTCCAAGCAGGCATCACCCCGACCAATCCGTCCCTCGGCCTTCCCAACGTCCCCCAGCCCCACCCGAACCCACACCCGGTCCCCGACAACGCCTACGAGATCGCCCTCACCGGAGCAGACACCCGGATGCGTCTGATCCTCCGCCTTGCCGCTGAGGCCGGGCTCCGATGCGGCGAAGTCGCCGTGGTCCACACCAACGATCTCGTGCCCGATCTGTCGGACTGGTCCCTCATCGTTCACGGGAAAGGTTCCAAAGACAGGACCGTGCCTCTCACCCCGGGATTGGCCGTCCAGATCCGCAAGGCACCCCCAGGCTGGCTGTTCCCCGGAGCCGACAACGGTCACCTTTCGGCCCGCTGGATCGGCAAACTCGTCGCCGCCCGCCTGCCCGGCGTCTGGACGATGCACTCCCTACGTCACCGGTTCGCCACCCGCACCTACGCCATTGACCGGGACCTTCTCACCGTTCAAGACCTCCTCGGCCACGCCAGCCCGGTCACCACTCGCGCCTACGTCAAGATCCCCAGCACCGCCGCCCGCCGCCTGGTCACCATGGCCGACGAAACCCAACTGATCCCAATCAGCCGGCCACGTCCCGACCACGCGCTGTCCACCCTGCCTGACTTCTGATTCCCCCGCATCACCGCCTCGCGCATGATCGATGCACCGAGACCATGTGCGCGCTATCGTGTGTCGAGCGCCACCGAACTCGGTTGGACCCCCCGCCAATCTGACGTAGGTGCGCTTTAGTCGTGGCCGGCCGCATCCGCTGCCCCCGGGCAGATCGGCCGGCCACGCGCCAATCTCCGGCCGGCTGTCTTTCGACACGACCACTGAGTCCGCTCTTCGCCCTCGGCGCTCCTGGCGGGCGGTCTGCACACCCGGCGGGACAACCACCAACAGGAACCAGCACGACAGCCGTACCAGCACCCAGACCGGCAGCGCACTGACATTCGGCAGACATGAGAATTTCGGCACAAGCCCCTGCAACACTTCGGTGCTCGGCGGCGGTGCACTGCAGTCGGGTGTGCCCCGCCAGCACAGGTAGACACCAGTCACCACCAGTGGCGGGCCGGCCGCCGCGAACTCCCACACCGCCATCCGCGGCCGGCCGAAGCTTCCCGATCGTATTCCCGGACTCACCTTTACGTGTTGACCGTCGCTTCTATAGCCGATGAAATGGTCATTTTTTGCCGATGATCGGACGAGCCCGGTCGGCACGATGAAGGAGAAAGGTCGGGCAGGTGCGCGTTGCGATAGACCAACTCCGACGGTGAACGACCGGGTGCAACCCTGGTGGGCGATTGCCACGGCTGAAGTGACTAGGACGTCCGTAACCGTCCGATGGGCCGGCCCGGAAGCCGACGGGTGCCGCGACTACTACAGTCTTGCCAACCCAGCCCCCGGCGGGACCATCGGTCTCGGACGGGGCCGCAGGTAGACGATTGGGTACGGTCAGTTCGAAGCGGTGCGGCCGCTTTCCAATGCCTGAGCGGCTGTAGCCGGTGTGTGGGCTGATCTGCTGCAGCTGTCGATCACAATTCGCGTCGGAGTCTGGCTTACCCGCCGTCTGTTGTGGAGCCTGCTGGCGCGCGTGCTTGCTCATCGAGTGGTGTTTCGTCGGTGCGGGGTGATTCGGTAGAGCACTTCCACAGCCGCGGCACCGGCGACGCCGATGATGAGCGATTCCATGAACAGACCCAGCGGCAGGTTGAAGTTGAAGAACCGGGCCGCGGACGGCACCAGGAAGGACAGTGCCCCGATGGCAACCATCGATCCGATGACGGCGGCTTTCCACGGGCGTAGTGGCCGAGCCAGCACCACCAGGATCCAGAAGAACGTGGTCAACAATGCCACCGTCGCGCCGGTGCCGGGCTGCCAGCAGGCGACATCGACGGGTGCAGGTGTTTGGCCGCTGATGGAACACCGCACACTGCCGGACATGCCGTACCGGTCGCGCGCCCACAGATAGGCTCCGATCACCACGATTCCGGCGATGCTGCCGGCTGGCAACGCGAACCGCAGTACCCGTTTCAAGAAGCCCGGTAGGTAGCGGCTGGTGTTCGGTCCGAGGGCAAGGAAGAACGCCGGTATGCCGATTGTCAACGCGGACACCAACGTCAATTGACGCGGCAGGAACGGGAACGGTAACGCGAAGCCTGCCGCGGTGAGAATGGCGAAGAAGCTCATCATGTTCTTGGCTAGGAAAAGGTTGGCGACCCGCTCGACGTTGCCGATGACCCGCCGACCCTGCGCCAGGACGGCGGGCAGGTGGGAGAAACTGCCGTCCAATAGCACCAATTGGGCGACGGCTTTGGTGGCCTGCGCGCCGTTGCCCATGGCGATGCCGATGTCGGCGTCCTTCAACGCCAAGACGTCGTTGACCCCGTCTCCGGTCATCGCCACCACGTGGCCGTTGCGTTGCAGAGCCTGCACCAATGCTCGTTTTTGTTCGGGGGACACCCGGCCGAACACGGTAGTGCGGGTGGCCACCTCACGAAGGTCCTCGGGGTCGGATCCGAGGGTGCGGGCATCAACGACGGCGGCAGCGTCGAACCGCAACCCCACCCGCCGGGCGATGGCCGCCACCGTGGTGGGGTTGTCCCCGGAAATGATCTTGATTGCCACCCCCTGGGAGCTGAAGTACTTCAATGTATCCGCCGCATCGGGGCGGACCTGTTCGGAAAGGACGATCAGCGCCGCCGGTACCATCTGCTCCGGCAACTGCTCACCGATCAAGCTGCGGTCGGTGCTGGAAAGCAGCAGCACACGCTGGCCGGTGGCAGCCAGCGCCGCCACCTGCTCCCGGATCAGATCGCCTTCACGCAGCAGGATCTCGGGTGCACCCAGAACCCAGGTGCCCCGCCCGGCGAAGGTCGCCGCGCTGTACTTCCGCGCGGAGTTGAACGCTATGCCGTGTTCGCGGGACCAGCCGGTCGGGGCGGGGTTCGCCTCGGCGACCGCTTTGAGGGTGCCGTTGGCGTTGGGGTCATCGGCTAACGCACCCAATACTGCCCGCAGCAAATCTTGCGCTTGTTGGCCAGGTGGGGTCAGCGGCAGAAGTTCCTGGAACTCGATGTCGCCGACGGTGAGGGTGCCGGTCTTGTCCAAACAGACCACGTCGACCCTGGCCAGGCCTTCCACTGCGGGAAGTTCCTGCACGAGTACCTGTTGGCGGGTCAGCTGGACCGCGGCCAACAAGAACGCCACTGAGGTCAGCAGCACCAAACCTTCCGGGACCAGCCCCACCAGGCCGCCGGTGGAGCGGATCACCACTTCCCGCCATCCCTGGCCGCCCAAGACGCGGTACTGCGACCAGATCTGCAGCGGCAACGCGAGGACGATGACCCAGGTGATGTAGGTGAGGAGCTTGTTGACCGATTCCTGTATCTCCGATCGGGTCTTGGTGAACTTGCGGGCCTGCGCGGAGATCTTGTTCGCATAGGAATCGGCACCGACGGCCTCTGCGGTGAATCGTCCGATACCCGCGACGACGGTGGTCCCGGACTTTACGTCCGCTCCGGCGGCTTTGAATGTTGAATCTGACTCGCCGGTCAGGTTCGACTCGTTGATCTCCAGCCCAGCGGCCGAGTGCAGATGGCCGTCGGCGGGTACCTGATCGCCGCTGCGCAGTTCCACCAAGTCACCCAGCACCACCCCGGCGGTGGATATCTGGACCAGTACACCGTCGCGTACCACCCGGGTGGTGGGCGCGTTGAGCAGCGCCAGTCGGTCGAGTTTGCGTTTGGCCAGAGTTTCCTGGGTGATGCCGATTCCGGAGTTGACGACCAGCACCACCCCGAACAGTCCGTCGGCGAAGGAACCGGTCACCATCACCAATACGAACAGTGCCCCCAGGATCGCGTTGAACCGGGTGAGCAAGTTCGCTTGGATGATCTGCCACGTCGACCGGGACGAGGCCCGCTCGACAGAGTTGACCTGTCCGGCGGCGATTCGTTCGGCGACCTGCGTTCCGGTCAGTCCGGTACCGCCGGATGCGGGATCACCGGGTGCGCCGGCCTCTACCGGAGGGGAAACACTCACCGCAGTGCGGTCGGTGGGGTCGGCGCGGCGGGGTGGCTGGCCGGCGACCGGTGGAACACCCCGGCCAGGATCAGCAGCAGCGCGGTTCCGATCAGCCAGCTACCCAGGACATCGCTGGGGTAGTGCACCCCCAGCAGGAGCCGGCTGAACCCAACGGCCGTACATAGCAGCACGGCGGCGGCGATGAGCAGCGCGCGCCGCCAACCGGACAGGTGTGGCAGCAGCAGGATCAGCAGCACCCCGGCGGCGACGAACGATGTCAACGCGTGGCCGCTGGGGAAGGACGCGCTGTCGGCATGCTCTACAGGGACGGCGACGACGGGTCGGCCGCGGTTGACCAGCAACTTGAAGATACCGCTCAGGGCCGCGGCCCCGCCGATCGCCACGGCCACCAGTACCGCCGCGGCCCGCCGGTGGCGTATCCACAGCAACACGACGGCAAGGACCGCGGCGATGCGCAGCACGGTGGGTCCGCCGATGATGCTGACAATCTTCCAGAACTGGACCTGTCCTGCATGGTTTTCGGCGTACCGGTTCAAAGACTGGACGGCGTTCAGATCAATTGTGTGTAGCGGCGTCCAACCGGTGCTGATCAGCACGATCAGTACTGCCAGCGGAACCACGGCGACCAACGCACCGGCGGCGATCAGGGTGGTCCGCAGCCCGAATAGGTGTTTCGGCTGGTGCAGCGTCGGTTCGGGTTGATGCTCCATGCGTACTCCCGCGGTGTGGTTCTTCCCGGTTCAGGTGGTCAGGCGAATCGGATGATGCAGATGATCCCGGCGACCAGGCTGTAGATCGCAAACGGCATCAGGGTGCGGGTTTCGAAGTAGCGGGTCAGGAATTTGATGGAGATGTAGGACGCCAGTCCGGCCAGAACAGCGCCGAGTAGGACTTGTCCGCCGATGCCCGCGCCGGCTGGTCCGGCCAGGCCGGGCAGCTTGAGCAAACCGGCGGCCAGGATGATCGGGGTGGCCAGCAGAAAGGAGAATCGGGCGGCGTCGCGGTGCGACAGACCGCGGGCCAGGCCACCGACCATGGTGATCCCGGACCGGCTGATGCCGGCCAGCAACGCGAAGGTCTGGAAGAACCCGATCACCCCGGCTTCGCGGTAGCTCAACGTCGCGAGTCGGCGAGCGGGTCGAAGAACTTGATCGGCTGCGGGTTCGGCGGCGGTGTGCCGGCCGGCGGCGGCCGGTTCCAGGTGGTCACCGACCGGAACGGCGGGGATTTCGGTGTCGTCGGTGGGTGCGTTGCGGCGCAGTCGTTCGCCGGCGAGCAGGATCAGCCCGTTGATGGTGAGGAAGATCGCGGCGGCCAGTGGCTTGGCGAACAGGGTGCGGAAGGAGTGTTCCAGTAGCAGGCCGGTGATGCCGACCGGGATGGTGGCGATGATCAGCAGCCACGCGAGGCGTTCGTCTGGGTCGGTGACCACCAGGCGGCGGGCCCGGATGCTGGGTTTGATGGTGCGCAGCAGCCCGGAGATGATCCGGATCCAGTCCTTGCGGAAGAAGATCAGCAACGCGACGGCGGTGGCGACGTGCAGGGCGACGATGAAGGCCAGGTAGGGGCTGGTTTCGCTGGTGGATGTGGAGGACTCGGTGACCAGGTGTTCCCAGCTGCCGCCGATGAACGCGGGGACCAGCACCGAATGTCCGAGGCTGGACACCGGGAACAGTTCGCTGACTCCTTGCAGAAGTCCGATCACGGCGGCCTGCAGGTAGGTAAGCATGCTGACTCTTTCTCTTCGAATAGAGGACAAAATGGGGCGTGGCCGGGTCGACGAATCTTCCGTCGCAGCCCGGGATTTCGGTCAAGTGTCGCGTTCGCGGCGGCGGTGCCGGATGACCAGGAACAGGGCGACCAGGACGACGACGGCCAGGATGATCAGGCTGACGTTGCCGGCGATTTTCTCGATTCTTTGGTAACTGGCACCGGCCGCATATCCGAGCAGGGTGAAACCGAGCGCCCAGACCACGCCGCCGGCGGCGTTGAATGCCAGGAACCTGCGGTAGGGCATCCGGGCGGTGCCGGCCAATCCGGGCATCACCGCCCGCAAGAACGCGGTGAACCGGGCCAGGAACACCGCCCGGCCGCCGTTGTCCCGCAACGCTTGCTGTCCTTTTTCCAGACCTTGTTGGTGTTTGGCGAACAGTCGGGTCTTGAGCAGCCGGGTGCCGAAATGCCGACCGACTTCGTAGCCGACGCTGTCACCGCCGATCGCGGCCACCACGGCCACCGAGGCGATCAGCGGAAGGGACACCTGATGCTGAAAAGCCAGCACCCCGCCCAACAGCACCGCGGTTTCCCCGGGCAGCACAAAACCGACCAGTAACGCTGCCTCGGCGAACGCCAACCCGCCGACCAGCAGGTAGGCCTCCAAGCCGTGCAGTTTGAGGATGTGATCCAGAATCGAACTAAGGAAACTCACACCGATCTCCTTCCCCTGCGGATCCGGAGCACCTGCACCGCGAGCGGGATCAGCGACACCACCACGATCAGGGCGATGATCGGCAGTAGATAGCGGTCGACGTTGCGGATATGTGAACCCAACCAATAACCAGCCAGCACCACCCCGACCGACCACAGCAGACCCCCGAGGATCTGCCACAGCGTGAACACCCGCGCCGGCACGTGCAGCACCCCGGCCAGCGGATTGAGCACGGTGCGGACCACCGGGACGAACCGGGCCAGCACGATCGCCCGGCGGTAGCCGTAGCGGGCCAGGTAGATTTCGGCCCGGTCCCGGCCCTGCCGTAGCCGGCTTCTGTTGGACTTGTCGAATAGTGCCGGGCCGACCCGCCGGCCGATCAGGTACCCGACCTGCGCACCCAGGCACCCGCCGAGGGCCGCCGCGATCAGTACCCACCCCAGCGGTAGGTGCAACGAGGAGCCGGCGGCGGCCGAAAGCACCCCGGCGGTGAACAGCAACGAGTCGCCCGGGAGGAAGAACCCGATCAGCAGACCGGTCTCGGCGAACAGCACCACCCCGACCCCGACGGGTCCGAACGCGGACAGCAGCGAATGCGGGTCCAATACAGTGACCACCGCCCACCCGGCGCTCATCGAGGGACCTTCGAGCTCATCACGGGCGTTGCCGTGACCATCGGCTCGTCAGTGGAGCAGTGCGGGCGCGGTTTGCCGGTCAAGCCATGTCTCCGTCCGTCTGCTGCTCCTACGCAATTGTAGGACTGTTCCTCCTACGGTACCGTAGGCGCATCAGCGATGAGACATCCAGATATCGGAGACGTGATGTGGTGAGCAAGGGTCGCGCCGCGGGCAGTTTGGAATCGGAGGTGTTGGCCACTTTGTGGGCGGCCGAGCGCCCGTTGACCGCCGGGGATGTGGCGGTGGCATTGGGTAGTGACCTGGCGTACAACACAGTGCAGACCATCCTGGTCAGGTTGCACGGCAAGGGTGCAGTGCATCGGGAACTCGCCGGGCGGGCCCACACCTACACCCCGGTCCTGGACGATGCCGGGTTGGCTGCCCAACGGATGCGCGCCATGCTCGACCGCGGCGGAGACCACGCCGCGGTCCTCACCCACTTCCTGGGCAGCCTCACCCCGGAAGACGAGTCCGTCCTGGTTGATCTGCTGCGTCGACCCCACCGGAAGACCTGAGACAGATGGGTGTCTGGGTCTTTCTGCCGCTGCTGTGCGCCGGACTCTTCGCCGTCAGTGCCCCGGCGTTGAGCCGCCAACTCCCCCCGGCGGCTGCGACGTGGCTGCTGAGCATCGGCAGCCTGCTCGCCGCCGTCGGGTCCACCGTCTCTCTCACCGTGGTTGGGTTCATCTTCGTGGCCCAGAACCGCCAACTTGCCCAGAGCGGACACTGGTCAGGACAGACCCTGCGCCACGGCGGCACCATCTGGACCCCGGTCGCCGTCCTCGCGGTGGTGGCGGTGATCGCCCTCGCGGCCCGCACTGCGTTGGCGGGATGGCGGCGGGTGGCGGCACTGCGGCAGGCCTACCAGCTGGCGGCGGCCCTGCCCGCCTCCGGCGGGGAACTCGTCGTCTTGGACCTCCCCGACCGGCAGGCGCTGGCAGTACCGGGGCGGCCCGGGCGGATCGTGGTGTCCGCCGGCCTGCTCCGGGCGCTGGATGCCGGTCAGCGCCGCGCGATGCTGGCTCATGAGCGCTCCCATCTGAGGCACCGCCATCACCTGCACCAAAGCATCACCGGCATCGCGGCCGCCGCGAACCCGCTGCTGCACCACCTTCCCGCCGCCGTCGGCCTGGCCTGCGAACGGTGGGCCGACGAGGACGCCGCCCAGACCTGTCGACGCGACACCGTCGCCGACGCGCTCACCAGGGCAGCAGCTGGCCAGAACCGCAGCAGCTTCCTTGCCGGCGGAACGGTTCTGGCGGCCGCCGATACCGAGGTGGCCGCCAGAATCGGTGCGCTACGGCGACCGTCGCCGCCCGTATCGCGTTGGCACCTGGCGGTCCTGTTCAGCCTGCTGGCCGCCACCGCGCTGGCCACCTTCGCCGCCGCACACGACACCGAACATCTCTTCGAACTCGCCCAATCCGCCTACCTGCACGGATACCACTAACAGCCGGGTCATGCAGGTCCGGGTGAGAATTACGTCGGGGAGCGCAACGCCCGGCGGCGGGAACCAAGCCAGCCTTACTCCCCAGAAATAGGAGTACCGGCACCATGACAGCACCGGTCAACCCTGGCGTGGCCGGGGGGCCGCGGATGCGGCCATGGCATTTCATCGTGTCCTTCGGGCTGGTCAGCTTGTTCGCGGACATGGTGTATGAGGGTGCGCGGAGCATCATTGGGCCTTATCTGGCGACCCTGGGCGCATCGGCGGTGATCGTCGGTGTGGCCGCCGGAGCCGGAGAGTTCATCGGCTACGGCCTGCGGGTGGTCTCCGGTTACCTGGTGACCCGGACCCGCCACTACTGGGCCTGGACGATCACCGGGTATGCCCTGACCGTGATCAGCGTGCCGCTGATCGGCCTCACCCACCTGCTGGGGCCGGCGCTGCTGCTGTACGGCACCGAGCGCCTGGGTAAAGCGGTCCGCTCCCCGGCCAAGGACACTCTGCTGTCTCACGCCTCCACCCTGACTGGCCGGGGAACAGCGTTCGGCGTCCATCAGGCGATGGACCAGTTCGGCGCGATGCTCGGACCGCTGCTGCTGGCCGCCGTGCTGGCCTGGCACACCGGTGACTACCGCCTCGCTTTCGGAGTCCTGATCGTCCCCGGCGTCATCGTCATGGTTTTGCTGTGGTGGCTACGCCGAAGGGTTCCTGACCCCGCCGCCTACGAAACCCCAGGATCGGACCTCACGCCGAACCAACCCGATACAGCACCCTCACCCGATTTCCCGAGTGAGCCGACCCACCACCAGAGCCGCCGCAGACCGTCATTGCCGCCGCTGTTGTGGCAGTACGTCGCCGCTGTCGCCGTGCTGTCCTGCGGCATCTCTTCCTTTCCGCTGCTCGCTTTTCACGCCCAGACCCAGGGGCTGCTCACCGAATCCCAGATCCCGGTGCTGTTCGCCCTGGCCATGCTCGTCGACGGACTCAGCGGCCTGGTGATGGGCCGCGTCTACGACCGACACGGCCCGAAAGTGCTGCTCCTCGTACCGATCGCAGCGGCGGCCGCCGCCGTAGCATTCACCCACCACGCTCTGCTGATCTGGATCGGAGTGGCGATCTGGGGCATCGTCAACGGCATCCTGGACTCCACCATCAAAGCCGTCGTCACCCAACTCGTCCCCTCCGACGCGCGCGCTGCGGCCTTCGGCTGGCTCGCCCTCGTCCGTGGCCTCGGACTACTCGTCGCCGGCACCATCCTGGGCGTGGCCTACGACCGCAGCCTCACCCTCGCCATCGAGGTGATCATCGCCGCCAACCTGCTCGCACTGGTCGCACTATGGTCGGTGCTGCGCCGCGTCGAACAACCCTAAGCCCCAGGTATGTCCTGGCTGATCGCGATGAGCTTCGGCCGCTCGAGGCAGGCCACCGCGCGAAAACCTGGCTCCTGGCCGCCGATACCGTCAGCCTGCAGATCGGCAAGTCGGCGTCGTCGGCAGGAAAAGTGGCGATTTCGTCGTCATGCACCGTGACCGTCAACACCTTTACGTCGTCATCTATGACCCGCAGTCTTTTACTAGTTGGCGCGGTTGAGCGTTTGATCGGCTGCCGCGTCTCGGGCGGCGTAGCCGGCCAAGTCTGTGTGCTCGTTCAACACCTTCTTCAGACGGCGTTGACCGGTGGACTCCGAGACGCCCAGCCACCCGGCCACCGACCGGCCCGTCACGGGCACACCTGCTCTGTATGCCTTTCTCACTTGACTGGCCAGCTCTTCCGGTTTGATCGGCCCGACGATCACCGTTGGCGGTGGGTGTGCGCCCGCGGACCTGACGGGCTCGGCCGGCGGCTTAGTAGGTGCGCCGGCTGGTGTTGGGTCCGCTGCGGTCGCGACCTGCACTTGCCGTTCGATCGCCGAGATCCACTGCTCACCGGGCGGCCCATCCGGGACGACCGGCGGCTCCGCCCCTCGGGCCGCCACGAATTTGGGCGATGTCACCGCCCAGGCGTCGGTGCGGTTCGGTTCCCTCGCATCTGGACTCGTGCGTTCAGATGGTTGCTCGGCGGCCAGCGGGACGGCGTCGAGCTCTTGGTCCCTATCGACGGCATCGGCGAGCGCCGTCGACCCAACCGCCACGGTGACCGGCGCGTCGAGCCTGGCGGCCGGCTCCCCGGGCTCCTCGTCTCCGACTAACACCAAGGAGCCGATGGCCGTAAACGCAGCGGCGGCGGTACGGCGTTGTTCGCGGAGAAGCCCTTCGACGGCGACCAGCAAGACGACCGGCGGCACAGCCGCCACGACCCTGCCAAGCAGGGTGCCGTGTGCCGCATGGGCGACGTTAACGACGACGGAAAGGGCGAGCAGCCCCGTCATCACCGCCGTTTCCGTGGCGGCGCCCAGCCCTTCACCGGACCTCACCCACGCCAACGCCGCTGAGGTGAGCACGCCCGCTTCAACGACGAGCGGCACGATCCAGCCCCATCCGGCGCTCACCGCCCCGGACGTTTCGGCGACCTGCGAGGTCGCGCGGAAGGACAGCGCCGCTGCGCCGCCGGCGACGACCGCCGCTGACGCACGTGCGGCACGCGATGCCCACACCGCGGAACCGGCGGTCACTGCGTATCACCGCCGGTGATCACATTCGGCCTGTACTCCAGCATGCCGATCCAGGCCACGCGGTCGCGGCAAAGCCACTGAACCTCGTCGTTGTCACGGACACCGTCGGGCCCGACGTGGCCACCGCATTTGCGACACGACGCCGTGAGCCGTTCCACTTCGATCCGCGCGCCGTCGGTGCACCACCACTGTCCCGGCCACACTTCCTGCCCATCCGGCCCGACCGGTTCGTCGCAGTGCAGACAGATGGACCTGTGCTGGTCAGTCATCGCCCTTCGCCTCCGACAAAGCGGTCCGCAAGGTGTGGGGGGTGATGCCCAGCGCGCGGCGGGTGTCGCTTCGGGTGCCGATTAAGTTCCGGGCGTTGGCGATCGCCTGGTAATACGTCAGGCGCACCCTGAGGACCGCGGCGGCAGCGTCGGCTGTGGTGGTGGCGACCGCAGCTGCAGCGGCGACGACGGCTTCCACTGCCGCATGGATCGCCTGCTGGCGGTGGTGCATTTCAGCGAGCCATTCGCTCGGTGTGTCTGGCCCGGCGCTCATCCGCATCGGCCCTCCCTTCCGCTGGGCGCACTGTGCACCCACTGCCGGGCGTTGGCCCCTCCCGTTCGTGAGCTATCGATGCGCCCGATTGTTGGTGAGGTGAGGTGTCTCGGTTGGGGTCTGGCATAGCCACCTTGGGAAGGTGATGGATTGGTGCAGTGCCTGTCAGCGGCCGATGACCCGGGCACCGTCTTCGCCGGTCACCGCGTGACCGACGCGCCGACCCCACGCCGTTCCAACGAGACTCGGTCCCCCTTGACCGCTCACCCGGTCACTGACCGCTCATGCCCGACGCCTGTCGACCGCGGACCGGTCAACCTTGTTGCTCACCGGTCAGCCGTTGCACGGTCATCAACTGGGCTGTGGCCCGTCAGCTCGGCAGTGACCGGTCACCGGACGAAGTCTGACCGTTCATCGGTCACGTCACAGTCATCACCGTCAACAGTGACCGCCACCCGTTGGTTGCTCGGCCATGACCCTGGCAGTCAAGTGACCGCCCATGGGCGTTGACGATGATCAGCCTTCCGTCAATGGGCTCTCGTCGTTCCTTCGCTTCCCGGGGTGGCGCAACGGTTCCCGGGTGGTCCCGGTCCCCCTGGTTGCCCTCCTGCCATCGGGTGTGCCGGTTCATGCTGCGGCCGCCGGTTTGACCCCGACTCGGGACGGTCGCTGCCGTGGCCCGGGGTCGCGCCCGCCCGTGGGAGCTGTGTGCGGCTCGCCCGCGTGAGGTTCCGCAGCCCCCTGCACTCGCAATCCCTCCCGTTTCACTCCGTTCCCGACCCGCCCACTCTTTTCACGCGCACTCAACGCTCCTGCAGCTCTCACCGCTCTTTCCCCGCTTCGCTCCCCACCCGTAACCCTCAACCACCCAACCGCTTCTCCCCGCTTCGCTCCCCGCCCGTAACCCAACCGCTTTTCCCCGCTTCGCTCCCCGCCCGTAACCCTTTTAGACCACACACCTCTGGCATTACCTCCTTCGCGGAGCGAAGGAACGGCCTGCGGCAGCGTGTCGGGCAGAGCCGTCACGCGCAAGTGAGTGATGATCCGGCCATGGCGAAGGGCACGTCAGCTGGTCTGACGGACACCGAACAGATGCATTCGGCGTTCAAACACGCGGTGCTGTGGAACTACGTGCACGTCTGGATGCGGATGATTCCGAAGACCACCAGGACCGCTCAGGCGATCGTGGTCGACGGCTACGCCGGGCCGGGCCGACACCTTCTCGACAATTCACCGGCGTCCGGCGCAATGCTGATGTTGGCCGCTATCAACGCAGCCGATCCGATCCACTGCTTCCTGATTGAGAAAGATCCGAAGACCTTCCGATCGCTGGCGGCGGTGGTGGATGAGTTCAACCGCCGACGTCAGGTTGGGACGGCGTTGTGCGGAACGTTTGACGATCACCGAGCGCAAGTGCTGGCCGCGGCGGACAAGATTCCGCTGCTTCTGTTCCTCGATCCGTGCGGAGTGCTGACTCCGTTCAGGTCCCTCGTCAACCTGCTGACGGTTGACCGGCCTCGGTCACCGCGACCGGTCACCGAGTTGCTGGCCAATTTTTCCGCTGACGCCACCCGTCGCATCGGCGGTGCCTGGATGAAGGGTGACCGGTCATCTGGTGCCTTGCTTGATGACCTGTTCGGCGGTGACTGGTGGCGCGATGTCGCTGACCGGTCAGTGGAGGAAGACGGCGGTCAATGGGCGCTTGCGGGTGACCGGATCGCTCGCGGGTACGCGCAGCGACTCGGGCAGGCGACCGGGATGCAGTCGATTGTCATCCCGGTCAAGCGTCGAGCCAGTCATCGGCAACCGGTCTATCACTTGATCTTCCTGACCCGCGGCGGACACGGACTTTGGGTGTTCGCCGACGCCGCAGCGCGGGCCCGACGGCCGTGGTTGCTCGCTCATGGCGGCGGCGACGCCGAGCCGGACGGGCTGTTCCCCCACGCCGATCCAGTGGAGATGATCCTGGCCGGCGATGACACCGCTGCCCAACCGATCCTTGCCAGCAACATCGTTCGGCTCGGTCAGAGCAGCGGAGCGTTCATCCCCGTCGAGCACACGGCGGCGATCCTCGGAGACCAGGTAGGCATCGCGCGGGAGACGATCGTGAACCGCGCCCTCAAGTCACTCCTGGCCGCCGGCACACTCACCGTCGATCCGCACCCACCGTCGAAGAAACCGCGGGACCGGACCTACCGAGCCGCGGCGACCACTACATCGGCGCGGTAGCCCAGCGGTCGGGACGGCATCTCATCCCAGCGCCGGCCGTCTAGTTCACGGCCGTTCGCCTTCGGTGTCGATCCGCCCCATTGTTTGAAGAAGAACGGCACCGCCGCAACGTTGCACTGGTCCCGGATGTCCCGCACCCACGCCGGGTCGATCGGACGGTGCCGCGGACCGGATTCACCACCCACGATGACCCAGCCCACTCCCTCAAGATTCATCGCCCCGACCGGGGCGATCAACGGTTCCACCGACAGAAACCGCACCGCCGCCGGCACCGCCCGGAGGTGGTCCACTCTGGTCAGCGCATCGGCGTTCTCCACCGAAACGCCGGCCCACAGATTCGGCGGCCAATCGAGCTGATCCGCCAGACGCCGCATCCGCAAGCTCCGCTTCGTCAGCAACTGGTAGGTGTGGCGCGGTGTGTCGGCCATGACTGCGAAAACGTCCCGGATGAACGAGACCGGAACCTTCGCGTGGAATAGGTCGGACATCGAGTTGACGAACACAACCCTTGATTGACGCCATCGGTAGGGCTGTTCAAGCGCAGCCGGGTGCGTTCGGACCGCGAAGCCTGGCCCGGAAGTGCGCGGGTCACCGTCCTGGGAGTACCGCTCCGCACCCATGGCCTTCAACCGCTTGGCCAACGTCATCGCGTAGCAGTTGTCGCAGCCGGCCGAGACCTTGTCGCACCCGGTGACCGGGTTCCACGTCGTCTCCGTCCACTCAATCAGCGATCGGTCACGCATTTCCGTCTCCCTCGTTTTCGGTGCTCGGTGCAGTGATCGATCGCCCGCGCGCAATCCACTCGGACACGGTTCGTGTGTTGACCACTCGAACGGTGCCGTCGTCGTCCAGCATCAAGTGCACGTGATCGCCCGTGTGCATCTCTGCCTGCTCAAGCAGCGCCTTCGGCAGTGAAATCTGCCGGTTCCCAGTGATTCTCACGGGTCCATGCACGACGGCCATCAGTGCGGTCCAACGCGTATTCTCACATTAGTATTTGTACTTCTAATGCCTGAGAAGCGGAACCATGTCGGCGGCGACCTGCCCATGGATGACCACCGATCGAGACCGACCCGCCCCGCAGCGCTGTGACCCGGTAGCGGAGCGCACGTATCCGTGTTCGTCCCACCGCGCCGCAAGTGCGCAACAATGAACCAGAAGATCCACATCGAGTCACGACCAATTCCGACCAGATAGGAGCCGCGGCCATGACCACAGCAACGCCAGGCTTCTACGCAGCGCACCGCCCGTACGTGGTCCCGGAGGACCTCGCCAGCCTCCACGGCCCCACTACCGGCGTCGTCCACCTTCCGATCCATCTGGACTGGGGACCGACCCGCGACTACGACTTGAGCGACCCGGCTCGAATACGACGGCTCTACATCACGGTCATCATGGAGGCGTCCAGCGTCGGCGATCTCCAACGGCATCTCGACGGCCCTACCCTGCGTCGATTGTGGCCCCAGCTTCGTCTACCGGAGCGATGCCGAGCGCAGTGGGAGTCACACTTCCCACTCCTTCGGACCAAGCACTAGCTGATGGATGACCTGCAAAGGACGATCGCCACCATCGGGCTACAGGCCGCGGAATCGTTCGGCTTCGTCCTCGCCGGCGGATACGCCATCCGGCAGTATGGGATCGGCTCCCGCGCCTCCGACGACGTCGACATCTTCACCAATCTGACCGACCCTGACCGGTTCGCCGAGGCAGTGGCCAAGGTCTGCAGGGCCTACGTCGACGCCGGACTCACCGCGGTGGTGACCCGCCAGGCACCCACGTTCGCCCGCATCGCCGTAAGCGATTCCGGAGGCGCAACGTCGGAAATCGACCTCGGCGTCGACTACCGCGCTCAAGCGCCGGCCGCAATGGACATCGGGCCGGTGCTGTCGCTGGCCGATGCCGCCGGGTCAAAAATCGCCGCACTCTACGGCCGCTTCCTCCCCCGCGACTATCTCGACGCCTACGCACTGCTCCAAAGCGGCAAGTTCAGCCGGGACAGCCTCCTGTCCCTGGCAGACGCGCGCGAAGCCACACCGTTGGATCGGACCATGCTCGCCGACTGTCTCCACGGAGTGGAGGACATCGACGACCGAGATTTCTCCGCGTACGGAACCCCCGAGGAGGACATCGCCGCGATGCGCGTGGCCTTCCACGAGTGGGCCGATGACCTCTCAGCGGTCTCGCCGACCAGGCGGACCCAGGCGCATCGCGCGCCCACCACCCAGGTCCCTCCAATGTCAACCTCGCCGCAGCCGCCGCCCGCATCAGGACCCACGGAGCGGTATTCCGGCCCGAGTCGTTGACCCTGTCCTGACTGCGCTACTGGCTAGGTTCGAACCGTGGGTTCATCGGTAGCACTGGCGGTACACCGCGGTCGGGATTGGACATCGACTCGAACGTCCACGTCGCCTCGGTCCCGAGCCGGGTGAACGTCTCTCGAGTGGCCCGATTGTGGCCGGCGGTGTTCGCGATCGCCAGGACCTGCCGGTGTGAGGTCAACCAAGCATTCGCAGCTTCCGGGGTGGGCCGCTGCCACCGAAGTTCCACCATCGCTTTCGCCGCGGTCGGCGGCGACTTCCACGGACCGGCAGCGCCGTCCCGCTCGTTGTCGGCGACGACCTCGCCGACCTGGTTCAAGACCGTGATGCGCTGCACCTGCGCGGTCACCTGCGCCGCGGCGACAGCCATCGGTGTCTGCGGATAGGCGATGTCGTGCTCGCCGGTACTGACCCACCGGCCCGGGCCGCCCAGCGCACGTTCGACGTAGAACCGGCCGGCCTCTCGTAGCCGTGACACCGGCGACGGGACTGCCATGGCCACCAGGTGCACCAAGTAGCCCGACGCGGCGCATCGTTGCGCGTAACCGACCAAGGTGGCGGGGTCCTGTCCCCCGCCGTCGACCATCATCGCCACGCGCCGTTCCCGTCCGTGCTCGACCGCCTGGTCGATCCACTCCCGCACTCCGGCCGAGACCGTGGCTCGCGCGGTGAACGGGTCAGTCTGTGCAGTTGCCCATTCCGGGCGTAGCGCTGCGAGCTCGTTGCCGTTGATGGTGACGAACTGCTGCTGCGGCCACATCAGTTCGGCGGAGCGGGCCGCCGCCGCTGTGCCGGCTCCTGGTTGGCCGGTGATCATCACCAGCACCGGCTCGGCCGCTGGTGCCGCGCTGTCGAACAGCAACGGCAGCACCAGATCTTGGAAGTCGGCCGCGGCCCGGCTCGTGGGCGGTTCAGTCATCGTTGTCGGCCAACTCCGCAGCCTGGGCGCTCCAATGCAGCAGGTGCTTACGCAACGTGACCCGATCGGCCGGGTCCAGCGCGGCAGTTGCCGTCCGAAGCTGCCGGATCGTGCTCATCCACGGCTCCCGTTCACGGTCACTGTCCGCCGCTCGCCACTGCTCGGCGCAACCTGCCAATAGGGCGTGCGCAGCGTCCAGGGTCGCGTCGAACAAAGCGATGTCATCGAGGATTTCCGGTGTGGGTGTGGTGGCCTTGCTGGCCATCGAATGTGGACCTTCCTGACGCAACCCGCGCCGATACCCGTACCCGCAATAGTCCCCCGTCCGCGTGAGCTATTCGCACACGCAGGTCCCTTTCCACCCGTCCGCCACCGACGGTGAACACCGATAGCTCAGGCGGGCTTCGCTCACCCATGGCATGTGACCGCAAGCATGTCCCGGATGGCCAGCGTCGAGTACCTGCTCCGCCACATCTCCAGCGCCGACGGAGTCCCGATCGATCCGTCGCAACGCGGTTCGGCGTTGACCCGGTACTACGCCGCCGACGGTTACCCGCCGGGCCGGTGGACCGGCACCGGACTGGCGGGAATCAACAAAGGCGCAGGGATCGACGTCGACCAGCCGATCACCGAAGAGCAGATGCGGCGACTGTTCGAACGCGGCGAAGACCCCGTCACCGGGCAGCAGCTGGCCCGCAAAGCGCCGGCCAAGTACGCGACCCGGCAGGAACGGATCGACCGTCGCATCAGCAAACTCCCCGCCACGATGCCCGCCGCCACCCGCACCGCCCACATCGCCCGAATCAAGGACGAGGAACGCAAGAAGCCGACCCGCAACCCCGTGGCCGGATTCGACATCACCTTCTCGGTCCCCAAGTCGGTGTCCGTCCTGTGGGCACTGGGTGACCACGGCGTGCAGGTGCAGCTATATGAAGCGCACCAGGAAGCCATCCAAGAAGTGCTGCACATGATCGAAGACGAAACCCTGCGCACCCGGACCGGCACCAACGGCGTGCAACAGGTCCGCACCAACGGGATGCTCGGCGCAATCTGGGACCACTGGGACTCCCGCGCCGGCGACCCGCAACTTCATTCCCACGTCACCATCCCCAACCGGGTACAAAGCGCCATCGACGGGAAATGGCGCACTTTGGACTCCCGTGCCCTCTACCGGTCCACCGTGGCAATGTCCGAGCGGTACAACCTGCTGCTGGCCGACGCAGTCTCCCGCCGCCTCGGCTTGACCTGGCAGCTCGCCGAACGGGGACCCAACCGACGGCCCTCACGGGAACTTGCCGTCGTACCGCGCCAGCTATCCGAGCATTTCTCGCAACGATCCGCCGCGATCGAACCGGCCGTCGATCAAGCCATCGCCGACTGGACCGAAAAGCACGGCCGCCGCCCGTCGCAGGCGATCATCAACAAGCTCAGGCAGACCGTCACCCTGGACACCCGTACCGCCAAGCACCACCACACCCTGCAGACAATGACCGCGCGGTGGCAGCAACAGTCATCGGCCCTCCTGGGCCTCGACAGCAACGCTTGGGCAGCGCACGCGGCCACCGCCGACCCCGAGCACCGGCCGGTGTTCCTCACCGCCGGCGACATCGATCCTGACTGGCTCCGGCAGGCGGGAGCGCAAGTACTGCACCAGACCTCGGCTACCCGTTCGTCGTGGACGTACTGGAACCTGGATTCTCAGACCGGGAAACTACTGGCCGGGCAGAACCTGCATTTCGCCACCTCCGCCGACCTGGCCGCCGTGCAATCCGCGATCACCGCCACCGCTCAGGCACTGTCCATCGACTTGTCCGCACCGGTCCTGGCCCACACCCCCGACAAGTTCATCGACGCCAAATCCGGCCGCAGCCAATTCCTCGGAGCGGCCGTCTTCACCTCCCGCGCGATCATCGACGCCGAAGCACGTCTGCTGGCCGGCACCGCCGATACCTCGGCCCCGGCCGTCGACATCGAGATCGCCACCGCCGTCGCCTCCAGTCCGCTTCCGGACGGGCGGCAGCTCTATGACGAGGACCAGGCACCCGCCGCGATCGCCATCACTACGTCCGGCCGGCGCATCGACTTGCTGCTGGGACCGGCCGGCACCGGAAAGACCACCTCCATGGCCGGTGTCTGCGCGATCTGGCAAGCCGAGCACGGACCAGGATCCGTCGTCGGACTGGCAACGTCCACCAAAGCAGCGACTGTGCTGGGTGACGAGCTGGGTATCGGAACCGAGAACACCGCGAAGTGGCTCGCCGAATCAGCGTTGCATCAGGACCGCACCGATCGCCTCAACCGGCTCACCGCCGCCCGCACCAACCGAATCGGTCAACACAGCGACCCGGCCCGGATCGCCCGCCTAGACGCAGCGATCAGCCGCGCCCAGGCCGACATCGACCGGTGGAGCCTGCATCCTGGGCAGCTGCTGATCGTCGACGAAGCCGGAATGGCCGGCACGTTGGCCCTGGACCGGCTCGCCACGCAAGCCGCAGACGCCGGCGCGAAACTCCTGCTGGTCGGCGACCCGCACCAACTCGCCGCCGTCGAAACCGGCGGAGTGCTCGGGCTGCTCGCCGCCGCCCGCGCCGACACCCCGACCCTCACTCAGATCCGCCGGTTCCGGGATCCGGACGGCACCCGCCGCACCTGGGAGGAGGAAGCCTCCGCCGACATGCGGCTGGGCCTCCATCACTGCCTGGACAGCTACGAGGAACACGACCGGTTCACCGACGGACCCGCCTCCGACATGCTCGCCGCCGCCTACGAAGCGTGGCGCTTTGATACCGCCAGAGGGAACGTGTCCCTGCTGATCGCCGCCGACAACGCCACCGTCAGCGCCCTCAACCAGCAGGCCCGCGCCGAACTCGTCGCCCTGGGCCACGTCGAGGCCGCCGGGGTCGCCCTCGCCGACGGTCTCACCGCCGGACGCGGCGACCGCATCGTCACCCGCGAAATCGACCGTGTCCTCACCGACGGCTCCGGGCACGGCCGCATCATCTCGGCCCGCACTGGCAAACGGGACGCCGGATTCGTCCAGAACGGCCAGCAATGGCAGGTCCAGCAATCGATGCCCGACGGGTCCTTGACCGTCCGACTACTCAACTCCGCCGGCAAACCCACCGGCCGACCGGTGACCTTGCCCGCCGGGTACGTCGCCGAACACGTCCAACTGTCCTATGCCACCACCGCGCACCGCAGCCAGGGACTGACCGTGGACACCGCCCACGTCATCGCACCGCCCACGATCTCCCGAGAGGCGTTCTACGTCGCGATGACCCGCGGCCGGCTCGCCAACCACGGCTACGTACCCACCGACACCCCACCGGCCGGGGCCGACCCACTCAGCGACCACAACCACGGCTCGGCCGACGCTGCGACGGCACGCACAGTGCTGCAATCAATCCTGGACAACAGCAGCGCCGACATCTCCGCCCACCAAACGATGACCGAGCAGCTCGAACAAGCCGAAAGCATCCGACAGCTCGCCGCCGAATACGAGACCATCGCCGCCGACGCCCACCAAGGCACCACCGAAGACACCCTCTACGAAGTGTCCGTCCACACCGACATCGACACCGAAGCCGTCCTGGACGACCCCGCCGCCGACGACCTGCACCGCGCCGTCCGCGCCGCCCGCCGAAACGGCCTACCCGTGGACCAAGCCCTAGCCAGCATCGTCGCCGGCCTCCCAGAAACCGGACGAACCGCCACCGGCATCGCCGAGGCCACCCGCGCCTGGACCATCGCCGTCGCCGCCGGCCGCACGGTGCCCCCGAAACAGTGGATCGCAGGGCTCATCCCCACCGCCGATCAAGGACTAACCGACCCGGCAACAATTCTCGCCCTCACCGAACGGGCCCAACTGATCGAAGCCCGCGCCGACGCCGTGCTGCACCGCGCCGAACAACACCACGCCGCGTGGCTGCGCCCACTACTGCAGCACCGACCCACCGAAACCCAAGGTGCCGCCCAATGGCGACAGGCGGCCCGAATCATCGCGGCGTATCGGGACCGATGGAGCCTGACCGACGACGAACACACCGCCACCCTTGGACCCATGCCCCCGCCAGGTGAAGCGTGGGCACAGGTCGCCGACCGGCGGCACGCCGAACATGCCGCCGCAGCAATCACCAGCAGCATCGGCACCGCCCCCGGACAGCCGGCCGTCGAGGTCACCGCAACCCGCGCGCGCAGTTAGCTCACCGGTGAGCGGACGCACCGCACACTGACCCAGTCCCTGTCGGTACCGCCATCTACCGTCCCGACCAACACGACACAGAACGTCGCCCCAGGAGAGCCCCATGACGATCCTGCACTACCTACCGGCAACAGGCCCCGAACGCGACACCTACCTGCGCACCAGCGAGCACCAGATCACCGCATGGCTCACCGAGCCTTTCCTGGCTGGCCAGTCGCAACAACACGACCGCACCCCCGCACAGGTCGCAGACACGATCCTGACCCACGTCTTCCGCCTGGTCCCGCACTGCGGCTGGGACGAACTGCCGGAATACCTGAACACCGACGGCACCAACGTCCCCGGCAACAGTGCCTGGGACGCCTGGAACCCCAGCGACTACCCGTTCCCCTACGACGGGCCGCCCATCCGAATCGGCCACACCTGGACCGGCGAAGTGCACCACACCGACGTCAGCGGTCTGCTCGACCTCGACGCCGCCGATCCGCGACTGCTCGACGCAGCGCCGCCCACCGAGACGGCATCGCAACTCATCATCGACAACGAGAACATCACCGACGCGTGGGCCGTGTCCGCCGCCACCGGATCCTCCGCGCAGTCCATCGAGTTCCGGGTCCGCGCCCCCACCCCGGCCGACGCGGTCATCGCCGTGCGCCGCATCATGGCCATGGCCATCACCGCCGCCGGGCAGCGGTACCGCCCACTCGACGCGCCGCTAGTCCCGTCAACACCCGCGGTGGACACATCGGACCAGCGGTTTGATCGCACGATCGACATCACTCGCTCCTGGGAGAGCGTCCGCGCCTGCAACGACAGCGAAACCGACACCCTCGACTGGATCGCCGAGTTCTACCGGCAGTTCGACCGGCTCATCGAATCCCGCCTCACCCAAGACGAGGAAAACGCCCGACGCTACGTCCTCCCCGCCACCACTTCTCACCCGGACCAGGCGCGCCCCGCCGCACCGTGGCCGAACGACGAAGACGCCGACCCCGACTTCTCCTTCTCAGCCGACCCGACCTGGCCCACCGCGTTCGACGACACACCGATCGAAGAGGTCCCCCCACTCACCTCCACTCAAGGACTGGCCGGGCTGGTCCGCGGCGGGCAAGCCCTGCACGTCCGAGCGACCTACGTGACCCCGACAATCCCCAAGGCATGCGCCAACCTGCTCCTGCTGGTGGGGGACGCCGTCGACGCCGCCGACCGCGCCAGCGCCCACATCGCCGGTGAACGCCCCAACATCTGACCGGCTCGACCCGGCAGGTTGAATCACTCCCCTGCCGGATGTCCGCCGGCCGGGCCGGAGATCCGCACCGACCGGCGGACATCGGCCGATCGGAGCCACGCGTACGTAGGGTCGTCGAGCTCGGGTTCCTGGAGCCGGACCATCACGTGGGTGCGGGTCCACCGCACAGCCCGCGCCGGCATCCACACTTCATCCCCGGTCATGGCCACCAACCGGGCGAGCACCGCGTAACTCGGACCGGGCTTTTTCACCGGTATGTCCCGCGGGGTCTCTTCGTTCGCATACGGAGCCATTCACCGAGCCTATCGAACATCTGTTCGCCTTCAAGCCTCAGACGTACCCGGACGGGGTTGCTCATCCGGTTGCGCGCCACAGGTCGCCTGTAGCGGCCCACCTTCCCACCCCACCTACTGGACGGGCCGCGGGAAAGGTCTGAACGCACCCATGGCCAGGAGACAACCGCGCGACGCGGCCCAGTTCGACATGTTCGACACCGCAGGTGAGGTCAGCGACCATCTGCTCGAAGCGGCCCCAGCCCGCTCCGTCACCGCAGCTCCAATCCTTGTCGGAGATCCGGTCGAACCGGCCCCGCCAGCCGCACCCGACGTTGATTCCGTCGAATCAACACCCACCTCCGATTCCGTGGAATCACCCCTACCCGTTGATTCCACGGAATCACGGCCGGCCACCCGCGAAGACGCCCGCGCCCAAGCCCTACCTGCCAGGCTTGAGTGAGACATCCGCAAGGCCCGGGTGCAACGCTGTAGGGCGTGACAGGAGACAAGCCAGTGACCACTAGCATCCAGGAGCAGACCGACACGCCCAGCGGCGCGGAGGCGACGAATCCGGCACCGAATCCGGTGCGGCGGACGTTCACCGCCGAGTACCGAGCGCGGGTGGTCGCCGAGTACGAAGCGGCCCCGCACGGTGAGAAAGCCGGCGTCCTGCGGCGGGAAGGTCTCTACCAATCGCAGGTCCGCGACTGGAAGGCCGAACGGGACGCGCGGGCGGCGGGACTGATCGGGACACGCACTTCACATCGGACACCGAAAACATCGGCGTCGGAGATCGATCAGCTCAGAGTTGAGAATGCGCGGTTGGCGAAAGAATTGGCGAAGTCGCAGGCGGTGGTGGAGATCATGGGAAAACTGCAAGGGCTCTTGGAAACCATCTCCGAGAGCACGGACACGCCGCCGCCACCGACGACGCGTTGACCGCAGCGTTCGCCGAGCTCCGCGCCGCGCAGGTCACCACGAAGGCGGCGTGCGCGTTGATCGGCCGCCCGCGGGCCACCCACTACCGCCGGCACCTGGCTGGGCCGCTGCACGGCCCGCGAGAGGCCCGCCGGGTCCCGAACAACGGGCAGGCCTTGACCGCGGCGGAGCAGGCGGCGGTGCTGGAGCTGATCAACACCGAGCCGTACGCAGATCTGGCGATCGGGCAGATCTGGACCCGTGAGCTGGACGAAGGGCGGTACCTGTGCTCGATGTCCAGCATGTACCGGATCGCCCGGGCCGCCGGGCAGACCCGCGAAAGACGAAGACAGGCAACCCATCCAGCGAAGGTCAAGCCGGAGTTGATGGCCGACGCACCGTCCCAGATCTGGTCGTGGGACATCACCAAACTTCGCGGACCGAGCAAAGGAATCTTCTACCACCTGTACGTGCTGATCGACATCTTCTCCCGCTACAACCCCGGCTGGCTGGTCTCCACCTGCGAAGAATCCAACCTGGCCGCCGACTTCATCACCGGGGCGATCGGCCGCAACGGCACCGCCCCGCACAGCGTCCACGCCGACCGCGGCACCTCCATGACCTCCAAACCGGTGTCGATGCTGCTGACCGACCTTGGTGTCACCCGGTCCCATTCCCGGCCGCACGTGTCCAATGACAACCCCTTTTCGGAGGCGCAGTACCGGACCCTCAAATACCTACCCGATTTCCCCGACCACTTCACCTCGTTGGAGCACGCCAAACAATTCTGCACAGAATTCTTCTACCAGTACAACTACATTCATCGGCACTCGGGCATCGGCTGGCACACGCCGGCCTCCGTCCACTTCGGCACCGCCGATGCCATCGACGACGCCCGCCGAACAACCCTCACCGCGGCGTTCCACGCCAACCCGGCGCGGTTCGGCCGGCGACCCCACCCACCCGCCCGACCCGACAAAGCCTGGATCAACCAACCCCAACCAGCCCTACCCGAATAAACTCAACACCCGTGTCTCACTTGACTTGACAGATAGCGAAGTGCCGGCGTTCCAGGACCGGGTGGCCGCCCTGCGTCCATTCACCGTCCCCGGACTCGACTTCATCCGCCAGGTCGCCTCCGAGCTAGCCGTGGCGCACAACCAGTGGGAGCCGGAGTTCATCGGTGCCCGGTTGGTCACCGCTGAGATCGCCGCCGGGTTCCGCCCCGAAACTGACTTCCCCCGCCGGTTCGACCGGGAGGTATGGGGCCACGCTCCCACCCCGCCCGAGGCACCCGATCCCGATCTTCCCGAGTCTGCCCGCGACGGGTCCTTGTTCCCGGTGGCACCGTCCGTCGTCCCCGCGACCGTGTCCGTGGGCGTGGTCGACCACCAATCCGCCGCCGAGGCCGTCGACAGCCCTGGTGACCTGGACGTTCCGCCGCCGGTAGCGGTGCCGATCGGACCGCGGACCGGTGAGCCGATCGACTACCGCCACACCGGCGTCCAGGTTCCGTCGGCCGGCAAGCCCGCGCGGGCCGCCGCGAACCTCGCCGCGCTCCGGACCTTGCGCCAGCTCACCGACGACCACCGCTACGCCACCGCCGACGAGCAGCAGAGCCTCGCCGGGTGGACCGGTTGGGGTGCCCTCCCCGACGTCTTCGAACCGTCCTACGCGCAGGCGGCAACGCCGTGGTGGCACAACCGGCAGGAAACCCTCGAGCGGGCCGCCTACGAACGACTCCAGGCCGCCAGCCCCCGGTCCGCCGCCACCGTCCTGCGGCTGAAAACGGAAAACCCGGTCACACCAGGTGATCTGCCCGCAACCATCGCTGGCCTGCGGACGGTTCGCGCCTCGATCGCCGACTTGCACCGCGGCGGCACCAACTCCACCGCCCTGGCCTTGGACGAGCTGGGACACGCCTACGCCGAGATGATCCGCGCCGCCGAATGGGACGGGTTCCGCGCTGAGCTACGACCACTGCTCACCCAGGATCAGTGGAACGCCGCCGCCGCGTCAACCCTGAACGCCCACTACACCGAACCGTCCATCGCCCAAGCCATGTGGACCGCCCTGGAAGGACTCGGATTCACCGGCGGCCCCGTCCTGGAACCCGGCTGCGGCTCCGGCACCTTCATGGCCACCGCCCCCGCCACCGCCCAGCTCACCGGCGTGGAACTGGACCCGATCACCGCCGGCATCGCCGCCGCCCTGCACCCGAACGCGACTGTCCTCACCGAAGGGTTCGAATCGCCCGACTGGAACCCCGACACGTTCACCGCCGCGATCGGCAACGTCCCCTTCGGCGACTACCGCGTCTACGACGCCACCTACAACCCCGCCGGCCACTCGATCCACAACGCGTTCATCTCCAAAGCCGTTGCCCTCACCGCACTCGGCGGCATCGTCGCGGTTTTGACCTCCAGCTACACCCTGGACGCCGCGGGCACCCGAGCCCGCGACGAGATCCACACCAACGCCGACCTCGTCGGCGCCGTCCGCCTCCCCAGCGGAGCGTTCCGCGCCACCGCCGGCACCGACGTCGTGGTCGACCTGCTGATCCTGCGACGACGGGAAGCCGACCGTGCGCCAGCACCTCGCGATCAATGGCGCACCGCCGCTCCACTGACCACCGACACCGGCGAACTCGTCGTCAACCGGTACTTCCACCACCACCCCGATCATGTCCTGGGCACCCTCACCGCCGCATCCGGCAGGTACAGCAACGACGAAATGCGGGTCACCCCGAACACCGACACCACACTCACCGAGCAGCTCACCGCGGCGCTGACCGACATCACCGCCCGGGCCGTGCGCAACGGCCTCACCGTCACCGCACCCAGCAGCGGACTCGCCCCGGTGAAACTGCCCAACGCCGAAGTCCCGATCGCCGCCCGACCGGGCACCAGTATCGCCGCCGACGCCGGTTTGCGGCGGCTCAGCCCCGTCACCGGCCAATGGGAACCGATGACTTTCAGCCGGGTCGGGGATCAGACCGGAGCGCAGATCACCGCCGAGGCCCGAACTCTGCTGCGCCTGCGGGATCTGGCCGAACCGCTCATCGCCGCCCACGACCAGGCCGACAACATGCAGGCCGCCGGCGAACGCGCCGAACTGCGCGACCAGCTCGCCGCCGCCTACCATGCCTACACCGCCGCGCACGGACCCATCAACCGGACCGTCGAAAAGGGCACCACCCAATGGATTCTCGTCCGGAACCTCGATGAATCCGAGATCGACCCGGAGTGGCCGACCCGGCAGCGCCAGCTGGGCGGCCAACCCGAATTCACCGACGCCGGCGACCCAGTCATGCAGGTCCAGGTCCACCGCAACGTCCACATCCGCCCACCGGCGGTGGAACGCCTCCGCGTCGACCCCGGATTCGCGACCGTCCTCGCCCTGGAAGTGTTCGACGCCGACACCCAGACCGCCCGGCCCGCGCCGATCCTGCTCGGCGACGTCATCTCCGACCGCCACCAGACCCTCGTCACCGCTGACCCGGCCGAAGCCCTCCGGGTCGTCTCCGACAACTCCGGAACCGTCGACCTGGACGCCATCGCCGCCATCCTCACCGAACCCGACGGCTACTCCAGCATCACCCCCGACCGGGCCCGGGAACTACTGGGCACCCTGGTCTATGACAACCCGGGCGGCCTGACCCGCGACGTACCGGTGACCCTCACCCCCGACGCAGATGCCACCCGCCAATTCATCGCCGCCCACACAGCGCCGCCGGGCGGCATCGTCCCGGCCGCTCAATACCTGTCCGGCAACGTCCGCCTCAAACACGAGAACGCAGTGGCCGCGGCGCTCACCGATGACCGGTATCAGGTCAACGTCGCCGCCCTCGCCGCCGCTATCCCCGCCGATCTGACGCCGGCCGACATCGAAGCCCGACCCGGTGTCACCTGGATCGACCCTTCCGACTACGCCCGCTTCCTGCGCGAAGTGTTCGAAGCCGAAGACTCCACCATCACCTGGCTGGAAGCCGCCGGCTGTTTCGACCTCGACGTGTCGCCGAAGGACCGCGGCAAGACGGTGGTCGACCTGCGGTACGGCACCGACACCCACGACGGCTACGCCCTTTTCGAGTCGCTGCTGTTCAACACGCCCGTCCTGGTCACCAAAACTGTCCTGGACTACGACGGCAACCCGCGGGACGTACCCGACGAGGAAGGCACCGCCGCCGCCATCGCCAAGCGAGAGGCGATCGCCCACCGGTTCAGCACGTGGCTGTGGGAAGACCCCGACCGCGCCAATCGGCTCACCGCCGTCTACAACCGCCGGTTCAACACCCACGTCGCCCGCCGCTACGACGGCTCCGGACTGACGCTGCCCGGCCTGGGCACCCACTTCCGGCCCCGCGCCACCCAGGTCGACGCCGTCGCCCGGATCACCAGCGAACCCACCACGCTCCTGGACCACGTCGTCGGTGCCGGGAAAACCGGCACCATGGCCATGGGTGCCATGGAACTCCGCCGGCTCGGCCAAGCCCGCCAACCCTGGCTGGTCGTCCCCAACCACATCGTGGAGCAGGTCGTCCGCGAGGCGAAGCAGTGGTACCCGGCCGCGCAGATCCTCGCCGGACCGTCGGCGACCACCCCGGAATCCCGCCGGGAATTCGCCGCCCTGTCCGCCACCGGCGACTACGACCTCGTCGTCTGCCCCGAATCCCTGTTCATCGGCATCCCCGTCTCCGCCGCCGCGCAGACCAGCTACATCGACGACCGCCTCGACCAGCTCCGCACCGCGCTGCTGGCCCGCAAAGACGCCGACGCCCGCAGCAAATCCTCAGCCACCAAAGCGATCCAGGCCGCCGTGAAGCGCCTGGAACGGAACCTCAGCAAGGTCGTCAGAACTGCCGACAACCCCGCCGTCCGCAAAGACATCGGCCTGACCTTCGAGGCCACCGGCTGCGACTACCTGTTCGTCGACGAATTCCACCACTACAAGAACCGCCAGGTCATCTCCGGTGAACGAGACCTGGCCCGACCCGAGGAAGCCCAACGGGCCACCGACATGGCCATGAAACTGCAACTCCTACGGGAACGCGCCGCGGCCGCCGCCCGCACCGACCCGGACCGGCCGCTGCGGGTCGCGACCATGGCCACCGGAACTCCGCTGCCCAACTCGCCCCGCGAGATGTGGGTCCAGCTCAGCTACGTCGCCCCGGAACTGCTGGAGGAAGCCGGACTGGCGGTCTTCGACTCCTGGGCCAAACAGCACCTGCGCGCCGTCACCCGCCTGGAGATGAAACCGACCGGCGCCGGATTCCAGTCCAAGACCCGCGTCAACCGGTTCGTCAACGTCCCCGACATGACCCGCATGTGGCAACAGATGGCCGACGTCGTCACCCGCGACCAACTCGACGTCGCCCTCCCCGAGCTGGACGCAGGAACCCGCACCCAGCACGTCCTGCCCCGATCGGAAGAACAGGCGCTGTACTCCCGCGAGCTGGAGGCCCGCTCCGCCGCCCTCAAGATGGGCGGCATCGACCCGACGATCGACAACATGCTCAAGGTGTCCGGCGACGGCCGCAAAGCCGCCCTGGACCCTCGCCTGGCCGATCTGGACCCAGACCCGGCCGGCGGCCGCCTCGGCTCCCTCGCCGACACCATCGCCACCACCTGGCAGGACACGAAGGACCGGATCTACCTCGACCCGAACGGCGACCCATCACCCCGACCGGGGTCCCTGCAGATCGTCTTCTGCGACCAGTCCACGCCCAGCAACACCTGGAACGTCTACCGGGAACTCAAATCGCTGCTCATCGACGCCGGCATGGACCCCACCACCATCCGGTTCATCCACGAAGCCGGAAACTCCGACACCGCCCGCGCCGACCTGTTCGCCAGCTGCCGCGACGGCCGAACCCTCGTCCTCATCGGCTCCACCCACAAAATGGGCACCGGCGCGAACATCCAAGACCGCGCCGTCGCCTTGCACCACGTCGACCCGCCCTGGCGGCCGGCCGACATCGAACAACGCGAAGGCCGAATCATCCGCCAAGGCAACCAGAACGTGAACTTCGGACCAGTCCGTGTCCACACCTACATCACCGAACAAACCTTCGACGCGTTCTCCTGGCAAGTCGTCACCCACAAAGCCCGCACCATCGCCCAAGTCCGCGCCGGCGGCACCGCCCGCCACATCGACGTCGACGACTCCGACACCGTCTCCTTCGAACAACAAGCCATCGCCGCGTCCGGCGACCCCCGCATCCAGCAGCGCTACCAAGCCCAGCAAGACCTCCAGCAACTGGAAATGCTCGAGCGGGCGCACCACTCCGAGCAACGCCACCTCACCTTCACCGTCCACCAAATCCGCAACAAACACGCCGACCTCGAACGGGAACTCCCGAACCGGCAACGCATCGCGCAGCGCACCAGCAGGCAACTCGACGGCGACTTCGCCGCCGAGCTCGACGGTGCCCGCTACACCAGCCGCAGCGATGCCGGCCGCGCCCTGTTCCACCTCGCCGGGCCGTACAACCCCCACACCGGGCGGGTCCTGGCCGTCAACCGACAGATCGGCACCTGGGCCGGCCTCGCACTGTGGATGACCGCGGTCCCCGGCACCGACCAGAAGATCAGGTTCCACTTCCCCGAACTCGCCAACGAAATCAGCGGCGGCCCGTCCCCCACCGCCGCCTACGCCGACCTCAAAGACATGGCCTCCCCCACCACCCCCGGACTCGGACTGGTCATCCGCATCCAGAACCACCTCGCCAAACTCGACAGCGTCGTCGCCAACCTGCACACCGAATTCCTAGGCACCGCCGGACGCATCGCCGACACCGAAGCCCTGACCCAACCGGACTTCCCCGACGCCGTCCGGATCACCGACCTCCGCCGGCTCATCCGGACCCTGGACGCCGAGATCGCCGCCGACCAAGCCGAAACCGAGACACCCCAAGGACAACCGCTCCGCCCCCCGAACTGGCTGACCCACCTACCGCCCGCCGCCGCCGAGACATTCACCCACAGCTCCCGCCTGCACAAACTGTTCCCCGACGGCATGACCACCATCAACGAGATCCGACCCGGCGACATTCTTCCCGCCGAACGGGCCGGCGACGCCCCACGAAGAGTCATCGCCGCTCGCGGGTGGAGCACCCGCACCCTCACGGTCGCCAACCTCGCCACCGGCGTCACCACCGAACTCACCAAACGCCCCACCACCAAGACCGGAATCCTCGGTCGCCCCACCGACAGCCTCACCGCCCGCGAACTGCTGATCCTCAACGTCGGCAACGGTTCCCGGCTCCTGCCGATCACCGAACTGACTACCGGTCAACACGTCACCATCACCGCGCTGCCGCTGGGCGGCGGCCCCGAGCAGGTCTACACCGGAACCGTCACCGACCCAGGAGACCCCCACCGAGAAGCCCGGAACATCATCACCCTCACCGTCGCCAACGGTTCCCGGCAGATCCGGCAGCAACCCGACACGGTGCTGGTCGTCCACCCCAGCACAGTGCCACCCCCACCGCCGGCACCACCGGCGGCCGAGCCGCGCCGGCACCTACGTGCCGTGCCGAATCCTGATTCCACGGAATCAGCGGCGCAACCCGAACCATCGCCGATCACCGCCGCAGCTGCTCACCCCAACCAGCTCAGTGCGGCACTGCTGCACGAATCGGATCAGCTCGTTGTTGACCGGGATCTCCCGTCCACACTCCCGCAATCCCCCGGGCCGACGAACCCTGGTACGCCAACATGCGACGGTATGCGGATTGAGCACGGACCGGCCGGGACCCAGGTCGTCGGCACCAGGCGCGACGACACTGAGCTTCGAGGTCTACTCAAAGAGGGCAACTGGAAATGGTCGCCGCGCCGGACCAGCTGGGTGCAGACCAGCAACACCGGACTCGAACGGCGCACCCACCGCGTCCACCAGCTCATCGCTGCCCTTCAACAGATGGGACGGGCCATAGCCGTCCACGCCCACCCCGACGACCCCGCACCGGGCAATACCCAGCCGGTAGGCCCCGCACACGACAACCCGCAACCGCTCCGTCCCGGACCGCTGCGATAGCTCAACCACCGATGCCCCACCAGCAGGCATGCCAAGGTCCTCCGACGCGCCGCCGCCCGCACCTGAGCTGGGCGGGGACGCCGGCATGACTTCGACGCCGCAACCGGCCGCCGTGATCGAACACGGGCCTGTCGGCACTCGCGTCCACGGCGTCGACCCTGCGAACGCTGAACTGCGGACTGCGCTGACCCAGCTCGGCTTCAAAGCGGCCAAGACCTACTACTACCTGCCCGCCGACACCGGACACGCCCGCCGCACCCACCGGGTTCACGAGCTCCGCAGCTTCGGAGCCAATAACGCCCAACATTTCCTGCTCCGCCCCTACCCCGGACCCGGGGGGCCGCAAGCACTCTCACCTGCAACCCCAACAATGCCGAGCCTGAACCGCGACGTCGGACGCCGCTAAACCCATACCAAACGGAATAGGAGCCCCTCAAGATGACCGCGCCCCAAAGCATCTGGATCTCGGTCCCACACCCAGACGACCCCGCGGGGCCTCCCATCTACGAAGGGCCAGCCGAAGACGCCTACCGCTCACTGGTCCCAGGCATCTATCAGGCCGACCCAGGCGAGGACTCCCCAGAGCCCATATCCGTGCTGGTCGAGCAGAACTCCTCCCACATCCAGGAAACCACCGGACGCGGCGACCGGGAGTATGTCGCCGGGGTCTTCTGGGGCCAGTTCACCCCCCACCTCACGGCCGCCGGCTACCCACCGGAGGTGGTGAACGCGGTGATCGGCGACCACGTCGAACGGTCCTCCACCGAGCAGCTCCGCTCCGATTGCGACCGCGGCCAACACGACAACCGCCTCGCGCTGAACATGCTGCTGCTGGCCGAACTCGGCACCGCCGCCGTCGCGATGCTCGGCCGAGAACCGCAACCAGGCACCAACATCGCCTGGAACCGAGAAGGATTCCAATACGCCTACGGCGATCACGCCGACTCTATGATCGCCGAGCTGACCAACCGCATCTCGGTCGCACTCGGTGGGCACTCGACCCTGTCACAGGCAGCTGACCGGACCACCGGACCGCAGGAGCGACTGGCCATCGAGTACGTCGCATCGCTCCCAGGACTCGAGATCGTTGCGGCACTCACCGGCACCGACAACAACCCCGCGGACATCGAACTGATCGCCGGCCAGATCCGGCAGACCCATCCCGAAGCCATCAACCTGGCGGCCGCCAATTACTGGCAGCACCAGTACACCCAGGCGATGACCGGCGAGCTGCAACAGGCTGGCTACCCGGCAGAGGTTGCGGCGACGGTGGTCGCCGCCTCCGCGGAATCCACCGTCGACTGGATGGACTACGCACGCGCGGTGAACAGCCCCGAAATTCGCCTCACCTTGCTCCCGGCGCTCGGCCGCGCCGCCCTGGCCAGCGGCGGAGCCGAACCCGTCCCAGGCACCAACGCCCGTTGGCAGCTCGCCGCCGAAATCATGACCGGCGGCACCCTCCCGCTCAGCCGAGCCCAGGCCGAGGCCGCCGCCGACCAACACACCCAGCAGCGGCCACACGCCGCCCACCTGGACACCTCACCGCCGCAAACCACCATGACCATCAATACATCACCCACCGGCGTCCGACTCACCGTCGCGCCCAACCACCCAGGCTATGCCGAGCTGGCAGAACACCTGGATGCCAACCACTTCCAACCCGTCATCGACGAACTCGGCACCTGGACGATGCCGACACCGGAGGCCAACCGGACCCGCACCAACTTCCGGCTATCCGCCGTCAAAGCCATCGGCCCGCACCTGGGCTTCTCGCTCCTGGAAACCGCCGGGGCGGCACCGGCCGGCCCCAGTTACGCAGCCACCACCGCCCCGAGCATCACCGAATCGATTCACCGCGCCTTCCCGCAACGCTGACCCCAACCCCGGAGCAGCGACCAACCGAAAGGAACCCGTCATGACCTCACGGATCACCGCCACCGGCCACATCGCCGGCGACATCAACTTCGGCTATAGCGCCAACGGACGCGCCTGGGCCAACGCCCGCCTCGCCGTCAACCAGGGCTACACCGACCGCACAAACAACAAGTGGGTCGACACCGGCACCGACTTCTACCCCCTCGCCGCCTTCGGACCCAACGCCGAACGGCTGATGGAACACCACAAGTCCGGCGACCGCATCACCATCGCCGGCCGACCCGAACTGGAAGTGTTCACCCGCCGCGACAACACCGCCGGAGCCGAAATCAAAGTCACCGTCGACACTCTCAAAGCCGCACCGCTGCGCCCGAGCACACCGGACAGCACCGTCGAACGCGCGCTGACCGCCGAAACCCCCGAACCAGCGGCCCTCCGAGCCGAGGAACCCCACGTCATCCACGGCCCCGACACCATCCGCGTTGCCGGCGTCTCCAAAGACGACACCGACCTGCATGCCCTGCTCAAAGCCGACGGCTTCAAGTACGCCGCCGCCACCAAGTCCTGGAACCTGCCCGCCGACCTCGGAGCCGAACGCAGCCAGTTCAAGGTCAACCACCTGATCGCCGCCGCCGGCGAAGTCGGCATCTCCATCCCCGAACACATCACCCCCACGACGGCGGCCGCCGCGACTGCCGGTCCCGCCCCGTCCGTCGACCAGGCCCGCGCAGCAGAGCAGACACTCACCCGTTGACCCGCTCCAGCCCCAACTCCGGCCCGGCACCGCTGCACCACAGGTGCCGGGCCGGTCGCGTTTTCCACCCAAGCGCGTAGCACACCGCCCACCCGCGCATTCCGACGTGAGCACAATCCGAAGGAGGAACAGTTGTGACCGAGCCGATCGAAGATGCCGCACCAACCCCGATGCCAACCCCGATCCTCTGGGACACCCTGGACGCCTTCGACTACCAGAGTCAGATCACCGACCTCGCGACGTGGATCCGGTGGCTCGTCACCACCTACATCGTCCCGGAAGGGACCATCCCGCCCTGCTGGTTCTCCCACCCCAACCTCCGGGAAGAACTCACCCACCTCTGGCTCGGCTGGCAACAGGCCCATCACCCCAGCATGGGACTGGGCCGCACCGGGATGGACTGGGACGCCGGCCGCGAACAGGCATTCGACCGGCTACGCCAGATGAGCGGAAACTGCAACACCAGCCGTGGCCACACCCCAATCGACACACCGCGCCTACCGGAATGGTCCATCACCCTTTTCCACGAAGCCCTCCAGCAGGAGCGAACGACCCGCACCGGACGCGCCGTACACGCCGCCCGCCAGGCAGCAGCGGCTGAAGTACTCCAAGACCACGTCGACGCCGTCCACCAGCACATCGACGAAGCACTCACCGCTGGCGGTGACGACCCCGCCAACCCATCCCCAGAAGCCGTCACCCGCGCAGTGCACGCAGTCACTGACGCTCTGCACGATGTTGCCGCCGCCGCCGGCGAAGCCGCCGACACCGCCACCGACTCGCTCATCGGGGAAGACCAACGGATCCTGGACACCCAGCAGCTCACCGCCGCCGAAACGATGCTCGCCGCCCACATCAGCAACCGCAACCCGGAGACCCCGAACGCCCAAGCCCACTGGATTCGCACCCTGCTGCGCCTGGAAGACCCGGCCACCACGGTGAAAAGGGTCATCACCAAAGCAAAACGAGCGGCCAGAGCGGCGGCGAAGACACCGCCGGATCTCAACCCACCCGACTGACTACGCCGATCCGGCAGGCGACGGCGAGCGCCGCGTCACTGCTCGTCGGCCTCGTCCGCGGCGAAGGCCGGTCGCCGAAGCCGGCGCATCTCAGCGGCCATGGTCGCCACCAACGCCGGCGACCCGACCGCCCGTGGCAGCCGCCGCCACTGCGGTGAACTATCCCAGATCAGATGCAGCCGTTCATGATCGGATTTGCACAACGCCACCAGATCACTGTGCCGCTCCGCACCCATCCGAACATAGTCGTGGTGATGCAGCTGCAATCGTTCCGTGGAACCGCAGACAGCGCAACGGCTTTCACCGTTGCGCTCGGCGTCGGTTTCAAACCACTGCGACCGCCGGTCCTGCCACGCCCGCGACCGCATGTACCGGTCGTACTCGGCCCGGATTCCCGGCCGCTCCGCTGTCCACTTCGATCCCTGCCGCGGCGGTCTCACCACCCCCGATCACTCCTCGCGGACGACACGGGACACCGCCCCGATCGCCGTCTGCACGGCCAGGAAATACGGCATCCCCGGCATCCGCGCCTCCATCGACTGCAGCTCCGCCGCGATCAAAGCTCGGCAGCGCCCGCACACCGCGACCACTTCATTCACCTGCTCGAATCGGAAGTTCTGGAAGTCCACATGCAGCAGGTCGACATCATCGGTGGTGAAACAACAGGTACATCTCGGCAGTCCGCCGAACTGTTCGTCGTACCACTCCAGCCACCAACCGCGCCGCTCGTGCCAGGCAGCCGATGCCAGGTACTGCGCCACCACATCGTCACCGGGGTGACCTGACATCGGCACGTTCCTTCGCAGCCTCAATGATCTTGTCCTCCCAGAAGTCCTGGGACGCACGCCATTCTCCCAAGTAATCCTTCCGCTGGTAATACGGCTCCATCGTCACGATGATCGGTGCGGCGCTGCCCACCATCATCAGCGCCACCCCCTCAGGGAGCTGCACGATCTCCGACGCCAGCAGCACCGGCACCGACCGGACCGAGGACGACACCGAAAACGACGACCCACCACCACCGGAATCACTGCGCGACTGCGACCACGTTTCCTCATCGCGGACCCCGACCAGCGTCTCCAGATCCTTCAAGTCCGACGCGACCGCGCCGCCCCGCAAGAACACCTTCACCGTCGCCGACCCGAGCATCGAAGCGGCTCGTTGATCACCCCACTTGTCCCGACCCTGCGCCAACGACTGCAGGTACGCCCTAGTGATGATCCCCGACCCGCCGTAGGCCGACAGATACTCCGGGAGTTTCGGCAACGGCGAGAAGTTGGCGATCTCATCCAGCACCAACGTCAACGGCGGGTCCAGCCTCGACTTCAGCGACCCATCAGCTTCCCGCCGCGCTACCCGCACCACATCAGCGATCAACGCCGACAACAACTTCGACGCCGGATGCCCCTCATCAGCCAACAGATACAACGTCCCCTTGGCGTACAGGAACGCCTTGACGTCGAATTCTTCGCCCGGACCCGGGTTGAACCGCTCCCGCACAGCAGCAATGTCCAAGCCCTCCAAGGCGGAAACCACACCGCCCCACTCGTTTTCCAGCTTCGTGTGGTTGCCCTCCAACTTTTCCCGCAGAATCTGCGCCCAGCCCATCTCTGCCCGCTCCGGCATGCTGTCCAAGATCCGGACGGCCTCCATCGCCGCCAGCGGCGACTTCGTCCACATCCACAGGTCGTGGATCGACCTGCGGCCCAAGGCCGCCGCGTGCAGCAGTGTCTTCAACGTCTCCTTCGTCTTCCCCTCCCAGTACGAGGCGTTTTCCACTCCCTTCCCGCTGTCGGCCGCCAGCACCTCCGCACGGATCTGAGCGGTCTCGCCGTCCTCGCACCCCCGAATCACCGACCAGCGGAACGAATTCGGCAGGCCGCTCACCGCGCCGTCGGCCGACAACACCGCCACCGGCCCGACCTCTCGCCGCGCCTCGAACGTGGGAGTCAACGCATCCGGACGGGTCGAAGTGACAATGACCGCGCCCGGCGCATCCAAAATGGCGTTGATCACCGTGAAGACGCCCTTGCCCGCCCCGGACGGCGCACACACCAAAACCGAATCACGGACCGAGGTCCACACACCCTCCCCCCGCGAGAATCCCCACCGCCACCCCAGATCGGTGGGCTGCACCTTCCCGGTGCCCAGCAGGTACCGGACCATCGCCGATGTCTCCTGCGGCATCAACGGCGGGTCGAACCGCCGCGGCAACCCCACCGACTCACGCGCATCAGCCAACAGCTTCGGCCGCAACGACTCCGCCTTCTTCACCAACGTCATCGGTCCGACCTCACGACGCAGATCCGCGGTCGTCGCGACACCTTCACGGTCCAAGAGCTTCTGCGTCCGCTTCTCCGGCGTCTCCTCGCTGACCCGGGCCCGCCACCACCGGACCACCCGGACCACCCCGTACGCCGCGGCGCTCACCACCACGATCTGAACTGGCCAATAGACAGCGGGCCCAGCAACCTGGGAAGTCCAATCCCACCCGGGCCGACCCGGTTTCAACAACCCCGCAAAGCCGGACAGGAACCCTCCGGAGGCGAAACCGTGCCCGGCCAGCAGCGCCGCGACCTGCCCACCGAGCCACATCAGCGCGACAAAGCTGAACAACGACGCACCAACCACGCAGGCCAGCACCGCCTTCGGCGACAGCACCGGCTCCTTCGTGAACGACTTCGCCATGTTCACAGCAGACCCTTCGCATGCTTGCCCGTCGCCGCCGGCCGGTCATGATGACTCGGGCGATGTCGGGGTATCCGAATCGGCCAGCCGCCGCCGGAGTGCGTCGAGGCCAAACCGCCCAGCACCAACGCCGCCGCCGCCCGCACCCGTTCCGCATTCACGATCGGGTCGCCCCACGGCACGGCCGGCGGCGACCAACTCAAACCGTGCGCCGACCGCACCGCGGCCGTCACCGAATCCACCAACGCCGAGTCGCCGATCGCTCTGCCCTCCAGCTGCAACGCCCGCCGACACACCGCAGCCAACAGGTCACCAGAGCCCGACTCCAACTCGATGTCCCACAGCTGCGCCAGCACGTCAACGCTGGACACGAACCGCTGCCCCACCCGCGCCGGAGCCCGCTGCTCGCTCACCAACACCGGCATAACAGCGTCCGCACCGCCGTGCGGCAGCGGCAGCCCAGCAGCGGCAAGAACGGACGGTCGCCACACCCACACCGCGGACGGATCGCCGGCACCAACGCCTCCGCCTGCGATCCTCCACTGGGCGACGCTGCCCACCGTGGCCGGCGGAGCCGGCGCACGCTGCGCGCACACCAGCAGCACGTTCACGCAGTGCAAACCGTGGAAATGGCCCAGAGCACCCACCAACGTCGACCACGTCGCCGGATCGCCCGCGGAATCCACGCAAGTCCGAGTCAGCTCACCAAGCCAAATCGACGTACCGACCTCTGCCGCACCGAACACCTCAGTCACGCTGCCCACCTCCACACCACCGGCCGGCCGCTGCTGGCCACCGTCCACCACTGGTGCAGACACAACGATGCGAGCTAGCACAGCCGAACCCCGTTTCACCGCAACATGAACCAACAACGTTCACACCCCGTCACCGGTCAATCACCTACCACCTCACAAGCACCGGCAACAGCGGTCAACCCGGACCCCGATTCCCACCCCTAACGTCCCGGGAACCCACCGCCGCCTTCACCAGGACACCCCCGAATCGCCACACCGGACCGCCGACCACTCGGCGGAGCCGGCTCCGCCGACGCATCCCCACAACAAGCACTTTTCTTCCCCGCTGGCCCCCGATTGTCGGGCCGCGGCAATTCTGTCAACCCACACTCCGTTCTCCGGGGCTGACAGAACCGCCTTCCACGGCCCAACCTTCGGTCTCTTGCCAGCGGGAAAGAAAAACGGTCAGCCAAGGACCACCCGCAACACACCAGGAGGCCACCATGAACCGCATCGCCCTCACCACCGAACAGACCACCACCATCCTGGACGCAATGGACCTGCTGGCCGCCGACCAGCACAACGCCCTCACCGCCATCACCGCCGCCTTCGGAGCCGACCACCCCTACACCCGACGCCTGTCCACCACCCTCGACAACACCTGGGCCACCGCCACTCTCATCGCCATACAAACCAACGACCCCACCCCGAACCCGACGCTCTCACCCGGCACCCGCGATGACGCCCACGCCTACAACGAAGGCTGGAACGCCCACCACAACGGCCGCACCCGCGCCGCAGCACTCAACCCCGCCGTCATGGCCATGATCGGCGACGCCCCCGTCGGCGACCCCCGCACCACCCGCCTCATGAAGGCATTCAGCAGCGGCTACAACGACCGCCAGCAGCTCACCGACAACACCCCAGCCGATCTCCAAATCTGATTCCACGGAATCACCACCCGACACCCGCCCACACCGAACGGAACCGACCATGACCCCCCGCATCACCCCCACCGGAAACAAGATCATCGACCCCGCCGAACTCGCCGACGCCATCAGCCACCTCATCAACACCTGGACCGACAGCGCCCTCGCCGACAGCATCGGAACCCAACTCACCTGCACCGAACTCGAAGCCCTCACCCAACTCTTCGACGCCGCCGGAGCCGACGAACCCGCCGCGATCTGGCGGACCCACCACGCCACCGGGGACGACGAAGGCGACGACCACAACCCCGACGGGACCGTCCGCCTTCATTGAGACCGACCGGTTCACCGCCACGGACCTACCTAGTCCGAGCATCCACAACGCAACTCGGCAGCCGTTTCGGCATGCACCTCGAGGTGCCCTTCGCCGTGATTCCACCGAATCAGCCGTGCGAGGTCGACCGGTCGGTTGATCATCGGCAGCGACTCCGGAGCATCTCCCGAATGACCAGCATCGTAGGGCCCACCGTCCCCGAGCAGTGTCCGATAAACGATCGATTCTGAGACGTCCACGACAGGACCTCGACACGCCGCCGCGAAACGTCCACAACCCATCTCACAACACAGCGATCACTACTGGCGTTGTGAGATGGGTTGTGCGACAGTGCGTGCGTGGCAATCCGGAAAGACAGCAAACTGATCGGGTACTGCCGCGTCTCCACCGCCCCGCAGACCGTCGCCCTGCAACGCGACGCCCTCGAGGAGGTTGGCTGCCAGCGAATCTTCCAAGACAAGGTCTCGAGCCGCGTCAAGGACCGCACCGGGCTGCTCGCCGCCCTGGACTACCTCCGCGCTGGCGACACCCTGTGCGTGTGGAAACTGGACCGCCTCGGACGGTCCGTCAAGGAAGTACTCACCATGGCCGACGACCTGCACAGCCGCGGCGTCGGCCTGCGCATCCTCACCGGTCGGCTCGCCGGCACCTACACACCCACCGGCGAAGGCAAATTCTTCTTCACCATGATGGCCGCCTTCGCCGAACTCGAACGAGATATGCTGCAGGAACGGACCTTCGCCGGTCTCGCCGCCGCCCGCGAACAGGGCCGCACCGGCGGCCGACCCACCGTCATGACCCCCGACGCCCTCGCTGCTGCCCGAGCCCGCCGCGCCAACGGCCAAACACCCACCCAAATCGCCAAAGCGCTCGGCGTCTCACGAGCCAGCATCTACCGGCATCTCAACTCTCAGTAACGCGCTGCTACACACGGCTACTCTGCACTTCGTCGGACGTTCCCGAGTCCTGGGCCATGTTGGCGCGCCGATTTCGCGTTCCGAGCACCGGCGCACCGACGGGCACAACGCATTCACGCACCCTCCGCGCTACCGTGCCAGCAGCTTCAGCAGAATCAGAACGCACGTCGCGGCCGACACGCCTTTTTGCCAGCCCTTCGGCAGCAAACCGACCGACACCGCCGCCCCAACCACCACCAGCAACTTGCCGGCCAGCTGAAGGTCCGTTGCCTTCGCCATAACAATCACCTCCCTCCCACTCGAATCTGTCCTTCAGTCTCACCGAACCTCGCCGCCCACGCCACGACCCAGACCGATCAATATCGTGTAACTTCCAAACCATGGACTGGATCACCGGACCCGGCACGATCGAAGACCTTGTCGCCGACTCCAAACGAGTGGGCTACCTCGCAACCGTCCGACTCGTCCGCGACTGGACCGAAGCCGGACTGCTCGATGTCCCGCAGCGGCGGCCGGCCGGCAAAGGCCACGGATCCCACCGCGCCCTCTACCCGGCGAACCAGCGCCGCCTGCTCCTGACCCTGCTGCACCACCGTCAGACACACCGCATCCGTACCCTCGCCCGGATACCCGTCTCCCTGTGGACCTACTGGGGCAACGACTACGTACCCACGCGGCAGGCCATCCGTGCCCTTCGCACCTGGCTCGGCGACGCCCGCAGCACGCAGAAGAACGCCCGCATCTCAGCCGGTCAGATCCTCGGCACCTTGGACCACCCCGACGCCACCGACGAAGCCCGGCAAGAACTACGCGACGCGCTGACCAACGTCGCCTGGACCGGCCGAATGGACCCCGAACTGGACCGCAAGATCCGCAGCGTCTTCGAACCGCACACGGTCAAGATCCGCCGCGCCCTCGGCCACCCCTCAGCCCCGCTGACCAGCGACACGATCATCGGCCTCATCGACGCACGCCTCAAAGCCGTCACGCTCCTGAACGACCCGGCGGCCGATCCCGAACCCCTACTCGAGGAGGCCAGGCAACACCACCTGCAGTCCCTCGCCGAATACGCCGGCCAGCAGAAACAGATGGCCCGAGTCGCCCCCAGCAGCAACCCAGACATGTACGCGCCGCTGACCTTGCCCGGAATGATCGACACCGTCTGCATCGACCTGCTGACCGTCCTCGGACTCACCGTGGCCCGTCGTCACGCTCACGAAACGCGGTCCGCGACTCCCGATCAGTCCGTGATCTGAATGACCGCCGTACGAGATGCGACCGGATGAAGCGTCGTCCCGGGCGGATAGGTCGTCAAGAACCGGCCATCGGGCAATAGTTGATGCACCATCAGCTCCGGGAACAACTCTGGACTGAGCGAGCTTTCGCACCAGGGGTTGATGAACAGATGTAACCCCTCCGCGAACGTCTCCAGATCAGTCGCCGGACGCTCCCCAACCCGGTACGTGAACCCCTTTGGCGTCGAAGCGTTCGGATCGAGGTCGTACTCGAAACCCACCCGCATCGCCAGCACTCGATCATCGCCGTAGCCGCGCTCAAGGCCGATCCGCAGGAACTTCGGAGCCGTGTGCTCGTTGCTGAACAGCACTCCTGCCAAGCGCTGGGCTTCCGGCTGCCTGAAAAGACCACTGGGTATCGGATTCTTGTCCCCGCAGTGATGCTCGATCAGCGGCTCCGGAGTGAGAATCAGCTTCCCGTCGACGTAATCGACCCGATCGGTCTGGCCGTACAGGTACTCCGCGATCGCGTTGCCGCTAAGCCATAAGGCCGCGGAGTCGTGGAAGGCGCCGTACGCGACGACGAAAGGCAGATCCCGCGTGTGCGGGAGCTCCCAGTAGCGCTGCCCGACCCCGTTGCTCCACTGCAGCTTCGCCCGCACGACCTTGCCGAATTGGAACACCAGCCGGCGGCGCGCCTCCATCGCATCCGATGGCATCAGGTCCGCCAGGTCCGCCGGCACCTTCGAACCGACCGCCGGCGAACCGTGGGTCGGGTTCGACGTCGTCACCTCGACGGCCACATCCCGTCCGCCGCCGATGATGAAGTCCGGATGGTGGTCGCGCCGGCCGGCCGGCGGAACCAAGCCGAACTCGTCCAGGTAGGCGAACATAGCCAGCTCGAAAAGCCGCGGAGAGAACCCGGTCGTGGCGAAATCCCGACCGAAATTGCCGTCGACATCGACCATCGTCTGAAACGTCGCGTCCAGCAGTCGACGCGCCGCGGCGTACGCCGGAGCGTGAAGATGTGCGAACTGCGGATCCCACTTGTCCTTCGGCCACCGCGGATCGAACAGTGACGGCTTCACTTCACACCCCCGAAGGTCAACGCCAAGCCGGCTAGCAAGTATGTCCGGCTCCGGCAACTCTAGTTCTGCGGAATCAGGCTACGGCTGTCCCTCGGTGGCGTGTCAGGTCGCGACCGGTAGCCCCGCAGAGTGGCCTGGTAGACGATGTGGGACTTGAATCGCCCGAGGTCAGACACAGTGTAGAGGCGGTTGATCTGGTCGGTGTCCCACAGATCCCAGAGCCGTGAGATCCGCCTGACGGGAATGCCGACCCATCCCATCGATGACCGCACGGGACTGCCGACCGCCAGGAGCTCACCGACAATGCCCAGGCCGAGCTCCACCGCTGATTCTACGGAATCAACACCGACACCCACGCTCCTACCGAACGGAACCCACCATGAACCCGCGAACCACCACCATCGGACACAAGATCATCGCCACCAACGCACTGGCCCACACCATCTCACCTCGTCGACGCGTGGAACGACGTCGAACTCGCCGACAGCATCGGAACCCACCTCACCTGCACGCAACTCGAAGCCCTCACCCAACTGTTCGACTCCGCCGGAGCCGACGCGACCGCCACGATCTGGCGCGCCCACCACGCCGCAGGCGACGACCACCCCCGAGATTGCGCATAACTGGCCATCTCATTTCCCGCACCGCGATTCCTACGTTCAGAAAGGCCGTCGCGTGGACACGGCGCGCCACGGTTACCGATTCGCGGCACCGCGCCAGTTCTCACCTCACGCTGCGCGGTTGCCGTACGGCCGTGTCCGAATCCGTCGTGCTTCTGTTGCGCGCCCCGGCCATGAAGGAAGCGGTGCTGCCGTGCGTCTACTAGTCGCGAGTCAGTGCTTCGACCAGTTCGGCGAGCGAATCGAAGTGCTTCGCCTTCAACTTGCCTTCGTCATTGAGGCCCCAGCGGGTGTACCCGTCGGGGCCTTGGTTGACCAGGTCGTGGTCCCAGAAACCGTCGGTGACGAACTGGATATCGAGTCGCCGGGCCGCCTCAGGGTGCGGTTGGATGTGCAGCAATTTTCGGCCCGCCGTCTCTCGAACGAGATGGCCGCCCTTCGTATCTACGCAGATCACGCGCGTGTCCGTCCAGATCAAGAAGTCCGGGTAGAAGTTCGACGTCGCGCCGATAGCAACCAGAGGTAGTCCGTAGCCCACCCGTGACGGGTTCCTGCACCAGGTCAGCCCCGTCTGGTCGACGGCCCGCGCGAACGGCAACTCCAAGCTGTTCAACCCGGCGTACCCGGAATGAATGGCGTTGATGAATGTTGTCACCTCATCTGGCCGGGCCTGGTCGGTCTTGGGAACGTACGGGTTTGAGAGACGCTGCTTGATCCGTACTTCGTCTATGTACACATTGACAATCTTCTCCGCAAGCTCGCGGACCTGTTGGAACGCGGGGCTATTGACGCCAACCTGCGCGTTGAGCTTCCCGTCTTTCAGATCCACGACGTCCAACGCCTCCCGGAACCTACGCTGAACCTCGCGGTGAAGCACCCACCGGGCTGAAACCTTGGAAGCCTGCTCAAACGTCTCCCATACACCATCGACGGCGTCGCCGCCAATGACTTGACGCGACACCTTCCGACTGCCGGTTCCCGTGGTGTTCACAGACGGCTCCCTGTAATCCGCGAAGGTTGCGGTCAATTTATGGATCGGCTTCTGCGCGTCAACGCTATTGAGCCCGGTATAAGGGACCTCCATCATGACCTTCACCGGAAAATCGATAGGCTTCTTCTTACCCGGCGGAGTGGTCGTAATTTTGATAGCGCCTCCGCTGGCTGCGCCCAGCTCTTTCTCGACCTCGTCCGCGACTTCGGCGAAGACCTCGTTTCGATCCACGCGCACGTAGAAGTACGCGGTGTTCAGGTGCGCGCCGGCGTAGCGCATAGCGTTAGGCTGTCGAAGCACCCGTCCGATCACCTGAGCAATCTGGATCCGCGAATCCATCGACTTGTCGATGTACGCGAAATACACTTCCGGATCATCCCAGCCCTCTTGGAGCCCCAAGTTAAAAATGATGTGCTTGTAGTTACCCTCGGTGAATGTCTCGTAGTCTTTATCGGCACCCCTATATAGAATAAATTCGTCAGGTAGCGGGTACTCAGCGTGGACCTTAAGACTGGCGTACACGGCGACCGTCGCCGGATCGACTCCAAGCTGCTCGACAAGATAGCGCCAGATCAGAATGGGCGGCGCTTGCCGCTGCTCGAACAGTTGCTTTGGATCATCGGCGACGTAGGCGTCGTCGGCAGTCATGTTGGTATTGCAAACGTACATTGCCTTTGGCTGGAACGGGTTGGGAAGTGCTGCGGCCTCCACAGTTGCCTCGCGCCAAGCCTCGATCAGTTGAGACACTGTCTCCTCCATAGGAGTGTTGTAGCCGGCCAAATCCACGGCAGCCTTGATCAGGCCCGACTCCACCACCGCCTTCGAGGACATACGCGTGACCAAACGGTCATCCGTCCAGCCCGCGCGGCCTAGCGCTTCGTACTCCCGGGCCAAACGCGACGGGAGCTTCATCGTTGCGCTGGCCAACAGAAAGGCGTCAGGTTCGAGCTCCAACAGTAGCTCGGTCTGGGGGTCCGTAAGTCGATGGCCCTCGTCGTAGACGATGAATAGCGGTCGTCGGACACCGTCACTGCTGACCCTGACCTTCAGTTCTTCCCATATAGACGTACCAATCTGGTCGACATCGGATTTGAAAATCGACAGTGTCGAATTTTCCTTCTCAGACCGATTGAATGTTCCAACGGTTGCGAAGCACAGGAGCGCAGATGTCGCATCCAGAGCCTCGCTGGGGGTGAAGTCGGCAAGCGTTACCACTCGTGTGTTGTCCAAGAGCGTGTGGTACTTCCCTCCCGGCGAGAGATTCGCGAAGGCCTGCCGAACGACCACCTTTCCAACGGACAACCAGATGATGATCGGTCGCACCGCCATCGTGGACGCAACCTGGGACACCGCCTCCGCTAGTACAACGGTCTTCCCGGCGCCTGTCAGCGCGGAAAGAGCCTGAAAGAACGGGGTGAATTTCGGATACTTCTTAGTGCCCCCACCCTGCGGCGGGTCTTCGAGGTATTCGAGGAAGCGATCGGCGACCGTCGCCGCTGCTTCCTCTTGAAACTGAAAGAGCGTCGTCACTGATCTTCCTCCGAATCGAACGACTCCGTACGAACATCGAGGCCAAAGTCTGCGAGGATGCGGTCAGGAATCTGATAGAAGCGAACTCCTTCGGTGGCGAACAGGTTGTATCGGGCGTACACGTGGTAGTGCGGCCTCAGCTGAGCTTTAACACCTTCCGCTACGATCTCTTCGTAAACGTCCTCGGTCATGTCGGTGTTCTTATCTGGGCCACCCCAGATCAAGTAAAAACCCTCTTCGTCCTTGTTCTTGGCGACGAGGTGAACGTAGTCGGCAGTAAGCCGCTCCAAACTTCCGGATCGCCTGCGGCCCGCGTCGAAGTAGGAAGCAATGACCGTATCGACCATCTCGTCCCGTTCCATCTGAAGTAATGCAGTCGCATCGACGGTCTTGGTGAGCTGCTGAAAGGAGAACCCGCCGCCGGTCGGGACGCCTTCTCCGTTTTTCCAATCCCCATTGATGACTCTAGTCAGCCGGTCTGCAGTCAGGGTCCGTGCGTATGAATCACCGCGCTGGGGGGCACCCTGCTCGATAAGAATGAATCGCCGGTCCGCTCCCGTCTGATGGTTCAGACCGAGAACCGCATGACCCGTCGTCCCTGAGCCTGCGAATGGGTCAAGGACCAGCCCATCGGGAGGACACCAAATCTGGATGATCTTCTCCATCAAGCGGACGGGTTTCGCCGTTCGGAATGCGTGGTCCCTGCCGACTACGGCACTCAATTCGTTGATCCCCGTCTGTGAGTGACCAGACTGGGCATGCGGCCAAGATATGACGCCCAATGCTTCGGGGAACTTGTGGTCATCGTCGGCCCAGTAGGTCATTGGTACCAACCCCGCCTTGACGTCCTCCAGGTAACGCTTGTGAGCGGGTCGCCCGGCTCCACCAATCCCGAAATAGACAACTGGCCAAGGACCTACCTTCAAGACCGCTGTTGCCGCCGTCTTGGCTGCCTTCGGGCTCCCCTTGACCATAAGAGCTTTGACCCCGCGTTTGACCTCGGACACGGGAACACCGGCAATCCTTGCTCGTTCTGAGGCATCATTCAGGTCCCGTTCGACATATTCAACGCCCCACTGTTCAAGAACTTTCCTCAGCGCTGCCCGACCCATGGACCAGCACCGGTTCTCCGGCGGGTAGTGAAGCTCCCCCGTAAAGGGAGACTGGATGGCATAGACCATCGGTTGATGCGAGGCAGCTTCACCAGCGGACAGATCACCGGATTTCCAACGGCGCCGATCTCCATCACGCGCCTGATACCTGGAATCCATCAGATCCGTACGGTCGAGGAGGTTCGTCTTGGCGCGGTCTTCTTCCTTCGCGTAGACCAGGACGTACTCCGTTGCAGTACTCACGTGGTCTGAGTCGCTTTTGGGAGAGTACGACTTTTGCCAGTTGATGATGGCCAATCGGTTTTTCTCGTGAAACAGCTCGTCCAACATCCCGCCTAGATGAAACAGCTCACGTTGATCGATGCAGATCGCCAGGACTCCCCCTGGCTTGAGCATTGCCCGCATCATCTGCAGCCGGGGCCACATGAATTTCATCCACTTCGTGTGCTTAGCCTTGTCGTCGGCGGCGACGAATTCGCCCAGGCCAGGGTCGTTGGGGTCCGTATCCCACTTGTCGTTGTACCGGAAGTCGTTCCCGGTGTTGTAGGGAGGATCAGTCACGATCAAGTCCGCGTGACCGCGCTCCTTGAACAACGTGACCAGCGCCTGAAGGTTGTCGCCTTCAATGAGATGGTTCCGCGCCTGCTGCTCAGGTGGGCCTACCGACAACTTCGCGATGGTTCGCTGAATCCGAGGACGCACCCTACGCGCCATCCGCCGGGTGACGGCCTTGCCGGGGAAGGTGATGTTGACTCCGGCGTCGGCACGCTCGCTTAGCATCTCGATCAGCTCGTCCTTGCTCAGCAGTTCGAGATCGTCCAGGTCGTCCACGCTTGTTGCCCTACCCTCGGTCGCAGAAGAGAACCCCCAACCTAGCGGAGGGGCTCGGCGGTAGCACAGCAGACGGCACCGACAGCGACTGGTTCGGCGCAGTCAGCGGCTCGCGCCTACCAGACGCTCGCCCGGTCTATCTGTCCGGTGTTGCCTGGTGCGGGGGCATTGCGTGATTCCGTGGAATCAGCCGGGACGTCCCCTGTCAAGTAGGGCGAGGACTGCCAAAGAGGCACGGTCCACACATCTTGCGGTGTCGGAAAACGGTCGTTGCTTGACACGGGCAGCGGACACAACGAGCCAAGCAGGAGAACTATGTCGGGACCCCGTGTCGAGAACCAACGTCGACATATTCGGCGACTCGCCTAACACTGAGCCTGAAATCAGTGGCGATCCCATATAGAGCCGGCGGCGAACCCGTTGGCGTAGCCACGGCGCTTGGCTGCGGCCAGGTCGCCGTTGACGGCGTCTTCGGCGTTGGCCTGTCGGTTGACTGCCGCGACGGCGGCCTGCCAGAACTGGTCGTTCGGGCCGCGCAGTTCGGCGGGCGGGACCGGGTACGCCCCGTAACCGCGGCCGTACCAGTCCTGGTTGAGCAGGGTGCGGTAGGCCGCTTCGTACCGAGGGGTGCGGGCGATCCGGCGCTCATTGCGCCTGCCCCAGACGTTCAAGGCGATCCAGCAGGCGACCAGGAAGAAGACGACGTAGCCGAACACCATGCCGGTCAGGTTGTGCGGGGACGACGGAGGGTAGCCGGAGTCCTGAACGGTCGCTGCGGCCGGGTGGGTGGTGACCATGTTGTAGATCATGTTGGCCACGCCGTTCGGCGAGTTCACCGGATCGGTCGGATCGGTCGGAGTGTCGGTGAGGTAGGTGACAATCATGGATTGGTTCTCCACTTTTTTCAGTATCGGCAGGCGTTCACGTTCGGCCTAACGCCGACTGTAGCGACCAGCCCACGCCCTGTCCATGCATACCGGAACACTTGTTCGACGACAGTTGTCATGCGGCGGCGACACCGGCCCAATATCGGTACGCGGCGTTGTCGGGTGTCTCGGCATTCCCGACCGGGGTGATCTGGATGAAGTGGTGTGAGTCGGGTGCTTCCAGTTGCATCCGGATGCCGTCGTACACGCCGATGAAGGTGGTGACGTGACCGGAGTACCCGACGAGGTCACCGGGTTGCGCCGCGGTCCAGGCGACCGCCTTGGACGGGTCGCGCTGGTCTCCGGAGATCTGCGGTATCGCGACTCCGTACTTTCCCGCGATGTACCGGGTGAGACCGGAGCAGTCGAATCCGACGATGTTGCAGTCGTTCTCGGCTCCGTTCGGTCCGCAGATGCCCAGGCTCGGACCGGCCGCTCCGCCGCCGCCCCAGCTGTAGGGGGTGCCCAGCCAGGTCAGGCCGGCGGCCAGCGCCGAGGCGACCTTCGCATTGGGTGCCACGATTACCCGGCCGACCAGGTTCGCAGGTACGTGCGGGTTCGCCGGGATGGTCACCGAGTTGCCGCTGAACGTCACCGGGACCGGACCGATCGCCGCGCCGGTCGCCGTTTGCACCGGGCCGGTCAACGCGACCTGTTGGGCTCCGCCGGCAGGTTGGGCGGCCACCAGGCCGCCGCCGGTGTCGCCGAAGTACTTCTGGAACATGCGGAAGAAGTTGCGGTTGCCATAGGAGCTGCACGTGTCGCCGGCACCGGGGTAGGCGGCTAGCGACGCGGCGTTCGGCTGGTACGGGGTGTACACGTACAGCGAAGCGGTCGCGATGTTGGCGATGTTCACCGATCCGCTGCCACAGCCGGTGTTCTCGGTGTTCCACAGGATGTTGTAGGTGCCGACCCCGTAGTTCCATTGGTGCAGCGGGATCGTCGCTTTCAGTTTCGCCCAGGTGTTGCTCATCCCCTGCAGCTGGTTGACGAACCCGGCATGGGCGGGGTCGCAGTTCGCGGAGCCGTTGGCCGCGTCGGGGCAGTTCCAGCCCCACGCGGCCGCGTAGTTACCCTCCGTCGGATCGGCGCGGTCCAGTCCCTGCGATTCGGTTTGCAACTTCACCAGCATTACCTGCGGGTTGATCCCGCACGCTTGCGCCGCATCCCAGATCGCCTGCGCCGCTGAGGCTCCAGCCCCGGCCGGGATCGGTTTGCAATACGCCGACGCCGGTTGCACCGGATACGTCAGTTTCAGGTTCTTCAAACACCACGGATTCGTCCCGGAACAGGCGGCGTCCTGGGTGGTGACGAATGCGCCGATCTGGGCGACGGTCATGGCGGCGGTGTTGTAGAACGTGGCGTCGGAGATGATGTTGCCCGGGTCCCACCCTGCGGTCGCACCGCCGGTGCGGTTCCCGGTCGAGACCGTGTAGGCGGCGGTGCAGGCAACGCCAGTCCCGGCCGCGGTGGCGGCGGCCGGCTGGGCCAGTACGGTGCCGGCGGTCGTGGAACCGGTCCACAGGGTAGGGACCAGCGCTGCGGCCATGCTCTGCCACTGGATCACGTTTTGGCCGACGCCCGATTCCTGGACGACTTCGCCGACCTGGTAGTCCTGGCGGCTGTCGGTGTCATAGCCCGGGACCCGGGTGACCAGCTGCGTGAGGAACATCCACGCGGCCCCGGCCGGGTCGGTGCGGCTGTACTGGGTGTAGATGCCGGCACCTGGTGGCGACTGCTGGAACAGGCCGACGAACTGTTGGTTGACGGCGTTCGGGTTGAGCGTCGATTCCTGCATCGAGACGGCCACCGCGATCCGCGCGGCCCGTACCGTCAGCTTCATTCCCTGCGCGACCGCGACGATGGTCTGCGCCATCTTCATCTGATCCGCGGTGAGGGTGACGCCGGCGAACGTTCCGCCGGCCGCCGGGGTGAACGTCACCGCATCAGGGTTGAACGCCGCCGCGCCGGCGATGGTTGGGACTGGGATGGTCGGGACGGGTTGGGTTGCCGAGGCCGCGCCGCGCAGTGCTTGCACCGTGGTGGGTGCGGCCGGCGGGATGGTGACGTCGGCCGGCTGCGCGGCGGTGGTGCCGACGGCTTGGGCTCCGCACGCGGTGGCGGTGGCCTGGGTGTTCCCGGTCATGGCCTGGACGCTGAGCATGAGCAGTCCGACCACCAGGGCCGCGACGAGCCCGGCGAGCCGTAGTTTCCATTTGAATGTCCTCATCCGGCGTTCACCGAGATGTCGACGAACCACTGTCCGTTGCTGGCTCGAAGGACCCGCCGGGTTTGTGCGAGGTTCTGCTGGCCGACGATCTTTCCGTTGCCGGCGACGTAGGCGCGGCGGGTGAGCAGGGACACCCATCGCATTCCGTCGGCGGTCGGCGCGTCCGTCGATTCCGTGGCCTGCACGGGCCCGCAGATCGATGTGAGGCCGGCTTTCACGGTCTGCTCCCACATGTCCCCGGTGATGCCCCGGCTCTTGTCCTGCGCCCAGCCGAGCGCGGTCATCCACGGCATCACCTGCGCGATGTTCTGGTTCGCCGGTTTCGTCAGCGGTTGGTAGCACCACGCCGCCAGGTAGGCCGCCGCCACCGCTGTCGGGGACAGGAAGTCCGAAGGGTTCGGGGTGGTCCTGGGCGGGCGCGGTGCCGCGGTCAGCACCTGAACACCGCCACGGGCGACAGGAGTTGTACTGGACAGACTTCGAATGCTCACCCCACCGGGGGTCGCCGCCGACGTGGACGCCGTTGTGCCCGGCGATTCCGTGGAATCACCGGTGCTGCTTGATTCCGTGGAATCAGCGGCGCTGCCGGCCGGTGACGACACTGCCGCCCGGGTTTGGATCAGCGGCGTTGGTGTGATGGTCACACCTGGCTTCCCCGCCGAAGTTTGCGGCGAGCTGGTCCACGTGCAGCCGACCAGCACCGCCACAGCGACCACCAAGCCGCCGAGCGCGGCGATTGTGCGGTTCACGTCCGCAGATCCCGCAGGTCAGTGCCGGAGGCATCGGCGAACAACGCCGACTCCGAGACCGAGGCCAGCGACCGGTAACTGTCATCTAGTACCTGGTCGGTTTCGATCACGTCCCATTCGGTCCACGGTCGGTCGACGCCGGGGGTGCCCCGCAGTTTCGGGGCCATCAGGTGATCGACCAGGTACGCATCGCCGTCGACGACGTGGACGGCGCGGCCACGGGGCAGTGTCGGCAACTGAGCGGCCACCGTGTTGGACATCGGCACCATCGCGCGGGTCGCCTCGATCGCATCGGCCCGCTGCCGATAGATGATCTTCGTTGCACAGTCGGTGATCATGTCGAGCATTGCCCGTTGGGCGACCTCACCGCCCATCAGCGAGTCGGTCACCCGGTGAGAGATCAACACCGTGCCGGCACCGGTGGCGCGGGAACGTCGTTGACCGGAGTTCATCCGCTGCAGCAGCGGCCCGAACCGCGACATCCGCCACACCTCGTCGTAGGCGATCCACCACTGCTGCACCTGATACAGGAAGGCCAGTTCGATGATCGACTGGGTGCAGGCCATCGACATGGCCACTGCGGCGTCGTTCTGCTGAACCCGGGACATGTCCACACACATCGCCGGCTTGGACAGATCGATGCGATTGGCGTTGCCGACGCCGTCGACCAGCCCTTTCATGGACCCTTCGGTGAGGCGGCGCAGACACAGCCCGACGTCGCGGATCTGATCCTGCAGCCGGTCTCGGTCCATCCGGACGGTGGTGGCCATCTCCTGCGTGGGTGCCAGCAGCAGCTCCACCACCGGGTGCAGGCTGATCGGCTTCACCCGGGCCAGCTGCCCGGACGCCTCGTTGTATCCGGAAGCGGCCATCAGTGCCGCCTCAATGGCGGTGGTCTCGACCGGGGTGAGTTCACGCTGGTTGGGCATCAACGTCTCGCAGAGCGATTTGAGCAGCTCCTGCCAGTGGGAGAACACCACGCCCCACCACAGCTCGTCGGTCATCCCTTCGACATTCGGGCGGGGCGGCATGGCCAGTGCGTTGAGCCGATCGGGCATACCCGGGCCCAGCCGCAACACCAGCCCGTCCATCGCCTCGACCACCGGCACCCACTCACCGCGGATGTCCGCGGGCACGACGAAGGGCCGGCCGAAGCCGTTGTGCCGGATCAGCAGACACTTCCCGCCGGCGGACTTACCAGATCCGATGACCCCGGAAATGAAGATCCCCGAGTCGCCGACGCGGCCGAGTTTGCGGTGTTCCCACGGGTCGATGTGCCACAGTCCACCGGAGATCACTTCCCGCCCGAAGATCGGACCTCGCTGCGGCAGCGGCTTCCCGGACAACCACGGATACAGCCCGCGCAACGCTTCGGTGGACTCGGTGTGCTTGGGAATGGAGATCTCCCACGGCACCCGGCCCGGGAACCGCCCGGATGGACCGGACCCGATGTACCCGAGCCGCCGGGTCAACCCGGTACTTGTGCCCAGGGTCCGGTCCTTCTTTTCCTTACCGCCGGCCAGCGCCTCCAACTGCCGCCGATCGGCGCGGTTGACCGCTTCGGAAATCGGGATGATCGGGCCGGTCTCGGTAGGAACGTCAGGTTTCTTCACTGTGGCGGTCATCAGCTGATCCCCCGCGCCAAGGGCAACGCGCCGATGTAGAACGCCTGGTCGGTTTCCACCGTCCACACCGAACCTTCCATGTTCGACCCGTTCAGCGCCGCCTCGATCTGCGCCGACGCGTCCTCCAGTTCCGGCACCGACCCGGCGGTCACCGTCACCACCACTTTCACGTGGAAGTTCGCGAACCCTTCCACCAATGCCGCTTCGTTCCGGTCGGTGTCGTGCACTTCCCGCTCGGCGGCCCGAGTACTGCGCCGCCCGATCCGCTGGTTGATCTTCTTCGCCGCGTCCTGGGTGGAGACCGCCTCTTCGATGCGGCGGGCAGCAGCGCGAGAATCCAACGGCTCCAACAGAATGGACACGGTGTGACGGCACGGGACGTTGAGCAACAACGGTTGCATGAACCCGACGATGACTCCGGATGCCGCCCGCGGGAATTCCTCGATCCACCACGTCCGAGACACCTGATTGTTGTGGTCGTAGTAGGTCCGCGCCGGCCGGCCCGTCATCGGCCCGGCCGTGGCCGGGGAAACTCCTGAGGGCAACCCGCCGTCGCCGCCGGCGGAGTCGCCCGCGCCGCCGCCCCTGCGGGCGACCATCGCATCGGCTGACGGGTCGAATGCGGATCGCAGCACAGCCGACAGGCCACGCGGCGGGAGCCACCCGACAACCTTCACCCCGGCGGCTTCCAGGTCCGATCGCACACCCGCGCCGAACCGGAACGCCACCGACGCTTTCCCCAGGTCCCCTCTGCCTGATTCGCGGACCAGCCGCCGCGCCTTCCCAGGGTTGATGCGGATGGCGATGTAGGACTCGTGGACGATGCCCCGTCCGGCTTCGGAGGCCAGCAGCGATTCGTTCGCATTTTGGGAGAACTCCGAGCCGCGGCCGCCGCGCCGGTTCCACTCTCGAGCGGCTTCCTCCCCCAGGTCGGGAATGATCCGTTCCAGACACTGGATCGCCACGATCGGGTTCTGCCGCGCCGACAGAGCATCGAGTAGCCGTTGGAACCCGACGGCGTAGGAGTTTGCCAACACCGTGTCCAGCAGCGGGTACGTCTGACCGGTCACCTCCATCACCACCACCACCGACCCGTCGGCGCGGTCGAACGCCACACCGACCTCGCCGCCGTCAACATCGCTATCACCGACGGTGAAACCCAGGATCTCCACCTTCGCCAGCGGCCCCGGCAGCCGAGGTTCCGTCCGCGGCGTGTTCGCGGTGTCCGAGGCCAACCGGCGGTGCACACCATTGCGGTACTCCCGCTGACCGGTCAGCCCGACCACCGCATTCGCGATCGCCGCGGGAGCTACCTCGGAAATGGCGCGGCCACCGAATCGGATGAAGCCGATCGGAGCGGTGAACACCGCCGCGACCAGCCACCACCACAACGGATGCGGACCGGACCGGAAAGACCGCACGAAGATAATCAGCAGCCCGATAGCCAGCGCGATGAACGCAGCCTGGCCCACCGTGCGTCCCGCGATGATCCCTCGATCACGGCGCTTACCGAAGATCACCCGCAACTCCGGCACAGAATCGCCGCTCATCGGAGCTCCTCGTCATCGTGGTCGACCGCCGACGTCGCTGTGCAGATGCCGGATGCGTCCCTGCGTGGTGAGCTGAACGGATCCAAACTCACCCACGACTTCCCTTCGCCGAGGGCACCAATCACCACCGGGCAGGCTTCGCCCGAGATGGTCCATGGGTACAACAGTGCTTGGGTGCTCATTTGCCCTCATTCCGATTGGTGGTGCCGTTGTCCGGACGGCGCGGCTGCCGCGGCGGCGGACCGGGCGGTGTCCGTCCCCCGCCGCCTGGCGGCGGGGTGAACCGCGGCGGCGCGGACGGGTTGTTGCCCGGTGGCTGCGGCGCAGCCGATGGTGGCCGCGGCGGCTGCTGCGGCGTCGGCGCAGCAGGCCGGCCCGCCGGCGCGGCCGGGGCTGGCGCTGCCGGTGGCGTTGCTGGTGGACGCGGAGCCGCTGACGGTGGCACTGCCGGCGCGGAAGGACCACCATCACCACCACCGCCGCCAGGTGAATGTGTCCCCGCTCCCGGCCGCTCTGCCGGCGGTTGACCCGAAGGTGCCGCACCAGGTGGCAGCAGCGCGGCCGGCGGGACCGCTGCCGCCGCCGGCGTTCGCACCGGTGCCGCGCCGGACCCGTCCGGAGCCGACCCCGAGGAGCTGCCCGCGGGCCGGCCCGGGGAGGCAGCACCGGACGCGGCGGGCCTGGCACCGGGAGCGCCGGCTGCCTGGCTTCTGCCGGCTGTCTGCGGGGCGTAGTTGCCCGCTCCGGCCGGCTTACCGCCGGGTTTGCCGGCATCAGCTGGGGAAGTCGAGCCGACGCCGGTGGTGCCAGCGACGCGAGGCGCTGAGGCGACATCAGTGGGGTTGCCGACCTGCGGAGCCGCACCGCCTGGTGGTTCCCTCCACTGTGCTGCCGGGTCGGGTCCGGGTGGACGATCTACGCCGCCGACACCGACCAAGGCCGCCGGCGCTGTGCTGTGCCCGACACCGCCATCGGTCGACGCGGAATCGGGGCCGGCACTTCCGCCGGCCTCCGCCGGTGAGGGTGTATTGCCCACCATGGACTTTCCTGGCCGGGTCGCCGCGACCACGGGGACGATCCCCGTTCCGCTGCTTGACCCAGCCGAATCGCCTCCGAACTTGCCGCGCCCGGTATTCCCGCCAGTGCCTGCGCCGGCACTGCCGGAACTGCCGGAACTGCCCGCGCTGCCGGAGCCGCCGCCGGGTGCCGCTTTCGGCGGCGGGCTGGGAACTTTGCTGCCGGCGCTGCCGGACAGCGTCTGCGCCAGCGATGTCGCCCGGGAGACACCGCCTTTCGCGGCAGCGCCGATACTTTTCCCGAGGCCGCCGGCGGCCTGCAGACCCTGCGCGGCGGAGAACAGTCCGCGCATCACGCCCAGGCCGCCGGCGGCGACGACGGGGAACATCTGCACGACCAGCCACGGCGCGACTGCCGCCAGCAGCAGCAATGAGACCGCACCGATGAATCCGCCCAGGGTGCCCTGGTTGGCAGCGTTGGAGGCGTTTTTCGCGATCAAGGTGATCGCCGGGCGCAGCAGAATGATCATCCACAACATGCCCCAGCCGCGGTGAATCCACTTCTGGAACGCTGCCGGGCCGGTGAACCCCGACGCCTGCAGGATCATCAGACTGATCGCCAACGGGATGAACTCATTGGAGATGGACACCACCACGAAAACGATCACCGCGGAGACCATCCCGACCAGGCACACGAACGCGACCAGCAACCATCCCAGAACGGGATCGCCGCCCAGGTTCATCGCCCCGGTCGACAGCGAATCGGCCAAGCCGCCGAGCGAGTCGTTCGACGAGGAACCTGCACCGGCGATGGAATCGGCCACCGACCCCGACAATCCGAAGATCAGCGTCAAAATGGTGGACCCGGCCCCGATGGTCACACCCCACTTCCCGAGCCCCACCGTCGCGGGAATGATCAGTCCCAGCTTCCCGGTGACGGCCGCGAACAACAGCGCCAGCAGGAACAGGATGATCGTCAGGACCGCCGAAATCCCCGCCAGTGAATTGAATGTCGCAGACGAGGTGGCCAGGTCCGGTTCGCTGGCACCTTTGGCCGCCTTCGACACCAGCCCGGTGGACACCGCCATACCTTTGGCTGCCTCTTCGGCCATGCATTTGCCGAAATCGGCGGCGCAGGACACGACACCCCAGACTTTGTCCCAGTTCCCTGACACGGTGACCGCGTAGGCGGCGGTGATCCCCAAAGCGAGCAACAGGCCGGCTCCCAGGGCCAACGAACCGGCGAAAACCGCCACACCGAGAGCGACGAGCCCGAGCACGATCGTGACGTGCAATGCGGTGGCCTGCTGCCGGCCGGCGACCATCAGCACCGCCCACTCGTGCAGCGCCGAACCCGCCGCCTTGCCCTGCTCTTCCACCTGCGCCTTCAGCATGGCGTTGAGGACCAGCATGTTCTCATTCCAGATGCGGCAGTTGTAAATGGCCGCCGCGGCCGCGCTGGTGGTGTCCTTCGGCAAGCTCGCCGGGCAGTGCAGGAACATCGCCGTCGCGCAGAACGGATTGAGGTTGTCGGTGCAGTAGTGCTGCGTGTCGGTGACTTTGAAGTCATCTGCGGACTCCCAGTCAGCGCCGCCGGACCAGAAGTCGGCAGCCGACTTGTTCGCCGGGGCCCGCATCAGGGTCTTGCCCTTGGCGATCAAGTCGTCCACCGACGCCTGGTCGGGGTTCGGGTAGAAACTGAACCCGAACGCCGATGACGTGCTCGCGGTGCCGTACGGCTTGAAATCCTTGGCGCACGGCGCGATATGGGACGTCGCCGGCTGATCCGCCGCGGCGGTGGACAGGTACGGCTGGATCTCCCCCGGGTCGTAGGTAGTGCTGTCGTGCGAGAGCACGAAACCCTTCGAGGCGTCGAACGCGGCGAACGGCACTGTCGCCGGTCCCCCGCCGCTGGTCGAGCCGGTGAAGTCGGCGAACACCCCTTGGGTGGTGATCTTGGCGACCGCCCCGAAAATCGACCCCGCGTTTTCCATGAAATTCTGCTCGTAACTGGCCACGTCGGTGCCAACTCCGCAGCCAGGCCGCGCCGTCGCTGGGTACTTCGCCTTGTACTGCGCGGTGTTCGGGATCGCCCACATCAGCTCGGCGGGCCAACCCTTGGAAGCGGCGACATCAACGGTCACCGGGTAACTGCCGCCCGCACCGAGCGGTCCGTCCGCTGCCAACGCGGCCGCCGCTGCAGCCATCGGGCTGCCCCGATCCGGTTGCGCCGCACCGGCCGACCCAGCGCAGGTCAACGTCACCCCGACGGTGACCAGCAGAGCCAGGAACACCCTCGCCGACCGGCGCAGGTTCACAGCAGCCAGCCCGGAGCAGGCAGGGTCGTCAACGCCGATCCGATCTGCTTGCCGACCAGCGAGGCTCGATCGAAGCCGGCGACCTTCCAGTCGCCCTGCCACACCAACGTCACGGTGACCACCGCGACGGTGGTACCCGGCTGGCTCGCGCCGATGTAGCCGGTCTGCTCCCACAGCACCTGCGCCGCCGCGGTCGGCACACCACCGCTGCTGTCCATGGTGACCCGCACGCCCAGCACCGCCCCGCCGAACGTCCCAGCGTTGAACGTCGAGGGCGGCGCGGCCGTGCCCGCCGTGTTGGACAGGACCTCCACGTACTGAGGACCCAGCAACCACGCCACCTGCGACTGCCCGGCAGTGATCAGCGCTGTCAGCTCGGCGTTACCCTGCGCCTTGGCGGGATCAGCTGCCAAAAAACCCATCTCCGACCACGGGTCGGACATCGTGGTGTTGAACCACAGCCCTCCGATCACCGCATTCGCCGCCGCCACCGCGGCTCCGGCCGAATCCTGCGTATACCCCGACGGCACACCCTGCGCCGACACCGCCCTGGGACCGTGGCCGGCACCGACCGGCGGAGCCGTCCACCCGCCGCCGCCGTCCGGGGTCACCGACCGCAGCTGCGGCCGAGCGACCGATCCGGTGGGCACCCCCTGCTGATACGGCGGCACCGACCCGGCACCCGTCCCAGCCGAAGCCGCAGCCGCGCCGGCCACTCCACTCGCCGGAGCTGTGACCCGGCCGATGAACACCAACACCGCCGCCACCACCAGCACACCGACGACCGTCAACGCCGAGCGGAGCCCGAACCGACGCCGTGACCAATCAGACATGCGTTGCCTCCAAAGATTGTGCGCACCACGAACTCGCCGCGATGCACCTACACCGCGCCGCCGACAAAACCCAGACTCAGTGGGCGAACCAGCCGTAGATGGTCGAAACACCGGTGGTGGACAGGGCGACCAGGCCGCCGATAGTGAAACCGCCGATGATGCCGCCCATCCCCATCGCTTTGGCCTGCGAGAAGGACAGCCGCGGCCCGAGAACGACCATCAGACCGCCGATGATGATCGCCGCCACACCGGCGACGATCGTGTACGCCGCCAGCGTGTTCGTCGCGTGCTGCATCCCGGCCACCCCCGGGGAGTTGAAGTCCGGGACGACCGCCGGAATGTTCAGCCCCTTGGCGGGGGTGGTGGCAGGCGGCGGCGGCGGCGTCGTCGTTCCCGCGGCCAGCGCGGTGCCGGGCAGGATTCGAGCAAGCGTGTTGATCATGTGCATTTCTCCTTATTGACAAAAGCTGATCCGGGCCGCGCGGCTGCGGCCGGCATTTTCACGGTGCAATGAGAACCCCTGTGTCTCAGGTGGTTCCGGGGAATTCTTAGGTCGCCACCACCACCGCCGCGGCCAATGCGAGCGCCGCGGACCCGCCGTCCCCGGGTCGTACCGGGGCGGACCGAGCGACCAGACCGGAGGTCCAACCCAGCGGCACCACCGCCGCCGAGACATCAGCGACGGCCGCCAGCGCTGCCTTGACCTGGCGGGTCCGCCGCGAATCAGCTCCGACGGCGACAACGACCGCGTTGCGGCGGCAGTTCATCGCGCCGCCCCGCGCCACTTCGCGGAGAAAGTCCGCGGTCGTCCGCAGTTCCTCGGCCGACAACCGGCACACCAACACCAGCAGATCCGGACGGATCTGCTCGGCCTGGGCCAGCATCGACTCATCGCCGCTACCACCGTCGACCAGCACCAGCGGCGCGAAACCGGCCGCGCCGCCGAGTATTCCGATATCGGACTCCGACGGCACCGGTGTCGTGCCGGGCCCGACGTCGACCAATACGCCGCCGCTGCCGGCGGACGGAGCGTTCCAGCTCTGCCCGATCTGCACGGCCAACGCCGCCACGTCCGATTCCCACGGCCGCCGGGTGATCCGATCGCCCAGCCGCGCCGCCAACCCCGGCGACCGTTGCCGGTTGCCGTCCAACAGCAGCGCCGGCACTCGCCGGTCAGCCCACACCTGATGGATCAGCGCCGTCACCGTGGAGACCCCCACGCCGGCGAACACCGATCCGACGAGCACCTTGCGGCGTGCACCGGCCGGCAACCCGGCTGACATCAACTGGGTGGCCGCTTTGCGCCGGGCCAACCCTCGCAAGGCCAGCAGGTCACCGACAGGGCAGGCCGGCGCGCCGGGCAACCGCACCGCGGCCACCGGAACGGCCGGGCGGGTCTGCGAGAGCCGCTGGTGCCAGGCAGACATCTCCACCGGCACCCCGCCCCAGCCCGCTTCCGCAGGAGAAGACCACGGGTACACCGCCGCCGCACCCGCTGCAACCGGCGACGACGCCGGCGGTTCCGGGACCTGCCGGTCCGATTCCGTGGTGGTTGCCGGCGCGGTGTCGCTGGTCGGTGCGAGGTCGTGCGCCTCCGGCGCGCCCGCCCGAAGCTGCTGCGCCTCGGTGGTTTTCACCAGCACCGGGATCGGCGCGGTGATCGGGTCACCGGTGAAAGGTGGTCCGTACCGAACGAATGGGTTCCACCCCGCCTCGTCCGGTCCGGGCGGGGTGAGCGGGGCAGCGGGTGCGGGCACCAGAGCTGCGAACAGGTCACCCTCGGCCAGCACCTGCCCCCAGGCGGTTTCCGCCGGCGACGGCGGCAGCTGAGTGCCGGCCCGTTCATACAGCCGCTCGATTTCCTGGCGGCTCGGATACTGCACGCCGGGGACCTGCACTTCCGGTGTGTCGGCGTGCCGCCCGCCCCACCTGAACCGCTTCACGGGTCTCGGGGCGTCCGACTCGGGCGGTCCCGGCGCAGCCGGACCCGCACCTGAGACCTCCCGGACGAGCGGCTCGGCGGCGATGGGCGACGGCGGCGGCGGCGGGGCGTAGGAGGGTTCCTCGCCGAGGAAGTCCAACTGTGCGGCGACGTCGGCCTTTTTGCGGGCCATCATGCCGGCACCACCAAAGAGTTGGCGCTGGAGGTATTGGACAGCGACCCGGCAGTGGTCTCCAGCCACCAGGTCACCGAGCCCCTGACCGAGGCCGAACCGCTGAAGCTGCCGCCCCCGGAAGCGCCGGATACCAACGTCACGTGCTGCGTTCCGGCCGTGCTGCGGACCGCGAGCACCACGGTCACCGGGCCACCGTCGGTTTCGACATTCGCGGTGACCTGGAGCCGCCCGGAACTGGGCGTCGCCGATCCGCCGACCGACAGGTACGTCGGGCCGGCCGGCGCGTGCGTCACCGGCTGCGGGGCAGGAGCCGGCGCCGGCGCCGGTGCCGGTGCCGGCGGGGTGGTCTCGGCGATGTGGGTGGTCACCGCCACCGTCACCGGTGCCGGCCGCGGCGCAGCGATGACCGTTGTCGTCGTCGGCTGCTCCTGCTGCTGCTGGCTGTAGGTGGTGGTCACCGGCGCGGGCGTGTCCACCGATGGTTGCTGGTGCGTGACCGGCACGGTGGTGGTCCGCGGCGTCGGCCGCGGAGTAGGCCGCGGAGTGGGCCGCGTCGTCTTGATCGCCGACGGGTGGGTCGACTTCGCGGTGGTCTTGGGTGCAGCGGTCACCGTCACCGTCGCTTTGGTGGTTGCCGGTGATGCTGTCGCGGTGCTCACCGTGGTCACCATCGAGGTACTGACCACCGGGCTGGCCAAGATGACGCTCGCCGGCGTGGGGGCGGCCTGCGCCGCCGGGGTGTGCAGCCCACCGACAGTCAGGACCCCGCCGATGGTGCACGCCACGACGGCCACCCCTACCGCGGTCCAGGTCGCGGCACGCCGTCGCGGGCGGGCCCGTTCCCGCCGCTGGATGGCTTCGACCTCGGCGTCGGTGAACCAGTCACCCAATGGGTCGCTCATCCCAGTGCTCCCCGCAACGCCGCGAGGGTGAGCCGGCCGAACGCCACCTGGGTCCGCGGCCGCAGCTGCTCCCAGTTGATCGCCCCCTGAGCGGCGGCCTTGTCGAATTCGACCACCTGCACGTGCCCGCACAGTCGACCGAAGCTGTCGATCACCTTCGTGTAGTCGCGGACCCGTACCGCGGTGCTCCGGGCGGTCAGCATCACCGTCGCCCGCGACACCAGGTCACCGAATCCTCGTGCCTGCAGCGCCTCGGTCGCCTCTTTACCCAATTTCAGGCCCAGCGGGTCCAAGTCGTAGGCCAGTACCAGCTGATCAGCCAGCGGCAGCGCCGCCGAGAAGCTCTGGTGACCGCTGGACGTGCCGCCGTCGGCGATGGTCAGCTGCACCGACCGACGCAGCAGCTTGAAAACCTGACTGACCTGCTCAAAACTGACCTCTTGAACGACATTCTCCGGGACATCGTCGTTGTGGGTGATGAAAAACCTGCCGACCGCGTCGAAGTACCGGTCCAGTTCGATCGGTGAACCGATCTCGGCCGCCACTTGCGCCAGCTGCACCAGCCGGCCCGTCGTCGCCGCCGACCGCCCACCGGCTCGACGCAGCAAAGTCCCACCGTCTGGGTTCAGGTCCACTCCGACGGTCTTGCCCGCCAGCAGCGGAGCCGCGGTCATCCCGATCGCCGACGCCGCAGTAGTTTTCGTGCCACCGCCTTTACGGCCGCCGCACAAGATGAACCGCGACCCCAGCGAAGGGGCCCACGTCGCCGCCAACGCGGTCAGCTCCGCGCGGACCGCGGCCAGTTCCTTTTCCGAAGCGCTCAAACCGAGCATGACAACCCCTCGCCCGCAACCACAATGCACCGACCATCACCGGCAGGAGCCGCGCACACGGCAACGCCGGACCCGACACCCCCACTCACAGTGACCTTCACGTCACAGGGGTGATCGCGGACGCTGCGAGCTAGGAACTCACCACGCAAACCCGCGGAGTACGCCCGCACCGAGCACCGACCAGGTACAGAAGGCCCGCCACAGGGAAACCCGAACAACCCACAACTCGGCGGAGCCGGCTCCGCCGGCACATCCCCACAACAAGCACTTTTCTTCCCCGCTGGCCCCCGATTGTCGGGCCGCGGCAATTCTGTCAACCCACACTCCGTTCTCCGGGGCTGACAGAACCGCCTTCCACGGCCCAACCTTCGGTCTCTTGCCAGCGGGAAAGAAAAACGGTCAGCAACCACGACCACCCGCCACCACCAAACAAGGGAGACCACCGTGACCGAGTCCAGCGAAGCCACCGTCAACGATTTGTACGCCGCAACCCTCAATGCCCCTGTGCTGGAGCGCACCAGCGACGACCACCGCTGCCACACCAGGTACTTCACGCTCCCCGACGCCACACCCGACACCCGCGGATTCACCGCAACAGCGGAACTGCGCATCACCCACAACAAGGACCGCAAGCAGTACCGCGCCACCCTGAGCGCCACCGAGATCCGCCTCTACCCCTCCGGCGGTTTCAGCCAATCGTTTTCCTTGCTCGGGCCACGCCTAGACGTGGGGATCCTGGTAGTCGCGACCGCCCGGTTCAACGCCGCAAAGTTCACCGACTTCATCAACGACGCAACGGCCATCGTGCAACGCACAGCCACCGACAACACCCAGCACCACGCATCCCACTGATTCCACGGAATCACCCACCCACCTATTGCGGGAGTTATCGACATGGCCAGTAACCGACACCGCACCGTTCACCCTGACTACACCGAGCAGGTCATGACCGCGATGATCCGGGAACAGACACCGCAGCCACTGCCCGGCAGTCCCGAACCGGTTGTCATCGGCCCGATCACAGCCATGCCCGGCACCGGGAACGCCGCCCGCTACGGGGAAGGGACGTTGATCGCCCACATCATCGTCACCGGCGACAGCGGAAGCAGCTGCACCACGCTGGTTGTCGAGTCCGATCCGACCGGTTGGCGACCCCGTCCGGCCTTCGAAGTGCTCGCCCGCGAAGTCGCGCAGGTGCTCACCGTCGACCCTGACGAGCAGGTCGGCGACATGTACGTCCTCCAACTGCGCCCCGACCAGGCGGAGCGGATCACCGCCCACACCATCGGCCACCGCAACCACTGAGCATCCAGTCCGGCTGTAGCTCGAACCCCCTGAACACCAACCCGAACCGTCAACGCAAACCCCACCACCCCATCAAGGAGCAGCACATGTCCGCCAACACCACCTTCGCCGGTCACCTCGCCGCCGACCCCGAGCACGGTATGTCCCCCAACGGCATCCCCTACACCCGGTTCGTTGTCATCTCCAACGACCGATACACCGACCGCAACGGCGAATGGGTCAGCGGCCCCGCCGTTGCCACCCGCGTCAGCACCTTCCGGCAGCTGGCCGTCAACATCGCCGACTGCCTGCACACCGGCTCCCCCGTCGTCGTCTCCGGCACCCTGACCACCAAGTTCTACCGCGACAAGAACACCGGGGAGCAGCGTCCCAGCCGCGACCTGACCGCCGACTACGTCGCAGCCAACCTGGCCAACGCCACCGTCACCATCACCAAGAACACCCGCACCGCCACCGACGGCCAGGGACAGGACCCGTACCCCGAAGAGCCGGCCGACCCCTGGGACAACGGCCGCTGACCACTCCAAAACCCCGCCGGTAGCGGTCAACCCTTTTCAACCAGGCACCGCTACCGGCCACCACCTCCTGCCACACCACCAAAAAACCTGCGCCAAGGAGCCCTGCCATGACCGCCCTCACCCGATCGTTCGCCTACATCGGCCATCTCACCGGAGCTGTCCCGTGCCTGATCACCAACTTCGACCAGTACATGGTGTGGGACAACAGCCGCCAACAGGTTCTGCTCGAGCGAGTGCATCTGGACCAACTCCTGGAACAGGCCAGCCGCAACGGATTGGGCACCGCCGTCGCCGGCGCGGTCAGCGACGAAATACTCGTCATCACCGGTGAGAACGGCACGCAGGGCGAGATCACCAAGCACCAGCTGCCCGGACGAAAGACGTTGCTGTCCTTCGACGCCCGCATCCTGGCACCGATCGCCGACCCGCTCTTCTCGGCCCAGAGCGCCTGGTGCCAGTGGGTTCCGGTGCACACCGAACTCATCGGCTACCTCGACGCGTTCACCCGCGAATTCCCCGACGGCGCGGTCCGGCTCAACCGCGGATACGACGCGTGCACCACAGTGCAGTTCCAATACGGCGGAATCGGTTGGGACGCAGCAGTTGACGCCGGCGACGGCGAGGACTACCACCTGTGGAACACCCCGGACGGCGACACCGACACACCGATCGAGGCGGTCTTCGCACTTCCCGGCGGAGCAGCGCTCGGCCCGACCGACGCCGCAGCCTGGGCGAAAGCCACCCTCACCGCCATCATCTGAATCAGCCAGCCCCCTGGCCACCGGGTGAGCGCCGAGCCCGCCGACGGCTGACTCCGGTGATTCCTCGGAATCAAAACCGTGCGGCCCGATAGCTCACCGGTGTGCGTCCCCTTCGCACAACACGCGGGTGACACGTTGCCCGGCCACGCCGCTACCGGCCCAACCACTTTCCCGCCAATCTCCTCGCTCACGAAAGGCCACCGCCATGCCGCCCCGTGCCCGCCCTAACCTGACAGCCGCCGCCATCGGACCGATCGACACCACCGACCAGGAAGACCCCAACGGCATCGTCGCCTCCCTCACCGGCACCACCACCGTCACCGGACCGCCCACCAAACCCGTCACCGTGCCCCTGGTCACCGTCGTACCGCACCCGGAGAACGCCCGCACCGGGCTGGGCGACCTGACCGACCTCGCCGCCTCCATGCAGACCCTCGGCGTCATCACCCCGCTCACCGTCGTGTCGATCGAATCTTTCAAAGCGGCCAACCCGAAACCCCCCCGGTTCGACCCGCAAACGCAATGGGTCATCATCGCCGGGCACCGACGCCACGCCGCCGCCGCGCAGGCCGGACTCACCGAGCTGCCCATCTCCGTCCGCAACGACCTGGCCGGCGACGAGAACGCCGTCGCCGCCATGCTGATCGAGAACATCCACCGGGCCGCGCTCGACCCCATGGACGAAGCCGCCGCCCTGCAACGCCTATCCGAGGGAGGCATGAAGCAACGCGACATCGCCACCCGCACCGGGATCAGCCAGAGCCAGGTATCCAAACGTCTCGCCCTGCTCAAACTCCCCACCGACGCGCAGGACGCCGTCCGCGCCGGCACGCTGCAACTACAGGACGCCGCCCGGCTGATGGACCTCCCGCCGGCCAACCGCCTCACCGCCTACGACAACCACATCAAATACCGGTGGAGCATCGACGTCGCCGTGAAAGAAGCGCTCCGCGCACTGGAAGTCGCCTCCGAAACATCACGGTCCAAAAGCACTCTGGCCGCCGACAAGATCCGGATCATCGACCCCCGCACCGAATTCGGCCGCGACTCGTGGTCGCACTCCCTGCGCACACCCGCCGACATCGAAGGTGCCCGCCGCCACAAGTCCCTCCTAGGCTCCATCACCGAGCGGACCGGCGAAATCGAATACTGGACGACCGCCGACAAACCCTGGCCATGGAACGCACCCACCCCCGGACCGATCACCCCCCGTGATTCCACGGAATCAAAACCCGACGACCAGCCCATCGACCCAGACGACGTCAGCAACGCCCCCACCGACCCGGAACCAAGCGACGCCGACAAGGTCGCCGCCGAACTGGCCTGGAAGATCGAGCAGGACACCGCCCGCGAAGCGCACGCCACCCGCCGCGCCGACCGAATCCGCGACATCACCAGCTATCTCGCCTCCAGCCCCTCCCCCGAGCAGACCCTGGAATACCTCACCCTTTTCGTCCTGTCGATCGCCTTCGACTACTCCGACGCCCGCACCCAGCAGTTCGCCGGACTCGACGCCGACACCTGGAATACCTTCCAGGACTGGCTCGGCAACGTCGCCCACCGCGACCCGGCCGCTCGCACCGCAGCCGCGCTCGCAGTGGCCATGAGCGGCATGGAACAAAACGTGGCCCACGAACTCGCCGACCAGCCGTTCGACGCCACCGGCCAAGCCCACCTCGCCGCCCTCATCGACTACCTGGACGACGACCAGTAGCGCCCACCGCAATCACCTAACAGCCGACGCCCGCCAACCAGAAGGAATCCCGCCGTGATCACCGAGATCCGCCCATACACAACCGGAACCAACGAACTGTTCGCCGCGATCAAACGCGAATTCACCGAGGCCGAATTGCTCGGCTGCTGCGCCACCGACACCGGCGAGGAGTGGTACGACTCAAACATCGGGTGGTGGCACCCATACAAACCGTGCGACCTCGCAGCAACCCCGACCTTCGGCCAGATCCTGTTCCCGCCGAACGACAATCCGACGATCGACCAAATCCGCGCCCAAATGCTCTCCACCCCGCCACCCGATGGCTGGACCGACTGCCTGGTATTTCAGTCGCACAGCGAAATCTGGAGCCTCTACGGCAGGGACGGTCAACTGGATCTGCACTCAGAAGGCTCCTGGGGTCGCCTCTCCTGCACCGTCACCGTTGAGGCGACCACCGCCGGCGACATCACCGCGGAAGTCCGCCGCTACATCGACGCCGTCTCCGACCAAGACGCAGCCGCCGGCCACTACGTGACCCGGCCGAACGACGGTGGGGACCACCGGCCACCAACTCACCCGACGGGTTGGTGTACCGACTCCTCAAGCCGCTCCACGGAGAACCTGCCCCAGCCGACCGACCCAACGTCAGCCTGAAAGGCCCCCCTTGTCATGACCGTGATCTCCATTGCCAACGCTTCCGGCTCCGCCGGCAAAACCACCCTCGGTGTCACCCTCGCCGCATTGATCGCCCAATCCGGGATCACCTGCGACCTGGTCGATTTCGACCCGCAGGGCAACGCCACCCATTGGGCAGGCGTCGATGTGACCGCCGGTCAACCGACCATCGCTGACGTTCTGGAAGCCGAGATCGGCACGGTGAACCTCACCGCCGCCCGGCACACCACCGCCATCCCTGGGCTTCGGGTCGTCCCGGTCAACCGGGACCGGATGGAAGGAATCGAACTTCGGCTCTCCCGTCTCACCGGAGCCGAGCAGCTGCTGCGCATCGCGTTGGAATCCGACGACGACCCAGCCCAGGTGACGATCATCGACTGCCCCGGATCCCTGGGCCTGTTAACCGTTTCCGCGTTGGTCGCCTCCGAGAAGATGCTGACCGTCACAGCACCCGGCATGAAGGAACTCGGCGGTCTCCCACTGATCGCCAAAACCTTGGACAAGGTCCGCAAGGTGTACCGGCCGGGCCTGACCCTCGCCGGCGTCGTCCCCTCGATCATTCCGCCCCGCTCCGCCGGCCGGCACTACACCGACGCCCTGGAACAGCTGCAAGGCCAATGGACCGACAAGGTCGCCCCCGCAGTCCGCCGCGCCGTCCGAGTCCCGGAGTCCTACGCCGCCCGCGAACCACTACCGCTCTACGACCCGACCGCCCCGGTCACCGACGACTACCGCCAGGTCCTCACCTGGCTCACCGCCCAAGGAGCGCTCGCATGACCCCCAAGACAACACCATCGAGCACCACGCCGAACTACGAGCTTGGGCGAACGGCATGTACACCACGGTGGCAGCCACCGAGCTGCTCATCCGCGGGTTCGGCGGCCGATTCGCCGGAGCCGAGCAGCCCTGGATCCATGCCAGTTCGTCCGAAGACGGACAGCCCCACGGTGCCTGGATCGACTTCGACGTGGTCCCCGATCGTGCCGGGCCGCTGTCCAGCGGGGAACGGGCGTACCTGCTCATCGCCGCCTCGATCGGCAGCGAACAAGTGCAGGTCAACCTCTCCGACGAGATCAGCCGACTCGGCCGGGAACACCTCGACCTCGTCCTCGCCGCCATCGCACACGCCGCCGGCAGCCACCAACACTCCGGCTTGACCTTCGACCGGGACGGCCACCCGACCGGATTCACCAAGCTGCCCAGCCTGTATCCATGGCCGACCGCGCCGGCACCCCAGTGAACATCACCAGCGTCGCGGCTGCATCCTTGGCCACAGGCGGACCGATCGACGCCGCCCGGCAGCACTATGCGCTGCTCCCGCAATGGCAGGCCATCGGCATCGCCGTCGCCCTGGCCGGATTGGGGATCTACCTGGTGCTCCGGTTCGTCCGGAAAACCCTCTGGCGGGTCGTCTGCCTGCTGCTGACCTTCGCCGGATCCACGACCGTGCACGACCTGCTGCGCACCACCTCAGGGCACATCACCCAGCTGTTCTCCTAAAGCCGCAGAAAGATTGACCATGACCACACCACCGCTAGGCGAACCCGACTCGCCCATGCCGACACCGACGGCAACAACAACCGACCCGGCGGCCTACCGGCAACTGTCGCATCTCATCGACTGCGTCGGGCCGGGCGACATGGCCTCCTACGCCTACCGGCACCACGACTACCAGCCGCCGAAGCCCGAACCCGGGACACCGCTGGCCGCCGCCTACGACCGGCAAGCCGCCGTCGGCCAGCGCATCGGCAATGTGCTGGCCGTCGTTGCCCTGCTCTTCGTCGGCGGGCTGATCGGCTACATGTTCACCGACACCCCGACCGGATGGACGTTGCGGCCCGGATGGACGTTCATCCCCGCCGCCGTCGGTGCCGTAGCCACCCTGTACTTCTGCATGACGTGGGTGCAGGCGACGGTGCAGGTACGCCGGTGTGAACGCTCCGAATGGGCGGCCCAGCGGATCTCCGGGAACCCTGCGCTGGCAGCCTTTGTCGGCGACCCCACACAGCAGCATGTGTGGGAGGCGAAACTGATTGTCGCCACCGACACCATCGCGCGACAAATCATCGAGCACCCCGCCTGGCGGACCGACTGGCTGGACACGCATCGCCTGCGACTGAACCCCCTCGAGGAATCCGAGCAGATCGCCGCCCGTGCCCTGGAGTTGCACCGGATCCGAACCGAACTCGGTCCCCGCCCCAGCGTCGAGCTCGACCACGGCCGCCCCGCCGCCGTGATCTACCGGTACGCCGCCGAACTCAACCTCGTCGCGGACGCTCTGCTTGGCCGGGCCGTAGCGCTCAAGACCTACCTCGGCCACCTGGACCTCCTCGGCGCGCTGATGCGGGGCGCGCAATCGCTGGAACGTGCCGATGGGTTGACCGGACGGATCAGCGAACTGGTCGCGAAGACTGGACTGGACACCGTCGCCACCACCGCCCTTGACGGACTGACCGAGGAACTTGCGACCGTCAGCGAAGGGCTCAGAGCTGCCATCGCATACCTGGCCGGCCCCGACGCAGCCGCCTGAACCGACGTCCCCCTTACCTCACCGGTGGCCGGCCCAATCCCTGCTGATTCCACGGAATCACCGATCCGGCGTACCCGCGCGAGTTGATTCCACGAAATCACGCCGCCACCAACCCCGCGCAGCATTCGACAAGGAGAACGAAACCCGATGGCCATCACCACGATCACCCATTCCTGCGGCCACACCGGCACGCGCGACCTCACCGCACTCAAACCGTTCGCCCGGACCGACCGGGTCAAATTTCTCAGCACCATCCCGTGCGACGACTGCGACCCGCACGCAGACAAGAAGAAGCCAAGTACACCGCCGGCAAACGCGCCGCCGAACTGAAAACAGCCCGCGAAGTGGAGGCGAAGTTCGCGTTGGACCCGCTGGTCGGCGCGCCAACGATCCTGGACTGGGCCACCCGTGTCCGCGCCGAACTCATCCAGGCCGCCTACGACGAACTCGGACTGGACGACGAAGAATTCGCCGAGGCCATCGCCGACCCCGCCTCGGAGATCAACTCCGCCGGCTGGTGGCTGGACAACCGGGAAACCGACATCACCGCTCTGCCCGACCTTTTCACCGAGGCCCTCACCGAGGCAACCCCGAGCGGCGGCAGCGAGAACCCATTCTGATCAACCCAGCACGACACCTGCCCCTGTCGTATCCCGGTTCAACAAAACACCGAGGGCCCGCCAGCTCCATCAGGAGCCGCGGGTCCTTTGTGCTTCACTTTTCCCGAGCGCTTCGCGCTGGTTCAGGTTCCGGCCCAGGCGGTTGCCGGGTTCCTGGAGCTCGCGGTCACGGTATCTCTGCTTCCCGCGCGGACCGGTCATGCGCGGCCACCGCGCGATGCCGCCTACGTTGCCTCATCAGCACCCATATCGCCACGCTCGACAGCAGCAGCGCAGCAACGCTTTCGGCGACAAAGGCACCCAGCGGGGCCGGCCACACCCCGTACGGGGACGTGTTCTGCCAGATCAGGCAGTCGGTCAACATCCACGCCGCGGCCACCTGCGCGACCACTGCCGCGAGCACCCGCACCCACCGCACCGCCCGCAACGCCACCGGAATAACCAGGACCACATGCCCGGTCGACATCCACAGCCACACCGACCGGACGTACACCGACACCAGCGGGAACCCCACCGCCACCCAGACCGCCACCACCGCGAAGGCATCCACCACCGCCACCACGGCCACCAGAAAAGTCCGGGCGATGACATCTGCAACGACGCCGCCGATCGGCAACGTCACCGCCGTCACGGCTCCCACCAGCATCGCGCTCACTGCCCCTGCCCCGCCCTCGCGGTGGCGGTGCGAAGAGCAGCATCGACCGCGGCCCGGAAAACCTCACGCCGGGCCCGTCCCTCAGCGGACGTGTCAATCCACGCCGCCGGTCGCAGCGGCACCGGCGACTCGTCCGGCACCGTCTGCAAGGCGGCGTCGCATGCCTTGGAGCGGTAGCCCATCGGCACCCGCCAGGACGGCTCGGTCGGGAACCGAGCCAAGAATGTCCGCACATTCTCGGTGCGTCGTTGCCTGGCTGTCTCGTCATCGCCGCACCCGATTCGCTCGAAGTACTCATCAGAGAGCACTTCGCCTTTCACCCAGCGGGCACTGCGGCCCAGTTTCCGGGCGATCAGCGCCCACGGAACCTCCGCAATCCGCAGCACCTGCGCCGCGAAACCCATCACGTTCTGATGGGCTCTCCCAGCAGCGGAGAAACCAGTGAATGTCAACCGCAGCAACTGATATGCATCCCACTCCCGCCCCTGGCGGTCGTCGGCCGCAGCGACATGCGGAGCCTCTGGTGCCCGGCCGGGTTGTTGCCGCTCCACTCGGTGGCCCAGCGCGGCGATGCGCGCCGCGACCTGCTCGACCGGCAAATCAATCTCCGTCTGCGGCAGGTCACCGGACCGCCACCGCCTGACCCGACCCGCGACCAGAGCACGATTCAACTGCCCCGGAGACCAGGCGGCCAGCGTCCCGTCGCCGGTGGCCAACCAGATGGTGACCTGCTCCCATACAGCGACCGCGTACCGGACCTGCGCCGCGGCCGCCGCGGCAGCCAGACACGGACCGACCACGTCACCGGTGATCTGCAAATCACCGAAATCAACGTCATCGAGCTCGGACATTTCGCTGGACCTCTGTCCTTCTCAGGCGGGGATGGCAGTGACGGCGACGTTGTCTGCGTAGCTGTGTGATCCGTTCGGTTCGGTGATCAACGGTCCGCCGCAGGTGACCAAGTGCAGTTCACGGGCTCCCGTGGACCCGGCGAACCAGTCCGGATGGTTGGCGTCCTTGCCGAACACCTGCAGGGCAGTCACTTTCCATCGGGTGAGCACGCCACCGCGAGTGAGGTAGACCAGGTCGCCGGCTTGCACCTGGTACAGGTCGTGCAGCGCGCCCGGGCCCTGGTCGATGTTGTCGATGTGCCCGTCGATGAGGATTGATCCGGTTGTGCCGGACAGCGGCGCGGAGCCGGTCCACTGGCCGACGGTGCTGACCTGCTCCGGGACGCAGAGGTTGCCGATCGGATCTGAGCTGCCGGTGCACGGAGTACTGGAGGTGATCAGGTCGACGTTGACTACCGGCGCGGTGACGTTCAGCGCGGGGATAGCCAGCTCGTCGGCGGCCGCGGGTCCGGTGGATGTCTGCGGACGCGGCCCGACCGCTACGGGTGCCGCGATGGCACCGCCGTCCGGGTTGGTGGTGGACGGGTCGGCGGTGGTCGTTGACGTTCCTTTCCCAGCAGCACCGGATTCGATACCGATGCCCGGGGCGGCTGTTCGGTGTTCGCCGGTCGCCGTGGGGGCGTTCCCGGCGGTGCCAGCGGCCCCGGCGGTGCCGATGTTCGGCTGGTTGAACTGCGCGGCGGGAAGCGGCGCGTCACGGGGTGTCTCACTGATTCCGGTACTGATCTGCCCGATCGACCAGATGGTGACCGCGATCAGCACCAGGCCAACAAGGCCGAGAAGCCAGAGGCGGCCACCGCGTATGCGCGGCGGACGCCGGTGACTCCCGCGCGTCGGGGCCTTGCGCTCGACTGGTTCGGCAGCCTTGCCGACTGGTTCTGCGGCCGCGCCGGGTGACTCGGATGGCGGTGACGTTGTTTCCGAGCGTTGCCCCGCGGCACTGTCGGCGACCTGGTTGTCGCGGCCGTGGATCAGGTCACCGAACACGGCCAATTCGCTGGCTGTCGGTTTCGACATTGTCACGATCGGATTCGCCTTCCAAGTCTTACGTTCATGAGGACCGACATCGTGTGTGGTGTGAAGCGTTCGGTCGGGGTGAGACAGGTGTGGGGACGGACCCAGTGACGAAGGTCCGTCCCCACACCGATGAAGCGGGTTTGCGTGTGTTATCTACTGCTCGCTGATGTCACCAGCCGTAACAACACGTCGACGACGCATCCACACGTACGCTCCGGCGACCAGCAGCAGCACAACGGCACCCAGACCCAGTGCGCCGGCGACGATGTCACCTGTGCTGCTGGTGTTGTCCGCACCCAACCCTGTGTTGACGCCGCCGCCCACGACGCCGCCGCCGACCGTGCCGCCACCCGGGTGGGTCACGGTCAACGCCTGCGCGGAGTCTTTGATCTGGGTGTGCGAGGCGATCAACGCGCCGTTCCCCGAGTGCAGGTATTCGAACGCGACGACGGTGGCGGAGCTACCGGCCGGGAGCAGGGTGCCGGTCAGCCGGAAGGTCACCGTCGTGCACAACGCCGAGGTCATGGCGGTGAACTCGGGGCTCGCCCCGGTGACACCGGTGGCTTTGCCCATCACTGTGCCGTCGTCGATCTGCAAGGTTCCGTCGACCCAGTACTTGTCACCGACGATGACGTTGAAGCAGGACACCTGGTCGACCAGCTTCGTGGAGCTCGCGTCGATGACGGTTGCCTTGCCGCCGCCCGGGCCGACCAGGGTGGTCTTCAAGGTCGGCATCAGTCCCTGCTCGGTGGTGTTCAGCCCGTTCAAATTGTGGCTGGCTGCGACGTGGCCGCCGATGAGCAGCTGCTCGTGAATGGTGATGGTGCACGGCGTTCCGAGTTGGTTCGGGATCTTGATGTCCACCTTGACCACACCCGACCCGGAAGCGGCCGCAGTGAACGTCGACGACCCGGTCGCGCCGGGGATCGGCGACTGCGAGCCATCACTGTTCAGGCAGAACGCCGTCCCGTTGGCGGTGGCTGTGGTGCCGGCAGGCAGCCCCGAGTAGGAGACCGCATCGACCCCGGTGTCACCCCAGGCGAAGAACTTCCCGCCGTCCTTCTTGTTCGTCAAAGTCGTTGCCAGACCGGGCATGTGGCCTTGTTCGCTGTGGTCCAACCCGTTCTTGTTGTGGTCGCTGCGGACCACACCGCCCACGATCAGCTGGTCGTAGATGGTGATGGTGCACGGCGTCATCGACGCCGGCAGCGGGATCGTGACGTTCACGGTCCCTGACCCGACCGCGGCGGCGGTGAAGTCGGTGGACCCGACCGCACCCGGAATCGGCGTGAGACTACCGTCGCTATTCAGGCAGGACGCCGACCCCTTGACAGTGGCCTTAGTGCCGGCGGGCAGCAGGTAGGCGACCGCGTCGACCCCGGTGTCACCAGGAGTGAAGAAACCGCTGCCGTCCTTCTGGTTGCTCAGCGACGTGGACAGCGCCGTCATGTGACCCTGCTCAGAAACATCGGTGCCGGCCTTGTTGTTATCCGATGCGACCGAGCCATTGACCACCAGCTGCTCGTAGATGGTGATCGTGCACGGAGCCAACGACGCCGGAAGCGGAATCGAAACGTCGACCGTGCCAGCACCCGTGGCCGAGGCCGTGAAGCTGGCAGTGCCCGCGGCAGTCGGAATCGGAGTCAGGCTGCCATCAGAGTTCAAGCACGAGGCGGAGCCCTTGACGGTCGCGGTGCTGCCAGCGGGCAGGCCGGTGTAGGCAACCGCGTCGGTACCGGTGTCGCCCGGCTTGAAGAACCCAGACCCATCCCGGGCATTAGTGAGAGTTGTTGCCAGCGTGGGCATATGGCCTTGTTCGGCGATGTCGGACCCGGTTTTGTTGTGGTCGGCTTGGACCGAGCCGTTGACTAGGAGCTGCTCGTAGACGGTGATGGTGCACGGGGTCATCGACGCCGGCAGCGTGATCGGGACGTTGACGGTTCCGGATCCGGTGGCCGAGGCGGTGAACGGGGTGCTTCCGACTGCTCCGGGGATCGGGCTGAGCGTCCCATCGCTGTTCAGGCACGAAGCCGACCCCTTCGCGGTCGCGGTGCTGCCCGGGTACAGACCGGTGTAGGCAACAGCGTCGACACCGGTGTCACCCGCGGCGAAGTAACCGGTGCCGTCCTTCTTGTTGGTCAGTGTGGTCGCCAGCGTCGGGATCGCCTGGTCGACCGCGGTGTACAAGCCTGTCCCCGAACCATCGAGGGTGGAGGTGACGTGCTGCGGAGCGGCCTTGGTGTAAGCCGGTGACCCGGTGTTGGTTTCGGTGAGCAGCACATCGGTTCCCGGCGGCACAGCCAGCTGGATCGTCAGGGTGCCGTCCTGATCGGTGACACCGCTGCCGAGCACCGTGAGCCCATCGCTGCTGGACGCGGTCCACGTGGTGCCGGCCAGCGGCCCGAACTTCCCGGAGATGGTGCCGACAGTGTCACTGGCACCTTTGAGCACCGACACCGCCGAGGCCTTCGGGACGACCGGTGAATCCTTGAACGTCAACACGGACGTTTTGCCGGAGGTGACGGTGAATGCCTGGCCGGCGGCGTCCAGGTTGTAGCCGGGGGCCGCTTTCGTCTCGTACATGAAGTACTGGCCCGGCTTCAACGAGGCCAACACGGGGGTCTTGCCGTCCGCTCCGGTGACCAAGGTGCCCTGATCGGTGCCGGACTTACTCGAGCCGGTGCTGACGTGAAACACCGCACCAGCCAACGGCGCACTGGTGGTGGAGGACTCTTTGATTGCCTGCGCGGACCCGGGAAGCGGGCTGTCGGCGAACTTGACCACCGATGTCTTGCTCGAGGTGACGGTGAACGTCACGTTGGGTGCGTTCTTGGCGTACCCGGCCGGGGTGCCGGTCTCGTACATCGTGTAGATGCCGGGCTTGAGGGACAGCACCGCACTCTTGCCGTTCGCCCCGGTGACCAAAGTGCCCTGATCCGCCCCGCCGGTTGAGGAGCCCGCGGCGACGTGGAACACCGCGCCAGCGAGCACCGCCCCGGAAGCGGAGGAGACTTTCAATGCCTGCGCAGAACCGGGAAGCGGGGAATCTTTGAAGGTCAGCACCGAGGTCTTACCTGTGGTCACGGTGAACGTGACGTTGGGTGCGTTCTTGGCATAGCCGGCCGGGGTGCCGGTCTCATACATCGTGTAAGTGCCCGGCTTGAGGGACAGCACACCGGACTTGCCGTTTGCCCCGGTGACCAGGGTGCCCTGGTCCGCCCCGCCGGTGGTGCTGCCGGCGGCTACGTGGAACACCGCACCCGCGAGCACGGCACCGGTCGCGGAGGACACCTTCAACGCCTGAGCGCCGCCGTTGGGCACAGCTGGCCGGGCGTAGTTGGCGGCTCCGGATCCGGCGGCGTTGCCGGCACCGACGATCAGCCGCTGGTAGGCACCATTGGCCGGGTTGTAGGTGACGTAGTTGGTCGGCGGCAGATCCGTTGCGGAGCCGGTGATCTTTCCGGTTGAGCTGTTCGCGGCGGTGAAGCCGACCTTGACGGGGGCAGCTCCCGAGGTCACCGTTGCCGGCAATCCCGATGCACCGGACAGATGCACCACATAGCCGGCCTGGTCGACGCCGCCGGAGTTGATGACCTCGACGGTGGCGACTCCGTTCGGGTTGGTGGCGGTCGGGCTGGTGGTGACCTTGATACGCACCGTCAGCGGTCCGGAGTGGGCTGCGGCTTCAGCTCGCAGCGAGTTGATCCTGGCCTGGATCCCCGACACGTTCGTGACGTGTTTGGTCGGGTCTGCGAAGTTGATGAATTCATACGGGGCGGCGTCGTTGTGCGGAAGCTTGGTGTCGGCGTGCACCAGCCACGCCAACGCCGAACCGGTGGTGGAGTCGCCGGTGGTGGAGTACTTCCACACCAGGTACGCCATCTCCGGGTCGGCGCTGGATGTGGAGGTGCTGTAGGTGGTGCCACCATCGGGCTGGGTGCGTTGCGCATCAATGCAATAGCCTTGCACCCCACCGGCAGTCAGCCGCCACGCGCCGAAATTGTGGGTGCCGCCGTCTGAGAACACGTCGACCTGCCCGGCACCAGGGTGCGAGCCCGGGTTCAGCCCGGCCGAGGCCGCGCCGGCTCCGAGGACCATCGTCGCCAGGGCCAGCACAAGGGCCATCAGCGCGGCCAACAGTTTGCGGCTCGTGGGCCCGGTGCCGGTGATCCGGTGCCGGCCCACCGCCAATGCTGCGGAGCCGGGGCGCTCCGGAGTGGCGGGATTCATCGGATTTGCATCCGATGGATCGAGTGGAAACATGCTTGTCAAGGGAGTTCGTCCTTCGCTTGAAAGGGCCGCCACATCGGTGTCGTGGTTGCGCCGCTGTAAGCGGTGCTGTGGCCGCGAAGGGGTGAGCTAAGCGCTTCTGCGCGCGGGGAGCTGGGTCAGGGCGCAGGCTCCCACCTGGCTCGGACATGCTGAAACAGAGTTTTTTGGGGGGATCAGACGCAGATGCGCTCGGACGTCATCCGGACGTAGACGGCTGGCCGTCAAAGTGAGCATTCCGGGCGGGGGACGTCGACCTCCGCGTGTTCAGCACCGCGGCTTGTCCGGCCTTCCATATGCAGCAGCAACGCCAACACCGACGCGTTGATCTCCTGCTCGGTGGGAGGGGTGTACTCCGGTCGCTCCGCATCGGTGCACTCCACCCAGCGGGTCGGAGGCCATCCTGCCGCACCATAGTCGTCAGCCTTGGCGGGCCAGGGGCGGTCAGAGGTCAACGGATCGACTTCCGGCGGATCAAACGGAAACCCGCTGCTCAATTGACTTTCCTTCGCTCGACATCGACCGACACTCGGCGGAGATGTGGCTGTTCAACGATCCCTTTGCCGGGCCAGGTGGCCCGCAAAGGGGAACACGGCTATCAGTTGGGCACCGTGACCACACGGGTGTTCAGCACGGCGGATTGACTGGCGGTGGCGGTGGCCAGGGCGGTCACCGTCAACGTGTAACGGCCGGGCGGCTCCTTGACCAGGACGTCGAAGCCGTGCGTCCCGGACGTTTTGAACAGGCGGTTCACATCGGGCCGGTTCACCGTGGTCCGGACCGTTGCCACCGGGTGCCCGTTGACCTTGATCTGCGCGTACTCCCCGTACAGCAGATGCAGCGGATCAACGACCCACCCGGCAACGCGGATCCCGCCCTTCACACCGGAGCCGATGTCGACGTGGCCGTGCATCGCTGGTCGCTGCGGCACAGTCACGCTCTGGCAGGCACCCAGGAAACGGGCGATGCTGGTCGACCCGTGAGCGGCGTGCGCGGCCACACACACCGCATACCGGCCCGCCTTCGCCGGAATCCGCACCGAGAAGCTGTGGCCGCCCAGCAAGTGACGGATCCGGTCAACCGCTGCGCTGGGTCCGTTCGCAGTGACCGTCACCTGGTGACCACCTACCCACAACGTCACCGTGTTCGACCAGCCCACATGCGCAGGATCAGCACTCCAACCGGTCACGGTGATCCCGGTCGACCAAACACCGGTTGGCCGGTTCACTCCGCCGATCACCAGCAGCCGCGGCTTCGGGGCCGGCGGAGCCCACGGCTTCACCCCGACCCCCAACGCCGCCACAATGCCCCGGGCGGCTTGCCCGGTCAGGTACGACGAGCTCGGCGACCAGTTGAACTCCACCGTGATCGCCACCGAGGACGTGTAGTTGGTCAGCCAACCGGTCATTGACCCGTGGCAGCCCCCGAAACAGGTGAAAGGGACCTCCGGCAAACCCAGGTTCGCCGCCAGCGCATCCCGGAACGCCCGTCCCTGGGCAAGACCGCCACCGTCGGTGGTGTCCACCCCGTCCAGCGGCTGATGCATCGACACGACCCGGGCCGGCTTGAGCCACCGCAGGAAGTTGTACATCGCCTGGGTTTCCGGCTCCGACAACGCATACGGTCCCGATGCGTGATTGTCCAGCGCACTGCCCGGGTTCCCCGCGTTGTACTGCCACAAATTCGGCCAGTTCCGGTTCAAATCCACATTCGCAGCATTCGCATGCTGCCCCAACACATCCCCATCAGGATTGATCGTCGAGATCACCCACAGATCCAGGTCGTTCGGGATCGCCAAACCTTTGATCCCGGCAACCACCTGCTCACCGGCCTCCTCGTAAAACCCATGCATACTGCCCAACACCAGGTCCTTCGTCGGCGCGGCAGGGTTACCCAGCTCGTACGCCACGATCGCCCGATGCTGCCGGGAGTATCCGATCGTCTTCACCTGACGAACGCCCGACATCGTGGAGCTGGCTGTCAGAGCTGCCGCCTTGATCGGTGTCGACGCGGAGGCGACCGGAGAGGCGACGAACGCACCGAGCAGCAGGACCAGAGACGCCAACCCGGCAGTCACGCCCCCCTTGCGACCCTGACCGCCGTTGCCGCAGCGATGCCGACCCACCGCCTCATTGCGTGTGTCGTGGGTGCTGGCTACTGCACCAGACTTGCGGCGAAAACTCGAAGTCAGTTGCACTGGCCATCTGCCTCTCTCGTGGACCGGAACCTGCAACCCGGCAACGGCCGGCGATTCCGCTGATACCCGCAGTCGCGGATACCAGCTCAAACTGCGAACAACGTACAGCGAGCTAGGCCGACCGAGATCATCTACCCCTGAATGGCGGTGCTTGCGACACTGCGAACGGGTCAATGCGAGATCTGTGGCAGGCACCGGACTGTCCTGCGTGAACCATCCGCCGCCGACGCTCGGCACGGTCCGCAACGCGGGAGTTCGAAACACCATCGGGGCTCGACGCCATGGCCAGCAACGACACATCCAGTCGTTCATCGGGCACCTCCGGCGGTTCGTTTGCCTCGGGTGCGCTCCGCCATCTCTGCCATGAATCGGCGGAACTCCTGCCGGGCCGGGGAATCCTCACTCAGGATCGGGGTCGGTTCCCGGAGCGGTCCACTGCCGCCGCCCAGTGGGTGGCACCGGGGGCAACGCATCACACCGCCGGCAGGCGCGGACACGAACCGGGTCCGAGTGCTGTCGCACAGCCCGCACCACGGCAGTCGTTCCACGCGGCCAGGTTTCGCCGGTTCGGGTGGGCCTAGTCCTCGCAGGAACTGCACGACCAGGCCGCCGGAGCGCGCACCCTCCCAGCCCCGGCCGGCGACGACCTGCCCCAACGCCACGGGCTCCCACCCGGCACCAGCAAGCTCCTGGCAAATCTCACCGACCGTGCGCCGGTCCAGTTTCACCCGCAGACCCTCAGGCAACGCCAACGCCACGGCCCGCGCCAAAGCCGACGCCAGGGTCTTTCTATCGTCAAGATCGTCCACCACCACCAGCGGCCCGCCAGGGCCGCCCATGCCCGACCGCAACGAAGCGGCACTCGCCGGACCAGCCGGGCGCTGCTGGTGGTGGTAGTTCTCTTGGTCTTTTTTCTTATTCCTTATTGGATGGGCACTGTGGTGCTCATCGATGGTGCATTCCTGTGCCCATTGCTCCGGGTTATCCACAGCCCCGTCAGAGCAACGTGCACTGGAATGCTCATTGCTCTGAGCTGCGGGAACACCGACCGGTACCGGGTTTCCCTGCGCCGGGCCACCCCAACGTGCACCAGAATGCTCATTGCTCCCACCTGCGGAAACACGCCCACCCACCACGGCCGCTACCGGATCGCTCGGCACAATCGAAGCGGTCGGTTCGGAATCGAGAATCGCTTTGCGTTCCCATTCCAGGATGTACAGGTTCGGTTGCTTCCCGCCGGTCCCCCGATGCCGCGGCCACACCCGCGACTCCACAGTCAGCCAGCCACCGTCGGACAACTCCCGCAGATACCGGTCCACCGACCGCACCGACTTGAACCCGCACCGCACCGCCAGGTCCGCCCGCGTCGGATCACCGCGCACCTCATCGGTGCGGTACGTGAAGCCTGACAACACCAGCCACAACCGGACCGCCTGCGAGGACATCGGCGGCGACTCGTCGTCCTCCGCCTCGAACAGCGCCTTGGGGATCTGCGCGAACGGATGCTTGCGACGCGACCGCACCCGAAGAGAGGCATCCTCAGCCACCACACCCGCCGGCATCGACCGATCGTGCAACTCCGTCGTCATCGGCCGGGACCTGCCTCGTCCGAGCCGAACAGGCCAGGCTGGGCGGTGTCGTCGCGGAACGGGCGGTTGGACCACAGCACCTCGGTGCGGGCCGCCCACACCGACCCCTGCCCGGTTGCCGACGCGATTTCCCGTCGCCACCAGCCCGCGTACAGCCGGTCATACAACGGCGAGGAATAACCCGACACCACAACCGCCGCCGCGCAACTGGTCACCGCCTCTGCTAGGACTCGGTGCTGACCGGGGCCGCGCATCTCCGTCCGGTAAGTGTTGTTCTGCGACGTCCGCGTCGAACCCAGATACGGCGGATCGCAGTACAACAAAGCTTTCGGCTCCGCCCCGTACTTCCCGATCAGCTCCACAGCCGGCATGCACTCCAACGACACGTTGCCCAACCGAGCCGCGACATCACCGATCCGACTCGCGTAGCCGGCCAGACGGCCCGGCATACCCTGCGTCGACCCTCCCGGATCGACGTGGTGCCGCCACCCGGCCCCCCGCTGCCCACCAGCTCGGCCCTGCGACAACCGAATCCACACCCGACGGGCACGTTCCAAGTCATCGCACCCGTCACCGGGTCCCGCCGCAGACATGTACTCGCCGCGAGAATGGGGCGTCAGCGCACACACCCTCTCCAGGTCGGCCGGGAAGTCCCGGAGCATCCGCCAAAACAACATCAAGTCGCCATCCAAGTCATTGACCGTCTCGAATAGGACGGGCGATTTCGCCAACAGCACCGAAAGGCCACCGCAGAACGGCTCCACATAATGCTCATGATCAGGCAACAACCGGACAATCTGTGCCGCGACACGCACTTTCCCACCGAAATACGCGAATGGCGGTAACAACACACCATCCGACGTTGAACCATCAGACGCGTCAACAGTCAACGAACTAACCCACTCACCGTAGAAAGTCCCCTATGGCAACCGCCCTACCTCGCCCGCACGGCGCGGCGAACCCACGGAGATCCGCCGACACCTCCTACAGAGCAACGCTTCTGCAGCTCCCCGCGATAGCCGCCGGCGGACGTACCGGAAGACCAGCACGCGCCCCCGGCATAATTCGTCCCTACCAGGCGAATTCCTCGATACGAGCGCCGATCCCTTCCCACAGGATCAACGCCTCCGAAAGGCGCTGCGCCATTTGCTGACGAATACCGGCAACAGACTCACGGATCATCATTTCCATACCGGCACTGGGAAATGCGATCTCATTGTTCGCGCACAGATAGTCCAACGCCGCCGAGGCGTCCTCCGCCAACGAATCCAACCCGTCGAGCTCATCGCGGAAATCCGTGAACCGCTGGACCGCCTCGCCCAACCTCGTAAGAACCGCCAAACTCTCGTCCGAAACGTCATCGCCGCCAATGTCGTAGCTGCCAGCCAACCCGTCATCAGCACCCTGATTCGGATCACCTGATTCCACCGAATTAGACCGGCCATACACCTGACCGGTATCACCAGATCCCTCAGCAGCAATCACCAGGTACGGACACACCGCCACCTCCGGTGGATGCGACCCGCCGCACGTATCGCACTCGATCAGATCGTCGACATCATCCGCAACGATCTCGGCATCGATCACATCGTCAGCCGAAACGTCGGCAGGTACAGGCCGCGGCGATGTTGGCTGATACGTCTTGCCGTTCACCCCGACGACCGGTTGGTCTACTGGGGCATTTGCCCCAGTAGAGTCTGCCGACCGCCGGATCGTTCGTGACGACATGTCAGTCGCAGATTCGATGGCGCGGTAGGAAAGACCAGCCTCCCGAAGGGACCGGACCACCGTCTCCCGTTCTTCCTTGGGGATCGGGATACGGGTCTCGCCGAACTCCCGCGCGCAGTAGTCGTCCCACGACGGGTACCCCAGGGCCGCCCACGCGCGATCGACGTAGGCGGACTCCAGCAGCTGCCACACTTGCGCCAAGCCGATCCGAATCCGTTCGGTCAGGTACCGGGCTTCCACCTCGGTGATCGGCTTGTGCCGACGTGACACGCCCTGTCCCTCAACCACGTCCTGCACCCCTGCGGCCTCCGTGATCTGGACGCCAATCAGCACCGTCGTCGTGCTTCCGCTAGGCACCGACGCTGTCATGCGGACACCGCCAGCCGCGGCCGCCCGGCCCTCGTCGGGCGACCAGCCACAGCGGCGCGCACGACCCGCAAGATTTGGTCGTCCGACCGCAGCCCACTGTCGCCATGAAGACCCCATACCGCTGCCGCAGACGGCGGTCGCCGGTACCGCAGCCCACCGGGACCACCGCCGAATATCAGCAACTCCAGAGCGCCCCACGTCTCCGCAGGGACACCCGTGTCGTGGAACGCCATCGGCGATCGCCGGCGGCGGGCAGTTTCAGCCACCGACGACATCACGTCAGCGATGCAGCCCAGCGCAGGGACAGGCCAAGACCAACCCTCCTTCACCAGCAGCACGCCCAGCAGGACCGCCCACCTCGGCAGGCTCTCCGAGCTCGCCGCCCCGTGACTGGTAACCAAGGTGTCAGGAAGCTCGGAGAGCCTGCCGACCTTCTTGTCCCGCACCGCCGCGACAAGCCCACGAGTCCGCTCCGAGCCGATGCCCGACTGCGCCATCGCCGCCGTATGGGGTGCGGAGCGCTTCACTGCGAAACGTGCGATCTGCACGGCATTTTCAATCTCATCGCGCATGATCAGACCGCGCCAGACTTCCCACACACGCGACACCAGGTCACGCTCCAGCGACTCACCAGCGGTCCTCGACCACGCGGCAGCGACGTTGCGGACCAGCATCGGAGCATGCACCGTCAGAAGCTCACGCCCGGACGACGACTCCCACCCAGCAACCGCCACTTCGTGAAGCAGCGACTCGACATGCTTGTTGTCTACTCGGCTCATGACGCTTCTGCCGAGCGGCCCGCAGACTTCGATGGCGTCATCAGTGCGTCGAGGTCTTCTGGCCGGAACTTGAGCCGCCCAGAAGGGAGCTGCACAGCAGCAATCTCGCCGTCGTCGTAGTAACGGCGCAGGGTCGCCGCACTTAGTCCGATGTACCGAGCTGCCTCAGTAGTGCCCAGAAAGGCCGAAAGTGGTGTCATGCATTACATGCTTGCAATTCAGCCGAATGATGTCAAGCACCACTGGCGCGGCGATTCGTCCGCAATGACGCAAAACTTGATAAGTTGCTGTCATGACAAGGCCCGTATCTGAGGAAGCACCCACCTTCGGCTGGATCCCCGAGTCGACGTCCTTCGGAGCCCGGCTGGCGCTCCTGCGCCAAGCGATGGGCTGGGGAAATGTCAAAGAAGCCGCCGCTGCCTGCGGCCAACCCGTCGAGAGCTGGCGGAACTGGGAGCGTGACGGGCGCCAGCCACGGAATCTCGTTCAGATCGCTCGACAGATCAGCGACGTCACCGGCGCGGACTACTACTGGCTTCTTGACGGTTCGACGTTCGCCGCGGCGCGAGCAAACGTCCACGAGATACGAAGAAGCCCCCGTCGACCTGAGTCGGCGGGGGCTTCCCGTGGTGCCGTGGTAGCGGGGACAGGATTCGAACCTGTGACCTCTGGGTTATGAGCCCAGCGAGCTACCGAGCTGCTCCACCCCGCGTTGGCGGTAACACCACTGTAGCAAGTGGTGTCCCCGAAGCCAAATCGGCTGGAACACAAGAGTTCCTACCTCACGTCATCCACCGCTCGAGGTGACGGCGGTCGTTGCCGCCGGGGCACTGGTCCCGGTGCCGGCGATCTTCAGGTAGTTGTTGACCGCATCCTGGAGCTTCTGGCTGGCCGCACCGATCTGGGCCAGATCGCCGGAGGCCTTGGCCGCGACCAACGCCTGGTTGGCCGTGTTCATCTGCTGCACGGCCTGGTTCACGTTGGACGGAAGAACGGCAGGGGTCCCCGGCGTCGTCGGCGAAGTCACGCTGACCGAGCCGGACGGCGGTGTCGTGGCACTGGTGCTGCCACCCGTACCGCCGGTGGCGGGAGTCGCTACCGGCGCCGCGTTCTGCAGCGCCAGCGTGAGGCTGTCACCGACACCGACCTTGCCGTCGTACCAGACCAGCACCTTGCTCAGCTGCGGGTAGGAGGACGAGGACGCCTGTCCCTGGATGTAGAACGGCTCCACATAGAGGAGACCGCTGTCCACGGGCAGCGTGAGCAGGTTGCCGAAGATGACCCGCGACCCACCCGACTGGTTGGTCGACAGCGTCACCAGACTGCTGATCTGCGACGTCGTCCGGAACAGGGTCTGCACCTGAGCCGGACCGGGCGTCTGCGTGGCCGTCGGCAACGTCAGTACCGTGATCTTCCCGTAGGTCTCCGGATCCGACGAGGCCGACATGTAGGCCGCCATGAAGTCTCGGGAGAACCCGGTCAGCACGCTGGTCAGGTTGAAGTGCGACTGGGTATCGCCTGGCAGCTTGACCTGCAGGTAGTACGGCGGCTGCTTGAGCGTGGAGTCGGACGGCGACGTGGGGTCACCCGGCACCTTCCAGAAACCGGAGCTGTTGAAGAAGTCAACCGGCTTCTGCACGTTGTAGTTGATCAACAGCGACCGCTGCACCTCGAAGAGATCCTGCGGATACTTGAAGTGTGCCCGCAGGTCCGTGGAGATCGCACTGGTGGGCTTGATCAGGTCGGGGAACACTCCCTCCCAGGCCTTCAGCACCGGATCGAGCTTGCTGTCGTCGACCGAGTACAGCGTGACCGTGCCGTCGTAGGCGTCAACGGTGGCCTTCACCGAGTTGCGGATGTACGAGACCTGGGTGTTGACCTGCCCGGCGGCGCCCTGGGCGTCCAGCGAGTTGCTGGTGGCATTACCCAGCGACACGTTCTGCGCGTACGGGTAGTTCTGCGCTGTGGTGTACCCGTCGACGATCCACACCAGGCGCTTGTCCACCACGGCCGGGTACGGTGCGGTGTCTGTCGTCAGGAAGGGCGCCACCTTCTCCACCCTGGTCCGCGGGTCACGGTTGTAGAGGATCTTGGAGTTGCCGTTGATCTCGGACGAGAACAGAAAGTTCGCGTCGCTGTACTCGGTGGCGAACACCAGTCGCTGGAAGAGGTTGCCGATGTGCACCCCGCCGGCGCCCGTGTACGCGTACGGCTGGTCGTTGGTGTCCTTCTCCCGCGGCTGGCTCCCGTTGTCCACTCCGACGATCGAGTAGTCGGTGGTCAACTGGCCGTAGTAGATGCGGGTCTGATCGACCTTGATGTCGCCCTGACCGGAGATGTCGGAAATCGTGTAGTCGGGGTAGCCGCCGTTCACGACGGTATTGGCCGGCGCGGCGACGAAGCCATCGCCGTGCGTGTAGACCATGTGCTTGTTGATCCAGTTGGTCTGATCACCGGACAGACCGGCCTCGTTCAGCTCGCGGGCCGCGACGACGTAGTCCTGGGTCTTGCCGTTGATCGTGTACCGATCAACGGCCAGCTGGTCGGGGAACCCGTACCAGTTGCGCAGCTGCTGCTGCTGGGTGAAGGTCGGCGACAACACATTGGGGTCGAGCAGACGTGCATTGGGCACCGTTCCGGTGTCATCGACGACCTGCGAGGCCGGCACCGAGAGCTGCCCGGAATAGTCCTTGTATGTCACCGTGTCCGACCCGATGTCGTAGGCGGTCCGGGTGGCGTCGAGGTTCCGCTGGATGTAGGGCGGTTCCTTCGAGATGCCGTTGGGGCTCACCACCACCTGCTGGAGGACCAGCGGCCACACGCCGCCGATCAGCACGCTGGACAGCACCAGCAGGGCCAGTGCCACCGCCGGCAGCTTGACCGACCTCAGGAACGCACCGACGAAGAACCCGACGGCGCAGATGGCCGCGATCACCATCAGGATGATCTTCGCCGGGAGCACCGCGTTGACATCCGTGTAGGAAGCACCGGTGAACGATCCACCGCGGTTGGAGAACAGCAGCGCGTACCGGTCGAACCAGTACTGGATGGCCTTGACCAGCACAAAAGCGCCGACCAACAAGGACAGCTGGAGCGCGGCCTGGGAGGTGATCCGACGTCCGGGCCCGGAGAACCGCAGCCCGCCGTACAGATACTGCGTCACCAGGACGGCGAAGAAGGCGAGCGCCACCACGGCGAACAGCCAGCCCATGATCATCTGCAGGGCAGGCAGCGTGAACACGTAGAAGCCCACGTCGTGACCGAACTGCGGGTCGGTCTGCCCGAAGCTCTGCGCATGCAGCCACAGCTGGACCGTCTGCCAGTTGCCCTGTGCGGAGAACCCGCAGATCAGACCGACGAGGATCGAGATGGACAGCACGAACGTCTTCGGTCGGCTGCTGACGATGGTGCGGTAGGGGCTGAGTGGATCGACCTCGCCCGACGGCACGAAGACCGGCCGGGATCGGAACGCCAGCAGCAGCGACAGGAACACCACACCACCGCCCCCGATCGCGCCGATGACGAACAGCACCACCCGGCTGAGCACCTCGGTCGTCCAGACCTGGCGGTAGTCGACCTCGCCGAACCACTCCCAGTTGACGAAGATGCCGACGAACTGGAACCACAACACGGCGAGCACGACGAGCACGGCCAGGGTGATCAGAACTCGTTTGGATCGCTTCGACATGCTCGGCATGCCGATCGGGGGCCGCATGGCCACTACTGGACTCCTTGCGTTCGTGGTGCAGTCGGTGTTCGAAATGCAATCTGTGTTGAAGACGAAGTGGGTGTTCGAGGTGCTGCCAAGACATGGTGCTGGGACTGCGACCCGCTTCGGTCGCATTTCACATGTGCCTTTCAAGGTCGACGCTGGGTCAACTGTAGGCGGGCGGTGTTGGTTCCCCGTCGCGCCGATCGATCCTGTGCGCACGCGTTGAGCACGATGTACCCGCCATGGAGTCCTCCCATGAGGGCATGGTGACCCGGTCGACAGCCCGGACGCGCCCGGCGGGTAGACGAGAACTGGGAGGATTGGACGGTGCCCCCCCACCAGCCGTCGCCCGAAACCGATCCGTCCGACTCCAACCCCACCACACCGACCGGCGTCACGCCGTACTGGTGGGAAGACCCTGATCTGGCGGCCGCGGTGGCCGAGGTCGAGGACTTCGCTGCAACCGCCGGCTGGGATGTACCGCCACAGATGTTCGCCCTGGTCCGGACGTCTGACCTGCTGGCCGCCCAACCTGAGCTGGCCGCCACGCTGGCTGATTCGGGCACCTTCACTCCCATCGCCCAGGACGTCCTGCCGACCGGCGACCTATCGGAGGCCCTGTCGCAGATCTCCTGGCCGCCCGAGGTGGGCGGGTGCGTGCTGGTCCAGGAGATCGTGGTGCTGCCGCCGGCCTCTCTACCGACCGTCGACGGCGTCCCGTTGGACGACGCCTCGCGGGAGAGCAACGACGTCGAGATCACCGCGGAAGAGGCCGCCGCGCATCCGGACCGCGCCGAGGCCAGGCTCGCCGCGGGCGTGCTGCGAGGGAGCAAGGGTGGTGCGTGCCTGCTGAGGGTGCGCGGCAAGGAAGACGGCACCCCGCTGCGCGGCGCCGACCTTGCGCCCAATCTGCTGATCGCCCTGCAGGCGACCTTCCAGGACTGACGCCGGCCGGGACACTTCGGTCGTCCGTGGGTCGACCGGTGCGGGCGAACGTCAGCAGGACGGTGGCGTACCGCCGGCGGCCAGCGTCTTGAGCGCTCTCTTGACCGCCGGGTCAGCAGGACGGTGGCGTACCGCCGGCGGCCAGCGTCTTGAGCGCTGTGACGGCATCGCCGAGGGTGGCGACCTTGGCCAGTTCCAGCCCGGCCGGAATGCGGGTCAAGGCTTCGGCGCAGTTGTCCGCCGGCACCAGGAACACCGACGCACCAGCAGCTTTCGCGGCGATCATCTTCAGCAGGATGCCGCCGATCGCGCCGACCGTGCCCTTGTCGTCCTCGACCTCCATGGTCCCGGTGCCGGCGATGTAGCGGCCGGCGGTCAGCCCGCCGGGCGTCAGCTTGTCCAGGATGCCGAGCGTGAACATCAGGCCGGCGGAGGGGCCCCCGATGTTCGACAGCGAGATCGAGATGGTGAACGGCGCCTTCGGCCGCTCCACGGCTCCGATGCCGAGGAATCCCTGCTTGCCCGCGCTGGGGTTGGCCATCAGCGTCACCTTGGCGTCCACCGATTTGTCCGCCCGCAACACCGTGACGGTCGCGACCTGCCCAGGCAGGGTGTTCTTGAGTGCGGTCTGCAGCGAGGTGAAGTCAGTGACCGCGGTCCCGTCGATCGCGGTGATCTGGTCCTGCGGCTGCAGCACCTTGAAACTCGGCGAGGAAGCCGCAATGGTGCCGACGTAGACGACATTCGGATACTTCAGGTACCTCAGTGCGGCGATCTCGGCGGCCGATTGGGAGTCCGAGAAGTCCTTGGTGTTCTGCTGGTTGACCTGTTCGACGGTCTTGTCCGGCGGGTAGACCTCAGCGCGCGGCACCAGTGCGTACTGGCCGGAGACCCACATCCCAAGGGCCTCGAAGAGCGGCAGCTTGTCGTACACGGACACCGTGGTCATGTTCAGGTGGCCGGTTCCATCGCTCTGCTTGACGCTGTCCGGCACAGTCCCGGCAAAGCTGATCACCGCCGTTCCGTCGACGTCGGACAGTGTGTTGTACGTCACGCCGGGGCCGAGGGCGACGTAGGGGATCGGGACGGCTGCCCCGACCACGATGAGCACCACGCTGACCGTCGAACCGACGATCAGGGTGCGCGCCCGGAGCGACAGCGACGAGAACCAGGACATGCCCAGAGAGTAAGGGGTTTCGCTGAGCGCGATAGCCGACACCGGTATTGCCTGCTTGGGTACCGTGGTCAACATGAGTAATTTGCCGTTCGGCTTCTCCAACACTGGTGACGACGATCCCGACCGTGCTGGTAGGCCGGAGGGCGTACCGGGTATGCCGGCCGGCTTCGACCTGTCCCAGCTCGGGTCGATGTTGTCGCAGCTCGGACAGATGATGTCGAGCGCGACCCCGAGCTCAGGGCCGGTCAACTACGACCTGGCCAAGCAGCTCGCCACCTCGCAGGTGCCCGCCTCGCACCCGGCGTCCTCGGTCGACGTGAAGCAGATCAAGGAGGCCGTCTCCCTGGCCGAGATCTGGCTGGACGGCGCCACTTCCTTCCCGACCGGTGCCAGGACGGCCACCGCCTGGACGCCGAAGCAGTGGATCGAGGCCACCATGCCGATGTGGGAGAAGCTCTGCTCCCCCATCGCCGACCGGGTGTCGAGTGCCTGGCTGGAGAACCTGCCGGAGCAGGCCAGGGAACAGGCCGGCCCGCTACTGGCGATGATGGGTTCGATGGGCGGCATGGCGTTCGGCTCGCAGCTCGGTCAGGGTCTCGGCCAGCTTGCCGTCGAGGTGCTGACCTCCACCGACATCGGGCTGCCATTGGGCCCCGAGGGAACGGCCGCCCTGCTGCCGCTGGCCGTGTCCGAGTTCGGCAAGGGGCTCGACCTGCCCGAGGACCAGGTCCGGCTCTACCTGGCCGCACGCGAGGCAGCGCACCACCGCCTCTACGCAGGCGTGCCGTGGCTGAAGGAACGGGTCATGACGCTGATCGCGAACTTCGCCGGCGCCATCCAGGTCGACTTCTCCGCGGTAGAAGACCTGGCCGCGAACATGGACATGTCGAACCCGGCCAGCATCGAGGCCGCGCTCGGCCAGGGCATGTTCGAGCCGAAGGTGACGGAAGGTCAGCAGGCCGCGCTGGCGGGTCTGGAGACCGTTCTCGCCCTGGTCGAGGGCTGGGTCGACACCGTCGTGGCCGATGCGGTCGGCGACCGACTTCCGGGTGCCGCCGCACTCCAGGAGACGCTGCGCCGTCGCCGTGCGACGGGCGGGCCGGCCGAGCAGACCTTCGCCACCCTGATCGGCCTCGAGCTGCGTCCGCGCCGGCTGCGTGCCGCCGCCGACCTCTGGCGCGCCTTGGAGGACTCGCGCGGGATCGAGGCGCGGGACGCCCTCTGGTCACATCCTGATCTGCTGCCCTCTAGCTCGGACCTGGACGATCCGAAGGGATTCGTCGACCGCGACAAGGAATTCGCCGACCTGCTCGCCGGTATCGACGAGGTCGACACCAGCGAACTGGACGAACTGGATGACGACCCCGATGGCACGGCCGGACCGACCGTGAAGAAGGGCGAGCCGCCCCGCGACGTCTGATCGTCAGACAGAACTCGACGGTCTCCATAGATCGATGCCGGACTCGACGGCGTGCCGCTCGATGATGGTGAGTTCGTCATCGGTGAACGGCGCACCATCGACGGCGCCGACGTTGTCCTCTAGCTGCTTGACGGACGACGCGCCGATCAGCACCGAGGTCACCCGCGGGTCCCGCAGCGCCCAGGCCAGCGCCATCTGGGCGAGGGTCTGCCCGCGGCCGGCGGCGATGTCGTTCAACGCCCTGATGTGGTGCAGCGCCGTGTCGGTCAACAGTGTCGGGGACAGCGATCCCGGGCGGGAAGCGCGCGAGCCCTCCGGAACACCACCCAGGTAGCGGTCGGTCAGCATGCCCTGGGCAAGCGGGGAGAACGCGATGCAGCCGACGCCGGTTTCGCCGAGCGTGTCCAGCAGGCCACCCTCGATCCAGCGGTTGAACATCGAGTACGACGGCTGGTGGATCAGCAGCGGGGTACCCATGTCGGCCAGGATCGCCGCAGCCTGACGGGTGCGCTCGGGCGAGTACGAGGAGATCCCGGCGTAGAGCGCCCGGCCCGAGACGACGGCGGTGTGCAGGGCGCCCATGGTTTCTTCGAGCGGTGTGTCCGGATCGGCGCGGTGCGAGTAGAAGATGTCGACGTAGTCGAGTCCCATCCGGGCGAGCGACTGGTCGAGGGAGGCCAGCAGGTATTTGCGCGAGCCGCGGTCGCCATAGGGGCCCGGCCACATGTCGTAGCCGGCCTTGGTGGAGATGACGAGTTCATCGCGGTAAGGAGCGAAGTCGTCCCTCATGTGACGCCCGAAGTTGGTCTCGGCGCTGCCGTATGGCGGGCCGTAGTTGTTGGCCAGATCGAAGTGGCTGACTCCGAGATCGAATGCTCTGCGCAGGATCTCGCGTTGAGTGTCGAAACCCTGGGTGTCGCCGAAGTTCTGCCAGAGGCCGAGCGACACGGCCGGCAGCTGCAGGCCGCTTTTCCCGACCCGGCGGTACGGCTGGCGTTCGTAGCGGGCTTCCGCCGCGGTGTATGTCATGTCCCCCATCCTTCCACCGGGCGGCCATCCGTCACGGACAGGCCCGGCCCGGCCCGTCTTTTTCAGCGTCGCCGACCTTCCCCGGGGACCCGGCCGACTGTCGCGTTGCGGGTCTGTCGCTCGACACCCCGAACCGGCTGACTGTGCCGTCCCGGGCGGAGCGCCGACCTGCGGGTACGGTTGGCCACGGTTCCGGGACGAGCGCCCGGACTTTTGCGTCCGACCAGCGGCCCCGCCGCCGGCGGCCTGAGGAGAGGAACAAGGCTGATGGCCGAGACCTACAACGGCTACTGCGTCAAGTGCAAGGAGAAGCGTGACTTCGACGGTGAGGTCCACGAGACCAACGGCCGTCGCATGGCCAAGGGGATCTGCCCTGTCTGTGGCACCAAGATGAACCGGATTCTCGGCAAGGCCTGATCCGCACGTCGCGGGTGCGTCGGGTGTCGGGCCCGCCGCACCCGTGTCCACAGGCAGGGTCGACTGTGGACAAGCCGCCTGCGGCAATCCGGTTTCTGCGACGCTCGTCCAGAGACGGGGAAGCGGTTACCGGACCACCCCCGCCCGGCACCCTGACCGCACCGACGGTCCGGTGACCACGAGGGGGCGAGATGGTGATGGCCGACGTCGTCGAACCCATCGATCTGACGGCTGTGTACACGCTGATCGGTGGATTGGTGGTGACCGCCCGCGCCGACGACACGGTACAGATCGGCAGCGAGCCTGCCCACTCGGTACTGCTGCACCATCCGCCGGCCGACTCGGTCGCCATCCTCCAGAGCCTCGACGGGACCAACACGGTCGCCGACATCCTGGACCACCACCACGCCGATACCCGCGTATGGGTCGACGTCCTGACCCGGTTGCGGGGGGCGCAACTGCTGATCCCGGCCGCTGACTGGTCTTTCCCCGGTGTCGGACCTGAACCTTTCCTCGTCCCCGAACGCGACAGCCTGGTACACCGCCACGGTGTGGCCACCGCCGGCCGCGTGCTGCAGGCCCGCCAGGACGCGGTGGTCGTCGTTCGCGGGACCGGCAGGCTGGCGACTGCCGTTGCGGTCGCACTCGGGCTGGCCGGACTCGGTCACGTCCACCTCCAACCCGATCGACCGCTGCGACCGATCGACCTGCCCACGTCGGTCGACACCCGGCGGGTCGATCCCAGGAAGGGTGGGAGCGATCCCGACGATGACGCGGCGAGACCTGCACCACAACGCGCTGGCTCATCGGGTCGCCTCACCAACGCGTGGCCGGGGCCGTCTGCGGGATCGTCGGTCCGCGCCGACGCAGCGCTGCTGGCCACCCACCTCCGCCGCAGTGTGCCGGGCATCCGCGTGCACGCACCGGCGGCGCACCACCGCGTCTCGCTGGTCGTGCTGGTCGGCGACGGCCCACCGGCACCGTCACTGGCCGCCGAACTGACCGACCGACGGGTTCCTCATCTCGCTGTCCGGGCCGGACTGACCGGAGCCGTGGTCGGGCCGCTCGTGCTACCTGGGAGGTCGAGTTGCCTGGTCTGCGCACTCCGGTACCGGACCGAGGCAGATGCCGGCCGCCCGGCGCTGGAGGAGAGCATGCGGCACGATCTCGTCGTGCCGCCGACGGCGCTCGTCTGTGCGGCGGCCGCACTGACCGTTGCCGAAACTCTCGATCACATCGACGGCATCATCGTGCCCGGCACCGTCGACGGGACCGCGGAGTGGCAATTGGGCGAGCCTGCCCCACGCCGCCGGTCCTGGACGGTGCATCCGGACTGCGGCTGTGGCGCCGCCGCTGCGGCCCGATAAGACCCGAGAAGCACCCTCAGATCGCCGTCGGCATAGGTAATCCCGTCCGCGCCGACGCAGCGGTGCGTAACAATGGTGTGGTGTCCGACATTCCTCGTGGTGCTCTCAACAGGACGGCCCGTCTGGCCAGCCTGCCGCTGTCCGCGGCCGGCCGCGTCGGGCTTGGTTGGGGGCAACGTCTGATCGGACGTGATCGGGGCGATGTCTCGGCCGAGATGCAGCGCCGGACCGCCGAGCAGGTCTTCGAGGTCCTCGGAACGCTCAAGGGCGGCGCGATGAAGTTCGGCCAGGCGCTGAGCGTGTACGAGGCGGGTATCCCCGACGAGTACGCCGAGCCCTACCGGGAGGCGTTGACCAAGCTCCAGAACGCTGCGCCACCGATGCCGCCGAGCACCGTCAACCGTCTGATGGCCGAGCAACTCGGCACCGGCTGGCGCACCCGCTTCGACAAGTTCGACGACGAGGCTGCGGCTGCAGCGAGCATCGGGCAGGTCCACCGCGCGACGTGGAAGGACGGGCGCGAGGTCGCCGTCAAGATCCAGTACCCGGGCGCCGGTGCGGCCCTCAAGGCGGACATGGACCAGCTGAACCGCCTCGGTCCGGTCCTGGGATTGCTCATTCCCGGCATGCAGGTCCGCCCGCTGCTCGCCGAGATCCGCGATCGTGTCATGGAGGAACTGGACTACGCGGCGGAGGCGGCCAACCAGCGCACCTTCGCCCGGGGCTTCGCCGACGACCCGGACTTCCTGGTGCCCAAGGTGCTGGCCAGCGCGCCGAAGGTCATCGTGTCGGAATGGGTCGAGGGTCTCGGCATGGCCAAGATCATCACCGGGGGGACCGTTGCGCAACGGGACCGGGCGGGCGAACTGCTCACCGTCCTGCACTTCTCGGCGCCGGAACGCGTGGGCCTCCTGCACGCCGACCCGCACCCGGGCAACTATCTGTTGACCGCCGACAACCGTTTGGGTGTGATCGATTTCGGGTCGATCGCCCGGCTTCCCAACGGTTCCCCGCCGATCATCGGCCGGCTGTCACGGCTCGCGCTGGATGGCAGGGCCGACGAGGTGCTGGCGGGGCTGCGGGCCGAGGGATTCATCCCGCAGAACTACGATCCCGATCCGGTCGCACTGCTGGACTACCTGAGCCCGTTCGCAGAGCCGCTCCGGCCCAAGGAGTTCCACTTCACCAGGGCGTGGATGCAGTCGCAGGCGGCACGTCTGTCCAGCCTGTCCAGCGAGGATTCAAAGCTGGCCAGACATCTCAACCTGCCACCGTCGTACCTGATGATCCACCGCGTGACCTTCGGGTCGATCGGTGTGCTGTGCCAGCTCGACGCGACAGCCCCCTTCCGCGGGATCGTGGCGAGGTGGCAGCCCGGCTTCTCCGACGCCGACCTGGCGGACGGCACTGGCATCTAATCCCGCCTCCCCACCCGTCCTAATCCCGGTCACCACCAGTCCTGATCGAGCTTGGCCTCCACCGCCCGCACGTTGTCGCGAGCGCACCGCTCGCAGTACCAGAGACCCCCGCGCCGACGGTCGTTGTCGAACATCCAGGTGATCGGTGGACCGGGCGCCGACGCCCCGCAGACCGCACAGCTGAACCATTCGTCGGCTGGATCGTCCACCATGCCGAGCTACGCTACGCGGCCCGACGCGAACGCGCGGATACCGCACCGGGACCTCTCCCGCCCTGGTGGGCGGGATCGGTTCCGGCGCGGCATCGTTTACTTTTCCTGTGCTCCGGCGCACCTCGGCGAGGCGTTCTCGTCACCGCGAGAGCTCGCCCGCCGTCAGGCGTTCTTGGCGTTGGAGCGCTGCCGGCGACTCTGCAGACGCTGACGGTGTGCCACTCGGCTGAGCTCGGCGTCCCGCCGCATGCTGCGCATTCGGTCACGGGCCAGATCTTCCAGCATGAGACTCATCTTGTTCACCTTACGAAGAGGAACCGCCGCCTTGGGGCGGACGGAAGTGTTGCAGGACAGGAAATCTCGACTTCTGAGGACGACATCCCCACTGATGCTGCCGGTCGTGTTCATGCCGCGACCTTGCGGGGACGACCCCGGGGACGCTTGCGGGCGATGACCACGCCCTGATCGAAGATCTCGCCACCCCACACACCCCAGGGCTCGGCCCTGGTCAGTGCGGCGGCAAGACAGGCAGCCCGTGCCGGGCAGTCGGCGCAGAGGACCTTTGCCTTTTCCAGGTCGTCCGGTCGTTCTGCGAAGAACAGGTCCGGATCCCCCTGGTGGCAGGGCAGATCGTCACCGAGAATCGGATCGACGAGCGCATCCGGTTCCTGGCCGAGAAGTAGGCTGATCAAAGTTCTCACCTCCGAAAGTGTGAGTGTTGTTGCCCCGGTGGGGCAGTCGTGGTGTTCGAGGCCGGATGGCCCCGCACAAGTTCTGTGGGTGGCTGTCGTCCGGGGATACACCACGGCCGCGGGTCCCGCCCTGTTGAAGGGAAGGAAGCCGCGGCCGGAGGCGAGCGTCGAGCTGGGTTCTACCTCAGCTGCTCATCCCCGGCCGGTGCCGGAACGTCGGCCTGCGGCGTCGACATCAGATGCCGCAAGGACGCGGGACCTTCGTAGACGCGCACGCGGACTCCGGCGATAACGAGACCGGTCGTGCCGAACTGGCTCTTCAGATTTTTGTTCACGGTCCGGCACCTCCTCTGGTCGTCGTTCCCCCGGCGGGGACTGTTCGGTTGGAACGAGACCGACCATATGCGCCCCTACACCGGGGGCGCAACCGAATAAAGAAGAAGTTTCGGAATTCTTTTCCGGCGCCGGAATATGGCCTGGGGCAGGCCGTTCGGAGCGGCGTCCGGTCAGCGGGTGGCGGCGACGATACCGATCACGTCGGCGCCGCAGGCATCCAGTTTGGTGCGGCCGATCCCCGGGATCGCCAGCAGCGCAGCGTCATCCACCGGCCGGCGCTCGGCGATGGCGAGCAGGGTGGCGTCGGAGAACACCACGTAGGCAGGCACCGACGCAGTGCTGGAGGTCTCCTTCCGCCAGTTCCGCAGCGCCTCGACCAGATCCGGGTCGGCGGTGGACGGGCAGTTCTCGCAACGGCCGATCTTGAGTTCCGCGGGCGAGCTGAGCGGCCCGCCGCAGAGCCGGCAGCGACCGGCGGCTCTTGCACGACCGACCGGTGACACCTCGGGTGCCAGACCCGTCAGGAAGCGACTGCGCTTGCGTCCGCGGCGGCCGCCCTCGGTACGGGACAGCGCCCAGGAGATCGACAACCGCGTCCGGGCCCTGGTGACACCGACGTAGAACAGGCGCCGTTCCTCCTCGATCTCCTCCGGCGTCTCGGCGTGCTGGATGGGCAGGGTCCCGTCCGTCAGGCCGACCAGGAACACTGCGTCCCACTCCAGGCCCTTCGCCGCGTGCAAGGAGGCCAGCGTGACCCCTTCGACGGTCGGGGCGTGCTGCGCCTCGGCCCGCTGGTCCAACTCGGCGACGAGCGCCGTCAGACCGGCGTCGGACTGCTGGTCGGCCAGTTCCTCGGCGACACCGACCAACGCCAGCAAGGAGTCCCACCGGTCGCGCAGCGCGCCGGCGGGCGGTGGTTCGTCCGTCAGCCCGACGGCTCCGAGCAATTGCCGGACCGCCGGTACGAGGGGGACGTCCACGTCCTGGGCGGCGCCCTGCCGCAGGGCGATGATGGCCTGCCGGACCTCCGGGCGGGCGAAGAATCGCTCACCGCCGCGGATCAGATAGGGCACCGATGCGTCGGACAGCGCCTTCTCGTAGACCTCGGACTGGGCGTTGATCCGGTACAGGACGGCGATCCCGGACGGCGGCATCCCGCCGGCGATCAGCGCAGCGGCCTTCTGCGCGACGGATCTGGCCTCGGTCGGCTCGTCCGGGTGCTCGTCGAACGACGCAGGCGGACCGTCGGGAAGGACGGCCACCAGCTTGAGCCGTAGCCGCGCAGCCTTTCCCTGGGCGCCGGCGATGATCCGGTTGGCCAGGGTGACGACCTGCGGCGTCGAGCGGTAGTCACGCTCCAGACGCACCACCGTGGCGTGCGGATAGCGCCGGTCGAAGTCCAGCAGGTTGGCGGGCGAGGCACCGGCGAAGGAGTAGATGGTCTGGTTGGCGTCGCCGACGACGGTCAGCTGGTCGCGGCCGCCCAGCCAGGCGTCGAGCACCTTCTGCTGGAGTGGCGTGACGTCCTGGTACTCGTCGACGACGAAGCAGCGGTACCTGGCCCTGAACTCGCGGGCGACGTCCTCGTCGTCCTCGAGGATGGCTGCCGTGTGCAGCAGCAGGTCGTCGAAGTCCAGCTGTTCGGCCTCGTTCTTCGCCTTCTCGTAACCGGAGTAGACCTTGACGACGGTGGCCGCCGCGACCGGAGTGTCGCGCTGGTGCTTCGCCACCGCGGCCAGGTAGTCCGCCGGACGGATGAGCGAGGCCTTGGCCCACTCGATCTCGCTGGCCAGATCCCGCAGGGTGGCGGCATCGGTACCGGCCCCGGCCTTCTTCGCTGCGAGCGCCACCAGCCGGAGCTTGTGCTCCAGCACCGGCCAGAGGCCGCCACCGACCGCCTTCGGCCAGAAGTACTTGAGCTGCTTGAGGGCGGCCGAGTGGAAGGTCCGGGCCTGGACGCCGGGGACCCCGAGACTCCGCAGCCGCAGCCGCATCTCGCCCGCGGCCCTGGTGGTGAAGGTGACGGCGAGGATCTCGCTGACCGGGTGCGATCCGTTCTCCACCAGGTGTGCGATCCGGTGGGTGATGGTCCTGGTCTTGCCGGTGCCGGCACCCGCAAGGACGCAGACCGGACCGCTGGGCGCGAGGACGGCAGCCCGCTGACCGTCGTCCAGCCCCGCCAGCAGATCCACCATGTCCTCATGTTCGCACGGGTGTACGACAGCCGGAAATCGGCTGGCCGTCCACCTGCCGGATTTTCGTGCAGCTGCCAAGATTTTCGTGCGGCTGCCGGGATTCTCGTGCAGCCGTCAGTCGAGCGCGGCCCAGCCCTCGACCATCCGGCGGGCGATGGAGATGCCGGGCGGCAGGATGAGTCCGTCCGACTCGCCTCCGTTGGCCAGCATCCGGCGGACGGCAGCACGATCGACCCACTGTGCGGCCTCGATCTCGCCGTCACGCGGGAACAGCAGGGATCCGGGCTCGGCCCTCGCGGCGAATCCGACCATCAGCGACCGCGGGAACGGCCAGGGCTGCGATCCGAGGTAACCAATGTCGGTGACGTGCAGGCCGACCTCCTCGGCGATCTCTCTCGTCACCGTGCCCTCGAGGGCCTCCCCGGCCTCGGTGAACCCGGCGAGCACGGACACCCGGCCCGAAGGCCAGCTCGGCTGGCGGGCCAGCACCATCTTGTCGGCGCCGTCGTGGACCAGCACGATGACCGCCGGATCGGTCCGCGGGAACTCCTCGTGCCCGTTGGGGCACAGGCGCGACCACCCGGCCGATCGGGGGGCGCTCGGCTCCCCGCAGCGGGGGCAGAACCTGCCGTTGCGGTGCCAGTTCAGCACCGCGACGGCCGCCGTCATCAGTCCGGCGTCGGTGTCCGACAGCAGGCCGCCGACCTCGCGCAGGGTCGACGGGTCCGGTGAGGTGCCGAACGACCACAGTTCTCCGCCGACGGCGACTTCACCGGGGATCGCCCAGTAGTCGATCGGACCTTCGCTGCCGACCGGTGCGACGGTGCCGAGCAGGACGGCCTCCGGCGGCGGTGCGGCACCCAGATCGGTGGCCGGGTGGTGGGACAGGGACACCCCGGTGTCGGTCGAGTCGATCGGGACCCGGCCGGCCTCGTCCACCGTCAACACCCGGGCGGTCGGCCAGGCCGCGGCCGTCCGGACCGGATCCCGCAGATCCTCCGAGCGGTCGGCCGCCGCCCGGGACAGCACGGGCATCTCGATGGGGAAGCCGCTGGAGAGCATCGTTCCGGATTTCTGCTCCAAGCTCACAGCTGCACCCCGCCGATCGCCGTCAGGGACGACCCGATGGCTTCGAGATCGCCGACCACCACCCCCGTGAACGCCGAGGGCGCAAGGAGAGTCGACGCCACCCGGGCCACGTCGTCGACGGTGACCGCGGACAGCCGGGCCGGATGCTCCCTGACCCAGTCCACGTCCAACCCGAGACCGGCGAGCGAGGAGAGGGTCGAGGCGTAACCGGCCTGGGTCGCAAGGGAGGTGGCCAGCGTGCCGAGGGCGTAGTTCCGGGCAGATTCCACCTCGGCGGGTTCCGGGGCGGTCAATGCCAGCCGGCCCAACTCGTACCGGGCCTCGAGCAGCGCGGGAGCGGTGGAGCCGGTCGTCGTGTCGAAGCTGACCGTCACCGCCGCCTTGCCCGGCCAGAACTCGAAGTTGGAGTGTGCGCTGTAGGTGTAGCCCTTGTCCTCGCGGATGTTCTCGACCAGTCGGGACGAAAAGTAACCGCCGTACACGAGATTCGCCAGTTGCCCGGCGGCGTAGTCCGGATCCGTCCGGTCGAGGGCTGCCGCCGACAGCCGCACCTGGGACTGCACTGCGCCGTCCCGGTGGAAGACTTCGACCGGACCGCCGACCACGGACGGCGGACTCTCCAGCACCCGGACAACCTCGGTGGAAGTCCAGGCAGCCATGGCCTTCTCGACCAGCTGCACGGTCTGCTCCGGGTCCAGGTCGCCGACCAGGATCAGGGTCGAGCCGCTCGGTACCAACGACTTCCGCTGCAGGGTCCGCAACGCGGCGGCACCCACCACCGCGACATCGGCCGCCTCCGGCATCTCCCTGGTCACCGGATGGGTGCCGAAGCGGCGGGTCTGCAGGTGATGTCGCGCCACCACGGACGGCTGGCTGGCCGCGATGGCCAGTTGCTCGACCAACCGGTCGCGCTCCCCCACCACGTCGCGGCGGCGGAACGCAGGCTCCACCAGCGAGGCGGCGAGGATCTCCAGCAGGACGGGGAGTCCGGTGGACAGCACCGATCCGGTCACCCCGAGGCGCTGGGGATCTACCGAGGCGTCCAGGTGGCCGCCGACCATGGCCAGTTCGCCGTCGACCTGCTCCCTGGTCCGAGATCCGGTGCCCAGCAGCAGGGTTGCGGCCAGCAGTTCGGCACGGGCGGTGTGGGCGGCGGTCGTCCCGCCGAACGGCACCCGCAGCCTGACCTCGACCAGCGGGGTGCCCGGCTTGCGCACCGCGATGACCCGCAGACCGTTGTCGATCGTTCTGGTCAGGAGATCCGGATGGGCAGCGGTCCTGGCTTCCGTCAGGGCCGGAACCGGACGCGGACCGATTGCGGTGACGGCGATCTGCTCGGCCGTGCGGGGAGCGACGGCAGTGCCGGCCGATGCCTTGTTGGTCGATCCCTTCTTGGCCGGCGCCTTCTTGGCGGGCGCCTTCTTGGCGGGCGCCTTCTTGGCGGGCGCCTTCTTGGCGGGCGCCTTCTTGGCGGGCGCCTTCTTGGCGGGCGCCTTCTTGGTCACACTCTTCTTCGTGGTCATCACTGAATTGCTCCCGGCACAACCGTCAGGATCGCGCAGCGGGTCGGATCCAAGGTCTTCGCGGCGGCGGCGATCTGGTGGCCGTCGATCTGCTCCAGCAACTGCGGGATCTCGCCGAGCAACTCGGCCCGGCCGTGCAGGAGTTCCAGGGAGCCGATCGAACGGGTCCGGGCGCTGATGCTGTCGTTCTCCCGGTAGAGACCGGAGGTGAACCGAGCGATGGCCCGTGCCCGCTCCTGCTCGGACGGCCCATCTGCGGCGAGCGCGGCGACCTGCTCGCCCGCGGCCTCGATGACACGATCGGCCGGGACGTCGATCGCGTGCAGCGCGCCGAGGACGAACACGTCCGGGTCGCGCGCGTCCAGCGGCCCACCCATCAGGCCGGGACCGGCCCAGATCTCGGTGGCCAGTGCCGCTTCGGCGACGACGGCCGACTGGAGCCTCGAGGATTCTCCGTCGGAGAGCACCTGACCGAGCAGCACGTGGGCCAGGTAGCCCGGCAGATCGGCCACCGGATCGGGCATCCGCCAACCCACTGCGAAGGCCGGGGCCGGAGCGAGGGCATCAGGCTTCTCGAGTCGGCGGACCGTGGTCGGCCACGGCTCCGAGAACGACGGCCGGACCGGGGCCGGGCGGTAGGGCACGTCCTCGAAGTGGCGATGGACCAGGTCGACCGCCTTCGCCTCGTCGAAGTCGCCGCACACCGTCAGGACCGCGTTGGCCGGTGTGTAGTACCGCTCGAAGAAGTCCGCGCAGTCGGGCACGGTCGCGGCATTGAGGTCGACGAAGTCGCCATAACCGTTGTGCGCGTTGGCAAAACTGTCGAACATGACGGGCGGCAGGTCGATCCAGGGAAAGCCGCCATAGGGCCGGTTCAGCACGTTCAACCGGATCTCCTCGCTCACCACGTCCACCTGGTTGGCCAGGTTCTCCGCGGTGATCCGCGGCGCGCGCATGCGGTCGGCCTCCAGGAAGAGGCCGCGTTCGAGCGCGGCGGCGGGCAGCACCTCGAAGTAATCCGTGTAGTCGGTGTGCGTCGAACCGTTGAAGATGCCACCCGAGGACTGCACCAGCCGGAAGTGTTCGAGTTTCGGCAGGGACTCGCTGCCCTGGAACATCAGGTGCTCGAACAGGTGGGCAAACCCGGTGCGGCCCTCCGGCTCCGAACGGAACCCGACGTCGTAGTGGACCGCCACCCCGACGACACCACTGCTGTTGTCCGGTGCGAGAACGACGCGGAGGCCGTTCGCCAGGGTGAAGCGGCTGATCGGGTAGTCCGCTCCGGGAACGCGCGGCCGAGGGGCCCGCATGCCCGCCGAGGAGGCCCTGACCGCCGGGATCCTCTTCGTGGGCGCCTTGATCGCAGACTTGCTCCCGGACTTGGTCCCGGGCTTCTTCTTGACGGGCGTTCTCGCAGTTGGACTCACGCTCCCACCCTAGCCACGCGAAGCGCGCATGCTGTGTCCCCCCTGCTCGCGCCCTGTCTGGCTGCGGCGAACACGCCGTGACGTTGTTGCTCGGCACCATGCCGGGTCGGGAGATACCGGTTCGCTACCGGTTCGCTACCGGGCCGGTCCCTCTGGCCCGCGGTGGGTGAACAGATCCTCGTCCGTGCTGATCTCGTCCCGCCGGAACGGGTGGGACGTCATGCCGGGCATGGCGATGCGGGTCGTCACGTCCGGCTGTTCTTCCTCGGCGTCGGCTACCGCGGGGATGTCCCGGTCCGGCTCTTCGACCGGCTCCGATGGCGACGGCGGAGCGGTGGGCGGCGAATCGGTGGGCGGCGGAGCGGTGGCCGATTGAGCAGTCGGGACCGGCGGCGAGACCGAGGCGGTCGGCGAGACCGAGGCGGTCGGGGTAGGGGTCGCCGCGCCTGCGCCTGCGCGCAGCTGGGCGACCGTCACCCGCGTGGCCGCGCCGGCATGGCGTGACTTCCGGCGGTCGATCATCAGGGCGATGGTGGCCACCACGGCCAGCAGACCGGCCGCCAGGATCGCGATCGGCAGCCACCGGCCGAGGGAGTTGTTCCGCGCGATGGTGGTGCCCGCCAGCCGGACCTGGTCGGTGTCGCCGGACAGGTACTGCACGGCCATCCGCTCCCCGACCCGTCGGCCGCAGGCGCTGAGCGAGCTGCGCACGGCGGGCGTCAGGCTGAGATCGATGATGGTGGAACCTGAACCGGACGTGCAGCTGGGCGAGGACACCACCACGGCATAGGCGTCGACGGGATCGGCGTCGATCGGATCGGTCACGGAGCGGACCGACCAGAGCCAGATGCCGAAGCCGATGGCCGCGAGCACCAGGACGGTGATGGACACCAACGGAATCGATACCCGGACCCGCCTGGTGGTGCTCTGACCGGCACCATGTCTGCCCATCCGCGGATCATGGCACAGTCACACAGAAAATCGCGGGCGCGCACAGAAAATCGCGGGCGCACACAGAAATCGCAGCAGCCGGTGTGCGTGAGATCCTCCGGGCGCGCCGCGGGCCGCCTACTGGCGCAGGCCGGCGCGCCCGAGGTCGGCCAGCTCGCGCCACAGGTGGGCCACCGCCTCGCATCCCTTGAGCAGCAACGACACCGGGGCAGACTCGTTCGGCGCGTGGATCTGGTCGGCGTCGGTCATCACCCCGAGGAAGACCAGTGGAGCGCCGATGACGTCGGCAAGTTCGGCCTCCGGGCCGGAGCCGCCTTCCCTCGTCATCAGCACGTCATCGGCCGGGACGTCGAACGCCAGACCGAGGGCCTTGCGGGTCGCGGTGGTCGCCGGGTGCGTGGTGTCGACGTAGAGCGGAGCCACACCGCCTCCCTCCCAACGGATCTCGACCGTGACGCCGGGACGGGCGATGGACTGCACGTAGTCGGTCACCTGCCTCATGATGGTCGCCGGATCCTGCCGCCCGACCAACCGGAAGGTGAGCTTGGCGTAGGCGTCCGTCGGGACGATCGTCTTGTTGCCAGGCCCGGTGTAGCCACCCCAGATGCCGTTGATCTCGGCGGTCGGGCGGGCGCCGACACGTTCCAAGGTGCTCCATCCGGCCTCGCCGGCGGCGACCCTGGAGGCCGCGGGACCGGTGATCCACTCCTGCTCGTCGAAAGGCAGCGCAGCGGTCGCAGCCCGCTCGGTCTCGGTCGGGTCGATGACCCCGTCGTAGAAGCCGGGCACGGCGATGCGCCGGTTGTCGTCGTGCAGGGCCGCCAGGATGCGGCTGAGTTCGGCGATCGGATTGGGCACCGAGCCGCCGAAGGACCCGGAGTGCAGATCGATGTCCGGCCCGTGCACGTGGATCTCGCCGGCCACGAGGCCACGCATGCCGATGCACACCGACGGCGTCCGTGGCCCGAAGATCCCGGTGTCGGACACCACGACGAGGTCGGCGGCCAGTCGGCCACGGTATCGCTCGAGCAGTTCCATGATGTGCGGCGAGCCGGACTCCTCCTCGCCCTCCACCAGCATGGTCAGGTCGACGGCCGGCGCAGTCCGGCCGGTGGCCGCCAGGTGCGCATCGAGGCCCAGCAGGTGCATGGCGATGTTGCCCTTGTCGTCGCTCGCGCCGCGGCCGTGCAGCACCCCGTCGATGATCTGCGGCTCGAATGGCGGGTGGGTCCACCGATGCTCGCCATCGGCCGGCTGGACATCGTGATGTCCGTACACGACCACCCGGACGGCATCGGGATCCCCGGACGGCCAATGGGCGAGCACCGCCGGCAGGTAGGGTCCGTCCTCCAGCACCTCGACCTCGGGAAAGCCCCTGGCACGCAACTGGTCGGCGAAGAAATGAGCGCTCGCTGCAACATCTGTGCGGTGCTCGGGATCGGCACTCACGGACGGGATCCGCACCCAGTCCTGCAGCGTGTCCAGCCAGCCGTCGGCTCCCCGCAGCACCGCCGAACGTTCGGCTCCCACCTCGGTCGAGATCGTTTCAGTCATGGGCAACAACCTAAACCGTGGCCGGGCGTCCGGACCGGCCGGCCTCGTTGCCCCGTGCTCGAGCCCGCCGGAGTCGGTCGACATCCGAAGCTCGCCATCAGTGGGTGGCGGTGACCTTGTTCAGTCCGGTCGGACGATCGGGGTCGAGGCCGAGCGCCACCGTCGTCTCGATCGCAAGCTGTTGACCCCGGATGACGAGCGGGATGACCGCGAGGGCCTCCCCCACCGTCTGCGGGACCGGCAGCCCGACCGCTCCGTCGACCTTCGCCCAGACCGCCTCGGCGCCCACGCCGATCACGGGTGATCCGAGATCGGCTGCCGCCCTTGCCGTCTGCGCCACATCGTCGAGGACCGGACCGGCCGCGCCGTAGGCGACGACGGCTACGTGCTCGGACGCGACCGTCAACGGGCCGTGCAGGAAGTCGGCGCTGGAGTACCCCTCGTGCACCCGGCGGCTGGTCTCCTTGGACTTGAGCGCACCCTCGAGCGCCGCGGCGTACGTCAGCCCGCGGGCCAGGTGGATGGCCGAGAGGCGGGGGCGCAGGATCTCCACCGCCGCGGCAAGGTTGTCGGTGTCGGCCAGGGTCACGGCGGCTGCGTCGGCGAGCGCGGCCCAGGCCGCGTCACCGCCGGTGTACTCGCCGATCCCGTCGCCAACGGCCTCGGCCAGCAGTGTCACCAACGCGAGCTGCCCGGTCACCGTCTTGGTGGCGGGCACGGCCAGCTCGCGAGAGGTCCCGACGGCCAGCGTCACCGCGGCCGCGCGGGCCAGCGGCGAGTCGTCGTCGTTCGTCACGGCGACCACCATGCCGCCGCCGGCAGCGAGTTGCTCTGCCACATCGACGATCTCGGGGGTCTTGCCGGACTGGGACAGCGCGACGATCAGGCAGTCCTTCGAGTCGGGGTGGTGGTGGTAGCGGGTCAGGATGCTGGGGGCGATCAGGCTCACGGGGAGACCGGTGGCCAACTCCAGCAGGTACCGCGCATGCACGGCCACGTTGTCGCTGGACCCGCGCGCAATCAGCGAGATGCCGCGCAGCCGATCCGGAAGGTGGCTGCGGACCAGTTCGTGCAACGCCGACCGCCGCTCCACGATCCTGGCCAGCACCGCCGGCTGCTCGGCCATCTCGGACCGCACCTGTTCACCCGTCATGGCTCACTCCTGTTCACCCGTCATGGCTCACTGCTGTTCGAGGCATGTTCGCGACTGCTCGCAACATAGCAGTAACGAGCATATCTGAACAGAGGTAGGCCAAGCCTCGCTCATGCGCTTCCGGCGCTCGACCTGCTGCGGCACGAAGACCCCCCAGCTGCCGGGTGGGGTGGGGAGGATTGCGCAGCTAGAGGTCGAAGCCGAGCTTGCGGAGCTGGCGGGGGTCGCGCTGCCAGTCCTTGGCGACGGTCACGTGCAGGTTGAGGTACACCCGGGTACCGAGCAGTTCCTCGATCTGCAGGCGGGCCCGGCGACCGACGGAGGACAGCCGAGAACCCTGGTGCCCCAGCACGATCGCCTTCTGCGAATCACGTTCGACGAAGATCGTGACATAGATGTCGGTCATGTCGGTGCGGCCTTCGCGCCGGCCCATCTCGGTGACGAGCGCAGCCAGGGAGTGCGGAAGCTCCTCCCGGACCCCGTCGAGCGAGGCCTCCCGGACCAACTCCGCGATGCGGGTCTCCATCGGCTCGTCGGTGAGCTCCGCGTCGGGGTACAACCGCGGGCTCACGGGTAGGCGGGAGATCAGCAGCTCGGTCAACAGACCGACCTGCTCGTCGGCCACCGCCGAGACCGGGACGACCTCGGCGAACTCGCGGACCTTCGACAGCGCCAGCAACTGTTCGGCCACCTGCTGGGGTGTGGCCTTGTCGGTCTTGGTGATGATGCCGATGACGGGCGTCTTCGGGGCCTGCTCGGACAGCTCGGCTGCGATCCGGCGATCACCGGGGCCGACCTTCTCGTCCGCCGGCACGCAGAACCCGACCACGTCGACGTCGCTCCAGACGCTGCGCACCAGATCCCCGAGGCGCTCACCGAGGAGGGTGCGCGGTTTGTGCATGCCGGGCGTGTCGACGATGACCAGCTGGGAGTCCGGCCTGGTCACGATGCCGCGGACCGCACGCCGGGTGGTCTGCGGCTTGTCGGAGGTGATTGCGATCTTGCTACCCACGATCGCGTTGAGCAGTGTCGACTTGCCCGCGTTGGGGCGCCCGACGAAACAGGCGAACCCGGAGCGGTGTGCCCCGGGCCCCTGGTCCGGCTTCGACGCGCCCTTGGCCGGACTCACGGGGTGATCCGTTGCAGCACAACACCACTGGCGTCGGCTAGCAGGACCACGCCGGTGCTCATGTCACGGGAGGCGGCCAGCGAGTCGGCGTCCAGTTCGGGGGCGCCGACGATCACGGCTGCTTCCAGCTCACCGGCACCGGAGGCGACCGCGATCGCCACCGCGGCCTGCAGGGCGGTCAGCCGAAGGGACGGCAGGGTGACGGTGGCCGCCGCGTAGGTGCGTCCGTCGTCGTCGCGGACGGCCGCCCCCGAAGTGGTGCCGGCCCGCCCCATCGCGCCCCTGGCCATGGTCACCAGCTTGGCGTCCTCGGCGGGCAGCGCCGCCCCGGCCGGTAGAAGCGGTGGGGCGGCTGTCCCATCAGTGTCGGCGGCACTCATTTCTCGACCTTCTGCTTCTTCTCGGCCCTGCTGTTCTCCGGTGGCCGCACGGGTTCGGGCTCGGACCGACCGTCCTCGAAGTCCAGTTCCGGCTCGTCCTCGGCGGAGTCCTGTACCTCGCGTTCGGTCGCCTCGTCCTCGGTCAGCCGGCGCACCAGAAGAGTCTGCACCCGCGGCCGACCCCGACGATCCACGCCCGCCTCACCGGTGAGCAGGAGTCCGCTGACCACTGCGTGAGCGCCGGGCAGTGCGACCCGACCCAGCAGCTGGGCCAGCAGACCACCGACGGTCTCCACGTCCTCCGAGGGCAGGTCGACGTCGAACACGTCACCGAGATCCTCGACGGGAAGCTTCGCCGAGACCCGGACCACCTCGTTGTCCAGCCGCTCGATCGGGTCAGGCGACTCCACGTCGTACTCGTCGGTGATCTCACCGACGATCTCCTCGATGATGTCCTCGATCGTGACGATGCCGGCTGTCCCGCCGTACTCGTCGACGACGATCGCGAAATGGGTTCGGTCCTTCTGCATGTCGCGCAGCAGCGCGTCGACGTTCTTGCTCTCCGGCACGAAAACGGGCGCGCGCATCACCTCGCCGAGCATCGGACCGCGTTCGCCGGCCCCCATGGCGAGGGTCCTGGCGATCAGATCCTTGATGTAGATGATGCCGAGGACGTCGTCGACATCCTCGCCGATCACCGGGATGCGGGAGAAGCCGGACGCAGTGGCCAGGTGCATCGCCTGCCGCAGAGACTTCGTCTCCTCGATCCAGACGACCTCGGTCCGGGGCACCATCACCTCGCGGACGATGGTCTCGCCGAGTTCGAAGACGCTCTGCAGCATCTCCCGTTCGGCTTCCTCCACCACGCCGCGGTCGCCGGCGATGTTGACCAGCTCCCGCAGCTCGATGTCCGAGGAGAACGGCCCCTCGCGGAAACCGCGGCCGGGCGTGAGTGCGTTGCCGATCAGGATCAGCAGCGAGGCGATGGGCGACAGCACCCGCCCGATGGCGCGTGTGGCACCGGCGGCGACGAGGCCGACGGCATAGGGATGCTGCCGGCCAAGGGTGCGCGGGCCGACGCCTACGGCCACGTACGAGAGCAGCAGCATGACCAGCACGACGACGATGCCGACCCAGAGCTGGAAACCCCAGGTGCTGAGGGCAACGGCCGAGACGATCACCGTCGCGGTGAGCTCGGCACTCACCCGCAGGAGCAGGAGCAGATTCGTGTAGCGGGGCTTGTCGGCGACGATCGCGAAGAGCGAGGAAGCGCCGCGCCTGCCTTCGCGCTGCATCTCGTCGACCCGTGCCGGGGAGACCATGGTGATGGCCGCGTCAGCGGCAGCGAACAGCCCGGCGATCGGAATCAGGGCTGCGGCCAGGATCAGCAGGACTACGTCCAGAGCGTCCACCGGCCTAGATCACTCCCGACCGGCTGGAACGTCGTCGGCGGGTTGGTCCCCGGCGGCCCTGTCGGCCGCCTCGCCGGGCTCGGCCGGATCCTCTGCCACCACGTCCAGCACGGCGGCGTCGACGGCGGCCAGCCGGGCGCGGTAGGCCTCGCGCTCGCGTTCCTCGCGCCAGTCGTCGAGCAATTCGTTCTGCAGCTTGAACATCTTCCGTTCGTCACCCGGTTCGACGTGGTCGTAACCGAGCAGATGCAGGATGCCGTGGACGGTGAGCAGGTGCAGTTCGTCGTCGAGCGAGTGGCCGGCCTGGCCGGCCTGCTCGAGAGCCACCGCCGGGCAGAGCACCACGTCGCCCAGCAGAGCCGGGCCGGGACCGGCCTCGTCCGGACGGCGGGCGGTCTCCAACTCGTCCATCGGGAAGCTCATGACGTCGGTTGGCCCGGGCTCGTCCATCCACTTGATGTGGAGTTCGGTCATCGCGTCGACGTCCATCAGCAGGATCGACAACTCGGCGAGCGAGTTGATCCCCATCTTCGCGAGCGCGAACCGGGACACCGACACCAACGACAGCTCATCGACACCAACCCCGGACTCGTTCGCGATTTCAATGCTCACGATGCATTCCCGCTGTCCGAGAAGCAGGTCATCTGCCGCTGCCGCGGCGGGTGTTGTTGTGGCCGAGCCGGCGATCCTGGTGGTCGGGTGCCGCGTCGGCGTTGACCTCGTCCCAGCGGGCGTAGGCGTCGACGATGTCACCGACCAGCCGGTGCCGGACCACGTCCTCGGACGTCAGGAGCGAGAACGAGACGTCCTCGACGCCCGCCAGGATGTCTCTGACCACCCGCAGACCTGACGGCTGCCCGCCGGGCAGGTCGATCTGGGTGACGTCACCCGTGATCACCATCTTCGAGCCGAAACCGAGCCTCGTCAGGAACATCTTCATCTGCTCGGCCGTGGTGTTCTGGGCCTCGTCGAGAATGATGTACGCCTCGTTGAGGGTCCGGCCGCGCATGTAGGCGAGCGGCGCGACCTCGATCGTCCCGGCCGCCATCAGACGCGGGATCGACTCCGGGTCGAGCATGTCGTGCAGCGCGTCGTACAGCGGCCGCAGGTACGGGTCGATCTTGTCCGAGAGCGTGCCGGGCAGGTAGCCGAGCCGCTCGCCGGCCTCGACCGCGGGGCGCGTCAGGATGATCCGGCTGACCTGCTTGGCCTGCAGCGACTGGATCGCCTTGGCCATCGCCAGGTAGGTCTTGCCGGTGCCGGCCGGGCCGATGCCGAAGGTGATGGTGTTGTGGTCGATCGCGTCGACGTAGCGTTTCTGGTTCAGCGTCTTCGGGCGGATGACGCGACCGCGACGGGAGATGATGTTGAGTCCCAACACCTGGGACGGCGATTCGGAATCGGTGTCGGAGGACTCGGCATTGGTCAGCATCCCGATGGTGCGCCGCACTGCATCGGGCGTGATGACGGAGCCGGACTCCTGCAGCGTCAGGAGTTCTCGGATGACGCGCTCGGCGAAGGCGACGTCGGCGTCCGGTCCGCGGAGGGTGATCCGGTTGCCGCGCACGTGGATGTCGGCGGCCAGGTGCTCCTCGAGCATCCGTAGCAGCAGGTCGCGTGAACCCAGCAGACCGACCATTGCTCTCTCGTCCGCGACCACCAGGGTGAACTCGGCCTTGCCCTGCGCCGGGGCGATTCCGCGCGGCGTCTGGGACCTCCCAGCACTCGGGTCGGGGTTCGCCTGCGCGGCCATGGGGGATTCCGGCACTGGTAGCGCTGCCTGCCTTCGTTCTCTCGTCGATGGTGCGGGGGTGGAGCGGAGGATTCGACCTACTGTAGAGATTCTATCGCCGACGACGCCACTGAGATGGCGACGATCCAGCCGAAGGCCCGACCGGCACCTCCGGCAAGTACCCGGTCACGCCATGGTCATGCGTAGTCCGGTTCCGGCGAGCAGGTGCAGGTGGGCGTGGAAGACGGTCTGGCCGGCGTCGGCCCCGGTGTTGAAGATCAGCCGATAGCCAGATCCCTCGTGTCCCTCGGCGGCCGCGATCGACTTCGCGGCGCTCACCAGGGCTCCCACCAGCGCCGGATCGGCGGCTGCGACCTCGCCGACATTCGCATAGTGCGCCCGGGGGACGACGAGCACATGCACCGGCGCCTGCGGATTGATGTCGCGGAAGGCCACCACCTCATCGTCGGTGTGGACCAGGGTCGCCGGGATCTTGCCGGCGACGATCATGCAGAACAAGCATTCGGCCATGAGCTGAAAGTACCGCGTAGCGCTCACACCATCTGCAGGAGCGAGTCCCGGCAGACCGCCCAGGCGTCGTTGCCGACGTCGACCAGTTCCATGTGCCCGACCCCGGGGAGGATGACCAGCCGCGCCGGGTCGCCGGCCCGTACGGCTGCGTCGACGTAACGCTGCGACTGCGACAGCGGGACGTCCTCGTCGGAATCGCCGTGCACGCACACCACCCGAGCGCCGTCCCCGACATGCGCCAGCGGCGATGAGTGGTGGTAGCGCTGCGGGACGGAGCGGGCCGCCCCCTGCATCAGGTCGTCCGCTGCGCCGTTGCCGAGACGCTCGTTCGACGCGCCGACCAGGTCGAGCACCCCGGCCTGCGAGACCGCCCCGATGATCGGCACGTAGTTCGAGGACGGGGTGATCGAGCCCGCGGTGCCCGAACGCAGGCTGGCCCGGTGGGTGAGCCAGGTGGCCAACTGGCCGCCGGCCGAATGGCCAACGGCCGCAACACGATCCAGCCGCAGCCGACCTTCGGCGACGTACTGCCCCGCGGTCGCCAGGTGATCGACGGCCCTGGCCACATCGGCCATCGTGGTCGGCCACCCGCCACCGTCACCGACCCGGCGGTACTCCACCGCAGCCGCGGCGACACCGTACTTGGCCAGGTCGGCCGCCAGTGGTTCGGCGAGGGAGACGTCGTACCTGGACCGCCAGAAACCACCGTGCACGACGACGACCACCGGTAACTGGTCGCCCGAGGGCAGGTGCATCCGAACGAACTGGCTGGGGTGCGAGCCGTAGCGGTACTCCTGCACGACTGTCATCTACCGATCCCCCGCACCTGTCGCTCCGTCACCCAACTTGGCTTGCCATGGCCCATCGGTGGGTCAGACCCATCTGTGACTCAACACGCCGAGCGCGCCCAGCGCGACCGCCGCTGCGGTTGATGTTCGCAGGACTTCCGGCCCCAGCCGCACCACCTGGGCCCCGGCAGCCCGGAAGGTGTCGATTTCCTGCGGCGAGATGCCACCCTCCGGCCCGACGACGAGCAGCAGATTGCCGGCCGACGGCAGCACCGCGTCGGTGATCAGGACGGATCCGGCCTCGTGGAGCACGAGCGCACCTGCGGACTCGGCGATCAGCCCGGCGACGTCGGCGGTGCTCGCCATCGACGCGACGGCCGGAACGACGGCCCGACGGGACTGCTTGGCCGCTTCCCGTGCGATGGTCTGCCAGCGCTGCACCCCCTTGGCCGCCTTCTCGGCGGGGGTCCACCGAGCCACGCACCGGGACGCCGCCCAGGGGACGAGCGCGTCGACACCGGCCTCGGTGGCCAGATCCACGGCCAACTCGCTGCGTTCGCCCTTGGGCAGGGCCTGCACCAGCGTCACGATGACGGGCGGTGGCGCGACGAGGGTGACCGGCCCGACGAGCACCTGCACGCTTCCCTTGGCGACCGCGGTCACCGTGGCCACCGCCAGCCGTCCATCGCCGGACGTGAGGACCATCGCTTCACCGATCCGCATCCGCCGGACCACCGAGGCGTGCCGCCCCTCCGGCCCGTCGAGCACGAAAGGTCCGGCGGACGGCAGGGATTCGACCAGGAAGAACGGTGCGCCGGACGGGAGTTCCGGACTCACCTTCCGACGAAGGAATCGCGGATCCGGGAGAACAGCCCACCGTGGCCACGGGTGGCCAGCTCCGGCTGCTCTTCCCCGCGGAGGGTGGCGAGCTCACGGATGAGCTCGGCCTGGCGACCCTCGACCCTGGTCGGGGTGACGACTTCGAGATGCACGTGCAGGTTGCCCGAACCGGTCCCACGGAGGCGGGGCATCCCCTGGTTCCGCAGCATGATGACGGTGCCGGACTGGGTGCCGGGTTGGATGTCGAGATCCTCCAGCGACCCGAGGGTCTGCAGGGCCATCGAGGTACCGAGCGCCGCGGCCGTCATCGGCAGGTGGACCGTGCAGTGCAGATCGATGCCGTCGCGGGTGAACTTGTCGTGCTGCAGTTCCCGGACCTCGACGTACAGGTCACCGGGAGCGCCGCCGCCGGGGCCGACCTCACCCTGGCCGGACAGGCGGACGCGGATGCCGTCGCCGACGCCTGCGGGGATGTTGGCGCGGACGGTCCGTCGGGTGCGAACCCTGCCGTCGCCGTTGCACTGGCGGCACGGCTCCGGGATGACCTCGCCGAAGCCACGGCACACGGGGCACGGACGGGAGGTGATGACCTGTCCGAGCAGCGACCGCTGGACCTGCTGGATCTCACCGGCACCCTTGCAGGTGTCGCAGGTCTCGGGGTGCGTGCCTTCGGCACAGCCGGATCCGTGGCAGACCGAGCAGAGGGTGGCGGTGTCCACCGCGATGTCCTTGGCCACCCCGGTGGCGCACTCCTCGAGGGTCAGATCAACCGGGATCAATGCGTCGTCGCCCTGACGGACCCGGGACCGCGGACCACGGGAGCGTTGCCCGCCGCCGCCGAAGAAAGCGTCCATGATGTCGCCGAGGCCGACTCCGGCGCCGCCGAACGGATCGCCCGTGCCGCCGCCGGCACCTCCGCCACCGCCGGGCGAGAGCGGGTCGCCGCCGAGGTCGACCACCTGGCGCTTGGCCGGGTCGGACAGCACCTCGTAGACCGCGGTGACCTCTTTGAACTTCTGCTGGGCGGCCGGGTCAGGGTTGACGTCGGGGTGCAGTTCGCGGGCCAGCTTGCGGTAGGCGCGCTTGATCTCGTCGGCCGACGCATTGTTGGCCACGCCGAGCAGGCCGTAATAGTCCCGTGCCACCTGGTGAACTCCTGTTTCGTTTCAATCGTCTGGTGAAGTCTGGTGAAGTAGGTGCAGGTCACCTCGGGTCGGTGGCCACAATTCAGCGTCCGGCCACGATCTCGCCGACGTACCGGGCAACCGCCCGGACGGCGGCCATCGTGCCGGGGTAATCCATTCTGGTCGGGCCCACCACGGCCAGACCGCCCATCAGCATGTCGCCGCTCCCATAGCCGGCGGACACGAGCGCGGAGGTCGATAGGTTCGCATCATCGTTCTCCTGGCCGATGGACACCATCACCGCGTCCGGAGCCTGGAGGACGGCGAGCAACTTCAGCAGGGTGACCTGCTCGTCGAGCGCCTCCAGCACGCCGCGCAGGCTTCCGGGCTGGTCGGCCCAGGCGCCGGTGGCATGTGAGGTACCGGACAGCACCAACCGTCCCTCCGGGTGCTCCACCAGCGCGTCCAGCAGAACGGACACCGCCGCGCTGACGGTCTCCTGCGACTCGGGATCCGCGGTACCCGCGAGCAGGCGCAGGCCGTCGGCGGCTTCGGAGAAGCGCCGCCCGGTGATGTGCGTCGCAAGGGTCGCCCGGAGCGAGGTGACAAGTTCGTCGGTGACCGGTTGCTCGACCTCGATGACGCGCTGCTCGACCCGGCCGGTGTCGGTGATCACGACCAGCAGCAGGCGATTCGCGCCGAGCGAGACCACTTCGACGTGACGGACGATGGACCTGGTCAGGTTGGGGTACTGCACGACGGCGACCTGCCTGGTCAGCTGCGCGAGCAGCCGCACCGACCGGCGCAGGACGTCGTCGAGGTCGACACCCTCGGCGAGGAACGACTGGATGGCCTTGCGCTCCCCCACCGACAGGGGCTTGACCTGCGACAACCGGTCGACGAAGAGGCGGTAGCCCTTGTCGGTGGGAATACGGCCCGCCGAGGTGTGGGGCTGGGCGATGTAGCCCTCGTCCTCCAGCACCGCCATGTCGCTGCGGATGGTGGCCGGTGAGACCCGGAGGTGATGACGGTCGACCAGTGCCCTCGAGCCGACGGGCTCGTGGGTGGCGACGTAGTCGGCGACGATGGCGCGCAGCACCTCGAAGCGCCTGTCCTCGGCTGACACATCTCACCTCCCGACCTTGTTCTGAAACCGACGCAGCTGCGCGATCACGGCACGGGCCGTTCGGACGGCGCAGACTCACGCCCCAGGACCGTTGTCGACCCCACGGCGATTGGCACTCTCCGGGCCCGTCTGCCAAGTGTAAGCGCCGTGGGAGGGAACCCGTGGGGCCCGGACCGATACCCTGAGGGTCGCCAGCAGCCACCGGAGGACCACGCAATGATCTTCAAGGATGTCCGCGACGGTCGTCCGTACCCGGATCACGGCTTCTCCATGCGCGACTGGGCGAAGATCCCGCCCCGGCAGATCCGCCTCGACGAGTTGGTCACCACCAAGCGCGAGCTCCGTCTCGACACCCTGCTCGACGAGGATTCGACGTTCTACGGCGACCTCTTCCCGCACGCCGTGTTCTGGGCCGGCGAGGTGTTCCTCGAGGACGGCCTGCACCGTGCCCTCCGCGCCGCACTGCAGCAGCGCACCGTCATCCACGTGCGCATCCTCAATCTGGAGGACCTTCGGGGGACCTCGATCGGTGCTTCCCCGGATCCGGCGCGGTAGCCGGTTCAGTCCAGCAGGCGGATGGCGATGCCGTCGGCCAGCAGGCGCCCCCGCCGGGTGAGTACCGCGTGGCCCCTGGCCAGCACCTCGGGGTCGAGCAGACCCTCGGCGGCGCAGAGCCCGGCCTCTATCCGTCCCGACTCCCCCAGGGTGGCCAGCGGCAGACCCTCGAGCAGCCGCAGGCGCAGGAGTACGTCCTCCGTCCGGCGGGCGTCGTCGTCCAGCACCTCGCGGGCGTACCCGGGGGAACGGCCCTGCGCCAGCGCCGTGGCGTAGGCGTGCGGGTGCTTGACGTTCCACCAGCGGACGCCACCGACGTGCGAATGAGCACCCGGCCCGACGCCCCACCAGTCGCCGCCGCGCCAGTAGGCCAGGTTGTGCCGGCACCTCGACGCCTCGTCCGCAGCCCAGTTCGAGACCTCGTACCAGTGCAGCCCGGCCCCGGTCAGCAGCCGGTCCGCGATCAGGTAGCGGTCGGCCAGCACATCCTCGGCCGGCATGGGCAGTCGTCCGGTCCGCACGGCCCTTGCCATCGCGGTGCCGGGCTCGACGATCAGCGAGTAGGCGGACACGTGGTCGACACCGGCTCCGATCGCGGCGTGCAGCGAATCCGCGAACTGGGTGTCGGTCTCCCCCGGCGTCCCGTAGATGAGGTCCAGGTTGACGTGCGCGAATCCCGCCTCCCTCGCCCAACGGACCACCTCCAGCGGCCGACCGGGCGTGTGGGTCCGCTCGAGCACCCGCAGCACCCCGGGATCGGTGGACTGCATGCCGAGCGACAGCCTCGTGTAGCCGGCAGAACGAAGACCGTCGAGCAACGCCCGGTCGGTGGACTCCGGATTCGCCTCGGTGGTGACCTCGGCACCCGGCGCCAGACCCAGCGCCCCGTCGATCCGGGCCAGCAGGCCACCGAGACGCTCGGCACCCATCAGCGACGGCGTTCCTCCCCCGACGAACACCGTCGACACCGCTCGATCGTCGCCGTCACGCCGCAGTACCTCTGCGGCCAAATCGATCTCGGCCTCGGCTGCGGCGAACCAGGAGTCCGGTGACGCCGACGTCCCGAGCTCGCCCGCGGTATAGGTGTTGAAATCGCAGTACCCGCAACGGGTCGCGCAGAACGGGACGTGGAGGTAGATCGACAGCGATCGATCCGCCGAGCCGACGTAGGCCTGGTCGGGCAGCGAGCCGTCGACGGGGACGGGATCTCCGTCAGGGAGGGTGGACGGCAAGGTCTCAGCGCCAGATCGAGTAGGCCAGGGCCACGACGAGCATGGCCACCAGTGCGATGCTCATCCACCGCCGGCTGACCGAGGGCAGCGGCCTGCTCATCCGGCCGACCCCCGCGCGTGTTCCCGAATCTCCGGAGCCAGGGTTTCGGGTACCGGGACTCCGTCACGGACGATGGCGTCGTGACGCGCAATGGCGTCGGCAGCGGCCAGCCGCATCTCCCGGCGGGTGTGCGGCCAGAGCAACTTCTCGACCACCCTGTCGACCAGGCCGGCCAACGCCCACACCGCCGGCAACAGAACGAGCAGCAGGACCGGCACCTGGATCCAGTAGGAGACGCCGGACAACCACGACTCGACGGCGTCGATACCGTTCAGGACGTTCTGCCAACTCACAGATCCAACCCTGCCACATCCTCGACGCCCGCTGCCGCGTCGTTGCAGGGCTTGGAGCCCTGCCAGTGCCCTACGGCACACTGAGGAATGCCCACCTCCGGTCCGACCTTCGTCCGCAGACCGACTCGTTCGACCTCCCGGACACCGCGCGGGAGAGCCCGCCTCCGGGGATGGCACGGCCTGACGGCGGGCTTCTTCCTTCTCTGCTCCTGCACCAGCACCGTTCCGGACGACGCGATCACACCGACGGCCGATCCCTCCCGGACCGTCCGGCCGTCGGCGTCGGCGTCGGCGTCGGCGTCGGCCACGGTGTCGGTGTCGGCGTCGGCGTCGGCGTCGGCGAGTTCGGCCATGTCCAGCACGTCACCGTCCGGCACCGCCACCTCCAGCGCACCCACCTCGAGCGCACCCACCTCGAGCACCGGCCCGGCCCGGGTCGCCGGAGTGCGGGAGATCGCGGGCGGGCTGACCACTCCGTGGGGCCTCGCCTTTCTACCGGACGGGTCGGCCCTGGTCACCGAGCGGGACACCGCCGAGGTCAAGCTGGTCACTGCGGCCGGCCGGGTCAGTGTCGTCGGGAGGATCGACGGGGTGGTACCGGCCGGCGAGGGCGGACTCCTGGGCATCGTCGTCCCGCCGGACGTGGCCACCAGCAGGCAGGTGCTGGTCTACTACACGGCCGCCGACGACAACCGGATCGCCGCGGTCACCTGGAACGGCGCAAGCCTGTCCGGACAGCGAGTCGTGCTGACCGGTATCGGCAAGGCGAACGATCACAACGGCGGGCGGATGGCCTTCGGATCCGACGGGCTGCTCTACGTCGGGACCGGCGACGCCGGACGGTCGGACGCAGCCCAGGACGTCAGGTCGCTGAACGGCAAGATCCTCCGGATCCGGGCCGATGGCACACCGGCGCCCGGTAACCCGTTCCCGCAGGCCCCGGCCGTCTACAGCCTCGGACACCGCAACGTCCAGGGACTGGCCTTCGACGAACGTGGCGCGCTCTGGGCCGCCGAATTCGGGCAGAACACCTACGACGAGCTCAACCTGGTCCAAGCCGGCGACAACGACGGGTGGCCGGCCGTCGAGGGCCTCTCGGACGGGGCCGGATTCGTGAACCCGCAACGGGTCTGGGCGACGGACGACGCCTCACCGAGCGGGATCGCGGTGGCCGGGGGCTCGGTGTGGATGGCTGCCCTCAAGGGCGAGCGGCTCTGGCAGATCCCACTGACGGCCGACGGAACCGCCGATCCCATCCCGTTGCTGGCCGGCACCTACGGCCGCCTGCGGACGGTCGAGGCGGCGCCGGACGGCAGCCTGTGGCTGATCACGTCCAACACGGACGGCCGCGGCGACCCGGCGGACGGCGACGACCGGATCCTGCGGATCACCCTCGTCTGAGGGGAGGCGCCGGAGTTGGCCGGTCAGGCGGTGATGCGGGAGACGACCTCGAACTCCAGGAGGGACGCTCCGGAGGCAACCGGAGGATGGGCCGGTCCGGCGTGTGCGGCCGGCGCCCGGTTGGTCACCCACGACTGATAGGCCTCCTCGGACTCCCAGCGCGTGTAGACGAAGTACCTCGCTTCCCCAGCTGTCGGCCGCAACAGGCAGAACTCCTCGAAGCCGGGCGAACCCTCGACGGCGCCGAGCCGGGCGGCGAACCGCTTCTCCAGCTCCGGACCGACTTCGGCGGGTACTTCGATGGCGTTGATCTTCACGACTGACATGACCCCAGCGTAGGGAACTACGCCGCGCGGCCGCGCGGGCCGAGGAGCGAGGCGACGAGCACCCGATCGATGGTGGTGAAGAACCGCACCACCGCGGGAGCCATCCACAGGACCAGGGCGCCGACGACGGCCAGCAGGACCATCCGCGGCCAGGTCTCCACGAAGTAGCCCGGCCACCACTCGAACCCGCGGTGCCTGCTCCCGTCCGCCGCGGTGACGACGGGCAGGTGGCGCTGCCACAGTCCGTAGCTCAGCCCGCCGAGGCCGGCCGCATAGAAACCGACCGCGAAGCCGAAGGAGATCGGGGCCAGCAGGATCTTCAGGCAGTGATACCCGACGGCCCGCCAGCAACCGGGGTCGGTCAGCACGCCGGTGAGCAGGCCGACGGGGCCGGGCCGGCGGCGGCGCATCGGGTCGGGCCCCGGGACCGGTGCGCCCAACAGCACCCCGGCCAACACCCGCTGCAGATGCCCACCGGCCCGGGCGACGAGCAGGCCGAGCGCCAACAAGGGGAGCCCGACGTAGACGACGGACAGTCCGACGCCGACCGAAAGCAGGGTGACCGACAGTACGAAGAAGGCGATGCTCGGCGCGAGATCGACGACGGCGTACAGCAATTCGGCCCAGGCCCGGGCAGAGAACACTCCGCCGCCGCGGCGCACGGTGACATCAGGGCCTCGGCCACTGCCGATGGATGAGGTGGACGATGCCGGCCCGTCCGCCCATGGATCGTCGAGACCGTAGAGCGGTAGGAGGGGCTGGCTGTCGAGGGTCGGTGAATTCATGTCCTGATCGTCGACCGGTCAGGGCATCACCGACAGGGGTCCGGGCACCGGAGGACAGGGGGCCCAGGCCCCCTTTTTCGGGTCGGCGTTCCTGGCCCGCGTAGCTTTTCGCGGAAGCCCTGCCGGTAGGTTCGAGCTCACCACCAGCAGCCCGGATCCATCCGGGTCGAAACGATTCGGGAGAGGTACATGAGCACGCCACGGACCACCCTGATGGACGTGGCGGTGGCCGCTGGTGTCTCTCGGACGACGGCGTCCTTCGTGATGACCGGTCGGACGGACATGCGGATCGCCGAGCAGACCCGTTCACGCGTGCTGCAGGTGGCCAGGGAGCTGAGCTACCGGCCGAACCTGCTCTCGCGAAGCCTGCGCACCAATCTGACCCAGACCGTCGGTCTCATCTCCGACGCGATCGCCACCCAGGGATTCGCCGGTGAATCGATCCGGGGTGCGCTGGCCGCGGCCCTCGATCACCAGCACGTGTTGATCCTTGGCGAGACGGAGGGCGACGCGGAGGTGGAGAAGCAACTGGTCAACTCCCTGCTGGACCGCGGGGTCGGCGGCTTCGTCTACGCGTCGATGTACACCAGGCAGGTGTCCGTGTCCAAGGTGCTGCGCTCCCACCCCCTGGTGCTGATGAACTGCCTGGCCCGCGCCAAGGGCGTCCCGAGTGTGATTCCGGACGAGAGGGAAGCCGGTCGTACCGCGGCACGCCATCTTCTCGAGGCCGGCCACACCGACGGTATCTACCTGGTCGGCGAGACTCCGCCGGACGTCATCGCCGCGCACGAACGACGGATCGGCATCGAGGCCGCGCTGGCTGCGGCCGGCGTCGAGCCGGCCGGGACGGTCGACACGCTGTGGTGGCCCCGTGCATCGAGAAACGCTGTGGCCAAACTGATCTCGTCAGGCGCCGAGCCGAAAGCACTGATCTGCCTGAACGATCGGGTGGCTCTGGGCGCCTACCAGGCGCTGAGCCAGGCGGGACTCATCGTCCCCGAGGACGTCTCGGTGCTCTCGTTCGACGATTCCGACCTTGCCGACTGGCTGGATCCCGGGCTCACCTCGATAGCCCTGCCCCACCTCGAGCTGGGCCGCCGGGCGGTCGATCTGCTGCTGTCGCCGGAGACGACCCCACAGGTGCACCGCATCCCGATGACGCTGATGGAACGAGGTTCGGTCGCGGCGCCCGGGCGGCGGAAATCCACCCGCCGGACGCGGCACACGATCCGCTGACAGGCTGTCGGCCGCCAGTTTCCGCTATTTCTTGCCGGTCGGCGCGTCGGTGGACAGCGCAGCGATGAAGGCCTCCTGGGGGACCTCGACGCGGCCCACCATCTTCATCCGCTTCTTGCCTTCTTTCTGCTTCTCCAGCAGTTTCCGCTTCCGGGTGATATCACCGCCGTAGCATTTGGCGAGCACGTCCTTTCGCATGGCGCGAATGGTCTCCCGGGCGATGACCCGCGATCCGACTGCCGCTTGGATGGGCACCTCGAATTGCTGCCGGGGAATCAGCTCACGGAGCTTGGCCGTCATGGTGACGCCGTAGGCATAGGCCGAATCCCGATGCAGGATGGCCGAGAAGGCGTCCACCGGTTCACTTTGCAGCAGGATGTCGACCTTGACCAGGTCGGAGGGCGCCATGCCGATCTCCTCATAGTCGAGCGAGGCATAGCCGCGTGTGCGGGACTTGAGCGCGTCGAAGAAATCGAAGATGATCTCGCCCAGCGGCATGGTGTAGCGCAATTCGACACGGGACTCCGACAGGTAGTCCATTCCACCCAGCACACCCCGCCGAGACTGGCACAGCTCCATGATGGAGCCGATGTATTCACTCGGCGTGATGATGCTGCACTTGACGATGGGTTCGACCGTCTCCTTGATCTTTCCCTCCGGCCAATCGCTGGGATTGGTCACCACCACCTCGGAGTTGTCCTCCATGGTGACCTGGTAGACGACGTTCGGCGCCGTGGAGATCAGGTCAAGATTGAATTCCCGCTCGAGGCGGTCACGGGTGATCTCCAGGTGCAGCAGGCCGAGATAGCCGCAGCGGTAACCGAATCCGAGCGCGGCGGACGACTCCGGTTCGTAGGTCAACGCGGCGTCGTTGAGGCGGAGCTTGTCGAGGGCGTCGCGCAGCAGCGGGTAGTCCGAGCCGTCCAACGGGTACAGGCCCGAGTAGACCATCGGGCGCGGATCGCGGTATCCACCGAGCGCCTCGGTCGCGCCCTTGACGGCCGAGGTGACGGTATCGCCGACCTTGGACAGCCGCACGTCCTTCACGCCGGTGATCAGGTATCCGACCTCTCCGACGCCCAGACCACGGGTCGGAATGGGTTCCGGAGAGATGATGCCGACCTCGAGCAGTTCGTGGGTGGCCTTCGTTGACATCATCTGGATGCGCTCGCGCGGGCTGATCTTCCCATCGATCACCCGGATGTAGGTGATCACGCCGCGGTAGATGTCGTAGACGGAGTCGAAGATCATCGCTCTGGCCGGACCGTCGGCGTTGCCCGTCGGGGCGGGGATCTGTGCGACCACCCGGTCGAGCAGCTCCTTGACGCCGGCCCCCGTCTTGCCCGAGACCCGCAGCACGTCCTCGGGGGAACCACCCAGGATGTGGGCGATCTCTTCGGCGTACCGCTCCGGCTGGGCGGCCGGCAGGTCGATCTTGTTCAGCACCGGGATGACGGTGAGGTCGTTCTCCAGGGCGAGGTAGAGGTTTGCCAGCGTCTGTGCCTCGATACCCTGCGCGGCATCGACCAGCAGAACGGCGCCCTCGCAGGCGGCCAGCGAGCGGGAGACCTCGTAGGTGAAGTCGACGTGACCGGGGGTGTCGATGAGGTGGAGCACGTGCTCCTTCGGACGCCCGTCCTCGTCGGTGATCGTCCACGGCAGCCGGATGCTCTGGCTCTTGATGGTGATCCCGCGCTCGCGCTCGATGTCCATCCGGTCCAGGTACTGCGCCCGCATCTGGCGACCGTCGACCACACCCGTCAGCTGCAGCATCCGATCGGCCAACGTCGATTTGCCGTGATCGATGTGCGCGATGATGCTGAAGTTCCGGATCAACTCCGGTGGCGTGAACGTGGTGCGGTGTGCATGCGAAGCCTGGGTCACGAGGGTCTTTCTTCTTCGGGGCCGGGAACCGGGCGGGCCGACCGGCGGGGCGGCCGAGGCGGTCGGACTCCCCATCTTCCCACGGCGGGCTGGTACCCCCGATCCCTACGGATGCCGCGGTCTGCAGCGGTCTGGACTACACGGTCTGCCGGTTGCCGCGGATCTGGTACATCCGGCGGTCGGCCGCGTCCAGCAGGGTGTCCGGCGTGCAGTCGACCGCCGAGGCCGAGGTCGCCACCCCGACCGTGACCTTCAGCACCGGTCCGGGTTCGACGTCGGTGGCTGACGGATCGGACAGGGCGTCGAGCAGATCCGACTCGTCCGGTGGACGACCGGCACCGAAGACGACGAATTCGTCCCCGCCCCAGCGGCAGAGCAGGTCGGACTCCCCTACCTTCGCCGCCAGTGCCCGCGCGACCTGCCGGAGCGCCCGGTCCCCCTTGTCGTGCCCGAACGCGTCGTTGATCGCCTTGAAGTGATCGATGTCGACGAAGGCGCACCAGAGCGGGGCCCCGTTCTCCTCGGCGTCCCCCCACACCCGACGGGCCCCCAGATGAAGACCCGAGCGGTTGAGCAGCCCTGTCAGCTGGTCGTGGTCGGCGGTGCTGCGCAGTCGCTCGATCAGGCCCTGCTGGACCCGGCGCTCGTGCCGCTGGGCGAGGAAGAAGCCGGTCGCGATCGCCGCGGCCAACGGGATCACCGGAACGAGGTGGAGGTACAGATCCATCGGGACGTGCCAGACGATCCCGAGGACGAACCAGGCTGTGATGCCGATGAGCTCGAACGCAGCGAAGAAGACGGGGCGGCGCAGGGTGGCGGCCCCGCCGACCAGCGCCAGTCCGATGTAGGCCGTCAGCGATCCCCAGGTACCAGGTGACGGCAAGGCATGGGCGAGCACACCGAGCGCCGAGGCCAGCAGGGCGCCGGCGGCGGTCAACTCGAGCGTGACCGGCGAGCGCAGGAGACCGAGCAACACGACGGCCAGCACGACCAGGCTGAGACCGCCGATGGCGAAGCCGAGGTCGGTCACCAGGGGCCCCCACCGGCCTGGCTCCCGCAGCGCCAGGTTGATGCCGAGATTGGACGCCGCGGACAGACCGAGCGAGATGCAGGTCAGCGTTCGCTCGGGCCCCGGTCGGCGGGCGGCGTCTGTGCGGGACATCGGCGGGGGGTCTGTCCCTTCGGTGAATCGGTCATGGGTCGTACTCGAGGACGATGACCGCGTCCCCGTCACGTTCTGTGAAGAAGCTGTCACACTAACCGCATGATCATCAGTGTGGAAGGACTATCCGAGGGACTGCGTCGACGAACTGCGTGACGTCCGTCGAATGGCGGCAGGACGACCGGGTTGCTCGGAGCGGTCGGCCGTCGTTCGATGCCCGCGAGTAGTTTCGAAGTCCGGTCACGGACGACGCGCCGCGCACCGCGCAACAAGGGTGCCGGGGGCACCCCGACCGCCGATTGCTGGACGAAGGAGTTCGATGAAGACGGATTTTGCGATCATCAACGCACACGTGGTGCCGATCACCGGTGACCCATTCGACGGGACGGTGGTGATCTCGCAGGGCGTGATCACCGCGCTCGGGACCGACATCCCCGTGCCGGACGGCGCCGAGGTCGTCGATGCGGTGGGCAAGTGGCTGCTGCCCGGTTTCATCGACGCGCACACCCACCTCGGGGTGCACGAGGAGGGCGAGGGCTGGGCGGGCAACGACACCAACGAACTGACCGATCCGGTCTCCGCCGGCGTGCGCGCCCTGGACGCCATCAACCCGTCCGAGATGGGTTTCGACGATGCCCTGTCCGGCGGGATCACCGCGGTCAACGTCAACCCGGGCTCCGGGAACCCGATCGGCGGCCTGACGGTGGCCATCCACACCCACGGCCGCACGGTGGACGAGATGGTGCTCCGCTCCCCCTCCGGCCTCAAGTCCGCGCTCGGCGAGAATCCCAAGCGAGTGTGGGGTGACCGCAAGCAGACGCCGGCCACCCGGCTCGGCACCGCCGCGGTGATCCGGGGAGCGTTCGTCGATGCCGGCAACTATCTCGACAAGCTGGCGCATGCGGAGCCGGACAAGGCGGCACCGGCCAGGGATCTCAGGCTCGAGGCGATGGGATCGGTCTTGCGGCGAGAGATCCCGTGGCGCCAGCACTCCCATCGCGCGGACGACATCGCGACCGCCATCCGGATCGCCGACGAGTTCGGCTACGAGCTGGTGATCGATCACGGCACCGAGGCGCACCTGGTGTCGGATGTGCTGGCCGCCAAGGGTATTCCGGTGCTGATCGGTCCGTTGTTCACCAGCCGCTCGAAGGTGGAGCTGCGGAACCGGTCGATGGCCAACCCAGGCCGGCTGGCCGCCGCCGGGGTGGAGATCTCGATCATCACCGATCACCCGGTGGTCCCGATCAACTTCCTGGTGCTGCAGGCCATCCTCGCGGTGAAGGAGGGCCTCGATCCGGTGGTCGCACTGCGGGCCATCTCGATCCATCCGGCGAAGGTGATGGGGATCGCGGACCGGGTCGGGTCGCTCGAGGTCGGCAAGGACGCCGACCTGGTGCTGTGGTCCGGTGATCCGCTTGACGTCATGCAGCGGGCCCTTTCCGTGTACATCGGTGGTCGCGAGGTGTACTCCTTCGACACCGGGACCGGTGTCGGGACGGTGCTCCGGTGAGTCCGGCGAAACGCCCGCCCGCTCTTGAGCGGGTGGCGCGGATGAGCCTGACACTGCCCGGCAGCACCGTGAAGCCGTCCCACGGCTCGGCCGCATACCAGGTGCGCAGCAAGAGCTTTGCGATGGCGATGAGCGATCACCACGGCAACGGACGGGTCGAGCTGTGGGTCAAGGGTGCCCCGGACACCCAGCAGGAGTGGGTCGCCGGCAACGGCGACCGCTACTACGTTCCCCCGTACGTCGGGCCCAGCGGTTGGATCGGGGTCTGGCTCGACCGTGACGTCGAGTGGCCGGCCGTCGCGGAACTGCTGGTGGAGGGCTACCTGGTGCAGGCGGGCCGCCGGGCGGTCGCAGCACTGGATCCGACGGTGCTGGTCGCCGATGTCCTGTCGGGCGGGTGATGGCCAGGTTCACCCGCGCCGAACTCGAGGCATTCAACGGGTCGGTGGTCCCGGACCTGCTGGGCGAGCGGGTTCGACTGTTGTTCGTCGGGATCAACCCTGGCCTGTGGACTGCGGCGGTCGGCGCCCACTTCGCCCGACGCGGAAACCGGTTCTACCCGGCGCTGCACCGCGCGGGCCTGGTCGATCGGGAGATCGACGCGTCCGACGGCTACCACCCGGAGGACCTGGACCACCTGGAGTCCCGCGGGATCGGCATCACGAATCTGGTGGCCAGGGCCAGCGCCCGAGCCGACGAGCTGAAGGTGGAGGAGCTGACCGCGGGGGCGGACCGACTCGTCGCGCTCATCGAGCGGGTCCGGCCCCGGGTGGTTGCCGTGCTGGGCATCACCGCCTACCGAGCGGCCTTTCGCCGGCCGAAGGCCGTCACCGGCCGACAGGACGAACGGCCGGGTGACGCCGAGCTGTGGGTGGTGCCGAACCCGAGCGGGCTGAACGCGCACGACACCATCCACACCCTCGCCGCGGCCTACCGGGCGGTGGGCATCGCGGCGGGCCTGGTCGCCGAGGACTGATCGGCGTCCCCGGAATCGGCCAAGGGCCGCGCGGCCACCGGACGGGAGCCGGCCGGACGCAAGCCGACATAGGCAGCCACCGCACCGGCGGCGACCAGCGCCGCGGCGACCAGGATCCCGGCACGGTAGCCGCTGAGGAAAGCGTCGACCGGGGCCGATCCGCCGGTCAGCAGAGAAGACTGACGGGCTGCGAGGATCGCTCCGATCACGGTGATCCCGAGTAGACCGGCGACCTCACGCGAGGCGTTGAAGATCCCGGAGGCGACACCCGCCTCCTCCCGTGGCATGGCATCGAGCACGCTGGCCGTGAGCGGAACCGTCAGGCCGCCGCCGATGCCGATGACGGCGAAGCTCGGCATCAGATCCAGGAAGCTCGCGCCGGCCGACAGGAGGCTGACCGAGGCGATCCCCAGGGCCATCAGCACCATCGCGAAGGCCACCACGCGGTGCGCGCCGAGACGACGGGACACCTGCTCGGAGATGACTGCACCGACCGCCATCAGCAGTGCCATCGGCAGGAACGCCAGACCGGCCTTGGTCGGCGAGAAGCCGAGCACGTTCTGCAGGTAGAGCGAGGTGAAGAAGTAGATGCCGAACAGGCCGAAGGCCCACATCATCAGCGCGATCAGGCCGCCCGAGAAGACCCGCTCGCGGAACAGCGCGACCTCGACCATCGGCTGGCGGCTGCGGCGTTCCACCGCGACGAATGCGAGGCCCAACGCCACCGCCACGGCGAAGCAGGCCAGGATCAACGGCGAGGTCCAGCCCCGCCGGTCGCCCTCGATCAGACCGAAGGTCAGGGCGAAGAGGGCCACTGCTGAGGTTGCGATGCCCGGCACGTCGAGCCGACGCGGTCCGGAGTCCAGCTTCGACTCACCGATCACCCGCCATCCGAGCGCGAAGGTGAAGATGCCGACCGGGATGTTGATGAAGAAGATCCACTCCCAGCTGGCGTGTTGGGACAGGAGCCCCCCGAGCAACGGTCCGACCGCCAGCGCGAGTGCGCCGACGCCGCTCCAGATGCCGACGGCGGCCGCTCTCCGACGCGCGTTCGTGTAGGTCGCGGAGATGATCGCCAACGTGGTCGGCGTGACCAGGGCGGCTCCGAGACCCTGCAGGGCCCGACCGGCGATCAGTGTGGTGGCATCCCCGGCCAGGCCCGCCGCGAGCGACGAGATCGTGAAGATGCCGAGACCGATCAGGAACAACCTCTTGCGGCCGAACACATCTGCCAGGCGACCGCCCGCCAGGAGCAAGCTGGCGAAAACCAGGATGTACGAGCTGACCACCCACTCCAGACCGGAGATCGTCAGGTGCAGGTCCTGCTGGATGGCCGGCATCGCGACGTTGACGATGTTGTTGTCGAGGTAGGTCATGAAGGTCGCAAGGGCGACCGCCAACAAGGTCAGCCTGGGGCGGGTGACCGTGGTGCTGACGGGCGCTGCAGTCGCAGGCGCCCGGTTGATGGACTGTGTCATCGGAACCTCTCCGTCGTCGTTGCTATACGTCGTACATGTATGTCGTATAGGGAACGCTCTACGTTGTACAGTTGTCAATATGGTTTCGGAAACTCGTTCTCGTCGCGCCCCGTCCCGATCCGGCGGCACCCGGGCGGAACGGGCGGGCACCACCGGGGAACTGACACGCGAGGCCGTCATCGAGGTGGCGCTGTCGCTCGCCGACGTCGAGGGCCTGGCCAACGTGACCATCCGGCGGTTGGCGCAGCACTTCCGCGTCACCCCCATGGCGCTCTACTGGCACGTCAAGAACAAGGACGAGTTGCTCGATGCCATGGGCGATCAGGTCTTCGCCGGGCTCCAGGTCCCTGGGACGGACGACGAGCCGTGGGACGCGACCTACCGCACGCTGCTGGACGTACTTCTGCAGTGCCTCCGCGCCCACCCCGGCGCCGTCGAACTCGCCGGACTTCGGGTGCTGCACAACGAGAAGGGCCTGGATCTGACCGAGCGTGCCCTGTCGTTGTTGCGTGGGGCCGGGCTGTCCGTCCAGGCCAGCGCCGACGTGGCCCGGACGTCACTGCAGACGATGATGATGTTGGTCTCGGTCCAGCCCGGAGTGGAACGTGGTGCGCCGCAATCGGAATGGGACGCGCTGATGGCGGAGAAGTCGGCCACCCTGGCTGCCCTGCCGACCGAGCGCTACCCGAACCTCGTCGAGTGCGCGGTGGCCCTGATCGATTGCGAGGACGAGAACGTCTACTACGACTCGGGTGTCGACCTATTCCTCGACGGGGTGAGGGCGCAGGTCGCTGCTTTGTAGCGGTGGTCCGGGTGACGGTCAGGCGCGGCCGGCGCGCCAGGCCCAGCGGATCAGCGGTGCCTGCAGCGGCAGCCGCACCCAGGCGATCACCCGGTCGCGGGTCGGGCGTCGTCCGGACCGCAGTGCCATCGAGACGTTGGCCGGAAAGACGGCGGTCAACAGGCCCGCCGAGAAGATCCCACCGACGCGCCGGGTGCGCGGGTGTGCCATCAGTGCCGCACCCACGAGTTCACCGACTCCGCTGAGGTAGACGAGATCCTTCTTCCTCGGCAACATCTTCGGCACGATCGAGACGAACGGTCCCGGCCGGACGAAGTGCAGCACACCGGAACCGCCGAGCAGCACGATCAGGAACGCCGTTGACGGCGTGGGCCGGGAGGACATCCCCCCATGGTCCTCTGCCCGTGTGGCTAGCCTGGCGAGGGTGATCAGTTCGAGCAGCCGACCTTTCTCAGACATGCGCGCTGGACCAACGACCCTCGTGACGACGCTGATCGCAATCGCGCTGCTGGCCGGATGTAGTGGGTCCGGGCCGGTCGGGAGTCCCGGTCCGGCTTCGTCAGCGGTCCACGTCTCCGTGAGCCCCATGCCTTCAGCGAGCCCCCGGACGCCGGCTGACCCCACGCCGACTCCTCCCCCCGAGTCCGTCGCGTCCTCGGGTTTGACGACCCCCTCGACCCCGACGGCGACACCCATCCCGGCATCGACCTCGAGCCAGGCGGCGCCGGGGGCGTCGACGGCGCCAAGTGATCCGCCCGCCGGCCGGGCCGCCGTCACCGGGCTCCCGTCGGTCGGCGTCACCGGTGTCAACGTTGCCGATTGCCGTTCGACACAGCGGCCGGTCGTACTCCTGCACGGCACCTTCTCGACGGTCGCGTCCAACTTCTCGGCGCTCGTGCCCGCCTTGCTCGCCGGTGGTCGCTGCGTCTACGGCCTGGACTACGGAAACGGTGGAATTGCTGCGGTCACCGCGTCCGGCACCCAGTTCGCGGACCTGGTCGGCAAGGTGCGGAAACTGACCGGCGCAGATCAGGTCGACGTCATCGGCTATTCCCAGGGCGGTCTGGTGCTGCGCACGGCCCTGCGTCTGAACGGCCTCGCGGATCAGGTATCGACCGCCGTGCTGCTCGCCCCGTCCTGGAACGGCACCACCGCTCCGCTGGCCGGCGCCCTTCCGGCAAACCTCTGCCGGGCGTGCGCAGATCAGGTGGCCGGCTCGCCGCTGCTCCGCCGGCTCGCCGTCGGCGGTGACCTGGACGGACGGGTGCGGTACGCGGAGCTGTCCACCAGGGGTGACACCGTGGTGACCCCGATCGGGTCGCAGGTGCCGTCGGGTCCGGCCGACCGGGTTCGAGCGCTGGTCGTGCAGGACCAGTGCCCGACCACGAGAATCGACCACGTCCAACTGCCGGCGGCCCGCGGTGTGATCAGCTGGGTGGTGTCGGCGCTGAACACGGACGGGCGGCCACCACCGGCCGCCATGACCTGCTGACCTCGACGATTGGTTCTCGGGACGTCCCGGCTGCTAATCTAGATCTTCGTGTGCGCTCCGCCGGGGTCACATGCAGTGTTCATGAAGTGCAGGACGCACACATTCCTAGAGACGAAACGAAGGCAATCAGGCGTGGCCAACATCAAGTCCCAGATCAAGCGCATTCGCACCAACGAGCAGGCTCGCCTGCGCAACAAGTCGGTCAAGTCGTCGCTGAAGACCGCGATCCGTCGCGTCAAGGCCGCCGCCGCAACCGGTGACAAGGCCGCCGCGCAGACCGAACTCCTCGTTGCCACCCGCAGCCTCGACAAGGCCGTGTCCAAGGGTGTCATCCACGCGAACCAGGCCGCCAACCGCAAGTCGGCTTTGGCGCAGCAGGTCAACGCGCTCTAGTTCTTCCCGGGTCGCAATAGGTGCCCAGCGCACCCGCAGCAGTTCGCACCAAGAGACGGTGTCCCTCGTGGGCACCGTCTATCTTTGCGTCCCCGGGTCGCCGTCGTCAACGCAAACGGCGGGCCCGGGACAGATCGATGACGGCCTTCTCCAGCGCGTAGTCCGCGTCGGCGGCAAGGCCTTTCACGGCGCCGTTCAGGTCGGCGACCACCTCCATCGCCCGCGCCAGGCCGGCTTCGGTCCAGTATCGCGCCGCCGTCCTCGCGCGGTCGATCTTCCAGGGCGGCATGCCCAGCTCGCCGGCCAACGCGAATCCGTTGCCCGGCCGCGCGCCCGAAACCCTGGCGACCGTGCGGATCCCATCCGCAAGCGCGTCGGCGACGAGTACGTGCGCAACGCCGACTCCCATCGCCCACCGCAGTGCCTCGAGCGCGGCCGGCACATCTCCCGCGACGGCCATGTCCGAGACTGCGAAGCCGGTGACCTCGGCACGGCCACGGTGATACCGCCGCACCGCCGACTCGTCGACCAGACCACCGGTGTCAGCGACCAGCTGGCTGGCCGCGGCAGCGAGCTCTCGCAGGTCGGAGCCCACGGCGTCGACGATCGCGGCGACCGCATCCGGCGTGGTGGTGCCGCCGGCGGACCTGATCTCGTGACGGACGAAGTCGATCCGCTCCGCAGGTTTCGTCAGTTTGGCGCACGTCATCAGGGCCGCACCGGCCTTCCGCAGGGCGTCAGCCAGAGGCTTGTTGCGAGCGCCGCCGTTGTGCTGGACGACGAGGACGACACCCTCCACCGGATCGCCGGAGTAGTCGACGAGCGCGGCGGCGATCTCCTTCGACGACTCGTGGGCCTGCCGGATCACCACCACGCGCGGCTCGGCGAACAGACTGGGCGCCACCAGATCCTCGAACTCCACTGGGGAGATCGCCGTCGCAAGGGCCTCCCGTCGCTCCACGTCCGGGTCGGCGCGGCGGGCCACCTTCACCGCCGTGCTGACGGCGCGATCCACCAGCAGCTGCTCGTCGCCCAGGACGAGCACGAGTGGTGAGGACAGCGCATCGACGGTCGGAGAGGGCACCACTGCATCCTCTCAGGCCCCACCGACAACACCTCTGAATCACGCGACGATCACTAGGGTTCCTGGTGTGCCCGCGCTGCGTGCGGCATGCGTCCGTGTACTCCGATGTCGTCCGATCTGCTGGAGGGTCTCCCCTTGCGCTCGTTCCGTCTGCTCACCGCCCTGCTGGTGTCCCTCGTCCTGGCGACCTCGTGCGCGAGTTCCACCCCGGCTCCGGCGGCCGCGGGAACGGCCACGTGCTCGTATCCCGAGAAAGGGACCGCAGCCAAGGCGGCGACACCTCCGGCGGGCGTCGAACCGAATACCGGAACCGCGACGGTCACCATCGGCCTCGGGTCGGGATCGGTGACGATCGCCATGGACAAATCGAAAACACCCTGCACCATCGGCAGTTTCGTGCACCTGGCGTCGTCGGGCTACTTCGACGGCACCACCTGCCACCGCCTGACGACCTCGGCCTCGCTCAAGGTGCTGCAGTGCGGCGACCCGTCGGGAACGGGCGGCGGCGGTCCCGGCTACAGCTTCGCCGACGAGACCAACGCCTCGATGACCTACCCGACGGGCACCGTGGCCATGGCCAACTCGGGAGCAAATACCAACGGATCCCAGTTCTTCCTCGTCTATGGCGACTCCCAGCTGAACCCGGACTACACCGTCTTCGGGACCATCACGGGTGGCCTCGACGTGCTGACCAAGATCGCCGCTGCCGGTGTCTCGGACGGCAGCGACGACGGCACTCCCGCATCCCCGGTCACCATCAGCAAGGTCACCGTTTCCTAGAGCGATTTGGAGTCGGCGCTGCGGGCCGCCCGGACCTCGCTCGGTGCGCCGCCCGCGAGTCGTGCGCTAGTCTGGCCGGACAACTGAATCTCCACTCATCCAGAGGGGCAGAGGGATACGGCCCGATGAAGCCCCGGCAACCACTGATGATGATCTCCTTCTCGTTGTAGAGGCCCAGCCTCCGACATCGAGGCCGGTCGTCAGCAGGTGCCCCGTCCGTCCCGCTCCGGCGGGAAAGATGAGACGAAAGGCCTCGTCGTGACTGCTGTCATCAGCTCTGCCTCCACCACCCCATCCTCCGTCGGATCGTCCCCGCAACCCGTCGACCTCGGTCCGGCCGTTGCGCTGTCCTGTCGCGAGTGCGGAAACCGGATCGCCCTCGGGCCCTACTACGCGTGCACCGAGTGTTTCGGCCCGCTGGAGGTCGCCTACGAGTTCAGCCTGTCCGGCGAGGCTCTTCGCGCACAGATCGAAGCCGGGCCGCAGAACATCTGGCGGTACGCGCCGCTGCTGCCCGTCCCGGCCGGCATCGCCGACACACCGAACATCAACCCCGGCGGGACGAAGTTGGTCCGCGCGGACAACCTGGCCCGCGAGCTGGGAATGAAAACCCTGTGGGTGAAGGACGATTCGGGTAATCCGACGCACTCCTTCAAGGACCGTGTCGTCGCCGTCGCGCTGGCCGCCGCCCGCGAACTCGGGTTCAAGGTGCTGGCCTGTCCGTCCACCGGGAACCTGGCCAACGCCGTCGCGGCCGCAGCTGCCCGGGCCGGTATCCGCTCCGTGGTGTTCGTCCCGTCCAACCTGGAACAGCAGAAGATCCTGACGACGGCCGCCTACGGTGGCACGCTGATCGCCGTCGAGGGCAACTACGACGACATCAACCGCCTCGCGGGCGAGATCGCCGGCGAGCAGGAGGACTGGGCGTTCGTCAACGTCAACGTCCGTCCCTACTACGCAGAGGGCTCGAAGACACTCGGCTACGAGGTCGCCGAGCAGCTCGGCTGGCGTCTGCCGCAGCAGGTCGTCATCCCGATCGCCTCGGGCGCGCAGCTGGTCAAGATCGACAAGGGGTTCCAGGAGCTGATCTCCCTCGGCCTCGTCGACGAATCCGCCTACAAGGTCTTCGGCGCGCAGGCCACCGGTTGCAACCCGGTGTCGACTGCGTTCAAGGAGGGCCGCGACTTCATCCAGCCGGTCCGTCCGGACACCATCGCGAAGTCTCTGGCCATCGGCAACCCGGCGGACGGCCCGTACGTGCTCGACGTCGTCAACCGCACCAGCGGCGGCATCGAGGACGTCAGCGACGAAGAAGTGATCGAAGGCATCAAGCTCCTGGCCCGGACAGAAGGCATCTTCGCCGAAACCGCCGGTGGTGTCACGGTTGCCGTCCTGCGCAAGCTGCTCGCCTCCGGTCAGCTCGATCCGGAGGCCGAGACGGTCATCTTCAACACCGGTGACGGACTGAAGACCCTCGACGCCATCGCCCATGTCGTCGGACCGACCGCCACCATCCCGGCCACGCTGGCCGCCTTCGAGCAGACCGGTCTTGCCTGATCGACAGGACTTCCCTGATCGACCGCACGGCAACACGGCCCGGTACCCACCTCGGTGGGAGCCGAGCCGTTGTGTCGTCCGGACTCGTCGAGGCGCAGCATTTCGACTGTGACGCGGCAAGAGCCGGTCAGTGCTGCTGGGGGCCGTCCGGAAGTTCGATGCCGAACAGCGTGTGCAGGGCCTGCAGGTACCCGGCACTGTCGCCGGTCCGGGCCAGCTCGCGGGCTCGAAGCGTGGGGGTGTGCAGGAGCGACTGGGTAACCCGGTGCATGGCGAGCTCGACCTCGGCGGCCACGTCGTTGTCGTACTTCGCCCGGAGCCGCGTCATCTCCTTCTCCACCGCGACCGAGACATGTTGCCGCAGTGCGACAACCGCCGGGTCGAGCGTGCGGATGGCCTGATCGTCCTCGAAACGGGCGACGGCGGCGATGACCACGTCCTGGGCGGCCGAGATGGCTTCCCGATGTTCCGGGGCCGCTGCGTGGGACACCGTGCGCAGGTCGACGACCTGGACTCCGGGCAATGCCCGCACGCCGGCCGAGACGTCGGGCAGCAGCGCCAGATCCACCACCTGCAATGGATGTTCGCGACCGGAGAGGGCCGCGGTGACCGTACTGACGTCGAGCACCCCGCCGGTGGTGCCGCTGCAGGCCACCACCAGATCTGCCTTGCCGATGGCCTCGGCGAATTGCCCCGGCGCAACGATCTCGGCGTGGTGGGTGGCCGCGAACGAGTCGGCCCGTCCACTGGGCGAGAACACCTGGAGTCGGGTGCAGCCACGGGCCCGCAAAGCGGCCGCCACCACCCTGGCGTAGGCGCCGGTGCCGATGATCAGGCAGGTCGCGGTGGAGAGCGAGTTGCTCGGCCGGTCGTCGTCATCCGTTACGGATGGCAGTTCGGCCACCGCGATGTCGATGGCCACGGACGCAACCGACCGACCGGCCGAGCCGAGTCCGGTGCCGGCGGCGACCTGCTTGGCCGTCCGGGCGGCGGACTGGAAGAGCGCGTTCAGCACCGGGGTGGTGGTGTGGGTCTGCTGGGCGGAGGACAAAGCCCTGGACACCTGACCGGAGATCTCCGCCTCGCCGACGACCATGGAGTCAAGACCGGCGGCGACGGTGAACAGGTGCGCGGCCACCGGAGCGCCGACCCGAACCTTGAGCAGGCCGGCGACGTCGGCCGGTGAGATGCCGGCGACCTGAGCCACCCGATCGGTGACGGCGTCGATCGCGTCGTGGAACCGATCGGCGTCGACGTAGATCTCGAGTCGGTTGCAGGTGGCCAGCAGGACGGTGCCGGAGATGGCTCCGTCGGGCTCGGCGCCGAGCTGTCGCAGGGACTGCGCCAACAACTCGGGACCGGCCGAGAGACGCTCCAACTGGGTCAGCTCAAGATCGTGATGGCTGGCGCCGAGAACCATGAGCATGTTCTCCATCGTACCGTTCTGACCAGCCACAACGAGGAAAGGTGATGCTCACCCGGCAGTACCCGGACCCACCAGGGAAACCCGGTCGCACCCCGGCGTGACGTGCAGGATCTCTCGCCTTGCGCGTCAAACGGAACGCGCGGGAGAGGTAGCTCACCAAGGGTCACCTAAGTCGACGACCGACCTCGGTCGGCTGCTCCGGCCAGGTGGGACGATGGCAGCATCATGACGACGCATGCATCCGGTTCCGATCAGGACCTCCACACCGACCTCGCGCTTCCGGCCGCCCACCCGTTGCGGGACGGCCGCACCGGTGCCGCCCCGCTGCTCACCGCCTACCGTGGCGAGCAGACGACCGGGCATCCGGTCTGGTTCATGCGGCAGGCCGGCCGGTCGTTGCCGGAATACCTCGCCGTCCGCACCGGGACCGGAATGCTCGAGGCCTGTCTGACGCCGGACCTGGCCGCCGAGATCACCCTGCAACCCGTCCGACGCCATCACGTCGACGCTGCGATCCTGTTCAGCGACATCGTGGTGCCGCTGAAGCTGGCCGGGATCGGGGTGGAGATCGTCCCCGGGACCGGACCGGTGGTCGACTCCCCCATCCGGACGGCGGCCGACGTCGCTGCGCTACCCGAACTTGACCCGACCGCGCTCGCACCGATCATCGCCGCCGCGGCGAACTGCGTCGAAGCGCTCGGCGGCACCCCCCTGATCGGTTTCGCCGGCGCACCGTTCACCCTTGCCTCGTACCTGGTCGAGGGTGGCCCCAGCCGGGAACACCTGCGCACCAAGGCGTTGATGCACGCCGACCCGGACACCTGGCACGCCCTGGCCGGCTGGGTGGCGCGGGTGACCGGGTCGTTCCTTCGAGCGCAGATCCTGGCGGGCGCCTCTGCGGTGCAACTCTTCGATTCCTGGGCGGGCGGCCTGTCCCTGGCCGACTACCAGCGCTTCGTCGCCCGTCATTCCGCAGACGTCTTCGCCGCGGTCGCCGATCTCCCGGTGCCCAAGGTGCACTTCGGCGTGAACACCGGCGAACTGCTCGCCGCCATGCGCGACACCGGTGCCGACGTCATGGGTGTCGACCACCGGGTGCCCCTCGACGTGGCCAACGCACGTCTCGGCGGGACGACGCCACTGCAGGGCAACATCGATCCCGCGCTGCTCTTTGCCGGCGACAAGGCTCTGTACGCCGCCACTCTCGAGGCGATCGCGGCTGGCGCGACGGCGCCGGGGCACGTGCTGAACCTGGGCCACGGGGTGCCGCCGGATACCGATCCGGACGTGCTCACCCGGCTCGTCGCGTTCATCCACGACCAACCATGACAGGTCCGGTCGCCCTGCGGGGAGACCTGGCCCGGACGGTGCCGGTCGTCGTCGGGGGCGGCATCGCGGGCCTCGTCGTCGCCTGGGAACTGGCCAGGGCCGGCCGTCCCCCGCTGCTGCTGGAATCAGGCCCCACCGTGGGTGGATGCATCGCGGCCCACCTGGTCGGCGGCCTGGAACTGGATGCGGGCGCCGAGTCCTACGCCACGGCGACCACCTCGGTGGCCGACCTGATCGACGACCTGGGACTGGGCGATGCGATCGTGTCGCCGAACCCGGTCGGCGCCTGGGTCCGGTACGCCGGAGGCTCCGCCCCGTTGCCGACCGCCGCGCTCCTGGGCATCCCGGCCCATCCGCTGGCCGCCGACGTGCGGCGGGTGCTGGGTCTCGGCGGCTCGCTCCGCGCCGGGCTGGATCGTCTGCTGCCAGCGGGATCAGGCGCCCATTCCGCCAGTCTGGGCGCCCTGGTGGGCAGCCGGATGGGCCGCAGGGTCGTCGACCGTCTGGTCGAGCCGGTGGCCGGCGGTGTGTACTCCACCGATCCCGACGAGTTGGACGTCGATGCGGTCCAACCCAGGTTGCGCGGCGCCTTGCGCGAGGCCGGATCCCTGGCCGGTGCGGTGCAGCGGCTGCGCGGCAGTGGCGCGCGTCCCGGCTCGGCCGTGGCCGGTCTGCGCGGAGGCCTGTACTCCCTGGTGGTGACGCTGCGCGAGCAAGTGGAGGCGCTCGGCGGCACCGTCCTGACCGGGGTCGACGTGGCCGGTGTCCGGCCTCGGGAGGACGGCTGGCAGGTGACCACCTCGGTCGGTGACCGTCTGGCCGACACCGTGGTTCTCGCAGTGCCCGGACCCGCCGCGGTGTCCCTGCTCGACTCCGCCGGCATCCCGGCACCGGCAACGTCTGCCGCCACCAGCGACGTGCTGCTGGTGACGTTGGTGGTCGATCACGCGGGGCTTGATCGGCATCCGAGAGGCACCGGCATCCTGGTGTCCCGGCACGCCAGAGGCGTGAGCGCGAAGGCCCTCACCCATGCCACCGCCAAGTGGGCCTGGCTGGCGGAGCGGGCCGGGCCGTCCCGGCACGTCCTGCGCCTGTCCTACGGACGGGGCACCACAGTTGCCGAAGAGGCCCATCCGCTCGACGAAAGAGACCTGACCACGCTGGCGCTGGCCGACGCAGGGACGCTGACCGGGGTGCGTCTCGACCACTCGGCGCTGGCCGACTCGGCCCTGGTCCGCTGGAGTTCGGCGTTGCCACGACCGGAACCGGGACATCGGGCGGAGATGGACCGGCTGCGTACGCAGGTCGCAGCCCGGCCCGGCCTCCACCTGGCCGGTTCGGTGGTCGCCGGTACCGGTCTCGCAGCCGTGGTGTCCGACGCCAGGACCGTCGGCCGAGCGGTGTTGTCCTCGGGCCAGGGCGCTCAATCCCGCTGACGACGTCAGGTACGACACACGGCCGGGGGCGGACGTCCGGCGGCGACTGGGGGAGGATGGAAAGCATGAGCAACGACGATGCCGTCACCTCCGCCCCGGCCGGCGCGGTGACCGAACCTGCAACCCGGGCCAAGACGAGCGCGCGGGCGATCAACGAGGGGATCCGCTACACCGGGTTCTCCGTGTACTCCCGCATCGGCGAGCTGGACGCCCCGGACGACAAGGCCACGGCAGAGCTGACCGAACTGGTCGGCACGTTGGCCGAACAGGACGTGCAGATCCGCGGTTTCTACGACGTCTCCACGCTGCGCTCCGACGCGGACCTGATGGTCTGGTCGCACGCGGGCAGCGCCGAGGAACTGCAATCCGCCTCGCGCGCCCTGCGACGGACGGCCGTCGGGCGGAGCCTGAAGCCGGCCTGGTCCGCGATGGGCCTGCACCGTCCGGCCGAGTTCAACAAGGGCCACGTACCGGCGTTCCTGACCGGTGCACCGGCCAAGGAATGGGTGGCGGTCTACCCGTTCGTCCGCTCCTACGAGTGGTACCTCCTGCCCGAGAAGGAGCGCCGCGGCATGCTCGTCGAGCACGGGATGATGGGTCGCGAATACGACCAGGTGCTGTCCAACACGGTGGCCGCCTTCGCTCTCGGCGACTACGAGTGGCTGCTCGCCCTCGAGGCCGACGAGCTCCACGACATCGTCGACCTGATGCGTCATCTCCGGGCCTCCGAGGCGAGAATGCATGTCCGCGAGGAGGTCCCGTTCTACACCGGGCACCGGATCGACGAGGCCGGTGTGGTCGAGGTGCTGCGATGACGACCTCCTCGGACGGCCAGGTCGCCGGCGGGGTGGGCGCGCAGACTCTCGAGTACGACGCCGTTCTGCTGGCGGGCTTCGGTGGACCCGAAGGTCCCGACGACGTGATGCCGTTCCTGCGCAACGTGACCCGCGGTCGGGGCATCCCCGACGAGCGGCTTGTCGAGGTCTCGCACCACTACCTGGCCCTCGGCGGTTCGTCACCGATCAACGAGCAGAACCGTGACCTGCGCGCCGCACTCGAGGTCGAGTTGCGTTCGCGCGGTGTCGAACTGCCCGTGCTCTGGGGCAACCGCAACTGGGATCCGTTCCTGGCCGACGTGATCAGCACCGCAGCGGCGGACGGACAGGTCCGGCTGCTCGGCCTGGCCACGTCCGCCTACTCGTCCTACTCGGGCTGCCGCCAGTACCGCGAGGACTTCGGTCTCGCGCTGGCCTCGACCGGACTGGTCGGCACCGTCCGCATCGACAAGGTCCGGCCCTACTACGACCGGGCCGGCTTCGTGGCACCCTTCATCGACGATACGAAAGCCGCGGTGCAGGAAGCGCTCTCGGCGGGACTGGGACTCGACGAGATCGAGATCGTCTTCACCACGCATTCCATCCCGATGACGATGGCCGTATCGTCCGGTTCGGATGCCCTCGGCGATCACGACGGCACCGGCGCCTACGTGAACCAGCACCTCGCCGTCTGCCGGGTGATCATGGACGAGATCCAGGCCCTCTTCGGATCGACCGTGTCGTGGCAGCTGGCCTATCAGTCCCGGTCGGGGCCACCCTCGATGCCGTGGCTGGAGCCTGACATCAACGACGTCATCACAGCTCTCAAGACCCAGGGCCGCCGCGGCGTGGTGGTCGCTCCGGTCGGCTTCGTCTCCGATCACGTCGAGGTGGTCTGGGACCTCGACAACGAGGCCCTCGAAACCGCTGCGGCCCAAGGCGTCTGGTTCCGACGTGTGGCCACACCGGGCACTGACCCGAGGTTCGTGTCGGCGCTGGTCGACCTGCTGGTGGACCGGCTGGAACCGGGCTTGGCGCCGGCCGAACGCACCTCGCCGACCGGCCTGCCGCCGCGGCCCGACTTCTGCGCGGTCGGCTGCTGCCGCAACGCCCGCGGCACGAAACCCACGACGGCTGCGCAGGACTCGGCGTCGGACTGGCAGGAACTGGCGGTCGACCCGCGAGCGTTGATCGCCTCCGGCATTCCGGGCGTCGACATTCCGGGCGTCGATATTCCGGGCGTCGGCTGAGGCGTGGTCAACACCTTGCGGGTCGGTACCCGTGGCAGTGCGCTCGCCGTCGCGCAGTCGGGCCTGGTGGCGGGGGCGATCTCCCAGTCTTCGGGCAGCGGCTCGGAACTGGTGACGATCAGGACCCAGGGCGATGTGAACCTGGGCCCGCTGGCCTCGATCGGCGGCACCGGTGTCTTCGTCATCGAGGTCCGATCACGGCTGCTGGCCGGGGATGTCGACGTGATCGTGCACTCGCTCAAGGACCTCCCGACCGCCGAGGCGCCAGGCATCACCCTCGCCGCCGTCCCCGACCGGGAGGACCCGGCCGATGCCCTGTGCTCACGGAACGGGCTCACGCTGGACACGTTGCCGCGAGGCGCAAGGGTCGGCACGGGTTCACCTCGCCGGGCCGCCCAGCTGCTGCGCCACCGGCCGGATCTCGCGATCTCGGCCATCCGCGGCAACGTGGACACCCGGCTGGCGATGATCGGCAGCGGAGCGATGGACGCGGTGGTGCTGGCCGCGGCGGGCCTGGCCCGGCTGGGCCGTTCCGCGGCGATGACGCAGCGGCTCGGACCCGACCTGATGCTGCCCGCGCCGGCCCAGGGCGCGCTGGCCGTCGAGGCCCGGTCGGACGAGGCCGGAACCTCGTGGTACGCCGCCGCTCTGGCTGCACTCGATCACGGCGCGACCCGCGCCGCTATCACCGCCGAACGCAGTCTGCTGGCGGCTCTGGAAGCCGGGTGCACTGCACCGGTCGGCGCCTTCGGCACCGTCGAGGACTCGGTGCTGACCCTCGTCGGCGCGGTCATCGCGACGGACGGCAGCCGGGAGATCCGCGGCGCCATCACCGGGCCGGTGGCTGACGCACACCGCCTGGGCAGCGATCTCGCCGCCCAGCTGATCGACGACGGGGCGGCCACGCTGCTGAGTGCGGGGTCATGAGCCCTCTCGACGGATGGCGGGTCCTGGTGCCGAGACCGCTGGGTCGCGGTGCCTCGCTCGTCTCCCTTCTGTCCGCGGAAGGCGCGGTGGCGCAGGCGGTTCCGATGATCGCGATCCTTCCGCCCGACGACCTGGCCGCCCTCGACGCGGCCGTCATGGCCCTGGCCGCCGGCGAGTACAGCTGGGTCGGGTTCACCTCGGTGAACGCACTCTCCGCCGTGACGGACCGGGCCGGTCATCTGGCCCTGTCCCCGGCGGTGCCGGCCGACACCCGGGTCGCCGCAGTGGGACCGGCCACCGCCGCCGCCCTGCGTACTGCGGGCCTGCCCGTCGACCTGCTGCCCGAGCACGGCGGATCCGCCGCCGCACTGGCCACCATCTGGCCCGCCGCCCACCCGGACGAGTCGGTGCTGCTCCCGCAGTCCGAGATCGCCGGGCCGATCCTACGGGAACGTCTCCGGGACAAGGGTTTCCGGGTCGAATCCGTGACCGCCTACCGAACCCTGCCACAGCCGCTGGCGGAGAGCGTCGCCGCCGACCTGGTCGACGGCGAATACGAAGCCGTCCTGCTCACCTCGCCCAGCACGGCCGAGTCGCTGGCTCGGGTGCCGATCGCTGCGGGCACCGTCCTTGGCGCGATCGGCCGATCCACCACGACGGCCGCAACGGCCGCAGGACTCGACATCTCCTTCACCGCAGCCGATCCCACCGACGCCTCGCTCGTCGGCGGGCTGGCCGCATTCGCCACCCGACATCCCCGCAGAAAGCCGTGAACGATGACCACTTTCCCCCCGCCCAGCTCGACCGCTTTCGGCGCCCAGTTCCCCGTTTCCCGGCCCCGGAGGCTGCGCCGCACGCCTGCCTTGCGGCGGCTGGTCGCCGAGACCCGTCTGCATCCGGCTGATCTGGTGCTCCCGATGTTCGTGAAGGAGTCCCTCTCCGAGCCCTCACCGCTGGGATCGATGCCCGGAGTGCTGCAACACACCCGCGATTCGCTCAAGGCCGCCGCCGCCGAGGCGGTCGCCGCGGGGGTCGGCGGTCTGATGATCTTCGGTATCCCCTCGGTTCGTGATGCCCAGGGCAGCGCGGCCACCGATCCGAACGGCATCCTGAACCTTGCCCTGGCCGATCTCGAGGCGGAGGTCGGCGACGCGACGGTGCTGATGGCCGATCTGTGCCTGGACGAGTTCACCGACCACGGGCACTGCGGGGTGCTGGACGAGAACGGTGCGGTCGACAATGATGCCACCCTGCTCCGTTACGCCGACATGGCGCTGGCCCAGGCCGAGGCGGGGGCCGATCTGCTCGGCACCTCGGGGATGATGGACGGGCAGGTGGGCGTCGTCCGTCAGGCCCTCGACTTCGCCGGGATGACGGACACCGGCGTCTTCGCCTACGCCGCCAAGTACGCCTCGGCCTTCTACGGCCCGTTCCGAGAGGCAGTCGACTCGGCGCTGATCGGCGACCGTCGGACCTACCAGCAGGACCCGGCGAACCGTCGCGAAGCTGCCCGCGAGGTGGCCCTGGACGTCGCCGAGGGTGCGGATCTACTCATCGTCAAACCCGCGATGAGCTATCTCGATGTGCTGTCGGATACAGCGGCGAGCGTGGACATTCCCGTTGCCGCCTATCAGGTCTCCGGTGAGTACGCGATGGTGGAGGCGGCTGCGCAGCACGGCTGGATCGACCGGGACCGCGCGATCACCGAGACCCTGACCTCGATCCGGCGGGCGGGTGCCTCGATCATCCTGACGTACTGGGCCACCGAGGTCGCCACCAAGCTGAAGGCAGGAATCTGACGTGAACGACCACTTCGACACCGCCGACGTCCCGGCCAGCGCAGCCCTGTTCGCGCGGGCCTCGAAGGTGACTCCGGGCGGAGTCAACTCCCCCGTGCGTGCCTTCCGATCCGTCGGCGGCACACCACGTTTCATGGTGTCGGGGACCGGCCCGTACATCATCGACGCCGACGGGAAGCAGTACGTCGACCTCGTCGGATCCTGGGGGCCGATGATTCTCGGCCACTCCCATCCCGACGTGATCGAGGCGGTGAGGGCCGCCGTCGGCCGCGGGCTCTCGTTCGGCACCCCGGGTGTCGGCGAGGTGGCGCTGTGCGAGGAGATCGTCTCGAGAGTGGCTCCGGTGGAGCAGGTCCGCCTGGTCTCCTCCGGGACCGAGGCCACCATGTCCGCCATCCGGCTGGCCCGCGGGTTCACCGGCCGGTCGAAGATCGTCAAGTTCGCCGGCTGCTACCACGGGCACGTCGACGCGCTGCTGGCCTCCGCCGGGTCCGGCGTCGCCACCTTCGCCCTGCCGGACTCCGCCGGAGTGACTGCCTCGACCACCGCCGAGGTGATCGTGCTGCCCTACAACGACGTCGAGGCGGTGCAGGCGGCGTTCGACGCCGAGCCCGGACGGATCGCCGCGATCATCACAGAGGCCTCCGCGGCCAACATGGGCGTCGTACCGCCGCATCGCGGTTTCAACGCCGCCCTGGCGCGGATCGCCCACGCCGACGGAGCCCTCCTGATCACCGACGAGGTGATGACCGGTTTCCGGCTCAGCCGTTCTGGGATGTTCGGACTCGACGGCGAGATCGAGGGCTGGGCGCCGGATCTGATGACGTTCGGCAAGGTGATCGGCGGTGGACTCCCGGTCGGGGCCTTCGGCGGCCGCGCCGACATCATGGGTCTGCTGGCCCCGCTCGGGCCGGTCTACCAGGCCGGGACGCTGTCGGGTAATCCGATCTCGACCGCCGCCGGCCTCGCGAACCTGATCGGCTGCACCGACGCCGTCTACCGGCACTTGGACGAGACCGCTTCGACCGTCGGCGATCTGGCCTCCGAGGCGCTGGCCGCGGCCGGGGTGCCGCACCGGCTCCAGCGGGCCGGGAACCTGTTCTCGTTGTTCTTCGCCGCGGACGAGGTCCACAACTACGACCAGGCCCGGCTGCAGGACACCACGGCGTTCGCCGCGTTCTTCCACTCGATGCTCGACTCGGGCGTCTACCTACCACCCTCGGCGTACGAGGCGTGGTTCGTCTCGGCGGCGCACGACGAGGCTGCCATCTCGCGTATCGCCGACGCCCTGCCGGCGGCCGCCCGGGCCGCCGCGACGGCCGCCGGGGTCTGAGCCTCTCCTCGTGGAGGGGGTTTGGCGCGTCCTCGTGGTGCCTCCTGCGCGGCGCGAGGGCGCTGTCGGTGCCGGCTGGCAGGATCAGCACCAGTCCCCCCGACCCTGAGGAATCCCATGCCTGCACGCCGTCCGACCCGGCCCGCCCCACCCGATGTCGACGCCCTGCGCACCGCTCTCGGCCAGGGCAAGGTGGTCCGGGTGGGCATCGCCCCGTCCGGCCAGTTCCCCGACGGCGTCACCGGTCGGGTTCGCCGCATCGGTGATCCGGCGATCGACGGAGACGAGTACCTGTTCGTCGAGGTACCGGTCGGCGGGTCCAAGGACGTCCTCCCCTTCGCCGCCATCGATCTGACCGGTCCGCCGGCCCGGCGCGCAGCCAGTACCGCTGCACCCGCCGCGGTCGGAACTCGGCCTGGTACATCCTCCAAGCCGCGGGGCGGTTCCCGGACTGCCGTCCGGGCGGCGGGTGCGCCGCTGGAACTGGTACCGGCGCAGGCCAGTTCGCCGGTCGCTGCCCCGGTGCTCACCTCGGTCCCACGGGACGGGTCGGGTTCCTCGACGCCGACCACAACCGGCGCCACTGCGCCCTCGCTCGCCTCGGCACCCTCGCTGGTCCCCGTACCCTCTGCCGGCCCGCCGCCCAAGGCGACCGGGCGCGCTGCCGGTCCCGGTCGTTCACCCGGTCAGAGCCCCGGCCGCACGACCCCCACCGGCAGGGGTAGGCGCCCGCCGGTGAGCATCACCATCAGCACGGCCGGCGACGACTCGGCATCCTGGCGGATCGAGGCGAAGATCGGGGCGAAGTCGGCGGTCCGGCCCACCGTCATCCCGCCGTCGCGGGTCTGGTCGATCGTCGAATCGCTGGGCGAGCCGGCTCTGACTGCGGTGGTGCACACGTTGTTGGAGGATCACCGACGGTCCACCCAGGCCAGGGCCGATGCGCTCGCCGCGGAACTGGCCAGTCTCCAGCAGGAGTTGGAGTCGTTCCCGGACAACGACTCCCGCTGATCGGTTACGCACCATCACCGCTCCCGCCCTTCCCGGACCCTTCGGTCAGGAACGCACCGCGGGTGACGGTCGAGATGCGGCCGTCCTTGACGCAGACCACTGCGTCACCCTGCAGATCGGTCCGCAGGATCGTCGTCCCGATCGCGGTGAGCTGGGCCAGAGCTTTGGGACTCGGCTGCCCGTAGTCGTTCCCGAGGCCCACCCCGATGGCGGACACGGTGGGGTGGACGGCGGCCACGAAGGCGGGCAGCACCTTCGCCGAACCGTGGTGTGGCTGCTCCATCACGTCCGCCCGGAGATCCACCCGATCGTCCAGCAACTGCTGCTGGGCCTCGTTCTCGATGTCACCGGTCATCAGGATCCTGATGCCCGCGATCTGCGCCATCAGCACCACCGAGTCGTTGTTCTCGTCCGAGTCCGTTCCACGGAAGGCGCCCTCCGGGCCGAGCACCTCGAAGCGGAGTGCCCCACTCCCCCAGGTCGTTCCCTTCGGTAGGCCCACCACCGGAACGCCCTGCGCTGCGGCCAGCTGGTTGATCTTTCGCCAGGCGGGTGGGGCGTCGCGATCAGGTCCGACGCCGATCGCACCGACGCTGCGTCCGGCCAGCACGCCGGCGAGTCCGTCGACATGATCGGCATGCAGGTGGGTGAGAACGATCAACGGAACCGTGCTGATGCCCAGCCGGGTCAGGCAGGCATCGATCAGGTCAGGATCGGGCCCCGCGTCCACCACCACCCCGGTCCCCGGTTCGCCGGTCGAGAGCACCATCCCGTCTCCCTGGCCGACCTCGCAGGCCGTCAGCACCCAGTCCGGCGGTGGCCATCCAACGGAGATGACCTGTGCGGGAACAAGAATCATGGCAGCTCCGACCACTACCGCCAACAGCAAGGCACGCACCTTCCGATGCCGCAGGATCAGCATCCCGACCATCAGCAGTCCGGCCAGGGCCAGCACGCCGGGCACGCTGGCCGGCCAGGGCAGAGAGGCGGACTGCCAACTCGCCAGACGGTGGGCCACGAAGGCGATCCATTCCAGCAGCGGCTGGTCGATCCCGGCGAGTGACCGTGCTGCTCCCGGCCACCACGGACCGAGAAGCGCAGCCGCCATGCCGATCACCAGAGCCGGTGGAACGACGGGTGCCGCCAGCAGGTTGGCTGGGATGGAGGCCAACGAGACGGCACCGCTGAGAGCGGCGATGACCGGCATGGTGGCGACATGCGCCGCCACCGGAACGGCCAGCAGATCCGCAAAGCCGGCCGGCCACCCGCGACGCTGCAGGGCTTTGGACCAGACCGGCGCCAGCAGGATCAGGCCGGCGGTTGCCTGGACGGACAACGCGAAGCCCACGGACCGGGCCAGGGTCGGGTCGTAGAGGAGGAGCAAGATGGCGGCGGCCGCGAGCGCCGGAAGCGCCGTTCGATTGCGGCCGACCGACATCGCCAGGAGCGCAATCGATCCCATCACCGCGGCTCGGAGCACCGACGGCCCCGGTCCGACCAGTACGATCAATCCGATCACCACGACGGCGCCACCGGCGGCCGCAATCCGCGGGCCGGCTCCGCGCAGCAGCAGGACGGCCAGTCCACACAGGAGGGCGAAGTGCGACCCCGACACAGCCAGCAGGTGCGTCAGGCCGGTGACCTTCGCGTCGGCGGCCAGGTCCGGTGGAATGCCATCGGTGTTCCCCACGACCAGCCCCGGCAGCAGGCCCTTGGCATCAGGGCTGAGACCGGAAGCGCTGCGCACCAGACGTTCCCGGACCGTGGCACCGGCCCGGTGCCACCAAGGGGCGCGCGCCAGCATCTCCGGACCACTACGCGCCTTGAGCGTGACACCCGGGAGGATCGAGTAGTCGTCGGGAGTCAGGAGGCCGGCGGCACGGATCCGCTCACCCGGGACCAGGTGTGCCCATCGATCTCCGGTAGCCATCAACGAGATGTCCATCGCCGGCTCGAATTCGGTGTCGGCGATGCTGGCCAGGTCGGCGTGGCCGGACACCAACCACTGGCCCGGCGGACTTCCGTCAGGGTTCGGAGCAGCGTCAGCAGCTGGGAATCTGCTCGCGATCTGCTGCGGTGCAACACCGATGGTGATCTCGACGACCGCCCATGATCCCTTGGCGGACGCGATGGTCAACGGGTTGTGCTCGGCGAAGTGCCAGTCCAGGGCCGAGATCGTCAGCGCAGCAACAAATCCGGCACAGACGGCGAGCCAGCCGGACCACCAGACGACGCCGCGGCGATGCAGTGCGACCGCCACGGACCCGCCGAAAGCAGCTGCGCCCGCGATCACCGCCGGCCCGATCCAGCTGACGCCCGAGAGGCCGACCAAGGCGCCGGCCCACACCGCCAACGCCGTCGGAACCAGCCGGAGGTCAAGCGGAGGCGGTGTGTCCTCCTCGACCCAGCGTCTACCCACCGGCCCTCACCGGGTCGCGCTCCCCTGGCATTCAGCGGTGCTGTCGCTGAGCGCATTGTTCTCTTTCACACCGTCACCAATGGCGAGAGGGCAGCAAACTTTGCCGGACCGATCCCGGGGATCTCCTGCAGCTGTTCGACCGACGTGAATCGGCCGTTCTTGTCGCGCCACGCAATGATCCCTGCTGCCGTCACCGGGCCGACGCCGGGCAGCGCATCGAGGCCCGCCACGTCGGTGGTGTTCAGATCGACCTTGGCGGTCGGGCCACCGGTGGTGGTCGGGCTGCTCCCACCCGATACTCCCTGGCCGCCGCCACCGGACACGGTGGACCCGTCGCCGTCGGACCCGGCAACACCCACCTCGGCGACGACCACCGACGCCCCATCCGTCAACTTCTCGGCAAGGTTCAGTCCGGTCAGGTTCGCGGCGGCGGTGGCGCCACCGGCCTTGTCGATCGCATCCGCCACCCGCGCCCCGGCCACCAGCCGGACGAGGCCAGGACGATGGACCGCGCCAGTCACCGACACGACGATGATTCCGACGGATGTCGCCGGCGAGGTAGGCAGGACGCCGCCCGCTCGAACGGAAGTTCCTTTGGCGGTCGAGAAGGACCCTGAGATCTGTCCAGCCCGAGTGGCTGCACCGGTCGGCGACGGATCCGACACCGTTGACAGCGCCACCGACTGCACCGGCCGTGGGACCGGTTGGTCACGCCAGACCCCGACCGCAGCGACCAGGGCGGCAATGGCCGCGACCACCGTCAGCAGGAGTGCGCCACGCTTGCCCGGATCCACGCGGCTGTCCCGGAGCGGCTCCGGAACCCACCTCCGGGCCAGCCGTCCCCAGGGCTGGTGGGGTGAGTATCGCGACCGCCGGGCCCGATGACCAGGGACTTGATCGAACTCGCTGCCTGGGCTGCCCTCATCCACGTCGGCAATCTGTTCCGGGTCGTCGTCCCGATTCGTTTCCGCTGAACCGGTCGCTGCGGAGGCGGGCAGAGCAGGGACGGAGATCGTGGAACCGAACTCGCTGCCGTCATCGGGAATCCACCCGCCCGGCACTGGATTGTCGGAGGGACGGTCCAGCCGTTGATGCCGAGCGGTCGCAGGCCTCCGGTGCGGCTCGGCGGGAACATGCGGTGTCCCATCGCTATCGACGGGTCGCCGGACTGCGGGGATCCCCTCCGTCGGGCCCGGAAGGCCAGGTGCGACCGGCCGATCGACGGCGCTCGCAGACGCCTCTTCAGACAGCCGTCCGGCGGCGAGCTCGCTGAGCCGATGGCGGGAGTCGGGACGGATTCGCACGGCCCGGACGCTACGGACGCCGAACACGACACGTCATCCGCCGTACGACGAATGTGGACAACCCGGAGCATGGGGATGGGCGCCCACGGGTTGTCCACATCGCGGCCGATGTGAGCCCGGACCAGGGCCGCCACGATCCTTTTCGACGGCCGGTGCAACCTGGCCGCACCCCGAAGCGTCACCCACGTATCAGGAGTCGCTCTGCGTGCTCTTGAGGATCACAGGCCTGGCGGGATCACCCCCGACTGGTTCCGCCAGGCCTGGTCCGCCACCGCTTGTCACCCGCCCCCTGCCAGCAGACGATCGAAATCGCTGATGTGTCATGAGACTCAGGCGGCGGGTCCGCTACCTCCCCGCCGGGACCTCGACGATCTGCGACCTGACCAGCGTTGCGCCCTGGACGTCCAACAGCGCCATGGTGCCGGTCGGCTGCCGTCGCCTGTCGGTGGGTGAGCCCGGATTCAGGATGCGGAAGCCGGCGCAGGTCTCCTCCAACGGAATGTGGGAGTGCCCGAAGATCACCAGATCAGCGGCCGGGAACCGTCTGCGCATCCGCTGGAGCCGACCTGCCTTCTGTCCGCTGTCGTGGATCATCGCGACGGGCAGACCTTCGATGACGAACTCGACGGTCTCGAGCGCCCCGCAGGATGCGATGCCAGGGCCGTCGTTGTTCCCGAGCACCACCCGCACGGGCGCGAACTGCGCAAGCTGTTGCAGCACATCGGGTGTGCAGACGTCCCCGGCGTGCAGGATCAGCTCAGCGGTCTCCAGGTGCTGGGCCACCCCCGGCGGGCACGTTTTCCAGAAGCGGGGAGCGTGGGTGTCTGACAGGACGGCGACGCGCATCGCACCATCATGCGGTGTGAGACAGCGACCAACCTGCACCGACGGCCCCGCCCGGATCGAGCGGCGTGACTGCCTACCATGACGAGTGTGCACAACGACGCAATCATCTCGGCCGCGGCGAACCACCTCAGTCCGCATCGTCACGGCGACAGGCTGTTCGGCGATGTCGCCGCCGCTCTCATCACTGTCAGCGGGGACTGGTTCTACGGCGTCTGCATCGACACCGGCTCCGGCACCGGATTCTGTGCCGAGGCATCAGCGATCGGTGCGATGGTCACCGCGACGCAGTACCGCATCAAGCAGATCGTCGCAGTGTGGCGAGATGACACCGACGGTCGACTGTCGGTGCTCCCACCCTGCGGACGATGCCGGGAGTTCCTGAGGCAGATCGACGATTCCAACATCGACACCGAAGTAGTGCTGGGACGCGCAACGAGTGCGACTCTTCGAGACCTGTTGCCTTACCACGAATGGCCGCTGCCGCTCGACGAGAACGACGGATGGTCGGCTCAGTCCGAGCTCTCACGGTCGAGCTGGACGTCAAGCGCCGGCCAGTTCCTCGTCGCCGCCGGGCAGGATCACTCCGCCGAGGCCGGCGTTGTAGGAGTGCAGGCGCCAGGAACCCATGAACCGGTGCAGGACCACCCAGTGGCAGTTCCCGATCCCGATCAAGGTGGCCCAGGCATCCTCGGGTAGGTCCAGCAGCAGACCGGTCAGGCCGACGATGAGGCCGCCGTGTGCCACCAGCAGTGCCCGTTCGGCGTCGGACGCATCGACCTCCGCGACCACCTCGGCCGCCCGCTGGGCGACCTGCCACCGCGACTCACCCTCGGGCGGCGAGCTGTGGGCGGATGTGGTGCGCCAGCGCTCCCACTCCCCCGGCCAGCCCGCCGTCACGTCTTCCCTGGTCAATCCTTCCCAGCGGCCCATCGAGGTCTCCCGCAGGCGGACGTCGATGCCGACGGTGAGACCGAGCAGACCGCCCACCGGAGCGGCGGTCGACCTCGCCCGCGAGAGGTCCGAGGAGATGACGAGTTCCGGGGACAGCGCGGCCACCGACGGTGCTGCGGCCAGCGCCTGCCGCTGCCCCACCTCGTTGAGCGGGATGTCCCGGTGTCCCTGCAGCCGCGCCTGGGCGTTCCAGTCCGTCTCGCCGTGCCGCATCAGGATCAGATGGCGGAGAGTCACGCGGGCATGTGCCCTTCGCGTTCGTCGTCGTCGAAGTCGTCCGGGTCGTCACCGGTGTCGACGGCCGCGACGCTCACCGGAACGGCCGCGCCATCACCGTCGGCCGGCGCGTCCGCGTCGACCCACGGAATCGTCGGGCAGTCCTTCCACAGCCGGTCGAGCGCGTAGAAGACCCGCTCCTCGGAGTGCTGCACGTGGACGACGACGTCGAGGAAGTCCAGCAGGACCCAGCGCCCGTCCCGCTCGCCCTCACGACGGACCGGCTTCACACCGGCCTCGCGCATCTTGTCCTCGACCTCGTCGACGATGGCCGACACCTGACGCTCGTTGGCGCCGGTGACGATCACGAAGATGTCGGTGATGGCGAGCCGATCGGACACGTCGACCAGCAGCACGTCCTTCGCCAGCTTGTCTGCGGCAGCCTGGGCGGCCACCTTGGCCATCGCGATGGCTGAATCTGTTGCGGTCACTGCACTCCCTCGATTGTTCCGGCACGTGGTGCGCCGTTCACTGCGGTGGCCAGTTCGGCCGACTGCAAAGCCTCTCGTTCGGCGGGCCTACCGGCGCCGTGGACGGCAGGACCGACCCGGCGTAGAGCCCGTACTTCCCGATGTACTGCACGACGCCGTCCGGAACCAGGTACCAGACAGGTGCGCCGGCGGCGACCCGACGGCGGCAGTCGGTCGAGGAGATCGCCAGCGCGGGCACCTCGACCATGGTGACGGCGCCGGTCGGCAGCGGCAGATCTCCCACCACGTACCCGGGCCGGGTCACCCCGATGAAGTGCGCCAGCTCGAAGAGCTTCTCGACGTCCTTCCAGCCCATGATCGCCGACAACGCGTCGGCGCCGGTGATGAAGAACCACTCGGCGTCCGGCTCCCGGCGGCGCAGGTCGGTCAGGGTGTCCCTGGTGTAGGTCGGCCCGGCGCGGTCGATGTCGACCCTCGAGACGGAGAATCGCGGGTTCGCGGCGGTCGCGATCACGGCCATCAGGTAGCGGTGCTCGGCGGGGCTCACCTCGCTCTTCTGCCACGGCTGCCCGGTCGGTACGAACAGCACCTCGTCCAGTTCGAACCGGTCGGCTACCTCGGAGGCGGCCACCAGGTGACCGTGGTGGATGGGGTCGAAAGTGCCACCCATGACGCCGATCCGGCGCGGACGCGACGGGTCCGTACCCGCCAGCACGCCGGTCGGACGGTCCGGCCCGGGGCCGGTCACGAGGCCGACCTCGTCTGGCCGGTCCCGACGAGGATGTACTTGGTGCTGGTCAGTTCGGCCAGACCCATCGGACCTCGGGCGTGCAGTTTCTGCGTCGAGATGCCGATCTCGGCACCGAACCCGAACTCGCCGCCGTCGGTGAACGCGGTCGAGGCGTTGACCATGACGGCCGCTGCGTCGACCCGGGCGCTGAACAGCCCGGCATGCGCAATGTTCGAGGTCACGATCGCCTCGGTGTGCCCGGTGCCGTGGATGTTGATGTGGTCGATCGCAGCATCGAGGTCGTCGACGACCGCGGCGGCAATGTCGAGCGTCAGGTACTCGGTGTCGAAGTCCTCCGGGACGGCCGGGACCACATGTGATGCGCCACCGGCGATCTCGTAGATGTGGCTATCGGCATGCACCGTCACTCCGTGGTCGGCCAGTGCGCGCAGCGCCAGCGGCACGAAGACCGTTGCGATATCGGCGTGCACCAGCAGGTTCTCGGCCGCGTTGCACACGGACGGACGGCGCACCTTCGAGTTGATCAGGATGTCGATCGCCATCTGCAGATCCGCGCCGGCGTCGACGTAGACGTGGCAGTTGCCGACTCCGGTCTCGATCACCGGGACCGTCGACGACTCGACGACGGCCTTGATCAGGCCGGCACCGCCCCGCGGGATGATGACGTCGACCAGTCCACGGGCCGTCATCAGATGACGCACCGACGCCCGGTCCGTCCCCGGCACCAGCTGGATCGCGTCCCGCGGAACGCCCTGGGCAGCAGCCGCTTCGGACAGGATCTCGGCCAGCACCGTGTTGGAGAAGTGCGCCGACGCGCTCCCCCGCAACAGAGCGGCGTTGCCCGACTTGAGGGCGATGCCGGCGGCATCGACGGTGACATTCGGCCTGGCCTCGTAGATGATCGCAACCACGCCCAGCGGAACCCGCACCTGGGACAGCTGCACACCGTTCGCCAGCACGCTGCCGCGGACGACGGTGCCGATGGGATCGGGCAGTCCGACGAGAGCTTCCAGCCCGGCCGCCATCGACTCGATCCGACCGCCGGTGAGCCGCAGGCGGTCGACCAACGACTCCGGGGTGCCGGCCAGCACGGCCAACTCGACGTCACGATCGTTGGCCGCCAGCACCTCAGAAGCTCTGACGCGCAGGGCTTCCGCCATCGACAACAGGGCGGCGTCCTTGACCGGGGCGGACAACAGCCCGACGGCGGTGGAGGCGACCTTCGACCGGCGGGCGGCGTCCAGCACCTGCTCGCGGCTGGCCGGCCCTGACGTCGCATCCACGGCGCGTGGCGACGGATCGGTCTTCGTCATGTCAGTCCTCCAGCGGCATCGGTGGTGGCGATCAGATCGTCGGCGTGGACGACCTCGTGACGCAGATCCGGGGGCAGATCGGCGAGCGTTTTCCCGATGATGCCAGGGAGGGCGGCGGCATCGTGCCCGACGAACCCTCTGGCCACCCGGACGCCGTCGGGACCGAGCAGGTCCACCACGTCGCCCGACTCGAAATCACCGACCGCACCGATGATCCCGGCCGGCAGCAATGACTTCCGCCGGTCGATGACGGCAGCGACGGCGCCGGAGTCCAGGGTCAGCGAGCCGGCACTGGTCGCGGCGTGGCGCAGCCAGAACAGCCGCGCACCGGTCCGCCGGGTGGCCGGGGCGAAAGCTGTACCCACCAGCGGGATCTCGTCCGGCGAGTGAGGGTTGCCGATCAATGCGGACGCGGCCTGGGCGGCAGAGGCGAGGAGCACCGGGATACCGGCTCCGGTGGCCATCGCGGCGGCCGACAACTTGGACGCCATGCCTCCGGTACCGACATCGCTGGAGGGCGCTGCGATCTCGATGTCGACGAGATCCGCCGGGCCGTCGACGTGATCGATGCGTCGCGATGCGGGCAGCCGCGGATCACCGGTGTAGAGGGCATCGACGTCGGAGAGCAGGACCAGCGCGTCGGCCGCGACGAGGTGGGCCACCAGGGCCGCCAGCCGATCGTTGTCGCCGAAGCGGATCTCGGCGGTCGCCACCGTGTCGTTCTCGTTGACCACCGGCACCACCCCGAACGACAGCAGCTTGGCGAAGGTGCGCTGCGCGTTGCGATAGTGGGCCCGACGCACGACGTCATCCGTGGTGAGCAGCACCTGCCCGACCTTGAGCCCGTGACGCGCGAATGATCCGGCATAGCGCTGGGCGAGGAGTTGCTGGCCCACCGAGGCGGCAGCCTGCTGGGTGGGCAGGTCGCGGGGCCGGCGCTTGAGACCCAGCGGCGCCAGGCCGGCAGCGATCGCGCCCGAGGACACCAGGACCACCGAGGTACCGGTCGCGGCCCGGAGCGCAACGGCGTCGACCAACGCGTCCAGACGAGCCGGATCCAGACCGCCGGCCGAGGTCGTCAATGACGAGGAACCGACCTTCACGACGATGGTTTTCGCTGCGCCGATGGCTGCTCTGGTGCCACTGTGGCCAGCAATCGGGTCGACCCCGGCCGCTGACACGGCCGGCACCGTCATCGCCGTTGCTCTTGCTCCCGGGGTTGCTCCCCCTCGGCCGCAGGCTCGGTCTCGTTCCGCGTCGATTCCGTCGCTTCGTGCAAATCCCACTTGGGATCGGCCCAGCCCTCGTCGTCCCAGGCCGCCTGATCGCCTTCACGCGGCGCCAGCCGGGCGCGGAGCACCTCGATGTCGGTGTCGACCAACTCGGGGTTCTCCACCTCCAGGCCACGTCGCAGCCGGTGCAGAGCCTTGCGGTCCGCGGCGCCGACACGATCGATCTGCTCCAGGCGCGGGTCGAAACCGCGCTCGATCGGCTCGAGATTGACGCCGGCCAGCGTGGTCGGCTCCCAGTCGAAGCTGATCGGCCCGATCTGCACCGGAGCACCGGCCTTCGCGCCGAGCTTGGAGAGCTTGTCCTCGACACCCAACCTGGCCAGCCGGTCGGCCAGATACCCGACCGCCTCGTCGTTGTTGAAGTCGGTCTGCAGGATCCAACGCTCCGGACGACTGCCGGTGACGATGAACCCGCCGTCGACCTCGGGATCGACGACGACCTTGAACTGCTCCTCGTCGAATGCCGCGGGACGGACGATCAGGCGCGGTGCGACCTTGACCGGGCGGGCCGTGCGGTCGGCGGCGACCACCTCGGCCATCGCGTACTTCAGGGCGTTCAGGCCCTCGTGGCTCGCGGTGGAGATCTGGAAGACCCGGTAGCCGGCCTCCTCCAGATCGGCCTGGACGAACTCGGCCAGCTCGCGTGCCTCCGGGACGTCGATCTTGTTGAGGACGACCAGCCGGGGACGCTCGGCGAGATCGTCGGACAGCGACGGCGTGTACTGGGCCAACTCGGCCTCGAGGGCCTCGATGTCCGAGACGGGATCGCGGCCGGACTCGAACGTCGCGCAGTCGACGACGTGCACGAGGACCGAGCATCGCTCGATGTGGCGGAGGAACTCCAGTCCGAGTCCCTTGCCCTGGCTCGCACCCGGGATCAGGCCGGGGACGTCGGCGATCGTGTAGATCTCGCCGCCCGCGGTGACGACGCCGAGGTTGGGCTCGAGGGTGGTGAAGGGGTAGTCGGCGATCTTCGGCTTCGCCGCCGACAGCACGGACACCAGCGACGACTTGCCCGCAGAGGGGAAGCCCACCAGGCCGACATCGGCCATCGACTTCAGTTCGAGCGTGATGTCGGCGACATCGCCCGGCTCGCCGAGCAGCGCGAATCCGGGGGCCTTGCGGGCCCGGGAAGCCAGCGCCGCGTTGCCGAGACCACCGCGCCCACCCTTGGCGGCGACATAGCGGGTGCCGGCGCCGATCAGGTCGGCCAGCATGTTGCCGTGCCCGTCGAGCACGACCGTGCCCTCGGGCACGTTGAGCTCGAGGCCGGTGCCGTTGGCGCCCTCGCGGTGATCACCGGCGCCGCCCTTGCCGTTGCCGGCCTTGGCGTGCGGGTGGAAGTGGAAGTCCAGCAGGGTGTGGACGTTCGGGTCGACGATCAGGGTGACGTCGCCCCCGTTGCCGCCGTTGCCGCCGTCAGGACCACCGAGTGGTTTGAACTTCTCCCGATGGACGGACGAACAGCCGTGACCGCCATCGCCGGCCTGCAGATGCAGGACGGCCCGGTCGACGAATCGCGCCATGGGCACCTCCTACCGACAGTTGTTGCAGGGAAAAATGCGGGTGTTGCAGGAACAATCGTGATGACGCACGGCTCAACAGTGGGCTGCCACGCCAGATTCCGCCGTGACGCCGTTGCCTCTTGAATGCCGAAGAGGGGCGGGCCCGGGAAGCCCGGATCCGCCCCTCTGTCAAAGTGCTCGCTCGACCGCCGAAGCGGTGAGAGCCGTCAGGCGCCGACTGCCTCGGCGGCAACCGTCTCGACCACCGCGGCCGGGACGATGTTGACGGTCTTGCGACCGCGCTTGCTGCCGAACTCGACGCTGCCGGCCGCGAGGGCGAACAGCGTGTCGTCCTTGCCACGTCCGACCAGATCGCCCGGGTGGAACTTGGTGCCGCGCTGGCGGATCAGGATCTCGCCGGCCTTGACGACCTGGCCGCCGAAGCGCTTGACGCCGAGGTACTGGGCGTTGGAGTCGCGACCGTTACGAGAGCTGGAAGCTCCCTTTTTGTGTGCCATGTCTGTTCAGCCTCTCTCAAGCGCCAGCGGTGATGCCGGTCACGCGCACCTGGGTCAGCGGCTGGCGGTGCCCCTGGCGCTTGTGGTAACCGGTCTTGTTCTTGAACTTGTGGATGACGATCTTCGGGCCCTTGGTGTGGGCGACAACCTCGCCCGACACCGTGACTCCGGCCAGTTCGGCGGCCGTGGTGGTGATCTGGATGCCATCGACGAGGAGAACAGCCGGGAGGGTGACGGCAGCGCCGGGCTCGCCCTCGAGCTTCTCGATCTCGATGACGTCGCCCTCGGCGACCTTGTACTGCTTGCCGCCGGTCTTGACGATCGCGTACATCGTGGACGCGCCTTCCTCAACTGTTGTCAGTGCTGGTTCATGTGGCTGATGCTCATGTCGGTGCGCCTCCGGCTGCCGCCAAGAGTTGCGGCGACCTTCGGTGACCCGTGCCCCGAGGTCTGCTCGTGGTGCGGAGTGGCCCTGCGCTCCGGAGACCGCGCGTGACCTGCACCTTCGAGGTTTCCCCCACCGATGCCGGCGATGCCGCAGTCCCAAGATGATGCAGGGCAGTACAAAACCCGCTGCTGTGCAGCGGGCAGACTCCCTACTCTACCTTTGGCAGGGCTGCCAGGACAAACCAGCGATCACCAGCCGCTGAACCGCCCGTATTCCAGGCTCAGCTGGTGGTCGCGCCGGCCGGTCCGGCGGGACGGGACGCGGCCCGCCGACGACGGGGCGCAGCCTTCACCACGACCGGTTCCGCCTCCGGCGCAGCAGTCGCTGCGCTCTCAGGGGGTCCTGCTACTGCTCCGTTGATCTCGACCGAACCGTTCGCGAGCCCGCCGCTCACGGTGGATCCCGCCTCCGGCGCTGACACCTCGGGAACCTGCGGAGTGGAGATCTCCGGCGCGGCGGTCGCTGCGCCGGCAGCCCGACTGCCCCGGCGCCGCGGCTGCGACCGTCCGGCGCGGGCCGGCTGGTCGGGGGTCGCCTCGGGCGTCACCGCCTCGGACTGCGTCACTTCGAGCTCGGTCACTTCGAGCTCCGTCACTTCGGGCTCCGTCACTCCAAGTGCAGCCACCTCCACCGGGACGACCTCGACGACGTCGGGGACCTCGGCGGCAGCGACCACCACCTCAGGGATGGCGGCTTCGCGAACGTCTGCTTCCGTCGTCGGGATGTCCAGGACTTCGGCGGTCAGCGCAGCATCGGCCGCTACCTCGACCGGCGTGATCTCGACCGCACCGGTCGCGTTCGGCGCACCGGCCGGACGACCGGCGGCCCGACGACCACGACGCCGCCCGCTCGGAGCGGACGCCTCCTCGGCGGCCGGTGACGCAGCCGGGGCTGCCGACGACTCTGCGGCAACCGAGCTCTCGGCCTGACGCACTGCGCGTGCATCCAGAGCGGCCAGCACTGCGGATACCGCGTCAGACGCGTCTCGGGACAGCGGCGCGTTGAACGAGGAGTCCGGCGCCGAGGACTGGGCGTCCGAGGATGCATCTGCAGCGGACGCGGCCTGCGCAGACTCGGACGCAGCGATCGGCTCGGCGTGCTCGTCATGGGATTCGTTGCTGCCACGGGTCGGCGGCTTGGGCCCACGCGGGTCCGGCGGCCGGACCGTGGCCGCCACGATCTTCACGATCGGCTCGGCCTCGGCCACCGCGTCCTGGCGACCACGGCCACGACGACCACGCCCGGCGCGGCGATCGGCGTCGCTCTCGCCCTGGTCCTGGCCACCGGAGCGGTCCTCCATCGGCACGTCGTGCAGCACGATGCCACGACCGTGGCAGTGCGGGCACGGCTCCGAGAACGCTTCGACCAGGCCGGTTCCCATCTTCTTCCTGGTCATCTGGATGAGGCCGAGCGAGGTGACCTCGGCGACCTGGTGACGGGTGCGGTCGCGGCCGAGGCACTCGGTCAGCCGTCGCATCACCAGTTCCCGGTTCGACTCCAGCACCATGTCGATGAAGTCGACGACGATGATGCCGCCGATGTCACGCAATCGCAGCTGACGGACGACCTCCTCGGCCGCCTCCAGGTTGTTCTTGGTGACGGTCTCCTCGAGGTTGCCGCCGGATCCGGTGTACTTGCCGGTGTTGACGTCGACGACCGTCATGGCCTCGGTGCGGTCGATCACCAGCGAACCACCGGAAGGCAGATAGACCTTGCGCTCCAACGCTTTCGCGATCTGCTCGTCGATGCGGTAGGCGGTGAAGACGTCGTTCGGGCCGTCGTAGCGGGAGACCCGCTCGGACAGCTCTGGGGCCACTGCGTCGATGTAGGAGGCGACCGGCTCGTAAGCGCGTTCGCCGTCGAGGACGAGCCGGGAGATGTCGGAGTTGAACAGGTCGCGGACGACCTTGATCAGCGTGTCGGGCTCGGCCGAGAGCATCAGTGGCGCATTGGACTTCTTCTCCGCCTGGCGGGAGATCTCCTCCCACTGGGTCTTCAGCCGTTCGACGTCGCGCGCCAGCTCTTCCTCGGCCACCCCTTCGGCCGCCGTCCGGATGATGACGCCGGCGTCCTCGGGGACGATCCGGTCCAGGATCGACTTGAGACGCTTGCGCTCGGTGTCCGGCAGCTTGCGAGAGATGCCGGTGGCGCCGCCACCTGGCACGTAGACCAGGAAGCGACCGGGCAGCGAGATCTGGGTGGTGAGACGCGCGCCCTTCTGGCCGACCGGGTCCTTGGAGACCTGCACCAGCAGGGTGTCGCCGCCGGACAACGCGGTTTCGATGCGCCGGGCCTTGCCGGCCAGACCGGCCGCGTCCCAGTTGACCTCACCGGCGTAGAGCACCGCGTTGCGGCCCTTGCCGATGTCGACGAACGCCGCCTCCATCGAGGGCAGCACGTTCTGCACCCGGCCGAGGTAGATGTTGCCCATCAGCGATTCCGAGCCGGCCCGCGAGACGAAGTGCTCGACGAGCACACCATCCTCGAGCAGCGCGACCTGGGCGAGATCGCCGCGCTGGCGTACTGCCATCACCCGGTCGACGGCCTCGCGGCGGGCCAGGAACTCGGCCTCCGTCAGGATCTGCGGGCGGCTGCGCGAACCGCGGGAGTCACGGCGGCGCTGGCGCTTGGCCTCCAACCGCGTGGATCCGCGAACGCCCTGCACCTCGGAACTGCTCGAGCCGGCCGGCTTGTCGCCGCCGCCCGAGGAAGAACCGGCGGAACGCGGTTCGCGGACGTGCACGACGGTGTTGTCGGGATCGTCCTCGCGGCCCGATTCCTCGCCACCGGATTCTGCGGACCCGGTACGGCGACGGCGACGACGACGACGACGGGTGCCACCCTCGTCACCTGCATCGTCGTCGACGGAGTCTTCCTCGTCGTCCTGTCGCGCGGGACTGTCCGAGCTCGTGCCGTCGGCCTCGCTCTCGCCTTCGGCCGTGCTGCTGTCGGACTGCTCGTCCTCGGCGGCGTCGTCCTGACGATCGTCGCCGGTCCGGCCGCGACCGCGACGTCCACGACGACGACGACGCCTGGCGGCCTGGTCGTCCTCGTCGGTGCCGTCGACCTCGGAGGCTTCGGTGGAATCGTCTGCTTCCGACGGGGAGTCGGAGGACAGGTCGGCCGAGCCGATGCTCGCGACTGCTTCGACTGCTGCGCCTGCATCACCTCTGACCGCCTCGGCATCGGCGTCCTGGTCGCTCTGGGCGTCGTTCTGACGTCCACGCGACCCGGAGCGTCCGCGCCGGCGACGGCCGGAACGCGAGGTACCGGTCTCCTGGCCGGCAGCATCGGGCGCGGTGTCGTCCGCGCTTCCGTCGGCATCGACCAGAGCCTCCGGTGTCTCCGGTGATTCGAAGACAGGAGCCGTGACGTCCGGGGGCGAGGCCGCCTCGGCAAGTGTCGGGTCGGCCGGAGCGGCCGACCGGGTCGCGCGGCGGCGGCGCGGGGCGGGAGCTTCGGTGGGAGGCAGGAACAGCGGCGCCGCGAAGAAGCCGGGATCTTGCTCGGGCGCAGCCTGCTCGACCGCGTCTCGAAGATCAACCGGCTCGGGCGCTGCGACGGCGTCCGGCTCCGGCGAGGCGTCCGGCTCGGCCGACAACAGCGAGGTGAGGACCGCGGTGGCGTCGGCGGCGCCAACGGAAGAAGCCGCCGACGAGACCACGACGCCGGCAGCGGCCAGCGCTGCGATCAGGTCCTTGGAGGCGAGCCCGGCCCGTTTGGCCAACTCGTGGACCCGCAATTTTGCCGGTAGGTCGACGAGCGCCTGCTCCAGGGAAACGACGGTGGGTGATGCGTTCTTGGTGGGTGACACGATGAGTTGGTTCCTCTCTCAAGACCCCCGGGCGCGTTGTGAAACGCGTCCGCACAGGGGCCTTCATGAATATGGTGTCCGGAACGCGAGCGTTCCGGGGAAGTCTGCGGTGGTCCAGCCGTTCCGTCCGCCCCGGTCCCCCGACCGAAAGCTGCCGATGTCTCACTCATCGGGAATCTTCTCGTCACAGGTGCTCGTCTGGCGCACTGGCTGAGTTCGGAACCGGGTTGTTCCCGATGGCGAACCGACTCCACTATCCCATACGCACGCCGCGACCCTCCGACCAACGGCCTGTGGCGCGGCCGATGGGGTGGGCCGGCGCGTGCCCGTCAGCGCAGCAGCAACCTCTCCAGACGTCGGGACGCAACGGTCACGCCGACGCCGATCATGCCGGCGAAGTAGAGGAGATGCAGGAAAAGACCGGGCGAGACCAGACCGAGGCACAGCCCCCGGATCAGCTCGATCCCGTGGTAGAGCGGCAGGCACTCGACCAGGATCTGGACCGCCCTCGGATAGACGCCGAGCGGGTAGAAGGTGGTCGAGAACAGGAACATCGGCAGCAGCGCTGTGGTGATCCAGTCCATCTGCTGGAACGTCTTCATGAACGTGGTGATCGCCATGCCGACCGCCGCGAACCCGAACGCCACGATCAGTGCGACCGGCACGGCCAGCAGCGCCCACCAGGAGGCCAGCAGACCCATGACGAGCATGACCAGCACGAACGCGACGGAGTAGAGGCCGCCGCGGATCAACGACCAGACGATCTCCCCGAGCGCGACATCGACCGGCCCGAGCGAGGCTGCCAACATGCCGTCGTAGAGCTTGGCGTACTTGAGCTTGAAGAAGACGTTGATGGTGGAGTCGAAGATCGCGCCATTCATCGCCGAGGTGGCGAGCAGCCCGGGAGCGATGTAGGCCGCGTAGGCCACTGGGCCGGCCACCGTCGACACCTGGCCGATCAGGGATCCGAGACCCTGACCCATGGCCAGCAGGTAGAAGACCGGCTCGAAGAAACCGGTGAGGACCACCAGCCAACTCCGTTGGTAGGCCAGCAGCGAGCGTTCCAGGATCACGTGGGTACGGCCCGCGTACAGGTGCAACGGCACGATCCGCAGCAGCAGCGTGGTCCGGACCTGCGGTTGCAGCGTTGCCCCTGTCACACGATCAACCTCGTCGAGAAGGCATGGCGTGCGGTCACCAGGCCGGCGCCGCCCAGCACCACCAGGAACACCAGATGTCCGAGCACGGCCAACCCACTGCCGGTACCGAGCATCGCAGCCCGGGCCAGTTCGTTGCCGTGCCACAGCGGCGAGATATATGCCAACCAGCGGATCGCACCCGGCATCCGTTCGATCGGGAAGAACGACCCGGAGAAGAGGGTCATCGGGACGACGACGAACCGGAACACCACGTTGAACGCCGTGCCCTCCCGCCGCATCCTCCCGGCCAGGGCCATCACCCACACCGCACAGGACGCGCCGGTCAGCACGGCGATCGGGATCACCAGCAGCCCGGCCCATCCGCCGGCCGCCCCGAAGACCAGTACGACGACGTAGTAGAGGGCGGAACCGATGGCCAGTCGCGTGGCCAGGAACAGCAACTGGCCGTTGGTGATCTGCGCGGTCGACACCGGGGTCGACGAGATCCCCCAGAACACCCGCGACCACTTGAAACGGCTGTAGACCGGGTACGCGGCCTCGCCGACGCCCGCCTGCAGTGCTGCAGCCGTGACCAGCGCCGGTGCCAGGTACTTCACGTAGCTGACGCCCCCGAGCGAAGCCGCCCCGGGACCGGAGTTGACCAGCGTCCCCAGCCCGAAGCCGAGTGCGAGCAGGTACAGCAGCGGCGTGACGATGCCGGCAATCACCGTGGAGAGGGCGGAGCGTCGCCAGACCAACATCAGGTACTGCCAGACGAGCACCGTGCCCGACGTCCGCGAGGGCGACGCCTCGGTGACAAGAGGCCGCAAGGTCGGTGCCATCAGTCGACCAGACTGCGGCCGGTCAGCCGGAGGAAGACATCCTCCAGGGTGGACCGGCGCACCAGGGTGGAAACCGGTCGCAAACCGGCGGCGAGCACCGTGTTCAGTGTCGCCTCGCCGTCCGGGGTGTAGAGCAGCAGTCGGTCCGGCAGTACCTCGATGCGTTCGGCCAGGTCTGCAACCCGCGGTTCGGCGGCCTCCTGCGCCCCCGGCGTGAACCGCAGCTCCAGCACCTCTCGCGTGGAGAAGCGCTCGATGAGCTCGGCGGGTGATCCCTCCGCAGCGATCCGGCCGTCGTCCATCACCACCAGGCGGTCGCAGAGCTGCTCGGCCTCGTCCATGTAGTGGGTGGTCAGGATCAGCGTCACTCCCTGCTGCTTCAGCCGGAACAGTCGGTCCCACAGCACGTGACGCGCCTGCGGGTCCAAACCGGTCGTCGGCTCGTCGAGCAGCAGCAACTCCGGATCGTTCATCAGGGACCTGGCGATGGTCAGTCGTCGCTTCATCCCTCCGGAGAGCGCATCGACCCTGGCCCTCGACTTCTCCTGCAGCTGGGCGAATTCCAGCAACTCGTCCGCCTTGGCCCAGCAGGCCCGGCGGGGGATGCCGAAATAGCGGCCGTAGATGAACAGGTTCTCGCGAACCGAAAGCTCCTCGTCGAGGTTGTCCTGCTGCGGCACCACTCCCAGCCTGGCCCGGATCCGCACGCCGTCCCTGGCCGGATCGAGACCGAGGATTCGCAGGTCACCACCGGTGCGGGGCGAGACGCAGGCAATCATCCGCATGGTGGAGGACTTGCCGGCGCCGTTCGGCCCGAGGAATCCGAAGGCCTCCCCCCTGGGGACCTGCAGGTCGATCCCTCTGACCGCCTCGACGTCGGGCCCTGACTTCACCGGGAAGGACTTGCGCAGGCCGATGGCCGAGATCATCGAATCGGTCGACTGCGACCCCTGAGCGGGTTCGGCCCCCGGCTCCCGGCTGTCCAGTTCCGGGCGTCCCCCCGACGGCGTGCTCTTCACGACTGCGGAGGCTACCCCCGACCACCGACTCTCGACATTTCCTATCCATGGCCGGTGCTGTCGGTTCATGGCGCAGCTGGACCAACACCACGCCGTCAAGACACGGTCAAGAAGCCGTCGTGACGTCCGATCGGCAGTAGGATCAGGCGAAGGAATCACCCGAATGGACGCAACCCCCTGGCCCCCGCCATGCGTCTTCAGACGAGCACCGTTCACGAACAGCCATCGAAAGCAGCAGGAGGTGACCAGCAATGAGCCGCATCCGACGGATTTCCGCCGCAGCGGGCCTGCTGGTCTTCACGCTGTTTGCGCTTCTCCTCGTCACCCCCGCCGCGACCGCTGCCACCATCGACGACCTCAGCCCGGCGGTCACCCCCAACGGCCTGCCCCGCGAGCCGATGGCACTGGCCACGACGGGTCTCGACATCACCGTGCCGGTCATCATCGGGATCACCATGCTGATCCTCGGGATCGGTGTCGTGTCCTGGGCCTTCCTGCGCACCGGGTCCACGCACCAGCGTCACTGACCGATACGGGTCACCGCACCGATCACCGCACTCGCGCGCCCACCTGCTTCACCATCAGGATCTCGTCTCGATCGTCCCCGGGGCCGACTCTGATCCAGCCGGGTAATCGCCCGACCTCCACGAAACCCATTGCCGCGTAGAACTTCTCCAGACCGACGCCGCCCCGCGCCCCGATGCTCACCTGCTCCAGCCCGAGCTCCGCGGCGAGCCCGACGATCGCCTCCATCAGCGAGACGCCGAGGCCCTTGCCCTGGTGCGCGGGATCGACCATCACCGAGGTGATCGCCCCGATGTGAGCCTGGGTGCGGACGCCGGGGGTGATCATCGCGAAACCGATCACATTCCGCTTGCTCGTCAGAGCGAACGCCGACGCGCGACCGGACCGGAGACCGTCGATCACCACCGCGACCGCCGGGCCGACGTCGGAGCGGTCGACGGGCGGTACGAATCCGACCGCGCCGCCCGCCTCTGACACCCTGTGCCACAACGTCAGGAGCGCGACGGCGAAGGCATTGTCGGAGGCCATGGATCCGCCGGGACCGACCCGCCGGACCTGGACAGCCTCCTCGGTGGCGGCCGGGCCGACCTCGGTGACCTCCGAGAGCTCCTCGCTCACAGGTTGGGGAACCACAGACCGATCTCGCGAGCGGCCGACTCGGCCGAATCCGAGCCATGCACCAGGTTCAGCTGCGTCTGCAGTCCGAAATCACCGCGGATGGTGCCAGGGGTCGCCTTCTCGACCGGGTCGGTGCCACCGGCCAACTGTCGGAACGCCGGGATCGCCCGATCGCCCTCGACGACCATCGCGACCAGCGGGCCGGAGGTGATGAACTCCAGGAGCGAAGGGAAGAAACCCTTGCCCGCGTGCTCGGCGTAGTGCGCGGTAGCCGTCTCCTCGCTGACCGACCGGAGTTCCAGGGCCGCCAGGTGCAGGCCCTTCCGCTCGATCCGGGCGATGATCTCGCCCACCAGACCGCGGGCGACGCCATCGGGTTTGATGAGGACCAGGGTGCGTTCGGACACGACAATTCCCATTTCTCTTGCTCGGCGCCGGCCGGTGCCGACGCGGATGACGGATCAGCCGGTCGTGACGATCTGGGCACGAACGCTCAGGCCGCGCCACCGGCGGCGGGTGGTAGAGGCCCCGGCAGCGTACCGGCCGCGAGCCGGCGCCGGAATTCGTTCCGGAACCAGATGACGAGCGCCCAGACCAGACCGAAGACGACACCCATGATGCCCAGCGTGGGAGTGATGAACCAGCCCAGCACCATGAGCCCCTGCAGCGTGAGGACCACCGTCAGGAACCACGGCCGGCTGACGTACACGCAGGCGGCGATCAGGGCGAGCGCCAGCAGGCAGATCAGGACGACACCGAGTGCGCTGGTACCGGACCCGACGTTCTTGGCCACCGGGATCGCCAACAGCGCGACGATGGCCTCGAGGACCAGGGTCGCCGACATGACACCGCGCAGCCCGCGTTCCGGGTCGTAGGGCCGGGTCGACGGCGGCTCGTCGGGTGTTTGCGATGCAGAACTCATACCTGATGATGCCCTTCCGTGCAGGCACTCACGCCGGCATCAGCCCGGCGAGGGAGCGACCGTCGCCCGCGGAGACCACCGAGCCCGTGACCACGACGCCAGTGCCGGCAGCGCCCTCACCGGGTTCGGCGGAACCCTCCGCCAGGTCGACCGCCAGCGCGATCGCATCGTCCATCCGGTCTGCGGTGTGCACCTTCTCCTCACCGAAGATTTCGACGGCCAACTCGGCCAGATCAGCGACCGGCATCGACCGGGGCGACGAGTTCGTGGTGACGACCACGTCGTCGAACGAGTCGGCGAGCGCCGTCAGGATGCCCGCGACGTCCTTGTCCGCCATGACGGCAACCACGCCGACCAACCGGGAGAAGGAGAACTCCGCCGCCAGGGCAGCCGCGAGAGCGGTTGCTCCATCAGGATTGTGGGCCGCATCGATCAGGATGGTCGGCGAGGTCCTGACCCGTTCCAACCGTCCGGGCGAGGCCGCGGCCGCAAAGCCGTCCTGGATCGCCGGCACGTCCAGCTGCCGCCCGGCCCCGGCACCGAAGAAGGCCTCGACGGCAGCCAGCGCGACCCCGGCGTTGACGGCCTGATGCTCGCCGGCGAGCGGCAGGAAGATGTCGTCGTAGACGCCGCCGAGCCCCTGCAGCGTCAACCGCTGACCGCCGACCGCGAAAGAGCGCTCCAGCACATCGAACTCGCTACCCTGCCTGGCGACCGCGACGTCCAATGCGACGGTACGCCGCAGCAGGGCATCCATCGCCTCGGGCTTCTGGAGCCCGATGATCGCGACCGAATCCTTTTTGATGATCCCGGCCTTGTTGCCCGCGATCTCGCTGATCGTGTCGCCCAGGAAGTCGGTGTGGTCGATCCCGATCGGGGTGATGACGGCGATCTTCGCGTCGGCGACGTTGGTGGAGTCCCAGGTGCCCCCCAACCCGACTTCGACGATCGCCACGTCGACCGGGGCGTCGGCGAAGGCGGCAAAGGCCATGGCGGTGAGGATCTCGAACTTGGACAGGGCGATCCCGCCATCCTGCGCGCTGGCCGCGTCGACCAGGTCGACGTAGGGCGCGATGTCGCTGTAGACGGAGACGTAGTGCTCGGGGTCGATCGGTACCCCGTCCAGACTGATCCGCTCGGTGACCGACTGCAGGTGCGGCGACGTGAACCGGCCGGTCCGCAGGCCGACGCGGGTGATCAGCGAGTCGATCATCCGGGCTGTGGAGGTCTTGCCGTTGGTTCCGGCGATGTGGATCACCGGGTAGGCCTGCTGCGGGTTCCCGATCAGGTCCATCAACGCGACCATCCGCGCTGTCGTCGGCGAGATCTGGGTCTCGGAGCGGCGGCCGTTCAGCAGCTCTTCCACCGCGGCCAGCGTCAGCGGCGGTGAATCGGGCACGATCATCCCTGCGTCCTCGTCGAGATCGGCCGTAGCAGCTGCGATCTCGGCATCGTGGTCGATCACGGCGCCGACCAGGGCAGGCTCGAGCCCGTCCGGGTTGTCGTCGTCCCAGTCGTCGTCGGCATCGCGGGCCGGCGGGATCGGCGTTCCGCCTCCGGGAGCCTCGGGTCGGTCCTCCGGGTTGACGTCGTCGGGGTGGTCGCCCGGCTCGATGTCGCCCTTGGCGCGGCGGCCACGGTCGTCCTTGCCGAAGGCGTCACGCTCGACGCCGGACTGGTCGTCGTTCACGAAAGGTCGAAAAGCCCCGTCCGCCTGCTCGTCATCCCACTCGCCGGTTGTCATGCTGTGACACCACTCTTCGCACAGGCGCTCATCGTCCGGTTCGCTCCGCTCCTCGCTCGTCCCTCGCCACGATGCTCACTCAACGCTGATGGCTCTTCGCGCAGGCGCTCATCGCTCTTCGCTCCGCTCCTCGCTCGTCCCTCGCTACGATGCTCACTCAACGTTGACGGCTCTTCGCGCAGGCGCTCATCGCTCTTCGCTCCGCTCCTCGCTCGTCCCTCGCCACGATGCTCACTCATGCGCTACCTCTCAAATCCCTGATGCGTGCACTCAGTCGCTCGACGTCGGCGGCTGCCTTCGCCGCCCTGGTCCTGATCTTGTCGACCACCGGCGCCGGCGCCCTGCCCATGAACGATTCGTTGCCCAGCTTCTTGTCGGTGTCCTCGATCTCCTTCTTCGCGACGGCGAGATCCTTCTCCAGCCGGGCGATCTCGGCCGGGACGTCGACCGTCGACGAGGTGTCCAGCTCCACGTGCACCGAACCGCGTACCAGCGCCGCCTCGATCGACGCGGTAGCGGCGAACTGCTCGCCGGCCTCCGTCAGCCGGGTCAACGCTGCGGCGAAAGCGCTCACCGTCTCGTCGCCGCCCACCAGTCGGGCCGGCACCTTCCGCTTCGGGTCCAGACCCTGGTCAGAGCGGAACCGCCGCACCTCGGTCGTCAACGTCTCGACGTCGGCAACCCACGCCGCGGACGCGCTGTCCGTCGACCGCCCGGAGGGCACCGGCCACGGCGCGATGACCAGCGACTCGCCTCCGGTCAGCGCGGTCCACAACGTCTCGGTGACGAAGGGGACGAAGGGGTGCAGCAGTTTGAGCAGCGCGTCCAGCACGGTGCCGAGGACTGCTTTCGTGGTGGCCAGGCGTGCGGGATCGTCTGCGCTCGCGGAGATCTGGATCTTCGCCAATTCCAGGTACCAGTCGCAGAACTCGTCCCAGGCGAAGTGGTAGAGCCCCTCGGCGGCCTTGCCGAACTGGAAATCGCCGAGCAGGTTTGTGGTCTCGGCGATCACCTGGTCGAGCCGGTCCAGCACCCAGCGGTCGGCAGGAGCCAGATCCTCGGCGGCCAAGGGGCTTTCGGGGAGTACCGCACCGTTCATCATCGCGAATCTGGTGGCGTTGAACAGCTTGGTGCAGAACCTGGCGGAGCCGCCCACCCAGTCCTCGGCGATGGCCTGATCGGCCCCGGGGTTGGCGCCGCGGGCCAGCGTGAACCTGACCGCGTCGGCGCCGAACTTCTCGATCCAGGCCAGCGGGTCGACGCCGTTGCCCTTGGACTTCGACATCTTCTTGCCGAACTGGTCGCGGACGAGTCCGTGCAGCGCAACGGTTTCAAAGGGCACCGACGGCAATTCCGCCTTGTCCCCGAGGTAGGTGCCGAACATCATCATCCGGGCCACCCAGAAGAACAGGATGTCGTAGCCGGTGACGAGCACCGAGGTCGGGTAGAACGCCTCGAGCGTGTCCGACTGCTCGGGCCAACCCATGGTCGAGAACGGCCAGAGCCCCGAGGAGAACCAGGTGTCGAGCACGTCGGGATCCTGGACCCAGCCGTCGCCCGGCGGGGTCTCGGCCGGCCCCACACAACGGATCTCGCCATTCGGACCGTAGTACACCGGGATCCGGTGCCCCCACCACAGCTGACGGGAGATGGTCCAGTCGTGCATGTTGTCGACCCAGTCGAAGAACCGCGGTGCCAGCTCCGGCGGGTGGATCTTCGTCCGGCCCTCACGCACGGCGTCACCCGCGGCCTTCGCCAGCGGCGCAACGTTCACGAACCATTGCAGGGACAGGCGCGGCTCCACCACGTCGCCCGAGCGCGAACAGTGTCCGACGGCGTGCAGATACGGCTTCTTCTCGCCGACGATCCGGCCCTGCCCGCGCAGCGCCTCCTTGACTGCGGAGCGCGCTTCGAATCGATTCATCCCGTCGAAAGCGGTTCCGGTGCTGACGATGTCGGCTTCCTCGCTCAGGATGGTGATGGCCTTCAGGCCATGGCGCTGCCCGATCTCGAAGTCGTTGGGGTCGTGGGCGGGTGTCACCTTGACTGCGCCGGTCCCGAACTCGGGGTCGACGTGGGCGTCGGCGACGATCGGGATCTGCCGACCGACGAGCGGGAGTTCCACCGTCGTCCCGATCAGGTGCGCATAGCGTTCGTCGTCAGGGTGCACCGCGATGCCGGTGTCGCCGAGCATGGTCTCTACCCGGGTGGTGGCCACCACGATCGCGGAAGATCCGTCACCGTAACGGATCGAGACGAGTTCGCCCTCGTCGTCGGAGTGGTCCACCTCGATGTCCGACAGCGCTGTCACACAGCCTGGACACCAGTTGATGATCCGCTCGGCTCGATAGATCAGGCCGTCGTCGAACATCTTCTTGAAGATGGTCTGCACCGAGTCGGACAGTCCGTCGTCGAGGGTGAACCGCTCGCGACTCCAGTCGACGGAGTCGCCGAGGCGCTTCATCTGGCCCAGGATGGCGCCGCCGGATTCGTGCTTCCAGTCCCAGACCTTCTCGATGAACAGTTCACGGCCGAAGTCGTGACGGGTCTTGCCGTCGACGGCCAGCTTCTTCTCCACCAGGTTCTGGGTGGCGATCCCGGCGTGGTCCATGCCGGGCAGCCACAGCACCTCGTCGCCGGACATCCGGTGCCACCGCGAGAGGACGTCCATCAGCGTGTGGTCGAGGGCATGCCCGACGTGCAGGTCGCCGGTGACGTTGGGCGGCGGCAGCACGATGGAGAATGGCTTCCGCTCGCCGGACAGGACCTTCTGCTCATCCGCCTTGAAGTAGCCGGCAGCAAGCCACCGCTGGTAGAGGGGTACTTCGACCGCCGCCGGATCGTAGTGGGTCGGGAGGACCTGTTCGCCTGGGTTCGAGGGCAGCGGAGATGCATTCACCGCTCCAGTTTAGGTCCGCAGGCGAACGCGTTCTCCCGGCGCGCAATCGCCTCTAGTACGAGCGGGGCAGCCCGAGGGTGTGCTGAGCGACGTAGTTGAGCACCATCTCGCTGTTGACCGGGGCGATCCGCAGCAGGCGAGCCATGCCCCACAGCGGGACCAGTCCGTACTCGACGGACAGTCCGTTGCCTCCGTGGGTCTGCATCGCGGCATCGACAGCCGCCAGGGCAGCCTCGGACGCCGCGTACTTCGCCATGTTCGAGGCCTCGCCGGCAGGGAGTCCGTTGTCGTGCTGCCAGGCCGCCTTGGCCGTCATCAGGGCCGCGACCTCGACTGCGATCTTCGCGCGGGCCAACGGGTGGGACACGCCCTGATGGGTGCCGATCGGCGTGCCCCAGACGTTGCGGGTCTTCGCGTAGGCGGCCGCGACCTCGACGGCATAGCGGCCGATGCCGACACAGATGGCCGCCGTGGCGATGCGCTCCGGGTTGAGACCGTCGAACAATGGCCGCAGCCCCTCCCCCTCGGCGCCGATCAGCGCCGACGCGGGCACCCTGACCTGGTCGAAGAACACGGTGAACTGCTTGTCCGGGATCTGCGCGGCGACCGGGAGCACATTCCAGCTCAGGCCGGGAGTGCTCGTCGGCACGACGAACAGCGACATCCGGGCCTTGCCCGTGACCTCGTCGACGCCGGTCCGGACGACCGTCAGGATTGCCGCCGACTCGTCGACCCCGGAGATGTAGTACTTGCTGCCGGAGATCAGGTAGTCGTCACCGTCACGCACGGCGGTGGTGGTGATCTGGTGGGAGTTGGACCCGGCGTCCGGCTCGGTGATGGCGAAGGCCATCTTGATGCTGCCGTCGGACAACTGGGTCAGCCATTCCTGCTTCTGGGCGGCCGAACCGTGCCGGGCCAGCACCTCGACGCCGATCGCGCTGGAGACGAGCAACAGCAGCAGGGGGCAACCGCCCGCTGCCGATTCCTCGGTGACGATGGCCAGCTCGCTCATCCCGGCGCCACCACCGCCGTACTCGGTCGGCACGTTGATGCCGATGAACCCGGCCTTGCCCAGATCCGACCACAGGCCCGACTGCGGGGTGGCCGTCCTGGCGTGCTCGGCGTACTCGGCGGCGCCGTGGGCGTCGGTGATCTCCCGGACGGCAGAGCGCAGATCTGCGTACTCGGACGGATCGGAGAAGTCGGCCATAACTGTCATTCCCTTTCGGACCGCCCGGTCGGCGCACGGCCAGGTAATCCTGGCCGTCTCCGGCATCGTCGCCGGAAGCGGTCACCCCAGCGTGCCAGATGTGAACGGCGGTTAACAAGAGCAGAGCTGTTACGAACCGGTCAGAATTCGGCCTCGGCCACAGCTCCGTCGCCGTCCGGCGCAAGGAACATGGGGCCGTACACGGCGTGCTCCCCGTCCATCAGCGTGACAGCGGCGATCCCGTCATCTGCCAGTTGCGCGAAGCTCTCCCGCAACCAGTCCTCGGCCGCCTCCTGCGACTCGAAGGCAACATCCGGCTCGGCGACCGCCACCCCGGCGACGTCGGCGAAGAGCCATCGCCAGGCCGGTGTTCCGTCTCCGTCGAGGAGAGCGGGCAGGTCGGGTTCAACGGTCATCTGCGGCTCCGGGTCTTGTTGCGGGGGATGTCTGGGCTCGTCACGGATCTGCTCGCGGGCGACAGCCCGAGTCCAGGTGCGGACCGGCGCACAGACCGACGGTAGCGTGATCGCGAGGCGCGCACCCGCGCAGCCGGTGAAGGGAAGTCGAGTGACCGTCGAATTCGGACAGGTGAAACCGCCGTTCCAGGGCAGTAGTGGACCATCGCACCCGATGCTGGGTAGCTTCGGACCGCTGGTGCGGCTGCTGGAGGCCTGCGTTCCGGTCGGTCACAGCATGCTCGAGCGCCCGCGGCTGGTGGTCTTCGCCGGCGACCACGGAGTTGCGCAACTGGGCGTCTCCGCCCATCCGGCCACCGAGACAGCCAGGCGCGCCATGGATCTGGCCATGGGCTCCGGCCCGGTCGCGTCGATCGCGGCAGACGCCGGGGTCGGTGTCCGGGCGGTCGACATCGCCGTCGACTCCGATCTCACCGGCACCGGTGTCGACACCTCGGTCAAGGTCCGCCTCTCGTCCGGCCGGATCGACGTCGAGGACGCCCTGAGCTACGACGAACTCGATGCAGCACTCGAGGCCGGCAGGAAGATCGCCGACACCGAGATCGACGAGGGCGCCGACCTGCTGATCGGCGCGCTGTGCGGGGTCGGGGCAAGCACCGCGACCGCCGTCATCACCGCCGGGCTGACGGGCATGGAGCCGGTGGAGACGACTTCGCGGGGCTCCGGGATCAGCGATGCCGCATGGATCCGAAAGGCCGCGGCGGTCCGGGATGCGCTCTACCGCACCCGGTTGTCCGGCACCAATGCGCTGATCATGCTGCGGTTGACCGGCGGCGCAGATCTGGCCGCGCTCACCGGTTTCCTCGCCCAGGCCGCAGTCCGCGGAGTACCGGTGATGGTCGACGACGTCGCCAGCACCGCGGCTGCCGTCATGGCCAACCGACTGGCTCCCGGCGCCGATGCGTTCGCCGTGGTCACCTCGTCGGCACCCGAACGAAGCCACCGGAGGCTGCTGGATCTGCTCGGGCGCGATCCACTGACGGCCTGGTCGCTCCGCCTGGGTGACGGCGTCGGCGCCATGCTGCTGGTGCCGGTACTCCGGGCCATCACCAGATCGGCCGCCGCCACCGACGGCGCACTGGGCAGCAGGACGAGCGACGCGATCGACAGCTGGGACCCCGACCTGTTCTGACGGGCCGTCGTGTTGTCGAGAAGTTCTATCGGAAAGCCGTTCTCGATCGTCCTGACTACCGGCTGACGACGATGGGCAGCCCGAAGGTGGTGCGCACCCCCGGCGAGAACAGTGGTCGGAGCATCTCCCCTGTCACCGGAATCCCGGTACCCGCGACGAGATCGTCATCCAGTCCGAGGATGTCGGCCGAGTGCAACGGCCAGGCACCGTGTTCGTTGGGGATCCAGACAGTCCGTCCGGCGAGTCGGGTGTGCAGACCCCAACGTGCCGTGAGCCACACCTCCAACGGCGTCGGCTCGACGGGATCGCCCACCCGGACGGTCAATTCGCTGCGCAGCGGGTGGCGTCCCGTTCTCGGCCAGCGACGTGCCGACGTGTAGCGCCAGAGATCACCCGCATGCACCGCCCGCATCTTCGACCAGGTGTAGGGCAGCCCCAGGCCCCACCTGGCCAGCAGGGTCGTCGAGAGGCGGTCCGATTCCAGGGTCCGGAAGACGATGCCGCTGCGGCCCTCGTCATCCACCGAGTAGAGACGGACGTTGGTCTCGCAGAAGTCGCCGAAGTACGGAACCCGGAGGCGGCCGCCGGGACCGGCGCCGCGCATCTGGAACGGCACCAACGCCACGTAGGTGACGCCGTCGATGACATCAGGTCGCACCCCGGCGGGCATGAAGCGCTGCACCGCGTCCGGCTCCACCGGCCAGTGCAGGAAGGTCAGGTTCGCCCACCGCTGTGCGGACAGCGCCGCCCCACGCAGGGGCGGGGCGACCGCTTGGACCACCACCTCGCGCCCCGCTCTCCCACTACCAGTGTCTGCTGCTGAAGTCCGATGTCGCCGTCGGCGGATGATGTGCAGGATCGATGCGCACAGCCGACGTCCGGTCTCGAGTGTGCCACCGGTTTCAGCCGGGCAGGGGCCCGAAGACGGTGACGGGCGGCACCGGCCCGGTCCACGCCTCCGCCTGCACCAGCGCACTGTGGGCGCTGGGCCCCTGGGCCAGCGCGGACGTACCGTGATCCGCCGTCAGGACGTTGGGATTCCCGTGGACGTCCAGACCGCCCGGCGTCAACGGGTCGTACCAGGCTCCGGTGGAGAGCCGGACGACCCCTCGCCGCACGTCGGCCGAGACCACGGCTCCGGCAAGGCATTGACCGCGGTCGTTGAACAGCCGCACCACCGAGCCGTCGACGATCCCGCGCTCGGCAGCGTCGTCGGTGTTGATCGTGACCGGTTCGCGGCCGTGGATCTTGCCGGCCCGGGAATGGGCTCCGTTGTCGAACTGGGAGTGCAGGCGGCGCTCGGGCTGCCCCGAGACCAGGGCCAGCGGGAACCGTTCCGCCGCTGTGGATCCCAGCCATTCCTGGGGCTCCAGCCAGGTCGGGTGCGGCGGGCAGTCGGCGTAGCCGAACCCCTCGATGGTCGTGCTGAAGATCTCCAGCAGCCCGGACGGGGTGCCGATCGGATGAGCCGACGGATCCTCGCGGAGAGCCTCGTAAGGCTTCGCCGGACGGTCCAGATCGGGCAGCGCGATCCGACCGACCTCGACCAGCTCCGGCCAGTCCGGGAGTTGGACGTCGAGGGTGGCAGCACGTTTGCGGGTGCGCTCGTAGAGTTCGGCGACCCACTCCCCGGCTGTTCGGTTCTCGGTGAACCTCTCGGCGAGCCCGAGTTCACCGGCGATGCCGGCGAAGATCTGGTAGTCGGTCAGCACGTCGCCCGGCGGCTCGGCGGCCTGCGCCATCGCCATCAGGAACGGGTCCTCCCGGCCGGCGGCGAAATCGGTCCGTTCGGCGAAAGTAGCTGCCGGCAGCACGATGTCGGCATGACGGGCCATCGCATTGGCGAAGTGCTCGTGCACGATCACGGTGTCGGGCCGCTGCCAGGCCCGCACCAACCGGTTCAGGTCCTGGTGATGGTGGAAGGGATTCCCGCCGCACCAGTAGACGAGGCGGATGTCGGGATAGGTGTGGCGGCCGCCGTTGTAGTCGAACTGCTCGCCCGGGGAGGTCAGCAGGTCGGAGATGCGCGCCACCGGGATGAAGTCCGGAACAGCGTTGACGCCTTGTGGGAACGAGGCGACCGGGACCTTCGCCAACCGCATCCCGTTGCGGTGCAAGGCCCCGAGTCCGCACCCGAAGCCGCCGCCAGGACGGCCCATGGAGCCCGAGAGAGCGGCCAGGGTCAGCGCCATCCAGGGCACCTGCTCGCCGTGATCGGCGCGCTGCACCGACAACGACGCGGAGATCACCGTGCGTTCGGCGGCGATCCGCAGGCCCAGGGCGCGAATCGTCGCCGGCGGCAGTTCGCAGATGGCCGCGGCCCAGTCGGCGTCCTTGGGCACCCCGTCCGCCCGGCCCAGCAGGTAGGACTCGAAGGTCCCCCACCCCGTCGTGCAGCGCGTCAGGAAGTCCAGGTCGTGACGGCCGGCGCTGACGATGGTGTGGGCCAAGCCGAGCATCAGGGCGACATCGGTCCCCGGCCGGATCGGCAGCCAGGTGGAGTCCAGGAAGTCCGCGGCGTCGGTGCGCAGCGGAGACACCGAGATGAAATCGACCCCGGCCAGTCGGGCGCCCCGTTGCGCGCCCGGAGAGGTGTGCGCCCCCAGGCCTCCATCGTTGACCTTGCTGTTGCGCAGGGCCAGGCCACCGAAGGCGACGACCAGCGAGCCGTGTTCGGCGATCTCGTCGAACGTCGGCGTCGAGTCCATCGCGGACTGCCAGCCGCCGGCCACCCGCGACAGCAGCACCGAGACCGCCGCCGAACTGTAGGTGTCGACCGACCGGGTGTAGCCGCCGACGGTGTTGAGGAAGCGGTGGATCTGGGACTGCGGATGGTGGAACCGCCCGGCGGACCCCCAGCCGTACGATCCGCCGAAGATTGCCTTGTTCCCGTGCACGGTCCTGACGCGGTCGATCTCGCCGGCGACGAGGCCGAACGCCGTGCCCCAGTCGACCGGGACGTAGTCGTCGTCGCCTCTTCGGCGACGGCCGTCACCGTCCGCCGGGGCGGGACCGTTCTCCAGCCAGTCGCGGCGGATCAACGGGACGGTCAACCGCCCAGGGCTGCGCAGTGCATCGACCACCGAGTCGCCGAGCTCGGTCGGTGCCGGGTCGTCGGGATGCGGTTCGAGCCCCAGCAACTCCGACCCATTGGTGCGCGCCAGATAGGTACCCCAATGGGTGGACGTCGGCACCGTCCGGATCGACCGGTCGACGGCGGTCGGGAAGCCCTGGTCCGTCGTCATGTGATCGAGCTGCCCGGTCGGGTCATGTGCGGGTCCCTTCATCGGATGGTCGCCGTCATCGAACGGCCCAGTCGACGGGTTCGGCCCCTTGTCCGATCAGCAACGCGTTGACCTGGGAAAAGGGTTTCGACCCGAAGAACCCGCGGTCAGCCGACAGCGGCGACGGGTGGACAGAAGCGACGTGCGGCACCGAGCCGAGCTTCGGGATCATTGACTGCGCGTCGCGGCCCCACAGGACGGCGACCAGCGGGCCGCCGCGCGCGACCAACGCCCGGATCGCCTGTTCGGTGACCTTCTCCCAGCCCTTGCCCTTGTGCGCGTTCGACTCTCCCGGCGGGACCGTCAGCACCCTGTTCAACAGCAGCACCCCCGATGCGGTCCAGGACGACAAGTCACCGTGCGGCGGTGTTTCGATGCCCAGGTCGGACCGCAACTCGCGGTAGATGTTGGCCAGCGACCGGGGCAACGGCCGGACCGACCGATCGACGGCGAACGAGAGCCCGATGGCATGACCGGGCGTCGGATAGGGATCCTGTCCGACGATCAGCACCCTGACCTCGTCGAACGGCGCCTGGAAGGCACGCAGCACATTGGGTCCGGCCGGTAGATAGGTTCTGCCGGCCGCGATCTCGGCGCGCAGGAAATCACCCATCGCGGTGATCTGGTCGGCCACCGGCTCCAGAGCTCTCGCCCAACCGGGATCCATGGTTTCGGCGAGGGGACGCGGCATGCCGGCGACGTTACCGGAAGTGGTCCCAACCGCCGGGCTCGTCACGCGGGGAGCCGTCGATGGTGACCGTTGCGCCCAGATCGCCGACGACGCCGACGGTTCCGATCGGCTGCCAGCCCGGGGGCAGGGTGGAACCGTGCGGGAAGGTGGCGACCAGCGGATGGTCGTCGCCGCCGGTGAGCACCCATTCCATCGGATCCTTGCCGAGCGCCGAGGCCACCTCGACGAGTCGGGGATTGACGTCCAGAGCAGCCGTCCGGATGTTGATCGAGACGTCGGAGGCCTTCGCGATGTGGCCCAGGTCGGCCAGCAACCCGTCCGACACGTCGATCATGGAGGTGGCGCCGGAGGCAGCGGCGATCACCCCCGCCTGCAGCGGCGGCTCGGGAACCCGGTAGGCGCCGACGATGACCGCCGGCGACCGGAATCCGCGGGAGAGCACGGCGAGACCGGCTGCGGCCCATCCCAGACGGCCGATGATGGCCACCTCGTCGCCCGGTCGGGCGCCGGAACGCAGTACCGGGCGGGCCCCGCGGAGGTCGCCGAGCACGGTCACCGCGATGGTCAGCGTCTCCGATCTCGTCATGTCCCCTCCGACGACTGCGGCGCCGGCTTCGTGAGCAGCATCGTGCAGGCCCTTGCCGATGCCCACGATCAGCTCGGTCGGGGTGGTGCCGGGGGCCGAGATGGCCACCACCAGGGACGTCGGAGCAGCGCCCATGGCGGCGATGTCGGACATGGAGGCCAGCGCGGCACGCCGGCCGATCTGCTCGCCGGTCGCCCAGTCGGACCGGAAGTGGACCCCGTCCACCAGCATGTCGACGCTGACCACCACCCGGCCGTCGCCGGCAGCGACCACGGCGGCGTCGTCCCCGGGCCCGACGGACGTGTCCGGCAGCTGGGGCTGGTCCCTGGTGACGACGGCGATCAGGCCGAACTCGCCGATCGCCGCGAGCGTGCCCGGCTCCGGCTGATTCCGGGGGGCGGCGTTCCTGGCTGCGGCCCTGGAGCCGGGCTGGCCCGGTGTGCGCGTCTGCGCCGGTACCGCCTGCTTCGTCGCAGAACCGGCGCTCGTGTTCGGGGCGCTCGTGTTGGTGGTCGTGTTGGTGGAAGGGGTACTGATGGAACACCTCCGGATCACACCGGACGCTCGGTCCGGCCACTGCCTGCGGGTTGATGGCCTGCGGACTCCACGCCTGCGGATTCCGGTGGAAGAGAAGTCGGCCGGGTCCTTCGACGGCCTCACCTCATCGTGCCCCACCCGATCGGTGCCGTCCGTGACCGGCGCGCTGCACGACGATGGCCTCCGGTCGAACTCGCGCCTCGTCACGGTCTGGCCCGTGCAGGAACTGTGGTCCGACACACGGAATCGTTGGCGACGGCCACAGACCGATAAACTCCCCTCACCGGGAGTGCGGTCGCACAGCGGGCCGCCGTCCGCCGATCGAACAAGCGGACCAGCTAGAGACGCAGAGACAGGAGCACACCGTGGTGCAGGCATTCATCCTGATCCAGACCGAGGTCGGGCAGGCAGCGGCGGTCGCGAACGCGATCGCCGAACTTCCCGGGGTCACCAGCGCCGAGGACGTGACCGGTCCGTATGACGTGATCGTCCGTGCCGAGGCGGAGACGGTGGACGAACTGGGCAAGCTGGTCGTGGCCAGGGTTCAGGCTGTTCCTGGTATCACCCGCACGCTGACCTGCCCCGTCATCCGGCTCTGAACTTCGTTGGACAGCGGCCCGATGGACGTCACCACCGACCAGCAGCCGGGCACCGCGCCGGAGCAGCGCTCGCGCCCGTCGTGGCAGGCGATCGCCGCCCTGGTCGTGGTGGTGGCCGCCATCGGCGTGGCGGTGGTGCTCGGTTACGTGCACACCAGGAACCCGGTGGTCGTGTCCGGCCCGCTCGCGGTGTCCACGTTCGATCAGCCCGGAGCGAATTCGGCGGCCTGCAAATCTCTGATGCCGGCGCTACCCGGCAAACTCGGCGACGGGCCGCGTCGTCAGATCGACGGCGAGCCGGCCGGGATCGCCGCCTGGGGTGATCCGGCGGTGATCCTGCGCTGCGGGTTGGAGACCCCGCAGGACCTGACCTGCAGCTCCGCGTTGGTCCAGGTCAACGGAGTGTCCTGGCTCCAGCTCACCGAGGCCGGACTCGGGTCCACCACCTACATCGCCGCCGATCGATCGGTCCGCGTCGCGGTGACGGTGCCGGACGGCAGCGGTACTGCAGCGATCCAGCAGGTCTCGAATGCCGTGTCGACGACGCTGCAGTTCCGCCAGCCCTGCAGCAACGGCGTTCTCCTGCCCACCGACACCCGATAGCCCGGCCCCGGCCGCCTACCCACCCCACCCCACCCCCACAGCGCATACAGAAGTCCCGTGCGCATACCGAATGCCCCAGAATGCGTGCCAAATCGCTAGGAATGGGCAGAACGGTATGCGCCGGGCAGTGCCGTCTGCGCCGACCCGGGGCCGTCTGGGCTGGGCGGTGCTGTCTGCGCCGGGCAGTGCCGTCTGCGCCGACCCGGGGCCGTCTGGGCCGGCCCCGGGCCGGACGGAACTGGTCAGCGCAGGCCGGTGCCGCGGGCGACGGCGGTCCGGATCAGGATGGTCAGCAGCTCGGGATAGGACACCCCACCGACACCCCACATCCGCGGATACATCGAGATCGGGGTGAAGCCCGGCATGGTGTTGACCTCGTTGATCACCACCCGGCCGCCGTCGGTGACGAAGAAGTCGACTCTCGCCAGACCCTGGGCGTCGAGGGCCTGGAACGCCCTGACGGCCAGATCCTTGATCTGCGCGGTGATCTCGTCCGGAAGATCGGCTGGGATGTCGAAGGTTGCGACGTCCTCGAGGTATTTGGCGCTGAAGTCGTAGAAGTCGTACCCGGCGGCAACGTGGATCTCCGCCGTCGGCGAGGCCTCGATGCGTCCATCGGGGAATTCCAGTACCCCGCACTCGATCTCGCGCCCGATCATGGCCGCCTCGACCAGCACCTTGGGGTCGGTCTCCCTGGCCAGTGCGATCGCGGCGTCGAGGTCGGCCCAGCTGTCGACCCGGCTGACGCCGAGCGAGGACCCGGCCCGCGCCGGCTTCACGAAGACCGGCAGTTGCAATCGTTCCCGCTCCTCCGCGGTCAGCGTGGCCCGGCCCCGCCGCAACACCACGTAGTCACCCTGGGGCAACCCCTCCGCGGCCAGTAGCTTCTTGGTGAATTCCTTGTCCATCCCGGCGGCGGAGGCGAGCACACCGGGGCCCACGTAGGGCAGATCGGCCAGCTCCAGCAGTCCCTGGATCGTCCCGTCCTCCCCGAAAGGACCGTGCAGCACCGGGAACACCACGTCCACGTCCAGGGACGGACCGCTCACGCCGAGCGGCACCAGAGATGCCGACGTCGGGTCGGCCGGGAGCACCACAGCCGATCCACCGGACACCGAGGGCAGCATCCGGCCCCTCTTCTCCAGCACCAGCGTCGGGTCCACCTGAACCCAACCGCCCTGCGGGGTGATGCCGATCGCCGTCACGTCGAAGAGTGCGGGATCCAGGTGGCCCAGCACGCTCCCGGCCGAGATGCAGGACACCGCGTGCTCTCCGCTCCGTCCGCCGAAGACCACTGCGACCCTGATCCGTTGGGAACCCATGGCGCAACCCTACGGTCGAGGACGCCCCTCGCCGACCCTGACACGACGGGACGACTACGCCGCCTGACTCGTCGGGCAGGGCGACTACTCGGGCGAGTGCGGGCGTTCCATCAGCGAACGGATCATGTCGGCCGGGCGCATGTCCAGATAGCAGACCCCGTAGACCACCTCGGTGATCGGCATCTCGATCTGGTGGCGGTGGGCCAGATCCCGGACCGAACGGCAGCTGACCACCCCTTCGGCGACCTGACCGCCGGCCGCCTCGGTGGCCGCGTCGAGGGAGAGACCGGCCGCCAGCCGGCCGCCCAGCGTGCGGTTGCGCGACAGCGGAGACGAGCAGGTGGCGACCAGGTCGCCCAGGCCGGCCAGACCGGCGAAGGTGGCAGGGATCCCGCCGAGGGCCTGACCCAGCCGGGTCACCTCGTTGAGTCCCCTCGTCATGAGGGAGGCCGAGGTGTTCAGCCCCAGCTGCAGGCCGGCCGCGATGCCACAGGCCAGCGCGATGATGTTCTTGCCAGTGCCGGCGATTTCCGCCCCGATGACGTCGGTGATCGTATAGGGCCGGAAATATCCTGTGCCACAGGCTTTCTGCACCAGGACGGCTACATCGTGATCGATGCACGCCAGCACCGCGGCGGTCGGCTGGGTCCTCGCGATCTCGACCGCGAGGTTCGGTCCGGTCAACACCACCACCCGCCGCGGATCGATGTGCCCGACCTTGGTGATGACCTCGCTCATCCGGAGGCCGGTACCGATCTCCACGCCCTTGGCCAGCGAGATGACAGGAACCGCCGGCGGAATCGCGTCCCGGAACACCGTGAGGTTCTCCCGCATCGACTGGCTCGGTACACCGAGGGCGACCGCGTCCACGCCCGCCAGCGCCTCGTCGATGTCGGAGGTCGCGCTCAGGTTGTCCGGCAGCCGGACCCCCGGCAGGTAGGCCTGGTTCACCCGGTCAGCGGTGATGCCCGCCGCCACCGACTCACGACGCGCCCAGAGCACCACCTCGCGGCCGGCATCGGCCATGACCTTGGCGAAGGTCGTCCCCCATGATCCGGCGCCCAGTACGGCAACCCTGCCCAGTGGGCTATTCACCGATCCTTTTTCTCCGCCGCCGGTTCGACGGCGGCCACGGGGTCGGTCGCGACCACGGTCTCGATGTTCGCGGCGGTCCCGGCGGCCTCGGCCCTGGCGCGCAACCGGTCGGCCTTCTTCTGGTCGTAGAACTCGACCGGCGGCGTCTCGCCCCGCACCTCACCCAGCAGATCGCGCACGGCGCCCTGGATGACGTAGGAGACGTCACGGATCAGGCGTGCGTCGACCGGTCGCCCCCGGAAGGCGGACAGGTCGACCGGAGGGCCGGCCACCACACGGATGTTCTTGCGCGGCAACGGGTGGAAGCCACCCTTGACATAGGGCACGTACACTTCCTGGGTCCCCCAGTGCACCACCGGGATGACCGGGAAATCGCCGGACAGAGCCATCGCCGCCACCCCGGGACGAGGCTTCATCGGCCATTGGTCGGGGTCACGGGTGACGGTCCCGTCCGGATAGATCAGGACCATGTGGCCGTCGTGCAACATCTTGATCGCCGCCTCCAGGCCGACCTGTCCCTGGCCGCCACCACGCTCGACCGGGATCATCCCGGTCCCCGTCAGGATCTTCCCGACGACGGGGATGCGGAAGAGCGAGGCCTTGGCCATGATGTGCGGAAGCCGTCCGGATTTGCGCAGATAGACCGCGGTGTAGACCGGGTCCAACTGGGAGATGTGGTTGGCGACCACGAGCACCGGCCCGGGAATGGCGACAACTTCGAGGCCCTCGAAACTCCGCCGTCCGAGCACCCGCGTCAACGGGAACATGACGAACTCGCAGAACCTGATCCAGCCGTTGGCCTTCTCGAACACGGGACCGCGACGGCGCACGACCACTCCTTCTCCTCGGCCCTGACACGCGCGTCGCGGCATCGGGCTGACCGGCGAAAACGGCGGGCCGCCCATGACGACTCCGATCGCCGGCCCGTGATCACCCTAGGTCAGCCGCCGCGTGCCTGCTGCCGGTCGAGCCCTGCGCCCGTCGCGGCGGCCGGAGATCCGCGGATCAGCGGATCCAAGCGGAACGCTGCAATGCCCTGCAGGGGAGTTTCTTCCGGCGCAGCACACCGTCGTTTCGACCCGCCGTGAGGAGCCGTACATCCATCCGTTCCCTGCCGTTCACCCCCCTTGCTGGTTTCGGTCCCTGCGGCGCGGAACAATGAGCCCCGTGACCACCACCAGAAAGCCCACCCCGGCCCGGCGCCGACCGTCCATGGCCGCCGTCAAGCGTGATGTCCCGACGGCCACCGCCGCGACCGACAGCCCGACGCCGAAGGCGGCGGCCACCCGCTCGTCGGTGACATCTCCCGCGGCTTCGCCCGCCCCGGCGACGTCTCCCGCGGCTTCGCCCGCCCCGGCGACGTCTCCCGCGGCTTCGGCCGTCCCGGTGACATCTCCCGCGGCTTCGCCCGCCTCGGCGACGTCCAACGGCCGTGCCGTCCGGAGGACCGACGTCACAGCACCAGACGTCCCGGGTGCGCCGGCTCCGGACGCCAGGCCGAATGTCACGGCCGAGGTCCAAGCCGAAGTCCCGGCCGAGGTCGCAGCGGTCGAGCCGTTCCACAGCGCCGAACCGGACGTGGCAGTCGTCGTCCACGACGACGAACCGCTGCCCGAGGACCGTTTCTACAACCGGGAGCTCAGCTGGCTCGACTTCAACGAGCGCGTGCTGGCGCTGGCCGAGGACCCGGAGCAGCCACTGCTGGAGCGGGCGAAATTCCTCGCGATCTTCGCGTCCAACCTCGACGAGTTCTACATGGTGCGGGTGGCCGGCCTGATGCGGCGCCGCGACATGGGTCTCGCTCTCGCCAGCGCCGACGGACTGACCCAGTCCGAGCAGCTCGCCCTCATCTCGGCCCGCACCCAGGAATTGGTGGAGCGCCAGGGACGTTGCTTCACCGACGAGGTGATGCCGGAGCTCGAGGAGGCGGGCATCCGCATCGTCCGGTGGAGCTCCATCGAGGACGAGGACAAGACCCGGCTTGCCGAGTACTTCACCGCGCAGGTGTTCCCGGTGCTGACGCCGCTCGCGGTCGACCCGGCTCACCCGTTCCCGTACATCTCGGGCCTGAGCCTGAACATGGCGATCATCGTCCGCGACCCGGAGACCGGGGCCGAGCGGTTCGCGCGCGTCAAGGTGCCCAACAACGTCGACCGGTTCATCCGGGTGCGTCGTGGGCTGCTGGACTTCCTGCCGATCGAGGACCTGCTGGCAGCCCACCTCGCCGAACTCTTCCCCGGCATGGAAGTCATGGAGCACCAGATCTTCCGGGTCACCCGCAACGCCGACCTGGACGTCGAGGAGGATCGCGACGAGGACCTCCTGCAGGCGTTGGAGCGAGAACTGGCCCGGCGCCGGTTCGGTCCGCCGGTGCGGCTCGAGATCACCGACACCACCAGCGAACGCATCCTGGACCTGCTCATCACCGAGTTAGATGTCGATCCGTCGGATGCCGTCGAAGTGCCTGGGCTGCTGGATCTGTCGGGCCTGTGGCAGCTGTACGGCCTTGATCGTCCCAGCCTCAAGGACCCGCCGTTCGTCCCGGCCACCAACCCGGCGTTCGTCGAGGGCGAGAAGCCCAAGAGCGTCTTCGCGCGGCTGCGCGAAGGAGATGTGCTGCTGCATCACCCCTATGAGTCCTTCGTGACCACGGTGCAGCGGTTCATCGAGCAGGCGGCAGCGGATCCCCACGTGCTGGCCATCAAGCAGACGCTGTACCGCACGTCCGGTGATTCGCCGATCGTGGACGCCCTGATCTCCGCCGCCGCGGCCGGGAAACAGGTGGTGGCGCTCGTCGAGATCAAGGCCAGATTCGACGAGCAGGCCAACATCACGTGGGCGAAAGCCCTGGAGCGGGCGGGGGTTCACGTCGTCTACGGTCTTGTCGGCCTCAAGACCCACTGCAAGACCGCCCTGGTGATCCGGCAGGAGGGCAACACGCTTCGTCGCTACTGCCACATCGGGACCGGCAACTACAACCCCAAGACCGCCCGCATCTACGAGGATCTCGGCCTGTTGTCGGCCGATCCGGACCTGGGCGCCGACCTGACGGATCTGTTCAACGTGCTCACCGGGTACTCCCGGCAGACCGAGTACCGCAATCTGCTGGTAGCCCCCCATTCGGTGCGGACCGGGATCGTCGACCGCATCGAGCGGGAGATCGAGCACCTCCGGGCGGGGCGTGGGGGTGTCGTGCGCCTCAAGATGAATTCCATCGTGGACGAAGGAGTCATCGATGCCCTGTACCGGGCCTCCAGGGCCGGTGTCGCGGTCGATCTCACCGTCCGTGGCATCTGCGCCCTCCGGGCCGGTGTGCCGGGCCTTTCCGAGAACATCACGGTCCGGTCGATCGTCGGGAGATTCCTCGAGCACTCCCGGATCTTCTACTTCGGCGGGGGCGGGCAGGAGGAGTACTGGATCGGCAGCGCGGACATGATGCACCGCAACCTGGATCGTCGGGTCGAGGCGCTCGTGCGCATCACCGACCGATCCGCGACCGACAAGATGGCCGCCTTGCTCGCCGCGATCGCGCGGCCCGACACCAAGTGCTGGCTCCTTGGTCCGGACGGATGGACGAGGTCCCCTGCCGACGGCCAGGGCCGAGATCTGCAGGCCGAGCTGCTGCGTCGGGGAGCTGCTGGTGCGGAATGATCTTCCGCTGGTGAAGGCCGCTGGTGCGGTGCTCTGGCGACCGTCGCGAAAGCACGGGATCCGGGTGGCGCTGGTCCACCGCCCCCGCTACGACGACTGGTCCCTTCCCAAGGGCAAAGCCGATGCCGGGGAGACCATGCCGATGACGGCCTCGCGAGAGGTGCAGGAGGAAACCGGGTTCCGGTCCGTCCTCGGTCGTGCGTTGACCACCGTGTCGTACTCGGTCGGGGGCGGGGCCAAGACCGTCGAGTACTTCGCTGCCCGACGCACCACCGGGGCCTTCGTCCCCAACAAGGAGGTGGACCGGCTGGAGTGGCTGTCGCTGTCCGCCGCCCGGGCCAAGATGACCTACGACTTCGACAAGGCGGTGCTGGACACGTTTTCGCTCGAGCGTCCCGATCTGACCGGGGTGCTGCTGGTCCGTCATGCGCGGGCCGGGCACCGCGAATCGTTCGAGGGCAACGACACCGACCGTCCGCTGGACGCCAAGGGGCGCAAGCAGGCTCAGGCACTGGTGAGCCATCTGATGCCTTTCGGGCCCGGCTCGGTGCACAGTGCGCCCGTCGAGCGCTGTCTGGCGACCGTCGCCCCCCTGGCCAGGGCCCTGGGTGTCACCGTGGAGATGGAGCCGCTCCTCGCCGAGGACGCCTACCGCGACGACCCGGCCGGGGCCCGGCGCCGGCTCGTCGAACTCGCCACGGCCCAGTCGATCCCACCGACCGGATCGTCAGCCCCGGTGGCGTCGTCGGGCATCCTGGTCGCCGGACGCCCGGGCGGGGCCGGCCCGCCTGCGGCCGGTCCCCGATCCGGCAAAGACGGCGGCGTTGCCCCTTTCACGGGCGGCGGCTCACCTCTCACGGGCGCAGCGGTGGCCGAGACGGTCCTGGGAACATCGGGCGCGGTCGTCACCTGCAGCCAGGGCGGGGTCATCCCCGGCGTGGTGAAATCCCTCGCCGGGCGCTCCGATGTGGTGGTACCCCGCACCGGGACACCCAAAGGTGCCTATTGGTTCTTGAGTTTCGACGGTCGGCGTCTGGTGCAGGCAGACCCCTATCCGAGTCCGGTGATCTGAGAAGGCGGTCCGGAACGCAGAACGTCCTGCAAAGTGATCGCAATTGCGACCACTTTGCAGGACGTCAGGAACTACTGATCAGACTCTGATCACTTCTTCTTGGCGGGGGCGCGCTTCGCGACCGGGGCCTTGGCGGCCGGGGCGGCCTTGACCGCAGGAGCTTTCGCGGCCGGAGCCTTGGCAGCCGTTGCCCTGGGCGCTCTTGCGGCCGGAGCCGCGGCGGCAGCGGGCTTGGCCGCCGCTGCTCTGGTCCGGGTGGCGGGCTTGGCGACAGCAGCCGCCGGGGCAGCGGATGGCTTCGCGGCGGCCGCTCTGGTCCGCGGTGCGGCGGGAGCCTTCGCAGCCGGCGCCGACTTGGCGGCGACCGGAGTCTTGGCGGCGGCCGCGGCGGCGCGAGCGGTGGTCGGCTTGGCCGTCACCTTCGGCAGCTTGACGGTGCCGGCGATGACATCCTTGAAGTACTTGCCGGGGCGGAACGCGGGCACGGTCGTCTTCTTGACCTTGACAGCCTGGCCGGTGCGCGGGTTACGAGCCGTACGGGCAGCACGGGCACGCTTCTCGAAGACGCCGAACCCGGAGATCGAGACGTTCTCGCCGCGCTGCACCTCCCGCTGGACGAGGTCGATGATGCCCTCGACTGCGTTCTGGGCCACTTTCTTGTCACCATCAAGTCGCTGCGCGAGTTGATTGATGAGATCGGTCTTGTTCACGGTCCCTCCCAGGACTTTCCGGCCGTCGGGGATGATCGGGCCGACTGGACGCCCACGTTAGGCCGCAAACGCCCATAATGCCAACCGCCACGCCTGCCGATGCCGTTCACTTCCAACGGATTTCGACCCCGAGCGGGCCGTCCGACGGGCCTGGGACTGCATACCGATCTACCAAGCAGGAGGGGGTTTGATACACCACATCCATTGCAGCACAGCAGCTATCCAGCAGGCAAGTTGCTGCGAACCGACCCGGTCAGACGGCTGTGGTGGTCGGCAGGAAGGCTGGACGAGAAGTTTCAAAATTTGTGATCTCGTCGGCATGTCGCAGGGTCAAAGAGATGTCGTCCCAGCCCTCGAGCAGACGCCACTTGGTGTACGGGTCGATCTCGAATTCGATCACCAGCGACCCGGCCGAGATCAGTTGCTGGGTCAGATCGACCGTCACCTGAGTGCCCGGTTCGTTCTCCAGGAGCTTCCAGAGAAGCTCCACATCCGACTCGCTCACCTGAGCCGCCAGCAGTCCGCCCTTGGACGAGTTGCCCCGGAAGATGTCCGCGAACCGCGGGGAGATGACAACCTTGATGCCGTAGTCCATCAGGGCCCAGACGGCGTGCTCGCGGGAGGATCCCGTCCCGAAATCAACACCTGCGACGAGGACCGAACCGGCGGCGAAAGCCGGCTGGTTGATCACGAAGGTCGGGTCGCTCCGCCAGGCGGCGAACAACCCGTCCTCGAAACCGGTGCGGGTGATCCGCTTGAGATAAACCGCCGGGATGATCTGGTCGGTGTCGACATTGCTGCGTCGCAGCGGGATCCCGATGCCGGTGTGGGTGGTGAAGGCTTCCATCGTCAGGACTCCTGGGTCGAGGCGCCGACGAGATCGGCGGGAGAGGACAGAGTTCCGCGCAGTGCGGTCGCGGCCGCCACCAACGGCGAAACCAGATGGGTGCGACCGCCCTTGCCCTGCCGACCCTCGAAGTTGCGGTTGGAAGTCGAAGCGCTGCGCTCCCCCGGCGCGAGCTGATCCGGGTTCATCCCGAGGCACATCGAGCAACCCGCGCTGCGCCATTCCGCTCCGGCGTCGGAGAAGATCCGGTCCAGCCCTTCGGCTTCCGCCTGGGCCTTGACCCGCATGGACCCAGGAACCACCAGCATCCGCAGACCGGCATCGATGTGCTTGCCCTGCAGGATGGCGGCCGCGGCCCGGAGGTCCTCGATGCGCCCGTTGGTGCAGGAGCCGAGAAACACCGTGTCGACCCGGATGTCGCGCAGCGGCGTTCCGGCCGTCAGGCCCATGTATTCCAGGGCACGTTCCGCGGCGGTCCGCTCGTTGTCGTCAACGATGAGTTCCGGATCGGGCACCGAGGCCGAGAGCGGCAGCCCCTGACCGGGATTCGTCCCCCAGGTGACGAACGGCGAAAGCTCGGCGGCGTCCACGATCACCTCCGCGTCGAACACGGCGTCGTCGTCGGTGGGCAGCGAGGACCAGTAGGCGACCGCCGCGTTCCAGTCCGCGTCGGCCGGTGCGTGCGGCTTGCCCTTGATGTATTCGAAGGTGGTCTGGTCGGGCGCGATCATCCCGGCCCTGGCTCCGGCTTCGATCGACATGTTGGCCACCGTCATCCGGGCCTCCATGGACAACGCACGGATCGCCGAACCGCGGTACTCGAGTACATAGCCCTGACCCCCACCGGTCCCGATCTTGGCGATGACGGCGAGAATGATGTCCTTGGCCGTCACGCCGGGGGCCAGTTCCCCGTCGACGGTGATCGCCATGGTGCGGAACGGCTTCAGCGGCAGCGTCTGGGTGGCCAGGACGTGCTCGACCTCACTGGTGCCGATGCCGAAGGCCAGCGCACCGAACGCCCCATGCGTCGACGTGTGCGAGTCACCGCAGACGATCGTCATCCCGGGCTGGGTGATGCCGAGCTGCGGCCCGACCACGTGGACGATGCCCTGCTCGCGGTCGCCCATCGGGAAGAGGCGTACCCCGAATTCGGCGCAGTTGGAGCGGAGTTTTTCGATCTGGGTGCGCGAGACCTCGTCTGCGATCGGCAGATTGATGCCGATGGTCGGAACGTTGTGGTCCTCGGTCGCGAGGGTCAGATCGGGCCGCCGGACTTCTCGTCCCGTCAGCCGAAGACCCTCGAAGGCCTGCGGGCTCGTCACCTCGTGGACGAGGTGGAGATCGATGTAGAGCAGGTCGGGCTCGCCCTCCGCTCGGTGCACGACATGTGCTTCCCATACCTTCTCGGCGAGAGTGCGCCCCATTGCTGGCCTTTCGAGATCTCAGACGGCCCGGTCAGCGGCGATGCAGCGGACGGGTCGGTGTGGCGGACGGCGGATTTCATCCAGGTGGACATCCCACGATACGGGAATCTAGTATCGCTGCATGGGACAGTCTAGCGGTATCGGCGTGTTGGACAAAGCGGTGCAGGTACTACGCGCCACCACCGCGGCGCCGAGTGGACTGGCCGAATTGTGCGCCGCCACCGGGCTTCCGCGCGCGACGGCCCATCGTCTGGCGGTCGGACTGGAGGTCCACGGACTGCTGGCCCGGGACTCCAACGGGCGCTGGCGCCCGGGGCCGATGCTCGCCGTGCTGGCCGCCGGCGCACCGGACCTGTTGGTAGCCGCCGCAGCCGGCGTCCTGCCCCGGCTACGCGACCGCACTGGCGAGAGCGTGCAGATCTACCGACCCGACGGCTTCTCCCGCGTCTGCATCGCTGTGGCCGAACCGACTTCGGGCCTGCGCGATACGGTCCCGCTCGGGGCGCGCCTGCCGATGACGGCCGGTTCCGGCGCGAAAGTACTGACCGCGTGGGCCGATCCGGCGACCATGCGGGCGATCCTCCTCGAGGCCTCCTTCACCGAGCGGGTTCTGGTGGAGGTACGCCGCCGTGGCTGGGCCCAGTCCGTTGCCGAACGTGAGGCGGGCGTCGCGTCGGTTTCGGCCCCCGTGCGCGATCAGCGCGGCCAGGTGATCGCCGCCGTGTCGGTGTCCGGGCCGGTGGAACGCATCGGACGCCGGCCCGGGGAACGCTGGGCCGGTGACCTGATCGAGGCCTCGGAGGCCCTGACCGCGCGGCTCTGACCAGCCGATCGACACGCACGCCTACGATTCGCTGGTGCCGACAGCCATCCGATTCAGACTCTTCCACGCGGGCCGCTACCCGACGGAATGGACGCAGGCTGCCTCGGAACCAGGGGTTCTCCTGGCCCAGGAGGGCATCCCGGTCACCTCGATCAGCACCGCCCTACGGCTACCCGGGCGGAACCGGACCAGCGGCCGGCGAAAACTGGTCGGCTCGCTGGTGATCCGGCCCGATCACCTTCGTGTGAGCCTCGGACCGCTGATCCTCTCCGACCACCGGCTCGACGCAACCGGAACTGCCGCCGCGATCGACTCGGGCACCGGTACCACCCATGCCGCTGTCGTCTACCTCGAACCGGCGGGCGTACGCATCCACATCGAGGTCGCCCACCTCGTCCATCCCGGGGGCGGCACGGCCGAGATCGTCTACCACGCACCGTTGGGCCCGGAAGTCCTGGGCCGGCTCGTCAGCCAGTCCTGCGTGCTGGATCCCACACCGGTGACGGCGCAGCGTCTCTCGGTTCGGCTGTAGCCAACATTCCAACGCAAGAAGTCCAGCGGCTCCCTGTCGAGAACCGCTGGACTTCGCTGGTAGCCCCGAAGGGATTCGAACCCTCGCTACCGCCGTGAGAGGGCGGCGTCCTAGGCCGCTAGACGACGGGGCCCTAGGTGACTGCACAGATGAATGCGAGCCGTTGAGATACTACCTGACGATCCGGTCGGGCTGGGCCAACCGGACCGGCTGGTGGCCGACGATCCACCGTTCCGCTGCTGCGACCAGCACCGGAGACGATCGCTGGGGTACTAGGACTCGAACCTAGAATGAGGGAATCAGAATCCCTAGTGTTGCCAATTACACCATACCCCAAAGCTGTTCGACTGCAGGAGCTTTCAGATCGAATACTCGATCGGGGAAGGCACCGAGAGACCATCCTACGCACCCGAGGCCGTCGTGGCCAATTCGGCCGCTCGGGCCCAGCCATCGGTGGAATCAGGCACTGACCAGACGCCTGGCCAGACCGACGTCCAACCCGGTCAGGTCCGGCAGTTCGACCACCCGCACCGCCGAGCCCGGCAGACCGTCCAGCCGCTGCTGCGCATCCGCCGGGCGGGACGATCCGTCGCGATTCACCCAGACCGCGGCCAGACCGGCGCCCAGTGCCCCGAGCGCATCGGTGGCCCACCGGTCGCCGACGTAGAGCACCCGCTCCGGCGGCATGCCGATCGAGCGGGCGCCGGCCAGAAAGATCCCCGCCTCGGGCTTGGCGATGCCGACATCCCCGGAAAAGACGCCACCGGGCACGAGTTCACCCAGACCGGCGGCCACCATCTTGCGGCGCTGGTAGTCGCCGTCGCTGTTGGACAGCACGCCGACCGGCACGTCGGCGTCGCGGAACCGGCGGAGGGTGTCCGTGACATCGGGGTACTGGCGGTAGTGGGTGAAGATCGACTCGTTGCGCAGTCGCTCCAGCACCACCGGATCGAGGCCGAGGTCGCCGGCCGGATCCATCTCCGCCGTGACGGCCGCCATCCTGGACACCAGCATGGCGTCGAACGTCAGCTCGTCGGCCAGGAAACGGCCGTACTCCCGCTCGCTGACCACCTCCCAGGACGCCAGGACGAGATCTGCGATCGAGGGTCCCTCCCCCAACCGGGGAGGGAACATCGCCGCGACGTCCAGGAGCGCCGACCGGGCGGCACCGGAGAAATCGACGAGCGTGTCGTCGACGTCGAAGAGCACGCCGAAGTCGGTCACCCGGACCGCCTGCGGGTCACCCCGGAAAACGGCGCGTGCCGGTGCGACACCCGGCGCCCGCTCAGCGCTGGGCCAGCCGCTGGGCGGCGCGGAGCCGCAGTAGGGTGCGGTCCCGTCCGAGCAGCTCGAGCGATTCGTACAGCGGCGGCGATACGGTACGCCCGGTGGCGCCCACCCGGACCGGGGCGAAAGCCACCTTCGGCTTGAGCGCCAGACCGTCGATCAACGACGCCTTCAGCACCCGCTCGATGTCGGCCGCGACGAACTCGTCCAGCGATTCCAGCGCGGTGATGGCGACGCCCAGCACCTCGCCCGACTCGGGTTTGAGCACCTTGACGGCGGCCGTCGGGTCGACGTCGAAGGCGGCTTCCTCGACCAGCAGGAAGTCGATCATCTCGGCGGCGTCCTTGAGCAGGATGCACCGCTCCTGGACCAGCGGTGCCGCCTGGCCGATCAGCGTGTGCTGGGTGGAGCCGAGCTCCTTGACCCGGCCGGAGGAGACGACGTAGTCGGCCAGCCGGGCGGCGAAGTCGGCAGGGGTCAGCATCCGCAGGTGGGTCGAGTTGATCGACTCGGCCTTCTTGCGGTCGAAACGCGCCGGGTTGCCGGAGATCCGCTTCCCGTCGAACGCGGCGACCAGTTCGGCAGGGGTGAAGATGTCGCGGTCGTCGGCCAGCGACCAGCCGAGCAGCGCCAGGTAGTTGATCATGCCCTCGGCGATGAACCCGTCCTCGCGATACTGGAAGAGATTCGACTGCGGGTCGCGCTTGGACAGCTTGCGGTTGCCCTCGCCCGTCACGAACGGCATGTGCCCGAACTCCGGCGTGAACTGGGCGACTCCGATGTCGGTGAGCGCCTCGTACAGGGCGATCTGACGCGGGGTCGACGGCAGCAGGTCCTCTCCGCGCAGCACGTGGGTGATCCCCATCAGCGCGTCATCGACCGGGTTGACCAGCGTGTACAGCGGTTCGCCGGTTCCGCGCACCATGACGGGATCGGGCACGGAGCCGTTCGGGAAGGTGACCTGGCCGCGCACCATGTCGTCGAAGCCGATGTCCCGGTCGGGCATCCTGAGCCGGAGGACAGGGGCACGTCCGGCCTGGACCGCAGCGGCGACCAGCGCGTCGTCAGGAACTCGGTCGTAGTTGTCGTAACCGAGTTTGGGATCGCGACCGGCCGCCAGATGACGGGCGGTGACGTCCTCCGTCGTGGAGTAGGACGGGTACAGGTGCCCGGCCTCGAGCAGCCGCTGGGCGATGTCCTTGTAGATGTCCTTGCGCTGGCTCTGCCGGTAGGGCGCGTGTGGCCCGCCGACGAGTGGGCCCTCGTCCCAGTCGATCCCGAGCCAGTTCATCGCCTCGATCAGCGCCTGGTAGGACTCCTCGGAGTCCCGGGCCGCGTCGGTGTCCTCGATCCGGAAGATCAGCTTCCCGCCGTGATGCCGGGCGAACGCCCAGTTGAACAGGGCGGTCCGGGCGAGGCCGACGTGCGGGGTGCCGGTCGGCGAGGGGCAGAACCGGGCGCGAACAGGGCGGGCAGCGGCCGCGACGCGGACCAACGGCTCGCCTGAGTGGTCGCCGAGACCGTCGGCAGGTGATGGCCGTTGCGAAGGCGAGGAGCCAGTTGGTCCGGCGGGGAGGTCAGAGGTGCTCAGCAGGTCAGTCATAACTGCTTCAGCCTAAGCCTGGCGATGCGCGCTCATGAACGTCGCGTGTTTGGGACCGGTGTGACAGAAATCGACCCGATCATGAGCGCCGTCGAAGTTGATAAGCGCGGGGGTGGGGGTCAGCGGGCCTGGACGGGGTTGGTCAGGGTGCCGATGCCCTCGACGGTGACGGAGACGGTCTGGCCGGCGAGCATCCGGCCGACGCCGGCCGGGGTGCCGGTGAGGATCACGTCCCCCGGGAGCAGCGTCATGATCGCCGAGATGAACTCGATCTGGTGAGCGACGGTGTGCACCATGTCCGAGGTGCGGCCGTCCTGCATCAGCTCCTCGTCGAGCTCGGTGACCACCGACAGGTCACTCGGGTCGAGTTCCGTCTCGATCCACGGGCCGAGCGGGCAGAAGGAGTCGAAGCTCTTGCCGCGGGTGAACTGGACGTCGGCGCGCTGCAGGTCGCGGGCGGTCACGTCGTTGGCCACCGTGTAGCCCAGGATCACCGACTTCGCGTTCTCCGCGGACACGTCACGGCAAGGACGACCGATCACCACGGCCAACTCGCCCTCGAACTCCACCCGCTGGGAGGACGGCGGGATCAGGATCGGGGCGCCCGGCCCGATCACCGAGGTCGAGGGCTTCAGGAAGATCAGCGGTTCGTCGGGGACAGCGTTGCCCAGCTCGGCGGCATGGTCGGCGTAGTTGCGGCCGACCGCAACGACCTTCGACGGCAGAATCGGTGCCAGCAAACGGGTCTGGCCCAACGGCCACTCCCGCCCGGTGTACTCCGGGGTGCCGAAGGGGTGGTCGACGATCTCCTTGGCGACCAGGTTGTCGATGTCGTGACTGCCGTCGCCCTCACCGTCGATGACGACGAAGGCAACGCCCGACGGGTGGGCGATCCGGGCCATGCGCATGAAAGATCCTCCAGGTACCGGCGGCGGAGCAAGGTGGTGGTGCAGGGTGGGGTGGCCGACAGCGCCGGTCGACCCCGAGACCGCGGCTAGGCGCCGGGCGTCGGACCGACCGGTTCCGGCGCCGACCGCAGGGCGTAGACCAGCGAGTCGACCAGAGCCTCCCACGACGCCTCGACCACGTTGGCGTGCACGCCGACGGTGGTCCATTCCGGTGCGCCGGCGGCCTTCGTCGACGACGAGGCGACCAGCACCCTGGTCACCGAGTCGGTGCCCGCGTGGCCGGCCAGGATCCGGACCTTGTAGTCGATGAGTTCGACGCCGGCCAGGCCGGGCAGGTGGTCGGCGAGCGCTGCGCGCAGCGCGGAGTCCAGCGCGTTGACCGGGCCGTTCCCCTCGGCGGTGGCGACCACCCGCTGCCCGCCGACGTGCACCTTGACGGTGGCCTCGGACAGGACGATCCGGCCCTGGCCGACTGTGTTCGCGGTATTTTCGACGATCACCCGGTACGACTCCAGTCGGAACGGAGCCGTCACCTCCTCGCCGCGGGCGGCGGCCAGCTCGTCGCGGAGCAGCAGCTCGAAGGACGCGTCGGCGGCCTCGTAGCTCCAGCCGGACGCCTCACGCTCCTTGACCGTGTCGACCACCCGGGAGACCACCTGGGGCAGGCCCGCGAGGTCGATGCCGAACTCCTTGGCCTTGAGCTCGACCGACGCGCGACCGGCCATCTCGGTGATCAGGATGTGCATGCCGTTGCCGACGACCTCCGGATCGAGGTGGTTGTAGAGCTCGGGATCGACCTTGATGGCGGAGGCGTGCAGGCCGGCCTTGTGCGAGAACGCCGACGATCCGACGTAGGCCTGGTGGGTGTTCGGGGCGATGTTGGCCAGTTCGGCCACCGCGTGCGAGACCCGGACCATCTCACCCAGGCGCCCGTCGGGCAGGACGGGCAGTCCCATCTTGACGACCAGGTTGCCCAGCACCGCGAACAGGTCGGCGTTGCCGGCGCGCTCGCCGTAGCCGTTGGCCGTGCACTGCACGTGCGTCGCGCCGGCCTGGACGGCGGCGACGGTGTTGGCCACGGCGCAGCCGGTGTCGTCCTGGCAGTGGATTCCCAGCCGGAAACCGGTGCGCGCCTTGACTTCGGCGACCACCTGGTGCAGACCGACCGGCATCATGCCGCCGTTGGTGTCGCACATCACGATGACGTCGGCGCCTGCCGTGGTCGCGGCCTCGGCCACCCGCAGTCCGTAGTCGTGGTCGGCGACGTAGCCGTCGAAGAAGTGCTCGCAGTCCAGGAACACCCGTCGCCCCTCCCCGACCAGGAACGCGACGGTGTCGCCGACCATGCTCAGGTTCTCCTCGAGCGTGGTCCGCAGGGCGCGCTCGACATGCCGGACGTCGGACTTCGCCACCAGCGTGATGATCGGCGCCTGCGAGTCGAGCAGCGCCCGCACCTGTGGGTCGTCCTTGGCCCTGATCCCGGCCTTCCGGGTGGACCCGAACGCCACCAGCTGCGCCGAGCCGAGCGTCAGCTCCCCGGCCGCGGCCCTGGCGAAGAACTCGGTGTCCTTGGGCATGGCCCCGGGCCAGCCACCCTCGATGAAGCCGACCCCGAGCTCGTCCAGCAACGTGGCCACAGCGATCTTGTCCGCGACCGAATAGGTGATGCCCTCACGCTGCGCACCGTCGCGCAGGGTGGTGTCGAAGACGTGGAAGGCGTCGCCGAGCGGAGAGACCTGCAGGAGGTCCGACCGCGGCGCTGCGGATGCGGTTGTGGTCATCGCCGTACTCCTGGTTTCACGAGGGACTCGCGGTCGGCGTGCCCTGGTCCTGGGAACCGGGAGAACGCGCAGAGAATGATTCTGCCTGACTCAGCTGGACGCCAACGCCGCCAGGCGATCGCCGACCGCGGTGGTCTTGCCGGCCGACCCGGGCTGACGGGTGGCCAGGTCGAAGGCGACCGCCGCCTCCACCCGGCGGGCCGAGTCCGGCAGTCCCAGGTGGTCGAGCAGCAACGCGACCGACAGGACGGTAGCCGTCGGATCCGCCGTTCCGGCTCCCGCGATGTCCGGTGCCGAGCCGTGGACCGGTTCGAACATGCTCGGGTTGGCCCCGGACACATCCAGGTTGGCCGAGGCGGCCAGGCCGATCCCGCCGGACACGGCCGCGGCCAGATCGGTCAGGATGTCGCCGAACAGGTTGTCGGTCACGATGACGTCGAACCGTCCAGGATCGGTGACGAGGTAGATCATCGCGGCGTCGATGTGTGCGTAGGCCACCGACACGTCGGGGAACTCCATCGACACCTCTTCCACCACCCGGCTCCACAGCTGCCCGGCGTGCACCAGCACGTTCGTCTTGTGCACCAGCGTCAGGTGCTTGCGAGGACGGCGCGCGGCGCGACGGAAGGCGTCGCGGACGACCCGCTCCACTCCGAAGTAGGTGTTCAGCGAGACCTCGGTGGCGATCTCGTGGGGGGTGTCCTTCCGGAGCAGACCACCGTTGCCCGCATAGGGGCCTTCGGTCCCCTCCCGCAGCACCAGCAGGTCGATCGCCTGGTCGCCGGCGAGCGGCCCGACGACGCCTGGGTACAGGCGCGCCGGACGAAGGTTCACGTGGTGGTCCAGTTCGAAACGGATGCGGAGCAGCAGACCGCGTTCCAGGATTCCCGACGGAACCGTCGGATCCCCGACGGCTCCGAGCAGGATGGCGTCGTGATCGCGCAGTTCCCGCAGGACCGAGTCGGGGAGCAACTCACCCGTGCGGTGCCAGCGGGCCGCACCCAGGTCGTAGGTGGTGGTCTCCACCGAAGGGACGACGCCGGTCAGGACCTTCAGGCCTTCGGCGACAACCTCGGGACCGATGCCGTCACCCGGAATGACCGCAAGCTTCATGTTCAACCATTTCTGTCCTGGATTGCCTTGGATTCACTGCGAAGGGTAACGGTATCGGGGCAAAAGGTGGACACCTGTGTCGGGTGGCATGCGGAGCGAAGCGCGCGGACGACACCCTCAGACGCTGGACCAGCTGGTCCACCCTGGCGTACCGAACCCATCGCCCCGCTGGGCCATCAACCGGTCGCACCCGAGAGAGTGAGGGTCTCGGCCCGCGACCCTGACGCCCCGTGTAGGTGGATGACAAGTGCATCGGCACTGGTCAGGCCAGGTGCGAGGCGATAGCCGACACCGGCGCCACCCTGGTCCTGCCAGAGCGGGGACGTGGTGAGGATCTTCGGCTGGGCGACGTCGAAGGTGATCGCCGGGGTGGTATCGATGGTCCCCTCGTGCTCCGGCGCTCCATAGGCCGAATAGGTGGCCACCGAGTATCGGATCGGGAAACTGGTGTCCGTGGCCCGGTAGCCGATCGCCGTCGGATCGATCGGTATCAGCAGCACGTTCGAATCGAAGACGTTCGTGTCCACGTTCCCGAGATTGAAGTTGACCGGATAGATACCGATCAGTGAACCGGCCCCGCGATCGTCGAACAGCATGGCGTACAACAGGTCCGACTGCCCCCCGACGGTCTGCACCTGCACCGTGTAGTCCGCGGTGTTGTCGCCATCGGTGTCGATGTCCACCGTCGGGAAGACGCTCCGACCGACGGTCGCCCAGTCGCCGTAGGTCGACAGGCCGAACCAGAGGTAGCCGGGACCTGATGCGTCCGCAGCCGTCCGGCCGGCGCCGACGGCCTGGAGGTCGCCGCCGCTCGCAGCACCCGACGCGGCGGCGGCACCCGACGCGGCGGCGGTACCCGACGCGGCGCCGGCACCCGATGCGGCGCCGGCGGGGAGGATCCGGGTACTGCGGTAGCCGAGGTCCAGCACCGAGACCAGCGAGCTGTAGGTGGTGCTCACCGGGTCCGACGGCGCGGACAGGGCAAAGCCCTGTCCTGACAGCACGATCGCCGGCGCTCCGGCGACGGTGCCGTCCGCCGAAGTGGTGGAGGACTCGGGTTTCGCCGCGCCGTAGACGGGGACCCGAAGGTCGGGCGCCCCGGGTGAGCTCAGCAGCAGCCGGCCGGAGGCTGCGGAGACGTACTGGCGGGCCTCGTCGAGACCGGTGAGGATGTTGGTCTGCTGGGCCGGCGTCGATGGATCCGGGGTGTGGCGCAGCGCATCCGGGAGCACCGTCATGGTGACCGTGGCCAGCGCACTCGACCCGGCCGGCAACGTCATGCCGGACGGAGTGACCTGGTAGCTGACTCCCGGTTGCGCAACGAGCGCCTGGTAGCCGATCGACAAGGTCGACGTGGCGGTGCCGGCGTTCTGGACCACGACGGCGGCGGTGGCCGTGACCGTGCCCTGACGCACGTCGGCGGGCAGGACTCCGAACGACACCGACACCGCCCCGGGCGTGGTGGAGCTGTAGGCCAGGAGGCGCGTCGCGACGGCTGCCCTGGCGTCCACCCGGCCGGCGCCGACCCGATCAGGGCCCAGCGCCGGGCCGGTCCGATCGGGCAGCGCGAAGACATCGTGATCTGCGGTGTTCATCACGGCGGCCTTCACCTGCTCGGTCGTCCACGCCGGCCGCTCCTGCCGGACGAGTGCGGCCACCCCGGCGATCTCTGCGGCGGCCATCGAGGTCCCGGACCGCAGGGCACTGCCGTGGCCACTGCCCATCGCTGCCGAGGAAATGGTGTCGCCCGGCGCCGAGACGTCCGGCTTGATCGCACCGGGAACGGCATGCGGTCCGCGGGCGGACGCCGACCCGACGAGATCCGTGATGGAGTCGTCGATCTCGGGCTTCTGACCGATCAGGTCGGCCGAGAAACCGACCTGCAGACCCTTGTCGACACCGCCTTCGAGGGCCGCCGTGGCGGCCGGGGTCAGCTGGACGACGGGAAGACCAGGGTCGCCGACGATCGGGCCGGCGAAAACCGGTGTGCCGCTGGTGAGCAGGGCGCCGACCGCTCCGGCAGACCTGACGTCGGCCGATCGCAGAGCGGAGCCGCAGTGCCTCGTCGAGTCGTCGTCGTCCCAGGTCAGCCAGACCACCTTGCCCGCGGCCCTGGCCCGGTCGGCGGCGGACAGCGGCGAGCACCCGTCCGCGTTGTCCGCCGACAGCGAGACGACCTCGCCGCTGACGTCCGCCGACCCGGTCCACGGGTAGGACGTCGAGACCTGGCCGGCGACGATCTGACTCGCGCCGCCGGGTAGCGTCGCGCGCAGTCCGTCGAGCTGCTGGTAGGAATCGACCGACGAACCGACCGCGATCGATTGCACCGAACCGGCCAGCGAACTGGCAGCGTCGGTCTGGTCGCCGCCGTTGCCCGCGGCCACCACCGGCACCACGCCGAACCGGGCGATGACGTCGAGGACGGCGTTCTCGGGATCCTGCGGAGCCGGGGCCACGCTCGCCAGCGAGAGATCGACCACATCAAGGCGGTCCGAGAAGTTTCCGTCGCCGTTCGGGTCCAGGGAGCGGTCGAGCGCCGGGATGACGGCGTCCGTCGTGCCGGAGCACCCGAACACCTTGTAGGCATAGAGCGAGGCCTCCGGCGCCATGCCCGGTGCCACCGACATGCCGTACAGGTCTGCTCCGGACAGCGAGCCGTACTCACCGCGGAAGGTTCGGCCGGCGGCGTCGACCCCCTGCCCGGCGATGGTCCCCGCCACGTGCGTGCCGTGACCGTTGCAGTCCAGCGGGTTGCCGTCGGGAGCGGGGATCGGCTGCGCATCGGCCGAGTACCCGTCGCCGACGAAGTCGTAACCGCCGGCCACCTTGCCGTTCGGCCGCCACGGGGCGGTGTCCGTCGACAGGGCTGCCTGATAGGCCTGCGTCGTACCCCAGCCGCCGAAATCGGCGTGGGTGTAGTCGATCCCGGTGTCGATGACCCCGATTCGGACACCTTTCCCGGTCAGCCCCAGGTTGGTCCACGTCTGCAGCACCCTGGTGAGTTGCGCGGCCCCGGCGTTCGCGGGACTCTTCGGCACGATCTCGGAGATCGCCAGCACGTCCTTGCGGTCGCCCAGGGCCCGGAGGGCCGCCGGGTCGGCGATGACACCGAACCCGGGGACGGCATTGGAGACCCGGAAGATCGTCACCGATCCGGGATCGACCGCCTTGGCTGCGGTCGACACCTCGATGGACAGGGCCTGGATGGCCGCCCGCTGCACCGCCACGTCCCGTGTCGCCGTCGCCGCGCTGACGTTCTTGGCCAGGGCGGCCGTCCAGGTTGCGGCGGCGCTCCGGACCGCCAGCTGGACGAAGACGGTCCGTCGCGCCGACCCGTTGACGCGGTTCGGCTGCAGGACGGCCGAATCGTCGATCAGCCTGCTGTAGCCAGGCTTGGTCGGTCCGGGGATGGCGGAGAAGGCCGCGGCCGGTCCGGCGGCCACGCTCGGATCGCTCGACGAGATGGCTCCGGCCGACACCGGGCCGACCGAGACCGCGAGACCGGCGACCAGCAGCAGCGTCAGGGACAGCAGGCCCACCCGCTGCCAGGTGCTCCGACCGACGAGGCGATGGCTGTGACGACGACCGATCCGATGGCAGCGGGGCTGCCGGTGCCCGCTGCCGCGGGGGGACGCGTGATGCCGAACTGGTGCCACCGCGTCACCCTCCTCCGCCGGTCGGCGCGACCGGGTCGCGTGCCGGCTGAACGGCGCTGCGCCACCGTCAACAGAATTGACCCAACCCATTGCACAAAAGGGTGACGCTAGATGGTCTCCGACCCAACCGGTAGCCCCGGCCGGGAGATTTGATGGCGACCGTTCGACTCGGCCTGGGAAAGAGCCGCCGCGGCGCACCCGCCGCCCAGAATCATACGTTCGGCAATGGTGCCGGCGACGGGCCTCAGCCGGCGGAGATCCCCCGGATGGCGCTGGCCGAGACCGCTGCACCGATGGTGTCCAGGAGCTCCGGGGCGGGCAGCGCATCCACCCGCAGCACCATGATCGACGCGTGCCCGGAGATTTCCTGGGAGATCTGGGCCGCCAGGATGTTCACCCCGGCATCGCCGAGCAGGCCGCCGACGACGCCCATCACGCCGGGGCGATCTGCGTAGGCGACGAGCACCAGGTCGCCCTCGGCCCGCAGGTCGAAGTGGCGGTCGTTGATCTCGATCAGCTTGGCGACCAGGTGCGCACCGGACAGCGTGCCGGACACCGAGCGGCTCGACCCGTCGGCCATCGCCGCCCGCAGCGTGATCGAGGACCGATAGTCCCCGGTCTCCGCGGTCGAGGTGCCGGACAGCGTCAGTCCGTGTTCGGCGGCCAGGGCGGGCGCGTTGACGAACGTGACCGCCTCGGTGATCACCGGGCCGAAGACGCCGCGTACCGCCGCCAGCTGCAGGATCGTGGTGTCGGCGGCGGCCAGGTCGCCGCGCACCTCCACCACCAGCCTCACCGGTACCTGGCCGGTGACAGCCGTCAGGATGGTGCCGAGGCGCGACGCCAGTGGGATCCACGGCCGGACGTCGTCGGCCACCGGACCGGCGGCCTGGACGTTGACGGCGTCAGGCACGAAGTCGCCGCGGAGCGCCAGCTTGACGGACTTCGCCACCGCGGTGCCGGCCTTGTCCTGGGCCTCGGCGGTCGAGGCACCAAGGTGCGGGGTCAGCACGATGTTCGGCGCCGTCAGGAGGGGGTTGTCCTTCGCCGGGGGCTCGGTGACGTACACGTCGATGCCCGCACCGGCCACCCGCCCCTCGGTCAGCGCGTCGGCAAGCGCCTGCTCGTCGATCAGCCCGCCGCGCGCGGCGTTCACGATCAGCACGGTGGGCTTGACCGTGGCGAGTTCCGTGGCACCGATCAGACCGAGTGTCTCCTTGGTCTTCGGCAGATGGATGGAGATGACGTCGGCCTCCCGCAGCAGGGTGGGTAGATCGACGAGGGTGACCCCGAGCGCCGCGGCTCTTGCCGGCTGCAGGTACGGGTCGTAGGCGATGACGTTGGTGCCGAAGGCCGCGATGCGGGCGGCGAAGAGCTGCCCGATCCGGCCCAGACCCACGACACCGACTGTCTTCTCGGCGATCTCAACGCCGGAGAACTTGCTGCGCTTCCACTCCCCCGCCGCCATCGTGGCGTGCGCGGCCGGAATCTGCCTGGCCACCGACATCAGCAGGGCGATGGCGTGTTCGGCCGCCGTGATGATGTTGGACTGCGGCGCGTTCACCACCAGCACGCCGCGCGCGGTGGCGGCGGGAACGTCGACGTTGTCCAGACCGATCCCGGCCCTGGCCACCACCTTCAGGTTCGGGGCGGCGGCGAGCGCTTCGGCGTCCATGGTGGTGGCGGACCTGATCAGCACGGCGTCGACCTCGGCGAGGGCCGGGAGGAGCGCAGCCCGGTCGGCTCCGTCGACGTACCTGATCTCGAAGTCCGATCCCAGCACGTCCATCGCGGACTGGGCGAGCTTCTCGGCGATCAGGACAATCGGTTTGCCAGGCTTGGACACCTTGTTCATCTCCGTCTTGACTCCTCGGCCGTGAGGCGATCCCTGGCCGCATTCCGTCCGGTGGGAGAACCCCGGCGATCTGTCGATCCCCCTGTTTCCCACTGATTCGGTTCCACTGATTCGGATGCGTCGGTGCACCCGGGCGGCCCATCGTATCGACTCGTCCACGACGCTCGATCCCCCTCCGGCCGTTGGCGTTCCGCAGCCGGGGCGTGTCGCTGGGCCAGAGGGATGGCGCCAGGACCTCGCACGCGTGGAATCTGTGGGCGAATTCACCGTTTGTCGGGTCTTTGTGTGGTGGCCGCCCTAGAGTGATCTCGACCCGACCACCACTCGAAGGGACCTGTTGTGACCACACCCCCGCCCTACGGCTCTGCGCCGGGCCAGCCCCAGGGCTACCCCGGACAGCCCGCCCCTGGCACCCCGCAGGGCTACCCGACCGGTCCGACCCCGCAGCCTGCGTACGGGCAGCAGCCGGACTACGGCCAGCAGCCGGCTTACGGGCAACAGCCGGGTTACGGGCAGCAGCCGGGTTACGGGCAGCAGCCGGGTTACGGGCAGCCGGGTCCGTCCTACCCGGCGGCCCCGGGTTACCCGCCCGCCGCCTACGGCGCTCCCGGTTTCGGCGGGCCGGTTCCAGTCGGGCGCCCCGGCATGGTCACGGCCGCCGCCGTCCTGGCCTTCGTTTTCGGCGGATTCGCAATCATCTTTTCTTTCGGCTCATTGGCTGTCAGCAGTGTCGCCAGCTCAACCAGCGACATCTGCACCACCAACCAATTGAACGACCCTAGCTATGCCGCAGCGTGTCAGACAGTCTCCGGGTACAGCGGCTTTTTCAAGGTCGTCGCAGTGGTGCTGGCGATCGTCGCTGCCCTGATGATCTGGGGTGGCGTTGTTGCCCTCACTGGCAAGAATGGGCAGATTCTCGTCATCGGATGCGCCGTCTTCGTCGTCGGGGCGATCATTGGGATCATTGCTGGGGGCGGCTTCGGCGGGGGCTTTATCGTTGAGCTGGTTGCTCCTGTTCTGATCGCTGTCTTCATGCTCAACAGCGCCTCCAAGGCCTGGTTCAAGTCCAAGGGCGCCAAGACCTTCTAGCCAACCTGACCGAACCGGCCCCGGATCCACCCTCACGGATCCGGGGCCTTCAGCCCGTTCCGGCGACTACCTGTCCGGTGTCGGAACCATGGCAAGTTCTCTGCCGTCGAACCCGGTCGAATCGGCCTCGGCGGGCCCAGACCGGCAAAGGAGAACCCTCGGATGACGTACCGGACGAACAGCGCCACCAGACCTCGTAGCGCGACTGCGGCGGGCATCGTGCTGATGATGTGCGGGAGCCTGCTGGTGCTCAACCTGCTGGTCACGCTGGCCCAGACGGCCGGCAGCCAGGTCTCCATCAACCCGATCTCGATCCTCGTCGTCGTCGGCGTGATGATCGTCCAGTTCCGCGGCGGCCTGTTGTTGATGCGCGGTCGCTCCCGCGTCTGGGCGCAGGTGGCGGCCTGGCTGGACTGCGCACTGGCCGTGTTCGTCGCCATCACCCTGGTCAGCGCGAACTCCGAGACCTACTCGCGGTGGACCCTGACGGACAGCATCCTGCTGATCAACGTCCTGGTCTACGCCGGCGTCGGCGTCGGCGTGCTCGTCCTTCTCTCGCGACCGTCCACGCGGGTCTTCGTCTGAGACCTTTCCGAACGTGGGCGATCCCCCCGCCCATCCAGCGACAGCAGGCCCCCACCGCGAAGGTGAGGGCCTGTCGTCTTTCCGTCCGTGGCGCAGAGCCTGCCGTCAGCGCGCAGCGGTGCCGGTGTAGTCGTCGTCCGACTTCACCCAGCTCATCAGGCCGCGGAGCTTGCGCCCGGTCTCCTCGATCGGGTGCGCCTCCTGCTCGGCCCGGAACTTCTTGAACTCCGGGGCACCGGCGTCCTGGTCGGCGATGAAGCGGGCAGCGAAGGTGCCGTCCTGGATGTCGGCGAGGACACCCTGCATGTTCTTCGCGACGTGGTCGTCGATGACCCGGGGCCCTGAGACGTAGTCGCCGTACTCGGCGGTGTCCGAGACCGACCAGCGCTGCTTGGCGATCCCGCCCTCGTACATCAGGTCGACGATCAGCTTGAGCTCGTGGAGCACCTCGAAGTAGGCGATCTCCGGCTGGTAGCCGGCGGCCGTCAGGGTCTCGAAGCCGGTCTGGATCAGCCGGGAGGCACCACCGCAGAGCACAGCCTGCTCCCCGAAGAGGTCGGTCTCGGTCTCCTCGGTGAAGGTGGTCTTGATGACACCGGCGCGAGCGCCGCCGATGGCTGCCGCATAGGACAGCGCGAGGGCCTGGGCGCCGCCGGTGTAGTCCTGCTCGACGGCGATCAGGTCCGGCACGCCCTTCCCGTTCACGAACTCACGGCGGACGAGATGTCCGGGGCCCTTCGGGGCGATCAGGATGACGTCGACGTCCGCCGGCGGCTTGATGTATCCGAAGCGGATGTTGAAGCCATGACCGAAGGCGAGCGCCTTGCCGGCGGACAGGTTCGGCTCGATGTCGGAGGCGTAGACGTGACGTTGGATGTGGTCCGGCGTCAGGATCATGATGACGTCCGCTTCGGCCGCGGCCTGCGCCGGCGTGACGACCCGGAGGCCCTCGTCGGTGGCCTTCGCGCGGGATTTGGAGTTCTCCAGCAGGCCGACGCGGACGTCCACGCCGGAGTCACGCAGGCTCAGCGCGTGGGCGTGCCCCTGCGAGCCGTAACCGATGACCGCGACCTTGCGGCCCTGGATGATCGAGAGATCGGCGTCGTCGTCGTAGAAAATTTCGGCTGCCATGGGTGATCGACGTTCCTTTCGCGGGCGACTCGCGCCCGGCTGCAATGGGTGGTGCTCGTGTGGATGATGCTCGCTCGCATGGGTACTGCGGAAAGTGCTGTGTCTGCGCGGCCTGCCTACTCGGGTGTTTCAGCAGGCCGCGCAGTTTGACCAGCCGCTGCGAGGGGTGATCGCGGCGGTTGGCAGTCTCGCGGGATCGATTGGCGGTGGACGACTGGTGTCAGTCGCCGCGCGAACGCTCGGTGGTGATCGACTTCGCGCCCCGGCCCAGGGCGACCATGCCGGATTGGACGAGCTCGCGGACGCCGAAAGGTTCCAGCATCCTGACCAACGCCTCGAGCTTGTCGCTGGTTCCGGCGGCCTCGATCGTCATCGAATCCGGCGTCACGTCGACGACGTGGGCGCGGAACATGTCGACGATGGTGACGACCTGTGCGCGCACCGACGAATCGGCGCGGAGCTTGATGAGCAGCAGCTCGCGGTGCACGGAGGCCGTCGACACGAGTTCGACGATCTTGAGCACGTTGACCAGCTTGTTGAGCTGCTTGGTGACCTGTTCCAGCGGGAGCTCGTCGACGGCGACGACGATCGTCATCCGGGATACTTCCGGATTCTCCGTCGGCCCGACGGCCAGCGAGTGGATGTTGAACTGGCGGCGCGAGAAGAGCGACGAAACCCGTGCCAGCACACCGGGTTTGTTCTCGACCAGGACCGAAAGCGTATGACGGGTCATATTTCTCAGCCCTCATCGAAGAGGGGTCGGATACCGCGCGCGGCCATGATGTGGTCGTTGCCGGTTCCGGCGGCGACCATCGGCCACACCTGGGCATCGGGGCCGACGGTGAAGTCGACGACCACCGGGCGGTCGTTGATGGCCATCGCCGCCTCGATCGTGGCGTCGACGTCCTCCTTGGACTCGCAGCGCAGCCCGACGCAGCCATAGGCCTCGGCCAGCATCTTGAAGTCCGGGATGCGGAGCTTGTGGGTGCCGAGGTTCGTCTGGCTGTACCGCTCGCCGTAGAACAGCGTCTGCCACTGCCGGACCATCCCGAGGTTGCCGTTGTTGATGATGGCGACCTTGATCGGGATGCCCTCGATCGCGCAGGTGGCCAGCTCCTGGTTCGTCATCTGGAAGCAGCCGTCGCCGTCGATGGCCCAGACCACCGCGTCGGGCATGCCCATCTTGGCGCCCATGGCTGCCGGAACGGCGTAGCCCATCGTGCCGAGGCCACCGGAATTCAGCCAGGTGTAGGGCTTCTCGTACGAGATGAACTGCGCGGCCCACATCTGGTGCTGGCCGACGCCGGCCGCGAAGATGGTGTCGGGACCGCTGATCTTGCCCAGCCGTTCGATGACGTACTGCGGTGACAGGCTGCCGTCGGCCGGCCAGTCGTACCCGAGCGGGAAGGTCTCCCGGATCTGGTCGAGCTCGGCCCACCACGCCGTCATGTCGGCAACGACGCCGGCGCTCTGCTCCAGGGCAATCGCGGCGATCAGTTCGGAGATCACCTCCTTGGCGTCACCGACGATCGGGACGTCGGCGTGGCGGTTCTTGCCGATCTCCGCCGGATCGATGTCGGCGTGGATGATCTTGGCGCCCTGGGCGAACGTGGACAGCTGCCCGGTGACCCGGTCGTCGAACCTGGCCCCCAGCGCGATGATCAGGTCGGCGCGCTGCATGGCGCCGACCGCCGCGACGGTGCCGTGCATACCGGGCATGCCCAGGTGCTGGATGTGCGAGTCGGGGAACGCCCCGCGGGCCATCAGCGTGGTCACGACGGGGATGCCGGTCATCTCGGCGAGCACCTTGAGCTGCTCGGTGGCGTACGACTTGAGCACACCGCCGCCGACGTAGTAGACGGGACGGCGGGCGGCGGCGATCAGCTTGGCTGCAGCGTTGATCTGACCGGAGTGCGGCTTGGACGCCGGGCGGTACCCGGGCAGGTGCACATCGGTCGGCCACCTGAAGATGGTCTCCGCCTGCAGGATGTCCTTCGGGATGTCGACGAGCACCGGGCCCGGGCGACCGCTGGAGGCGAGGTAGAAGGCCTGGGCGATCACCATCGGGATCTCAGCGGCGTCGGTGACCATGAAGTTGTGCTTCGTGATCGGCATGGTGATACCGCAGATGTCGGCTTCCTGGAAGCCGTCGGTGCCGATCAGCGAACGGGCGACCTGACCGGTGATGGCGACCAGCGGCACCGAGTCCATGTGGGCGTCGGCGATCGGGGTGACGAGGTTCGTCGCTCCGGGGCCCGAGGTGGCGATGCACACGCCGACCCTGCCGGACGCCTGGGCGTAACCGGTCGCGGCATGACCGGCCCCCTGCTCGTGTCGCACCAGGATGTGGCGGACCTTCTCCGAGTCGAAGAGGGGGTCGTACACGGGAAGAACCGCGCCACCGGGGATGCCGAACACGATGTCGACACCCGCCTCCTCGAGGGACCGGACCACCGCCTTCGCGCCGGTCACGTACTCGACGGCCGGAGCCGCCGATCGGGCCGGGGCCGCGGGGCCGGGGTGCTGGCCGGGCTGGCCGGGCTGCGACGCTGCCGTCGGATGGGGCGTCGGGGCGACCGACGACGGGCGACTCGGTGCCATTGGTGTCTGACTCATGACAGGGGACCTTCTGACGTTCATCGGGCCTGGTGGAGCGGGCCGCTTGCGGATGATCGGGTCTGGCGCGTCCGGAGACCCCCGTTGGGTCTCGAACTGCGATCTTCAAAAGTGCGGGAGATGTCGTGTTCGCCGTGGTGGTCCGGTGTGGTGGCCGGGCCCATCGCCCTGGTCTGGGCAACAAAAAACCCCTTGTCACCGGTGAGGGGCGACGAAGGGGTTGCGCGTCGTATTCGGAGATCGACGGGGTGTTGTCTACCGTCCGAACCGCGACGCGCTAGCGGAGTACGAGAATCAGGGACACACTTTGGACCATACGGCGCACACCTGGGCCTGTCAAACCAGGCCCCCGGCGGCGTTCGTCGTGCCGCCGGGGCGTTGCTGGGTGCTCGAGTGCGATGCCTCAGCCGAGCACGTAACCCGCAACGTCGACGATCAGGCTGCCGTAGGAAGTCGACCCGTTGTAGAGGTTGACCAGGCCGTTCCTGGCCACCGGCACTATCACCAGGTTCGGCACCGTCCGCCCGGCCGTGAAGTTGAGGTTGGAGACGCCGGGTATCCCGAGGCCGTCCGGATAGACGGTGTAGTAGCCGGGTGCAGCCGGCGCGACGACGGTCACGTTGAGCACCACGGCAGAGACGCCGGTGGCCGGCACGCCCTGCCTGCCCGTCACCGCCAACGGAACCCGGTACTGGTTGGAGACGATGTAGGTCTGCCCCATGGGTGGCGTGAAGTCGTACGGCGGTGAGGTCCCGATGCCGACCCCCGTTCGCGAGTCGAACAGGCGCGCCGGGGTCACCGGGATGATCGCGCCCCTGGTGTTGGCGGCACCGGCCCGCACGTACCCGATGACGTCGATCAAGAGGTCGACCGAGCCGCGCGAGCCGTTGAACAGAGCGATCCGCCCGTCGGACCCGACGGGGCTGACCACCAGGTTCGGCACCGTCTGGCGGGCGACGAAATTGAGGTTCGACGAGGTCGGCCGTGCCCCGCCCGAGGCGTACACGGTGAAGTACCCCGGGGCGGCCGGGTTGACCGCGGTCACGTTGACCACCACCGCGGACACCCCCGACGTCGGGATCCCGGCCCGGCCCGTCATGGTGATCCGAGCGGTGCCCGAGGCCGCCAGTTCGGTCGCCGGTGCCACCCGCGTGTCCACCAGACGGGTCGGCACGACGGAGGTGAAGGAGCCGGCCGCGGTCGGCAGGGACTTCGGTGGCGCCGCCAGGTAGTAGCCGGAGACATCGGCGATCAGGTCGACGGTGCCGCCGGACCCGTTGTACATGGCCACCTTGCCGTCATGACCCACCTGGGCCACCACCAGGTTCGCGACCGTCTGGCCGCGGTTGAAGGCGAGGTTGGAGATCCGCGGCGCCGGTGAAGTCGTGCTGGCGGACACGGTCAGGAAGCCGGCGACCGTCGGAGCGACAGCCGACACGTTGAGCACCACCGCATCCACCCCCGACGACGGAACGCCGCCGTGGCCGAGCACCGGCAACCGCAGCGTCTTCTTCGACGGCACCGGGGTCTTCAGGGCGCCCAACCCGGATCTGGTGTCCAGCAGTCTGTTCGGGGACAGCGGCACGAACGATCCGGGTCCGGCCCCGGCCAGGTAGGAGAAGGTGGCCACCGGCGTCGCCGGTCCGAGGCCCCCGTCACCCATCACCCTGACCGGCACCACCCCCGTGCCCGGCGGCGTGGCCACGATGATGCTGGTGGCCGACCGATAGAGCGGGGGCGCAGTTCGGCTGCCGAAGTAGACGGCGGTGGCGGTCTCCAATCCGTTGCCGCGAAGGGTGACCCGGGTACCGCCGGCCGCCGGCCCGCCGGTGGCCGCGACCGACACCACGGTCGGCAACCGCGGGATCCGGGTCCCGGTCGGACTGTAGGACCAGTAGAGCTCGGAGAACGACGTCCCGTAGCTTGCGCCGCTCAACTTGACGCCGACGCCCATCGCGACCTCGTCGGATCCGAAGTTCCACAGGGTGTTCTCGCGGTGGCCCCAGCAGTCCTGATCGGTCGCCGAGGTGCAGTCGATGTTGTTGCTGCCGTACCCGTCGTAGTACATCCAGTCGTAGTAGGCCTCGAGCGGGCTCATCCCGCCGGCCCAGTTGGCGGTCCAGAACTTCGTGTTGACACCGTCCACCGTGTCCGGCCCGGTGGGATCGGTGCTGCCGTTGGCCGCCTGCTGCGCGACGGCGTTCAGGGTCGGGTTGAAGGCGGTGATCGGGGTGCGCCCGGCCAGCACGCGATCCGCGTTGGAGAGCACCAGGAACTGGTAGGCGGGCGTCATCTGGGCGAAGCTGGCCGGCAGCAGGTAGGAGGGCTGGCCGATCACCCTGCGCGCATTGTTCAATGCCGCGACTACGGCAGTCGTGCAGTCGACGCTCTGGTACGCCTGGTAGCAGCGGGCCGGAAAGGCCGGGTTCGGCGCGATGTTGGCCACCGGGTTACCGGCCGGGTTGATGGCTGCTGCGCCGACGTGCTGGCTCTGCGGCTGGTTTCCTGGCGAGCTCTCGTGTTGGGGCTGGGCGGGTAGGGTCGATCGTCGTCCGGAGAGTCCCTGCGCCGTGCTGGGTGTGGTGGGGCCGTCTCCAACCGACGGAGCAGCCACGACTGCACCCGCTGTTGCCGCATCGACAGTTCCAGCGCCGGCCGGGCCCGCCGTCACGGTGAGCACCACCGCTGCGGACATGAACCCAATGAACATCTGTCTCAAAGTCATCAGAATCCCCGCCGCATCGATCGCAAAATGGTTACGCTTCGTAGAGCTTGCGTGACAGAAACGATAGCAGTCACCTGACCGATACCTGCTGGATGTGAGCCGGCACGGCCCGGCGTCGCGAGGTGCAACCATGGAACGGTGATCCGCTCCGACCGCGCCGTGTTCCGGCTGCCCGGCTTTTCGTTCCTGATTCCCTTTCTGTTGTTCATCGCCGTGACACCCCTGGCCAACGCCGGATCCGACCTCTTCCTGGCGTTCTACCTGCTACCCCTCGGCGGGCTCGTCTACATCCTGACCACCCGGACCGTCGCGGACACCACCAGGATCACCACCACCGGGCTGTTCGGCATCCGGCGCATCAACTGGTCGGACCTGGACGGCTTCGAGTTCCGCGGACCACGATGGGCAACAGCCGTCGCGCTCGACGGACGTCGGATGCGCCTGCCGATGGTCCGCCCGCGGGACATGCCGCGGCTGGCGCGCGTGTCGGGCGGACGGTTGCTGCTCGGCAAGGACGCGCCCCCGGCCGCGGAAGCTGCCGAACCGAGGGTGTCCACCGGACCCACAGCACCGACAGAGCCCGAGGAGTCGGTCCCGAGCGGCGAGTAACGTCGGTACACGCCCGCTGGGCCGACCCTCGATCGTCAAGACCAGGTCGACATCCAGTCGTCACCACCGCAGGAGTCCGTATGCCCCCGCTCCGTTCCAGAACGTCCACCCACGGCCGCAACATGGCCGGTGCCCGAGCGTTGTGGCGCGCCACCGGGATGACCGAGTCGGACTTCGGCAAGCCGATCATCGCGATCGCCAACTCCTACACGCAGTTCGTCCCCGGCCACGTCCATCTCAAGGACATGGGCGACCTGGTGGCTTCAGCGGTGGCGGCGTCCGGTGGTGTTTCGAAAGAGTTCAACACCATCGCGGTCGACGACGGCATCGCGATGGGCCACGCCGGGATGCTCTACTCGTTGCCCAGCCGCGAACTCATCGCCGACTCGGTCGAGTACATGGTCAACGCCCACTGCGCCGACGCCCTGGTGTGCATCTCCAACTGCGACAAGATCACCCCGGGCATGTTGATGGCCGCGCTCCGGCTCAACATCCCGGTGGTGTTCGTCTCCGGCGGCCCGATGGAGGCCGGCAAGGCCGTCATCGTCGACGGTGTCGCACACAGCTCCTCCGACCTGATCACCGCCATCTCGGCCTCCGCCACCCCGGGCGTGGACGCCGCCTCCCTGGAGGAGGTGGAGCGGTCCGCCTGCCCGACCTGCGGCTCCTGCTCGGGCATGTTCACCGCCAACTCGATGAACTGCCTGGCCGAGGCGCTCGGACTTGCGTTGCCCGGCAACGGATCCACCCTCGCGACCCACATCGCCCGCAAGGACCTGTTCCTACGGGCCGGTTCCCTGATCGTCGAACTGGCCAGGAAGTACTACGACGGCGACGACGATTCGGTGCTCCCCCGCAACATCGCGACCAAGGCAGCGTTCGGCAATGCCATGGCTCTGGACGTGGCGATGGGTGGCTCCACCAACACGGTGCTGCACATCCTGGCCGCGGCGATCGAGGGCGAGATCGACTTCACGCTGGCTGATATCGACGCGATCAGCAAGCGGGTGCCGTGCCTGTCCAAGGTCGCTCCCAACTCCGACTTCCACATGGAGGACGTGCACCGGGCCGGCGGCATCCCGGCCATCCTCGGTGAGCTCTACCGGGCCGACCTGCTCGACACGTCGGTGCACACGGTTCATTCAGGTGACATCGATTCCTGGCTGACGGAGTGGGACGTCCGGTCGGAGTCGCCGTCGGCCGCTGCGGTGGAGCTCTTCCACGCCGCACCGGGCGGAGTCCGGACGGTGCAGGCGTTCTCGACCGCGAACCGCTGGGATTCGTTGGATCTCGACGCTGCGAACGGGTGCATCCACGACAAGGCGCACGCCTACACGGTCGAGGGCGGTCTGCAGGTGCTCTACGGCAACATCGCGCTGGACGGCGCCGTCATCAAGACGGCCGGCATCGACCCGTCGCTGTTCCACTTCACCGGTAGCGCCATCGTTCTCGAGTCCCAGGAGGACGCGGTGGAGGCGATCCTGGGCAAGAAGGTGCAACCAGGTCACGTCGTGGTCATCCGCTACGAGGGACCGGCCGGAGGGCCAGGTATGCAGGAGATGCTGCACCCGACGTCCTTCCTGAAAGGCCTTGGCCTCGGCAAGGTCTGCGCCCTGATCACCGACGGGCGGTTCTCCGGTGGCTCGTCCGGCATCTCCGTCGGGCACATCTCACCGGAGGCCTGGGCGGGCGGGGCCATCGGCCTGATCGAGGACGGCGACCAGATCGAGATCGACGTCGACAGCCGGGTCCTCCGGGTCGACGTCGGCGACGACGTGCTGGCCGAGCGGCGGGCCAAGATGGAGGCCTCCGAGCGTCCGTGGGAGCCCCGCAGCCGCGAGCGAGTGGTGTCGAAGGCGTTGCAGGCGTATGCCTCGATGGCCTCGTCTGCCTCGACCGGCGCCGTCCGGCACGTCCCGCCCAGGCAGCACAAGAATTCCTGACGAGCGGCAGGTGAGTAGTTCCTCGAGATCGGAGGCCGGGGTTCCAGGTGCTGCAGGCGGCCCCGGGGCGCCGGGACCTTCGGGGCCCGATCCGCGGTTCGCGGCGCTACCCGGCGACGATCCCGTTGCCCGGCAGCGTCTTCCGGCTCGAGCAGTGACCTACTGGCGGGTCCGGGCGTTGCTGGCGGGTGCGTTCACCGTCGGCCTGCTCACCTGGGGCGCCATCGGACTGCGCTGGCCGGATCCGACGATCCGATGGATCCTGGTCGGTCTCGCCGCGTTCTGGTACCTGGTGGTCGGGGCCGTCATCCGCCCGCCGATCCGGTACCGGCTGTTCTGGTACTCGTTGTCGGACCGGGAGATCGATCTCCAGCACGGCTGGCTGGTGCAGACCAGGACCCTCGTCCCGATGAACCGGGTGCAGCATCTCAAGTCCGAACAGGGCCTGCTCGCCCGCCGCTTCCGACTGTCCGACCTGCACATCCACACCGCAGCCGGTTCGGTCCTCGTCCAGGCCCTCGACGAGGACGAGGCAGCGGACGTCCGCGCCCGCATCGGGCTGCTGGCCCACTTGGCCGATGACACCTGACCCGGCCATGGTGGCCACCCCGGCGGCTGCACCGGCCGAGTCACGCACGATCTCCGAACGCCGCCTGCACCCCGCCTACCTGCTGATCAGTTTCGGCCGGAACCTCCGCTCCCTGATCCCGCTCATCGCGGTCGGGATCTGGCAGGCGCCCGGGTGGTCCATCGGGGCGCTCGCCGGAGTCGTCGTGCTCCTGTCGGTGGCCAACTGGTGGGTGAAGAAGTACTCGGTGCGTGACGGCAGCCTTCGGGTTCGCTCCGGTCTGTTCAGGCGGACCCAGGACATCATCGGCATCAACCGGATCACCGCTCTGGACGCCGAACGTGGTGTGGTACAGCGGATCTGCGGGGTCTGGGGGCTGAAGATCCAGACGCCGGGGAACAACCACCGCGCCTCGGTGCACCTTGCGTGTCTCTCGGCATCGGCACTGGAGGAACTGCGGGTCGCACTGGCCCAGCCGGGACCGATGTCCTCCGCGGACGGTCCGATCCCGTCCGGTCTGCCACTCCCGTCCGCGGAAGCGGACGCGGGGACCGAGTCCCTTCCGGCTGGCACGACCCTGCGGAAGAGCGCCAATGCACCGGTACCGGAGACCCTCGCTGTCCTCGGCACCCGCACCCTGCTGATCGCGGCGTTCACCGGGACCTCGATCCCGCTGATGCTGGCCGGCGCCGCCGCGACCATCGGGCGTGCTCGGGACCTGTTGCCGGAGCAACTCTTCCGGCGGATCACCCGGGAGGTGTTCACCGGCGGCCCCACCACTGCCCTGCTGTTGCTCGCCGCGGTCGCCGTGGCCGTCTTCGCCGGGATCGGGCTGACCTCGTTGCGGTTGGCCAGGTTCACCCTCGTCCGCGAAGGTGAACGCCTCCGCATCAGCCGCGGCCTGATCGCCCAGCGGTCCGGCACGATCCCGGTCGACCGGGTGCAAGCTGTCCGGGTTGTCGAGGGCTGGTGGCGGCGCCTGCTCGGGTACTGCGCGCTGGAGGTCGAGGTGGCCGGGCTGAGCAGCTCCAACGACACGGAGCGGATGCTGTTTCCGCTGATCAGGGTAGATCAGGCGGCCGAACTGGTCGGCAGGGCCCTCCCCGAGCTCGGCTGGCGCCCCGCCCCGATCCATCGCGTCCCGGTCCGGGCGCGGCGCCGCTATTTCACGCTGCCGGTGCTGCTGGCCCTGCCTCCGACGCTCGGGCTCGCCTTCCTTCCCGGCTGGGGCGCCTACCTCGCGTATCTGCCGATCCCACTGGCACTGCTCGTCGGCTGGGGACAGGCGGCCGACGCCGGGTGGCTGCTGGAACCCGACACCGTCACGCTGCGCTGGCGTCGGGTGCTGGCCCGTCACACCGTCATCGCCCGACGTGAACGGGTGCAACTGACCGAGATCACCAGGACCCCACTGCAGCGCCGGGCCGGGCTGGGCGGCGTCCGGCTGCTGCTGTCCTCCAGGCGCAAGGCCCGGGTCCGTCATCTGGAGTTCGACGACGCTGTACTAGTGCAGCACCGCGTCGGTCGGCGCTCCACCGGATTCATCCCATCCTCGACGATGCGGGATCTCGACCTGGCGGACCGGGCACGCGACGTCGCCTCCGGCACGTACCGTGAAGCGTGATGGACGCCCCCATACCCGCCGCGCTTGTCGACAACGGTTTGCTCGAGCAACGGCCGTCACCCAGGAGCCACTTGCGTGACCGCTCGATCGACCCTTCGGCCCGCGTCGCGCTCACTCGACGACGCCAAGGCCTGCTCCCGAGTGGTCGCTCGCCCCGGCTCCGCCGGCGAGCTCTGCTGCGCGGGAGCCGCACCGTCGCCCTGGTGTTGACGTTCGGTCTGGCCATCGCCGCCTGCGGTGATTTCACCGCCACCAGCCAGCCCTACACCGTCCAGCCCAGCCTGACGGCAGCCGAGGTCACCCCGGTGGTCCCGCAGCAGTTGCCGGCGAGCACCACCCCCGGGTCGTCTCCGCCGAGCAGCGCCACCCCGAATTCGACGAGCCCACCTGCCACCACCCCTCCCGCCGACCCGTGTGCGCCGACCGACCCGATCGTCGTCGCCGCCTGCCTGGCCGCGCCCTGGGGGCTGGCACCGCTGCCGGACGGGATCTCGGCACTGGTCGGAGAACGCACCACCGGCCGCATCCTGAAGGTGGTATCCGGAAGCAAGCCGGTGCTGGTCACCACAGTCGGCGGAATCAACGCGAAGGGCGACGGCGGCCTGCTGGGCATCGCGATCTCGCCGTCCTACAGCGAGGACGGGCTGATCTACGCCTACGTCACGACGGCGACCGACAACCGGGTGATCCGGATAGCGCCCGGCGAGAAGCCGAAGGCGATCCTCACCGGTATTCCCCGGGCCACCACCGGCAACGGTGGCGCGATCGCGTTCACCGCCGACAGCGTCCTGTACGTGGGGACCGGGAACCTCGGGTCGGCGAAACCCGCGGCCGCCACCTCGCTGGCCGGCAAGCTGCTGCGCATCGACGAGTTCGGGAAGCCGGCCGTTGGCAACCCGAAGCCCACGTCACCGATCTTCTCCGCCGGCTTCAACCAGGTCACTGGCCTCTGCCGGTTGCCGACCGGGGCCATGGCCGCCCTGGACCACCGGACCGCCGCGGATGTGCTGCTGCCGGCCAAGTCGGGAAAAGACTTCACCACGCTGCGGTCCGGCGACGCGGTGTGGACCTGGAAGACCGGCGACGGCGGCGCCGCCGACTGCGCTACCTCGTCCGGCCTGCTGATCAACTCCTCCCTGGGCAAGCAGCAGCTCACCGGGATCGCGATGTCGGCCACCGGCAGCTTCTCCGGCAGCACCAGGGTCCTGCTGGCCAAGACCTACGGCCGACTGCTGACCGTCCAGTCGGGGGCGAAGAACGCCGTCTGGCTGACCACCTCGAACAAGGACGGCAAAGGCAAGCCGGTCGCCGCCGACGACCGGGTGCTGCTGATCCCGGATGTCTCGTCCTCCGGCGGCGACGGTCCGGACTGATCCCGCACCTGTCACCGGTCCACCTGTCACCTGGTCCACCTGTCACCGGGTCTGCCGGTGCGCCCACCACTGCGGCGGGCGCACCGGGGAGGCCGAGGCTCGGCGTCAGGCCTCGATGCCGAGCGTCTTCAGCACCAGCGCGTTGACCCTGCCCGCGTCGGCCTGACCCTTGGTCGCCTTCATCACGGCGCCGACGATCGCGCCGACTGCCTTGAGGTTGCCGCCGCGGATCCGGTCGGCCACGGCGGGCTGGGCTGCGAGGGCCTCGTCGACCGCGGCCTGCAGCGCGGACTCGTCAGAGACGACCGCCAGCCCACGGGCGGCGACCACCGCGTCCGGATCCCCTTCGCCGGCCAGCACGCCGTCGATCACCTGGCGGGCGATCTTGGCGTTCAGCGAACCGTCGTCGACCAGGGCGACGACCCTGGCCAGCTGGGCCGGGCTGATCGCCAGTTCGGGCAGGGAGACACCCAGGACGTTCGCCTGTTGACCGAGGTAACCCGACCACCAGGCGCGCGCCTCGGCCGGGGAGGCACCCGCGGCAACGGTGTTCTCGACCAGATCGACCGCGTCCGCAGCCAGTAGGTCGCGCATGTCGAAGTCCGTGAAACCCCACGACTCCTGCAGGCGGGCGCGGCGGACCCACGGAAGCTCCGGCAGCGTCGCCCGGATCTCCTCGACCCACACCCGGTCCGGCGCGATGGGCACCAGGTCGGGTTCCGGGAAGTAGCGGTAGTCCTCAGCGGTCTCCTTGGAGCGACCCGGGTTGGTGGTCCCGGTCGACTCGTCGAAGTGACGGGTCTCCTGCCGGATGGTCTCCCCAGCCGCGAGACGTGCGCCCTGGCGGGTGATCTCGTACCGTACGGCCCGCTCGACCGACCGCAGCGAGTTGACGTTCTTCGTCTCGGTCCTGGTCCCCATCACCGGGTTACCGGCCGGGGTCAGCGACAGGTTCGCATCGCAGCGCAACGACCCCTGGTCCATCCGCACGTCCGAGACCTGCAGCGAGAGCAGCAGATCCCGGAGCGCCGCGACATAAGCGCGGGCCACGGCCGGCGCCTTCTCCTTGGTCCCGAAGATCGGCTTGGTGACGATCTCGACCAGCGGCACGCCGGCCCGGTTGTAGTCCAGGAGCGAGTACTCGGCGCCCTGGATCCGACCGGTGGAACCACCGACATGCAGGGACTTCCCGGTGTCCTCCTCCATGTGGGCGCGCTCGATCTCGATCCTGACGGTTTCACCGTCGACATCGACATCCAGATGGCCGCCGAAGGCGATCGGCTCGTCGTACTGCGAGATCTGGTAGTTCTTCGGCATGTCCGGGTAGAAGTAGTTCTTCCGCGACATCCGGCACCAGGTGGCAATCTCGCAGTTCAGGGCCAGGCCGATCTTGATGGCGTATTCGACGGCGGTGCCGTTGATCGTCGGCATCGCCCCCGGCAGGGCCAGGCAGACCGGGCAGACCTGGGTGTTCGGCTCGGCGCCGAACTCGGTCGAGCATCCGCAGAACATCTTGGTGACGGTGCCGAGCTCGACGTGCACCTCCAGCCCCATGACGGGGTCGAAGCGCTCGATCGCCTCGTCGTAGTCCATCAATCCGGTGACCGTCACGCCGATACCTCCAGTTCGGGAGCGGAATCGGCGACGGTGCGGCCGTGCCGCGCCACGTAGCCGGCCTCGAAAGCCGCAGCCACGCGGTACATCTGCTCCTCGCCGAGGGCCGGACCCATGATCTGCAGGCCGACCGGCAATCCGGTGTCCGACGCGATGCCGCTTGGCACGCTCATCGCCGGGATGCCGGCGAGCGAGCCTGGGATGGTGGCCAGGTCGTTGAGGTACATGGCCATCGGGTCGTCCACCTTCTCCCCCAGCGGGAACGCCGTCACCGGCGAGGCCGGCGAGATGAGCACATCGGCTGCGCCGTAGGCCTTCTCGAAGTCCTGACGGATCAGTGTGCGGACCTTCAGCGCCGACCCGTAGTAGGCGTCGAAGTAGCCGGCGGACAGGGCGTAGGTGCCCAGGATGATGCGCCGCTTCACCTCGGCGCCGAAACCGGCGTCCCGGGTGGCACCCATGACGTCCTCGGCCGAGACCAGTGACCCGCCGTGGGCGACGTCGCCGACCCGCAGGCCGTAGCGCATCGCGTCGAACCGGGCCAGGTTGGACGAGCACTCGCTGGGCAGGATCAGGTAGTACGCCGCCAGCGCGTACTGGAAGTGCGGGCACGAGACCTCGACGATCTCGGCGCCTGCCTCGGTCAGCGCGTCGACGGCGGCGGTGAAGGACTCCATGACGCCGGGTTGGTAGCCCTTGCCCTGCAGTTCCTTGACGACCCCGATCTTCATGCCCTCGACGCCTTCGGTCCGCCCACGCTGCACGGCTTCCACGACCTTGGGGACGGGACGGTTGATCGAGGTGGAGTCGCGCGGGTCGTGGCCGGCGATGACCTCGTGCAGCAGCGCCGTGTCCATCACGTTCCGGGCGCACGGCCCGACCTGGTCGAGGGACGAGGCCAGCGCGATGACGCCGTACCGGGACACCCCGCCGTACGTGGGCTTGGCGCCGACCGTTCCGGTGACGGACGCCGGCTGACGGATGGATCCGCCGGTGTCGGTACCGATCGCCAGGGGTGCCTCGAAGGCGGCCAGGGCCGCGGCGCTTCCGCCGCCGGAGCCGCCGGGGATCTTCGTCAGGTCCCAGGGGTTGTGCGTCGGCCCGTAGGCGGAGTTCTCCGTCGAACTCCCCATCGCGAATTCGTCCAGGTTGGTCTTGCCCAGGATGACGACGCCGGCGTCCAGCAGACGCTGGGTGACCGTGGCGTTGTAGGGCGGGATCCAGCCTTGCAGGATCTTCGATCCAGCGGTGGCCGGCGACCCCTTCTGCACGAGGATGTCCTTGAGTGCCAGCGGCACTCCGGCCAGGGTGGAGGCGCCGGCTTCCCCCCGGACGTGGGCGGCATCGACCGCCCGGGCCTGCTCGAGGGCGGATTCACCCGAGACGTGCAGGAAGGCGTGGACGGCGCCGTCGACGGAGGCGATGCGGTCCAGGTGGGCCTGTGCGACCTCGACCGCGCTCACCTGCCCGGCGGCGATCTCGCCGGCCAGCCCTTCGGCCGTCATGCGTGTCAGATCGTGCGACGTCACTGCTCCTCCCCGAGGATCTGCGGGACGCGGAAGCGGCCGTCCTGGGCGGAGGGTGCGCCGGCGAGTGCTTGCTCCTGCGTCAAACCGGGTACAGGGACGTCCGGCCGATAGACGTTGGTCAGCGGAACGGCGTGGGTGGTCGGCTCGATGTCCAGGCCGGCGGTGACCGCGGTGACCGCCGACACGGAGTCCAGGATCACCGACAACTGGCCGACGTAGGTGTCCAACTCGGACTCCGTGAGCTCGAGGCGGGTGAGGTGGGCAAGATGGGCGACGTCGTCGCGGGTGAGCGCAGGTGCGACCGCACCGGCATCACCGGCAGCGGAATCGGTAGGGCTGGACACGATCCTCCAAAAACCAGGTAGGTCACGCACCAACGGGTCCGATCGAGTGGGGTTCGACCGGGTGTTGGGGGCGGACAGCGGAACCCCCCGATCCTAGTTGCAGACCACGACACGGCCTGCATCAGCGAATGGCGCCAGCAGGGCGATCGGACCGGCCGGCAGGAACGGCCCGGTGATCCAACTGGCCTATGTCGACTGAAAAGTGGCAGGGTGTGACCGCTCGGTGACGGATAGGCCATCACCGGCCAGACTTGCGACCGTCACCTGCTGGAAACCACCGGGTTTGATAATGAAGATCGAAAATGGGGATTGCCGTGAAACGAGAACCGTGGGTGAAGCTGCCGGCGGAACTGATGCCATTCTCCAGCGGCATCAGGAATCGGCCAGCGGCGTACCACGAGCGTGAAGGCGGTTACATGTCCTACGTGCTGCGCGTCGTGCTACCCGATCGGCCGGGAAGCCTGGGGGCCGTGGCGAGCGCGCTCGGCCGGGTCGGGGCCGACATCCTCGCCATGGACATCGTCGAACGCTCCTACGAGCATGCGGTGGACGACATCGTGGTCGACCTGCCCAGCGGCAAGCAGCCGGACGTCCTGATCACCGCGGCCGAGACGGTGCCCGGGGTCCGCGTCGAATCGGTCCGTCCGGATCCGGGTGTCGCCGACCGGCATCGCGAGTGGGAACTGGTCGAAGCGATTGCCGCCGAGCCCGCACAGGCCATCAAGACACTGGCCCGGATGTTGCCCAAGGTCCTCCGGGCCGGCTGGGCCATCGTGGTGCGGGTGGGTGACGACAAGGAGATCCACCTGCTGGCCGGCGGTGGCGGCGTCCCGAATCTGACCGGTGTGACCCCGGGGTGGGCGCCGGTCGACGAGGCCGGCGTGCTCGATCCCGAGGCCTACTGGGTCCCGGAGGACTGGAAGACGATCGGCACCGAGATGGCGGTGGCGCCGCTCGGGTCGCCGGAGCTGGCGGTGATCGTCGGCCGGCCGGGTGGTCCGGCGCTCCGCGATTCGGAGATCGCCCGGCTCGCTCACCTCGCCGGTCTGACCGCCGTGGTCGCCGCTCGCGCCGTCCCGCCGCAGCGCCATGTCGGGCCGACCGGCTGACGGGCTGACCCGCAGCCCCGCCCGAACCCCGGCTTGCGTCCTGCGAAGTGCTCGCAATAGCGAGCACTTTGCAGGACGTTGCGGGGTCTGCCGTGCGAGACTCGCTCGTGCCCGAACCAAGGTCCGTGCTCATCCTCGGTGGCACGGCCGAGGGGCGCGCGCTCGCCGTCGCGTGTACCGCCGTAGGCATCCAAGTGCTGTCGTCACTGGCCGGGCGGATGAGCAACCCGGCCCTGCCGGTCGGCGCAGTGCGGATCGGTGGCTTCGGCGGCGTCGTCGGACTGACCGCCTATCTCCGGGAGCAGCCGATCACAGCGGTCGTGGACGCCACCCACCCATTCGCGGCGACCATCTCCGCCTCGGCCGCGTCGGCCTGCTCGGCGACTTCCCTCCCCCTGCTGCGCCTGGCCCGACCCGGTTGGTCCGACCGACCGGGGGCCCTACCAACTGTCCGATGAGCTGGAACTGATGCGCTCACGCCGGGTCGACGTTCTGGTGACCAAGGATTCGGGTGGCGCCTACACGCAGGCGAAGCTGGACGCGGCAGCCGAACTCGACGTCCCGGTGGTGGTGATGCGGCGACCACCGCCGACGCCCGAGGTGATGTGGGTGGGATCGGTGGCGTCGGCGACCGACTGGTTGCTGTCGCTCAACTCCTGAGCCGCCTGGTCTGACGGGACGAACCGGTAGGACTTCAGCGCCTGCGGCCGAGGACCAGGGCGACGACGGCGGCAACAACGGCTGACATGCCCGATACCGCAGCGGAAAGTCTTGCCACCCTGGCGATGTCGGCCACATCAGGAGGCGGGCCGTCGCCGAGGGTGCCACGATCCTCGACCTGCCCGCGGTAGACGTTCACGCCGCCGAGGGTCCGCCCGAGGGCGCCGGCGAAAGCAGCCTCGACGGGCCCGGCGTTCGGGCTGGGATGGCCGGGACCGTCCCGTCGGGCGGCGGCCACCGCCGCTCGCGGAGGGCCGGCGACCACCGGCGCGCAGACGGCGATCAGGACGACGGACACCCGGGCCGGCACGAAGTTCGCCAGATCGTCCAGACGCGCTGCGGCCCAACCGAATCGGAGATAGCGGGGGCTGCGGTGCCCGATCATCGCATCCAGCGTGTTGGCCGCCCGGTAGGCCAGCAGACCCGGTACTCCCGCCACCGCACCCCACAGGAGCGGGGATACCACCGCGTCGGCCGTGTTCTCGGCCACCGACTCGATGGTGGCCCTGGTGATCTCGGCCGCGTCCAGCTCGCTGGTGTCCCGCCCGACCAGGTGCGTCACCTGCTCCCGCGCGGCCGCGAGATCGCCGGCCAACAGCTGGGCCGAGATGGTGCGGGCCTCGCGTTCCAGCGACCGGCCGCCGAGAACCACGAAGGTCGCAGCCGCCGTGGCGAGAATCCTGATCGGTGTGGTGGCGGAACACTTCTCGACCACCATGCCCAGCAGAGTGGTCCCGCCGACCAGCAAGCCGACATGACCGACACCGGCCCAGCGCCGATCCCGGTACACCAGGCGCTGCACGGCAGCGGCGGACGAACCGAACCCGGCCACCGGATGCCACCGCGCCGGGTCGCCCAGGAGGCGGTCGGCGGCCACCCCGACGAGCAGGCCGATCGCTCGTCCGGCGCCGCGGGCAGTGCTCGTCACACGGGTGAGGATACGGTGGCCCCGGCGGCCGACCGGCCTCGTCACCCCCCGCACCGAGAGGATCCACCGCCGATGCCGGCTCGTACCACGCTGATCACCGGGGGCGTCAGGTCCGGGAAGTCGTTCAAGGCTGAATCTCTACTGCAGAAGCAGCTTTCGGTCACCTACCTCGCGCCGGGTCCGATCCCCGACCCCGTCGCCGACCCGGAGTGGGCCGAGCGGATCGCCGCTCATCGGGCTCGTCGGCCCGCGCACTGGATCACGGTGGAGACGGCCGAGGTTGCGCAGGGCGTGCTCGCCGCCGACGGCGCCGTCCTGCTGGACTGCCTCGGAACCTGGGTCACCGCGCTGATGGACGAGTGCGACGCGTGGTCCCGGCCCGGCGACCAGTGGCGTCCGGACTTCGATCGACGGGTGGAGGACCTGGCTGCGGCGTGGCAGCAGGCGCCCGGCCCGTTGATCGCGGTGACCAACGAGGTGGGCATGGGGGTGGTGCCCGACCATCGCTCCGGACGGCTCTTCCGAGACCTGCTCGGCCTGGTGAACCAGCGCATCGCCGCCGTCAGCGACGACGTCCTACTCGTCGTCGCCGGCCGGGTGCTGAGGCTCTGACCAGCTGTCGAGAACGACCGCGCCGGCCGCCCGCAGCATCAGGTAGTGGCGTTCGGCGACATTGGCGGTCCGGCCGGCCGCCCGGCTGTAGGCCTCCCGCGCGCCGGCGGCGTCGCCGGCCATCTCCAGCAGATGGGCCCGCACGGCATCGACCCGATGGCTGCCGTGCATCTGGGTGTCCTGCTCGACCGTGCCGAGGACGGCCAGCCCGGCCAGTGGGCCGTCCACCATGGCCAGCGCCACCGCCAGGTTGAGCGTCACCACCGGACCGGGGATCAGCCGTTCCAGCACCCGGTACAGCGCGAGGATCTGCGGCCAGTCGGTCGCAGCCGCGGTCGGCGCCTCGTCGTGCAACGCGGCGATCGCCGCCTGGACCTGGTACGGGCCGACCGGACCGGTCCCCAGCGTGCGCCCGATGATCCGCACCCCCTCCGCGATCGCGCCGGCGTCCCAGAGGTCCCGGCGCTGGTCGGCCAGTGGCACCAGGATGCCGTCGTCGCCGACCCGCGCCGCCCGGCGGGCGTCGGTCAGCAGCATCAGGGCAAGCAGGCCCCTGACCTCGGTCTGGTCGGGCAGCAGCCGTGCCAGCAGCCGGGTCAGCCTGATCGCCTCGTCGACCAGGTCGGCCCGTTGCGCCACCGGGCCCGACGTCGCCGAGTAGCCCTCGTTGAAGACCAGGTACAGCACGTGCAGCACAACCCGGAGACGCTCCGAACGCTCCGGGCTGTCCGGCAGCTCGAACCGGAAACGGCCCTTGGAGATGGTGGCCTTGGCACGGCTGATCCGTTGCGCCATGGTCGTTTCCGGGACCAGGAAGGCCCGGCCGATCTCGGCGGTGGTCAGGCCCCCGACGGCCCGCAGGGTGAGAGCGAGCTGGGCGGGAACGGAGAGCGCCGGGTGACAGCACAGGAACAGCAGCGTGAGGGTGTCGTCGACGTCCACCGGCTCGGCCCCGGTGAGTTCCCGGGTTGCCACCTGGTCCTCCCGCCGGCGTCGGGCGGAACCACTGCGCCACTCGTCGACGAGACGGCGGTGCGCCACCGCCACCAGCCAGGCCCTTGGACTCTCCGGGATCCCGTCAGCGGGCCACGACGTCGCTGCCGCCAGCAGCGCCTCCTGCACCGCGTCCTCGCACGCGTCGAACTGTCCGTGCCGACGAACCAGAATGGCCAGGACCTGCGGGGTCAGGTCGCGGAGGATCCTCTCGACCCCGGCACCCTGGCGGACGGAGTTCTCCTGTTCGGGGTCGTTCCTCGCGTCGCTCACACCTCCGGCGGCCCCCCGATCGGGCGGATCTCGACCTGGCGCGAGTAGACGACGATGCGCGCGGCGATCTCGATGATCCTGGCCTCGTTCTCGACGTCCAGGATCCAGAATCCGATCAACGATTCCTTGGCCTCGGCGAACGGGCCGTCCGTCACCACCGGGAGGCCGTCCTCGAGTCGGACCACCTTGGCCGTGCTACCGTCGGACAATCCTTCGGCGCTGACGAGTTCACCGGATTCGATCAGCTCGGCGTTCAGACCCATCATGAATTCGATCATCTCGTGGATCCAGTCCGGGGACTGGACCTCGACCATCTCGGCGGCGCTCCCGAACATCATGACCATGTACTTCATCGGTTTCTCCTTCTCGACGGGGCACCGGTGCGGTGCCTGTGCCAGCGGGTCGGAGCTGGGCCCGGGTTCTCGACATCACCGCAGGCGGGAAATTTTAGAGCCCTCCTGACGGCGCTGCTCGGTTCGGTGGCCCGGGATTTGGTCAGCGACCTGCGGCCAGCGCGACGAGCAGCGCGGCGGCCGCCACCTCGATGACGGCGCCGAGCACATCGCCGGTGATACCGCCGAACCTCTTGCGGCACCGCAGGACCAGTCCGGCGACCACCACTGCGGCGAGGGCAACGGCCACGATCCCCTGCCACCACGGCCGGCCGGACAATACGGTCACGGCGGCCCCGATCGCCGCTGCCACCAGAGCGCCGACCCCGCCGAGTACTCTCGGCACCACGCCGGCCACCATGGCACCGAGGCCACCGTCCCGAGCAGCGGGAATCCCTGCGGCGCAGGCGATCAGCAGTGAGGACCTGGCCAGGCACAACAGTACGATCCCGGTCAGCAGTCCCCAGGGGAGGGCCAGCACCGCGGCCAGGGCGGCGGACTGCACCAGCAACGCCAGGACCACCGCTGCCACGCCCGCCGGCCCGGTATTGCCCCGCCGCATGATCTCCAGCGCCCGTTCCCGGTCGTAGGACGAGGTCAGTCCGTCGGCGGTGTCGGCCAGGCCATCCAGGTGCAGACCTCGGCTACCGAGGGCGAAGATTGTGATGATCACGGCAGCGAGCACCAGGGGTGGGCATTCCACGAGCCTGCCGACCTCACCGACGGCGCCGGCCGCGAGTGCGATCGGCAGGACGGCGAAGGGGGCTGCCACCATGGCCACCCGGGCCGTCGAGGCGCCGACGCGGCTCGGCGGCCGGATCGGAAAGGCGGTGAGAGTGCCCACCGCCAAGCGGATTCCGTCGAAGATCAAGGGGTGCGCCCAGGGGTGTCGGTACGTCCGGGGGCTGGCGCAGATCCGGGGGCTGGCGCAGATCCGGGGGCTGGCGCAGATCCGGGGAAGGGCGTGACGACGTGTCGGATGGAGCCGTCGGTCGCGCGGTAGACGGAGTGGATCTCCCCGTTGGCGACCGGTCGCCACTCGAGTTCGTCGAAGTCGTCGCCCAGCAAATGCGCGAGCATCACGCGGATCGTGTCGCCGTGCGACACCAGGATCACGTCTCCGGTGGAGTCGGTGACCCAGGGCGAAGCCAGGATGCCGCCGACCCGGCCGAGGACATCGCGGAGCGACTCGCCGCCCTCCACCCGGACGGCGGTGGCCGGGATCGGTTCGCCGTAGTGCTCGAACGCCCGTTGGGCGGCCCGGTCCCATTCCACGGCGGCCAGATCACTGGTCAGACCCTCCAGCACCCCGAGCCCCTGTTCCCGCAGGAGGCTCGTCGGTACCGGAGTGAGATCAGTTGCCGTTCCGATGATCTCGGCGGTCTGCACGGCGCGACGGAGATCAGAGGTGAGCAGCCGGCTCGAAGCGGACCCGGCCAGCAGATCCGCCGCGGCCGTCGCCTGCGAGAGTCCGAGGTCCGTCAGCGTTGCCTCGTCGTTCTGCCCCTGCACCACACCGTCCACGTTCCAGCTCGACTGCCCGTGACGCACCAGATGAAGGGCGGGCGCGGCCTGGTCGGGCAGTTCCGGCATCATTCGGGCGCCAACGGATCGAACCCGGCCACCGACCCGATGATCGTGACGGCCGGAGCGCTGATCCCGGCCTCGCTGGTGACCCTCGCGATGTCGGCCACACTCGCCCGGACGGATCGCTGACCCGGATGGCCGGCATCGGCCACCGTCGCGGCCGGTGTGGCCGGATCCATCCCGGCCTCGATCAGGGTGGCCGAGATCGTCGGCAGGTTCGCCACCCCCATCATGACGATCAGAGCGGTTCCGGTCCTGGCCAGCGCCGCCCAGTCCAGCGTCGAGCGGGGATCACCCGGTGGGACGTGACCGGTGACGACGGTGAAACCCTGGTTGAGACTCCGGTGTGTGACGGGGATCCCGGCCAGTGCCGGAGCGGCCAGCGCCGACGACACCCCAGGCACCAGCTGCACCTCGATACCAGCGGCCGCGCAGGCCTGCCATTCCTCGCCGCCTCGCCCGAAGACGAAGTTGTCGCCGCCCTTGAGCCGGACCACCGACTTCCCGGCCTTCGCATGGGCGACCAGCAGCCGGTTGATCTCCTCCTGCGAGGTGAACTCGCCGCGTGGAATCTTTGCCACATCGATGATCTCGGCCCCGGGGCGCACGTACTGCAGCGCCGCCAGCGGCGCCAGCCGGTCGGCGATCACCACATCGGCTTCCTGGATGGCCCGCATCCCGGTCAGCGTCAGGAGTCCAGGGTCACCCGGCCCACCACCGACGAGAACGACCCGACCGCCCAGCTTGAGTCGGCCGCCGGCCGGCTCCCGGGACGGCAGGCCGGTCCCGATCAGACAGAATCTGCGCAGAGCCGCTGCCCTGCTGACGATGTCCGCGTCCGCCTCGACGTCCCCGGTGGCCGCGTAGATCAGCCAGGCGTCGGCGAGATCGCCCTCGGTGACGTCCCGTTGGTGCAGGACGATCAGGTCCCGTTCGGCGAAGTCGGTCACCGAGGCGACCGGGTCCGCCGAGAACACCACCACCTCCGCCTGGGCCGCCCGCAGCGCGGCGATCCGGCCAAGCGCAGCGACCCCACCGCCGACGACGAGGACCACCCGGCCATGGACGGGCAGATCCACGCGGAGATCTCCGGACGCGCTGGTCATGCCACAACCTCCGCTGCGGTTGGCGCTGCGGTTGGCGCTGCGATTTCCGCTGCGGTTTCCGCTGCGACCGGGGCAGGCGTCCTGGCAAGGAGCACGGCGAGGGCCTCGAGCAGACGGCGGGTGACGGCCGGCTCTCGCACGGCGATCCGGATCCAGTCGGGGCCGAGCCCGGGGAAGGTGTCACCGCGACGGACCGCGAACCCGCGGTCCCGCAGGTCGTTCCGTACCGATCCGTCCGTGCCGACCCGGCCGGTATCCAGCAGGACGAAGGGCGTTCCGGGCCGCCCGGCGACGGGTAATCCGAGTTCGGCCAGGCCGTCGAGGAGTACCTGGCGGTGGTCGGCGATCAAACTCGTGGCGGCGGCGGCCTCGGCGATGGCTGCCGGTTCCAGGCACGCCACGATGGCGGCGAGCGCGGGCGTGGAGACCGACCACGGCGGCTGTTGGCTGCGCATCGCGGCGATGACCGTCTCGTCACCGACGGCGTACCCGGCGCGGAGACCGGCGATCCCCCACGTCTTGGTGAGCGACCGCAACACCACCAGGCCGGGCACCACGACGTCGGCCAACGACTCCGACTCCCGGGGGACGGCGTCCATGAAGGCTTCGTCGACGACGACGGTGCGGCCCGGCCGGACCAGTGCACGCACCACCCCTGACGCATGCAGAGTGCCGGTCGGATTGGTCGGATTGCCGATCATCACCAGGTCGGCGTCCTCCGGGATGGCCGCGGCGTGGAGGGTGAAACCGTCTGCGGCGGACAGGATCACTCGATGGACGGGGTGTCCGGCCGCCACCAGCGCAGCCTCCGGCCCGGTGAACTGGGGATGGACGACCACGGCCTTCTTCGGATGCATTGCTCTGGCCAGCAAGGTGAACGCCTCGGCTCCCCCGGAGGTCGGCAGCACCTGGGCGATCGGCCGCTGATGCCTCGCCGAGATCGCCTCCAGCGCCGCTGCCGGGCGCGGGTACCTCGCGAGATCACCCACGGTGTCAGCGATCCGGGTCGCCAGCCAGCCGGGGGGTTCGGTCAGCCGCACGTTGACCGCGAGATCGACGAGGTGCTCGCCGATCTCGGCGTCGCCGTGGTGGTGCAGGTCGATGTCCGGGGGCTGGGCGAGGGGCTCCCCACCGGCCCCGGTGCAGGCGCCCGGGTGGGGACCCGGCGTGGGCATCTCACCGGCGAAGGCGTTGACGGCCCTGGCGAAACGGGCCGCCAGTTCGGGGTACCCGGCCCAGTGGCTGTGCAGGTACGACGCATGCAGGGTCGGACTTCCGGTCCCGGCCGGATCCTCGCTGAAACCGGCGGGCACACCGTCCAGCAACCACGCCGGCGCCGTGCCGGCGACGGGTTCGACGGTGCTGCGGTGGAACTCGTGACCGGTGGATCGAAATCCGGCCGGTGCCAGCAGGGAATCCGCCGGGCTGATCGCGCTGCGGTAGGAGAGCGTCAGTCTCGGCGTCATCCTGGCGTGCGCCGGCAGCGCGCCGACCATCGCGGATCCGTCCACGCTCTCGCAGAGGTAGAGCAGGCCGGCGCACTCTGCCACGGTGGGGACACCGGCGTTGATGGCCGCGCGCAACGCTTCTCGCATCGCCGCATTGGCGGACAGGCCGGCCGCATGGACCTCGGGGAAGCCACCGCCGAGATAGAGGCCCTGCGTGCCGGGCGGCAACGCCTCGTCGGCGATCGGGTCGAAGACCACCGGATCCAGACCCGCGGCGCGGAGCAGCTCGTCGATCTCGGCGTACCGGAACGTGAAGGCCCGACCGCCGGCCACCGCCACCACCGGTCGGTTTGCCGCGGCAGTCGACGACGCCTCGGAGGTGGCGGCAACGGCGGGCAGCCCGAGAGCTGCCATCTCGGCGGTTGGATCCCACGGCGTCGACGGCAGATCGACTGCGCCCCTGGCGATCCGGACCACCTCGTCGAGATCGATGGCGCCGGCGACCTGCTCGGCGAGGCGGCCGAGCGCGGCCCGCGCATCGTCCCGTTCCGGCGCCGGCACCAGTCCGAGGTGACGAGAGGGGGCGGTGACGCCGACATCGCGATCGAGCACCCCGAGCACGGGGATCCCGGTCGCCTCGAGCGCGGACGTCACCTCGCGCGAATGGCGCGCCGATCCGCCCTTGTTCAGGATCACTCCGGCGATGCGGACGCCAGGTTCGAAGGTGGCCAGTCCGTGGACCACCGCGGCGTTCGTCCTTGACGCGGACGAGATGTCGACGACCAGCACCACCGGGGCCTTGACGAGGCCGGCCACGTGGGCGGTGGAGGCGAAGCCCTCACGGCCGATGGCTCCGTCGAAGAGTCCCATCACCCCTTCGATCACCGCGATGTCGGCCTGGTCCGGGGCTGCCGCGCCGTGCAGCAGCAGCGGGACGAGACGGTGCTCGCCGACGAGGTGCGGGTCGAGGTTGCGGCCGGGTCGGCCGGTGGCCAGGCTGTGGTAGCCGGGATCGATGTAGTCCGGGCCGACCTTGTGACCGGAGACCACAAGTCCGGCGTTGCGCAGCGCAGCCATGAGGCCGATGGCGATGGTGGTCTTCCCGTGGCCCGAGGCCGGGGCGCCGATGACGATCCGCGGGAGTCGGGTCAGGCCTCGTCCCAGAACTGCTGCAGCACTCGGGGTGGCCGCGTTGCCCGTCGTGCTCACCACTCGATTCCTCGCTGACCCTTCTGCCCGGCGTCCATCGGGTGCTTGACGGCTCTCATCTCGGTGACGAGATCCGCCGCCTCCAGCAGTTTGGGATCGGCTCGGCGGCCGGTGACGACGACGTGCTGGTGTCCGGTCCGCGTGGCGAGAGTACTGACGACATCATCGATGTCGATCCAGCCCCAGTTGATCGGGTAGGTGAATTCGTCCAGCACGTAGAGGCCGTGGGTCTCCGCTGCGAGCCGTCGCTTGATCTCCAGCCAGCCGTCGGCCGCCTGCGTCGCGTGGTCCTCCTCGCTGCCGGCCTGTCGACTCCACGACCAACCCGACCCCATCTTGTGCCACTCGATCGGGCCGCCGGTGCCGTGCTCGGTGTATAGCGCACCCAGCGTCTCGAACGCGGTCTGCTCGCCGATCCGCCATTTGGCGTTCTTGACGAACTGAAACACCCCGACGGACCATCCCTGGTTCCAGCCGCGCAGGGCGAGACCGAAAGCGGCGGTGGACTTTCCCTTCCCGTCACCGGTGTGCACCATGAGCAGCGGGCGGTTCCGGCGTTGCCTGGTCGTCAGACCGTCCTGCGGAATCGTTTCCGGTTGTCCCTGCGGCATCAGGCGGCTCGGCCGTTCTGGTTGCGGCCGTTCTGGTTGCGGCCGTTCTGGCTGCGGGCATCCCGGACGACACCGGCCAGCGCCTGGGCGCCGACCTCGCCGAGCGGGACGTACTGCGCGGCAAGGGTCTGCGCCAGCACACCGGCGAGACCCATGCGGAAACGACCGGTCTCGCAGTCGATGACGAGACTGGAGACCTGTTCGGCCGCGAGCAGGGCCGCGACCTGACGGGAACGCGCCAGCGCATCGGGGCCGGCCGTGGCCCGCCCGTCCGTGACGACCACCAGCAGGGGGCGGCGCCGTGGATCGCGGATCCGTTCCAGCCGTAGGGTTTCCCGTGCGGTCAGCAGACCCTCGGCGAGTGGGGTCCGACCACCTGCCGGCAGGTCCTCCAGCCGCCGGGCGGCGATCTCGATCGACGACGTCGGTGGAAGCGCCAGCACCGCCGCAGCTCCCCGGAACGTGACGAGACCGACCTTGTCGCGCCGCTGGTAGGCGTCCATCAGCAGGGAGAGCACCGCGGCTTTGACCTGTTCCATCCGCTTCCGCGCCGCCATCGAGCCCGAGGCGTCCACGCAGAACAGCACCAGGTTGGACTCCCGGCCCTCCTTGATCGCCATTCGGACGTCCTCGTTCCGCAGGACCAGCCGGCCACCGGACCGGACACATTCCCCGTCGCTTCGCTCGCCCCGTCCACGGCTGAGCTGATGCGGCGCAGCGGCTCTCATGGTGGCGGTGAGATGCACAGCACCGGAAGCCCGGCCGACCGGCGTGCTCGCACCCACGGTGCGGCCGAGCGAGGTGATGGCCCTCGACCTCTTCCCCGCCTCGCCCTCGCCGCTCCCTGTCACGGTGAACAGCTTCGTCCGGTACGCCGCGCCGGCGGCCGCCGTCGTCGGAGTCGTTGTGCCGACGGGTGACTCGGGTGTGGCCGGACGCCCTGGCGTCTGTGCTGTCTGCGGCCGCTCGGCCTGCTCCGACTGCTCGCACTGCGAAGCGGGGGTGGCATCAGCGTTTCCGGAGCCGTCACGTGCCGATTCGTCCGTCGCAGGGTCGGCCTCGGGAGTGGTTTCCGGGGTTCCACCGGAGGGGTCAGCGCCGGACTCGGACTGCTCCTCCGGCGGCCCGGAATGTTCATCCGGGCCCGGTTCGTGATCGCCCAGGATCGCGTCCAGCAATTCCTCGTCGAGGCCGGGAGCGTCGAACGGGTTGCGACGACGGCGGTGCGGCAGGGCCAGCCGGGCAGCCGCGCGGATGTCCGCTCTGGTCACGGTGGTGCGTTCGTGCCACGCCGCGTGGGCGACAGCGGCTCGGGCCGTGACGATGTCGGCTCGCATGCCGTCCACCTCGAAGGCGGCGCAGACCTCGGCGATCTTCACCATTGCCGCGTCGGAGAGGGCCACGGAGGCCAACACCCTTCGGGCCTGCAGGATTCTGGAGGCGATCGCGGTCTCGAGGGCCTCGTAGCGCCGGGCGAACCCGTCCGGGTCGGCGTCGAAGGCAAGTCTGCGACGGATCACCTCGGCGCGAAGAGCCGGGTCGCGGGGGGCGGTGATCTCGACCGTCAGGCCGAATCGGTCGAGCAGTTGCGGGCGGAGCTCGCCCTCTTCCGGATTCATCGTGCCGACCATCACGAAGCGGGCGGCGTGCGCGACCGAGACGCCATCGCGTTCGACGGCGAGCGCCCCATGGCCGCGGCGTCCAGGAGCAGATCGCCCAGGTGATCGTGCAGCAGGTTGACCTCGTCGACGTACAGCAACCCACGATGGGCCGCCGCCAGCAGACCGGGCTCGTTCTCGGTCACACCCGCCGACAGCGCCTTCTCCAGGTGCAGGGATCCGATCACCCGATCCTCGGTGGCTCCGACCGGCAGCTCGACCAGTCTCGCGGGCCGATGAGTGCCGGTGCCGGCGTGAGTGCCGGTGCCGGCATGGCGGGCCAGGTCGGGGCACGACGGGTCAGGATCGGCCGGATCGCACGAGAAGCGGCAGCCGTCGACCACGTCGACGGCCGGGAGCAGCGCGGCCAGGGCCCTGACCATCGTCGATTTGGCGGTGCCCTTCTCACCGCGGACCAGTACTCCGCCGACTGCCGGCGACACAGCGCAGAGGGCCAGCGCCAGGGCCATGTCTTCGGAGCCGACCACCGCCGTGAAGGGGTACGTGCGCATGCTCGATTGCTCACCGCTCTCGCCTCATGCGGGTGTCCACGCCCGCTGTGATGGACCGCAGCCCGCATGGCGGGCGACGGGACCAACCGAGACGTCCTGGCTTCCGGCTCGTCCGATGTGCTCGGATCTGCAGGTCACAGTGGCGGGACCGCTCCGGATTCGTCAGGCCATTCCTGGCCGGACCCACCGGAATTCCTCTCGAGAGGTCGCCCTCGATGATCCCACAGTGTCACCCGTCGACCGCACCGGGCCGCCGGTCGACCACCCGCGCGGACGGGCGACGGCGGCCGCACTGCGGTCGACATCGGCCGGTCGGCCGCAGCGGGCCGTCCGATGCAGAACCGGGCTCGCCGGCCGCGCTGCACTACTGTCGCGAACCGTGACCACCGAGCCTCTCCACCCGAACCCACACCGGGTCACCGTCGTCGGGGTCGGCGCAGATGGCTGGGCCGGGCTCGGCGACCGCGCGCGTTCGGTGGTCCTGGCCGCTCCCCTCGTCATCGGGGGGCATCGACACCAGACCCTGCTGCCCGACGTCCCCGGCCAGGATCGACGCCGCTGGCCCACCCCGATGCTCCCCCACCTCGACGCGTTGCTCGCCGAGTACGAGGGCCGGCACATCGTCGTGCTCGCCTCCGGTGACCCGCTGGTGTCCGGGATCGGGGCGACGCTGATAGACCGGCTCGGTCCGGAACACGTCCGGATCCTTCCGGCGGTGTCGTCCGTGGCGCTTGCCCGAGCGGCGATGGGCTGGTCGGCCGAGTCCTGCGACGTGGTGACGGTGGTCGGTCGTGCTCCGCACGCCGTGCTCTCGCACCTCGGACCGGGTCGGCGATTGATCGTGCTGTCCTCCGACGAGCACTCTCCCGCACTGGTGGCGACCCTGCTGGTCGGTGCCGGGTACGGCCGGACCCTGATGACCGTGCTGGGCGACCTCGGCAGCGAGCGCGAGTCGCGGTCCTCCGGCACCGCTCGAGCCTGGACTGCCGACAGCCCGCGGCTCAACCTGATGTGCCTGGAACTGGTGCTCGACCACGGGGCCCCGCTCCTGGCAGGTGTGCCCGGATTGCCCGACGCCGCGTTCGAACACGACGGCCAGCTGACCAAGCGAGATCTGCGTGCAGCGGCTCTGTCCCGGCTCGGTCCGGTCCCCGGGCAGCTGCTGTGGGACATCGGCGCCGGGGCCGGATCGGTGGCGATCGAGTGGGCCAGAACCGACTCCCGTTGCAGGGCCGTTGCTCTCGAGAAGAGTCTGGAGCGGGCAGAGCGGATCGGGCGCAACGCCCGGAATCTCGGGGTGCCCGGGGTGCACGTGGTCACCGGAGCCGCGCCGGAGGCCCTGGCCGACCTTCCCGCGCCCGATGCGGTCTTCATCGGCGGCGGCGCGACGGTTCCCAGCGTGGTGGAAACATGCTGGGCCGCATTGCGTCTGGGCGGACGGATGGTGGTGCACGGGGTGACGCTCGAGACGGACACGCTGCTGGCCGGGCAGTATCGCCGGCTGGGCGGTGAACTGATCCGGGTGTCGGTGGAGCATGCGGGCCCCATCGGTTCGTTCACCGGATGGACGCCCTCACGCGCGGTGACCCAGTGGTCGATCGGCAAGGGCGTCACCGACGGAGTGGCGGCATCAGGACTTTCGGCAGGGAGCAGTCTGGGATGACGGTTCACTTCATCGGTGCGGGGCCGGGTGCGGCGGATCTGCTCACTCTGCGGGCGGCATCGCTGATGAGCGCAGCCGAGGTCTGCCTTTTCGCCGGAACCTACGTCACACCAGAAGTTCTCGCACACTGCCGGGATGGTGCTGAGCTGATCGACACTCAGCATCTGGATCTGGATCAGATCATTGGTCACCTGACCGACGCCCATGCGCGCGGCCTCGACGTCGCCCGGCTCTGTTCCGGCGACCCCTCCCTCTACTCGGCGTTGGCGGAACAGACCCGCCGACTCGACGAAGCCGCAGTCCCATGGGATGTCACCCCCGGCGTACCGTCCTACGCCGCCGCCGCGGCGATCCTGGGCCGCGAACTCACTGCGCCGGAACTGTCCCAGACGGTGATCCTGACCAGGGGCCAGGCTCGATCGACCGCGATGCCAGACACGGAAGCACTGCCATTGCTCGCCCGTTCCCACGCGACGCTGGTGCTGCATCTGGCCATCACCCGGATACGTCAGGTGGTGGCGGAACTGTTGCCCGAATACGGTCCGGACGCGCCGGTAGCCGTGGTGGCCAACGCTTCTGCAGCGACCGAGTTGGTGATCCGGGGAACGCTGATCGACATCGCCGCCCAGGTCGAGGCCGCCGGCCTCCGTCAGGCCGCGGTGATCATCGTTGGGAATACGCTGGGCCCGAGGCACTTCGCCGACTCCCACCTCTACGCTCCCCGCCCGCGCTGACCTCCGCGCCGCTGCCCCCACTCACCCCCGCCCGGCCCCTTCCGCGCATACAGGAATGCCCGGCGCGTTCGGAAATGCCCATTTTGCATCCGAAATCGGCCAAAGTGGGTCATTCGGTATGCGCGGACACCAGAGCCCGAGAACTTACTCCCGGACGAAGCCGCAAGCGACCGGCCGTCGCGAGCACCGGCAACAACCCTGCCCCATCCCCGGCCCGCATCTCCGCCCGGGACCTGCGCGCACGCATCCCTCCCAAGACCTGCGCATACAGAATGAGCGGAAAGTGCGTCTTTGGACCACAAATCGGAAACTTCCGTATGCGCCGGTCATTCCTGTATGCGCACAACGGCCGGGCATGCGCACAACGGCCGGGCATGCGCACAACGGCCGGGCATGCGCACAACGGCCGGGCATGCGCACAGGGGCCGGGTCAGGGGGCCAGGAGTTCGGCGGTGCGGGCGACGCAGGCCTCCCAGGCCGCCGTGCCGGTGGTGATCAACGAGAAGTGGTCACCGAAAACGGTGGTCAGGGTCGCATCCCCCCCGGCTTTCTTCGCCGCTGCCACGTAGTTCTCGCTCTGGCTGGGCGGGACGTTCTGGTCGTCGGTGCCGTGAACGCACCGGATCGGCACCCGGGTGGGCAGGTTCTCCTGCGGCGAGGCCAGCCGGTATCGGTCCGGGACGGCATCCGGCTCGCCTCCGAGGAACTCCTGGGTGGCGTCGCCACCCAGCCCGTCGTTGGCGGCCGCGACCAGGTCCAGCACGCCGGCCTGCGACACCACGCCCGTCAGCGGAACACGTTTCGCTGCAACGGGATCCGTCTGGCCGGCCGCACCCCGCCCGGCGGCCCAGGCGGCAAGCTGTCCGCCGGCGGAATGGCCGATCGCCACCACCTTGTCGAGGTCGATGCCGTGCTGCGTGGAAATGACCCGGAGGTGATCGATCCCGGAGGCGATGTCCTGGAACGTGTTGGGCCAGCCGCCCCCGGAACCGACACGTCTGTACTCGAGATTCCAGACTGCGTACCCGCGCGCAGCAAGGTCGGCGGCGAGCGGCGTCCCCAGGTCGGCGCCGTAGGAGTCGAGCCAGAAGCCGCCGTGGATGACCACCACCACGCCGTCCTTGCGCGGCCCGGCCGGCAGGTGCAACTCACCCCACTGCGAGGAATCCGTCCCGTAGGGCAGTTGCTGGACAGCGCGCGGCGAAGCCGCTGCGACAATCGGATCCGTCCCGGTAGCCGCGCGGAGCTCCAGACCGGCCGCGTCGATACGGGATGCGCAGCCCGCCAACGCCAGCGGCAGGACTGCGGCCGCCCCGAGCAGTAGCGCCCGGCGCGAAACATCCGGCGCTGCCGTCATCACCGCTCCCAGCGAATCCTGACTGCACCGGTGATCGGGCCGCACGTGAGGTGATTCGGCACCGCGCGAGCGCCGGATGGTCGCCGCGCCCGGGGGGACCATCCCTCGGCGCTCCGTGACGAGGCCCGCCTTTCATCACCGTTGTGCAAAGTCCCGGCGGGCCCTAGCGTGCGAGTGATGAATACGGCCAACCACCGGCGTCTACTGATCCGGGGCTGCGATGTCCTCACCGTGCCGACCCACGGCGACTGCACGGTGCTCAGCCGGCAGGACATCCACGTCACCGACGGCGTCATCACCGCAATCGAACCGACCGTCCATGACGACAAGACCACGCAGACAGGCCGGACTGATGACGTCGAGATCCTCGATGGTGCAGGCCTGATCGCCACCCCGGGGCTGGTGAACGGGCACACCCACAGTCCGATGGTGCTGTTCCGCGGCGCCGCCGAGGACGTACCGGTGCACGACTGGTTCAACAAACGAGTCTGGCCGATGGAGAGCAACCTGACCGCGCAGGACGTCGGTTTCGGCGCGCTGCTGGCCTGCGCAGAGATGATCTCCGGTGGCGTCACCACCTTCGTCGACCACTACTTCTTCCCCGAGCAGATCGCCGAAGCCGTTGCCACCAGCGGGATCCGGGCGAACATCGCGCCGACCTACTTCAGCAGCCAGGGGCCGGCGGCCCTCGAGGCCACCGTCGCATTCGCCGAGAACTGGCACGGCGGGGCCGACGGCAGAGTGACGGTGTCGATGGGACCGCACGCTCCCTACACGGTCGGCGACAAGGACCTCACGACACTGGCCGATCATGCCCGTCGCCTCGGGATCGGCGTCCATCTGCACGCCAGCGAGAACCTGGCGCAGTCCGAGTCGAGTGTCACCCGGCGCGGAATCACCCCCATCGAGGTGCTCGAGCGGACCGGGATCCTGGACGCCGGCGTGATGATCGCGCACGGCTGCGGAATCGTGCCCGGTGACTACGACCTGCTGGCCGCCCATGCCGATCGGGTCGCGGTGGCGAGCTGTCCGAAGGTCTACCTCAAGCACGCCTTGTGGCCGCTGACCCCGATCCGGCACCTTCTCGATCTCGGCGTCACGGTCGCGGCCGGTACGGACGGCGCCGCCGGCCACAACACGCTGGACATGTGGGAGGCGCTCCGCCTGGTCGCGATGACGCAGAAGCTGGAGACCAGGGACGCGATGTTCCTGTCCGTCTCGGACACCCTGCGGCTGGCCATGCGCGGTGGCGCGCAGGCCGCCCGGCTCGGCGACGGAGCGGGTGCGCTCGAGGTGGGCCAGCGGGCGGACATCGTGCTCGTCGATCTGTCCGGCATCCATCACCGGCCGTTGCACGATCCGCGCGCGGCTCTGGTCTACGGGGTCCAGACGCTCGACGTGAAATCGGTCGTCGTCGACGGCAAGGTGCTGATGCGGGATCGGCAGCTGCTCACGGTCGACGTGCCCGGGCTGCTGACCGAGATCGACTCCCGCGTCGCCCGTCTCGTCGATGTCTCGTCGGGAGCGTCGGTCCAGTTCTACGACCCGTGAACCGTACGACCAGAGCAGCGGGCGCGCTTCCCATTCCGGAGAATGGAAACCGCACCCGCTGCAGTAGAGGACAAGCGGCAGATCAGCCTCGCGAACTGGCAGCCAGGGTCCGCGCGGAACGCGCCTGATCGGCGTCCTGGGCCACCTCGAGGTCGACGACCTCGGCATCGAGCACCACGTTCAACGCTTCGGGATCGGTGTTACTGGCCCGCAGCGGGGTCTCCCGGATCATGAAGATCACGATCGCGCCGATGGCGGCCGCGGCAGCACTGATCCCGAACGCCCACGCCGTCCCGAGGCCGTAGGACTCGCGGACGAGCGAGGCGATCGGGGCCGGCAGCGTGGCGGCGTCCGGCGTAGCGCCCGCAGAGGAGCCGAGGGCCGAGGCCGGCAGGCCGAGCTGCGCCAATCCGGACGACAGGTGGCTCGTCACCTTCGAGGCGAGAACCGCGCCCAACGCGCTGACGCCGATGGCGCCACCGAGGGACCGGATGAACGAGACGGTGGCCGACGCGCTACCGATGTCCCGGATGGAAACGCTGTTCTGAACGGCGAGCACCAGGTTCTGCATGGTGGCGCCCATCCCGCTCCCGGCCAGCACCATGCCGATCGCCAGCACCCAGTACGGCGAGGTGGCGGACATCGTGGACAGCACGGCGAGACCAACGGTCAGCAGCACACCACCGGCGGCCAGGTAACGCTTCCAGTGACCGGTCCTGGTGATGATCCGACCGATGATGAGCGAGGACAGGAACATGCCGAGCACCATCGGGATGGTGGCCACACCGGACATGGTCGGGGTGTCGCCGCGGGCGACCTGGAAGTACTGGCTCAGGAAGACGGTGATGCCGTAGAGCGAGGAACCGACCAGGAGGCTGGCACCGGAGGCCAGGGCCACGGTGCGGTTCTTGAAGATCTTGAGCGGGATGATCGGCTCTGAGACACGACTCTCGACCAGCAGGGCCAGGCCGAGGAGCAGGACACCGCCGATCAGCATGATCGCGGAGGGCACGGAGACCCAGGCGAAGTTGTTGCCTGACAGCGAGACCCAGATCAGCAGCAGGCTGACCCCGCCGATGATCAGGAGCGCGCCGAGGTAGTCGATCTTGACGTCGCGCTTGATCGTCGGGAGCTTGAGGGTCTTCTGCAGCACGACGATCGCGAGAGCGGCGAACGGCACACCCACGTAGAAGCACCAGCGCCAGCCGAGCCACGAGGTGTCGACGATGACGCCGCCGACCAGCGGGCCGAGCACGGTGGCCAGCGCGAAGACGGCACCCAGGTAGCCACTGTAGCGACCGCGCTCGCGCGGCGAGATCATCCTGGCCATGATCACCTGCACCAGCGCAAGCAGACCGCCGGCACCGATGCCCTGGATGGCCCTGGCGAAGATCAGCATGCCGACGCTCTGCGATAGGCCGGCAACGGCCGAGCCGGCCACGTAGATCACCAGCGACAGCTGGACCAGCAGCTTCGGGCTCATCAGGTCCGAGAGCTTGCCCCAGATGGGGGTGGTCGCCGTCAGCGCCAGGAGGGTGGCAACGACGACCCAGGTGTAACCGGATTCGGTGCCGTGCAACTGGTCGATGATGGTCGGCAGCGCGTTGGTCACGACCGTCGAGGACAGCATCGCGACGAACATGCCGATCAGCAGGCCGGAGAGGGACTGCAGGATCTGCTGGTGGGTCATGGTGCCGATTTCGCCGGCGTGTTCCAGCGAGGCAACGGCCGGCTGATCGTCACGCGAGGTCTTTGTCACGGAGTGCCGGCCGGTGGAGGGGGTGGTGCTGGTCATGAATGGCTCACGCTTTCGGTGCGGTTGTACTGGGTGGAATGTGCCAGAGGTGTTTTGCTGCAACCCGGTTCGCCGGCGACCAGATCGTCGGCGAGGCGGCGCAGCAGACCGTTCAGAGTGCGAAGATCGTCACCGCTCCAGGAGGAGATGCGACGCGCGATGTCCGAGCCGTAGGTCTGGCGGGCCGATGCCAGGGTGGACTCCCCCGACCCGGTGAGCCGGACCAGCTGTGCCCGGTGATCGCATTCGTCCTTGACCCGGACGACAAGGCCGGCAGCCTCCAGCGCGGAGATCTGACGGCTGGCCGCGGAGATGTCGATCAGCAGCAGGTCCGCGATCGCCGAGATCCTCGCGCCGGGCGTGCCTTCGAGATTGCTCAGCATCATCAGGGTGCCGGCGTCCTGGCGGTGGTTGTCCGACCGCCGCCTGGCCCGGTTGAGCTGCTGCAGGGATCGCATCAACTCGACGCAGTCCGCGACATCCGGTTCGGCAGACCCCAGGGTGACGGGGTCGAAGGTCTCGGTCTTCACAATTACCAATGCTAACGATATTGCTTGCTTGACTCAAGCAACTGTGACGGGAGCGACTCATCGCGGGATCCGACGGCGAACCCCGACCGGTAGCGTGATGCATCCACCGAGCCGGGGCGCGAGGTGGACCCGATGAACCGGAGGCCGGCGATGTCGATGCAGCTCACCCCGACCGGCGATGCAGCCATCAGCGAGATCGTCCAGCGCTACCGACTCAGCGAGGGCGCCGTGCGTTCGATGCTCGACGCGATCGTCCGCGGCGGCGGATCGATGGCGCAGTTCTCCATCGCCGAACTCGGCGGCAACGGACAGTGGATGCGCGGCGGCATGACGATGGTCGGCGACATGTTCAATACCGGACTCCAGTCGACCGTGAGCAACCTCTGCCTCGAGTTGTCGACTGTGCTCGCCGCGCCCGACGCCATGGTCCGTCCCGAGGTAGCCTCGTCGACCGGCACCATGATGCCGTTGGGCGGTCTCTGGTGGCCGGCGGAACTCGGCGCCCCGAGTTCGTCCGGCGGCCAGAACGATGCGGCCTATGCCTACTTCCCGAAGGACCGCCGACTCGCCGTCCGTGCGGCCGGCCGCGTGGTGCTCTACGACACCGGCGACCATCTGATCTCCGGAGTGCAGCAACAGCAGGGCGGCGTCGGCACGCAGCAGTTCACCAGCCAGTACGGCACCTTCGCGGTCGACATCCTGCGGCCCGTCGACCCGGCCGCACCGGTCGTCACGCCCGGGATGGACGGACCTCGGCCTACCCCGGTCGCCCCGACGGCAGTCCAGACACCACAGCCCGTACCGACGCAGGCCCCGACCGGGGCTACGCACCCCGCACCGACACCGACTGCACCCCAGGGGCCGACCATGTCGGCCGGCGAGCTGGTCGGCGCCATCGAGACCCTGGCCGGCCTACGAGACAAGGGCATCCTGACCGAGGATGAATTCACCACCAAGAAGACGGAACTGCTGGCCCGGCTGTAGGTCTGCGCCAGCCAGGATCAACCGGCCGAGCGGAGATGGTCCAGCACGTCGTTGGCGGGCAGCGGCGCAGCGAAGAGGAACCCCTGGCCATGGGTGCAGCCGGATCGGCGGGCCCGGGCGGCTTGCTCGGCGGTTTCGACGCCCTCGATGACGGTGTCGAACCCCAGATCACCGGCCAGGCCGAGCAGCGCCCGCACGACGGCGTCACCGACCCGGGAACCGAGCGCGGCGGTCACGCTCCGATCGAGCTTGATGCCATCGATGGGAAGCCGCATGACCTGCTCCATCGAGGAGAACCCGGTACCGAAGTCGTCCAACACGATCCGGAACCCGCGGCCCCGCAACTCGCCCAGAAAACTACGATCGCCGGGATGTGCGGCGAGCGCAGCGGTCTCGGTGACCTCGAAGTTCACGCTCTCCGGCGACACGCCGGCCGATGTCACGACTCCGGTCAGCCGCGAGACGCAGTCGAGGTGGTCGAAATGGCGGGCCGACAGGTTGACGTTCAATCGGAGGTCGGGCGTTCGCCGCTGCCAGCGGGCCAGGTCGATCGTGGCCTGACGGATGACCGCGAGGTCGAGATCGATGATGATGTCGGAGTCCTCCGCCAGCGGGATGAAGGCAGCCGGCATCAGGATGCCGCGATCGGGATGGTGCCACCGTGCCAGCGCCTCGATGGACCGGACCTCGCCGCTCCGCAGATCCACCACCGGCTGGTAGAACGGCACGATCTGGCCGAGCTCGACTGCGCCGGCCAACGCCGCAGAATCCGCCGCGGTGCCGGTGGGCACGGGGCCCAGCCGGCGCATCAGCTCCAACTGGTCACGGACGACGGCGGCGACGGCCTCGAGATCGAGAATCTGCTGGGGGCTGAAAGGCCGCGGTACGGTGTCCAGCAGGCACAGCGTCCCGACCACCAGACCTTCGCGTCCGACGATCGGCACACCGATGTATGCCTGGATGTCCAGTTCCCGCGCGCTCGCAGGAATGTGCTCGATGTCCGCGAGCACCAGTGTCTTCCCATCACGGACCACTTGGTGGCAGAGACTATCGGCCCGTGGCATGGGGCCGACGCCCGTACCCACCGCCGCGATCGTGTACTCGAGGTCGGCGTCCATCAGGTTGATCTGCGCCATCGGGAAGTGGAACAGCTTCGCGGTCAGCTGGACGGATTCCTGCAACGCGGTCCCACCGAAGGGCCGGTCGATGTAGTGGTGGGCAGAATCGTGCTGCCGACGCACACGCCAGGCTCGCTCCACCGCATACCTCCGAAAATGTACGGCCGCGCCAACATTGGACAAGCAAGCCGACCGGTACACAGGAAAACACCCATTGCCTACGATCAAACGCGGTTCGGTGCGGACGCGCGAAAGGATGGGATCCTGGCCAGAAATTTTCAGACATCGTCGGGAATGCGCTGCACCGGCGTTTTCGACCGATCACGGGCCGGGTTGGTCCGCCGGTTCCGGGGGCCGCACCATCACCAGATCGGGCTCCCGCTCCTCGTTGGCCGAGCCGTCGGTGAACGACGCGACTCGGAACCCCCTGGACCGGTAGAACGCCCGTGCCGCGGCGTTCCGTTGAAAGACGAACAAGGTGATTCCGGACGGGCACCGCACCACCGCCTCCGCCAGCAGCGCCGAGCCGACTCCGCTCCGCAGCAGGTCAGGACGCACGTAGAGATGATCGAGACTATCGCCGGCGACCGCCGCGAAACCCAGGATCGAGCGACCGGGAACACCCTGCGGCGCAACGGCGACGATCACCCCGCCCGACGGCACCAGGGTCTGCGCGACCCAGGTCCGCACCTCGTCGTCCGTGTGCGGGCGCGCCAGGTACGGCAGGGCCGCCTTCACCGACGCAAGGTAGACCTCGGCCACCTCCGCCGCATCGTCGGCGACGGCTGTGCGGATCACTGGTGTCACCGGGCAAACTCCGCGGCGAACTCGACGTCGGCGGCCCGGGCAGCAGCGACGTCCGCGGCCGGCACGAATCGATGCGTCCAGACGCGATCCCCCGTGACGACGGTCCCGGTCGCACCGATGATCAACAGGCACCGCATGTCGATCGAGGCGGGGTCCAGCTCGCCGAGCGTGGTGATCTCCACCGACTCGCCGATTCGCCCCACCGACCGGCCGATCACCACCGGGGTGTGCGGAGACCGGTACTCCAGCAACACCTCCTTGGCCAACGCGACCTGTCCCACCCTGGATCGGGACGCCGGGTTGTAGATGGCCAGGACCAGATCCGACTCGGACACCTTCCGCAGGCGATCGGCGATCACCGCCCAGGGCTTCAGCCGGTCGGAGAGCGACATCACCGCATGGTCGCCTCCCAGCGGTGCACCCGCGGCCGCGGCCACCGCCTGCGCCGCCGGGAGCACGGTGACCGTGACTTCCTCGTAGATCTCGTCCTGGGCTGCCTCGAAGACCGCGGAGGCCATCCCGAACACGCCGGCGTCACCACCGGAAACGACGGCCACCCGCTCGCCGGTCAGCGCCAGATCGAGGGCGAATCGCGCCCGGTCGACCTCGACGGTGTTGCCGGAGGCGTGACGCTGCAGGCCTTCCCGTTGCGGGATGCGGTCGAGGTAAGGTCCATAGCCGACGATGTGGTCGACCGAGGCAAGGGCCGCGGACACTTCCGGCGTCGACCACCGGTCCGGTCCAGGTCCGAGGCCGACCACCAGTAGCTCGGCGGATCGGGACCCGTCCTCCCGGGTGCGGGTCGGGACCGGAATCGGGACAACCGCTGCGTGTGCTGACATCTCACCGATCCGGCGATCGCCGCCAGGGACCAGGATGATCGAGAAGTACGGCACGGCCGACGGGTCGACGTCAGTGACGGGGACCATGGTCTGCGCACTGGTGGACGCCCGCTCGACGTACCAGGCGTCCTCGAGCCTGCCGGCCTGGGCCAGCGCAGCACGGACAGCCGGAAAGGTGCGGCCGAGCTTCATGATCGCCGCACCCTGGGTGTCGGCGAGGCGTCGGGCGAGCTCGGGCGCCGGCAGGGTGCCTGGCAGGATCGTCAGGACGTCGTCGTGCCGGACCAACGGCCGTCCGACTGCCGCCGAGACCGAGGTGACCCCCGGGACGACCTCGGTCACGAACGAGCCGGACAACCGGTCGTGCAGGTACATGTAGGACCCGTAGAAGAATGGATCGCCCTCGCAGAGCACCACGACCGTCCGGCCGGCCCGCAGGTGCACGGCCAGTCGTTCGGCCGACTCGTCGTAGAAGTCGGTCATCGCGCCCTGGTAGCCACCGGGATGCTCGGACCTGACGGTGGTCACCGGATAGACCAACGGCTCCTCGAGCACGCCGGCCGGAAGGAGCTCCTGCGCAATCGATCTGGCGATCGACCGGCCGTGGGTACCCGAGTGGTAGGCCACCACGTCGGCCGCTCCGATCAGCCGGGAAGCCTTGAGCGTCATCAGCTCCGGGTCACCGGGACCGAGCCCGACCCCGTACAGCAGGCCGGTCATCACTCATGCTCCTGGGCGACGGCGTTGACGGCGGCGACCGCCAGGGCCGAACCACCGCGCCGACCCCGGACGACGACATACGGGATCTTCGACTCGTGCTGCAACAAGGCCTCTTTCGATTCCACGGCCCCGATGAAACCCACCGGGATCCCCACGATCGCCGCGGGGCGCGGAGCGCCGTCGGAGATCATCTCGAGCAGATGGAACAACGCCGTCGGTGCGTTTCCGATGGCGACAACGGCGCCCGCCAGTCGGTCCTGCCACAGCGATACCGCTGCCGCCGAACGCGTGGTGTTCCAACGCCGCGCCAGTTCCGGTACCCGCGGATCACGGAGCCGGCAGATGACTTCGTTGTCCGCGGGCAACCGCGCCCTGGTCACCCCTGACGCAACCATGTGCGCGTCCGTGAGGATCGGTGCGCCCGCATCCAGGGCGGCGCGGGCCACCGTGACCAGGTCGGGGTGGATTTCGAGATCCGCGATCAGGTCGATCTGGCCGGTGGCGTGAACCATTCGGACGGCGAGCTTCTCGGCGGATGCGGGGATGGCGGCGAGGTCGGCCTCCTCCCGGATGGTGGCGAACGACCGGCGGTAGATCTCGGCGCCGTCGGTGACGTAGTCGTACCGACGTGCCGGCGGGAAGACCTGCAACCCGACCTCCGGCGGAACGGTGCCGACCGAGGCGGTCAGGGATGTCTCGATCACGAACCGGTCCTCGCGAGTGCGGTGATGGCGGTCAGGATGCTGGTCGGGTCTGCGACATCGACGGTGCACGGATCACCGCGGTCGGAGCAGTCGATGGCACGCCGGAGGAGCCTCGCGGTTCCTGGGAGCACGAGCACCTCGACGTGGTCGGAGGACAGTGCGCCGCAGCGTCTCTCGCAGGCGACCACGTGGATCGGGAGGTCCCCGGGTGTTCGGGGGTGCCGAGCGATGGACGCGGCCGTCGGGCCGGTCGGTGCCGCGGCGCGACCGCAGCCGGGTGCTCCTGCGCAGGCCGACAGCCCCAGCCATCCGGAACGCGGGTCAAGATCGAGACCGGCGGTGACCAAGGATGTCTCGATCGACGCCATGGCCCGGACGTCGGCCTGGACGTCCGGCACGAGCAGCGACCGCCAAGGAGTCACGACGATCTCGCCGGTCCCGGCGGCGGCTGCCTCCGTGACCGCTTCGACCTGCCGGGCATCGAGCAGGCCGAGCGGAACCGCCATCGAGAGCATCGAACGGCCGTCTCGCTGAACCATGGTGCCGGGCCTGACCGGCGAAAAGCCCGACGAATGAACGTCATCCGGTGGGAACCCCGATGGATTCACCGGATGGTCCGGAATGTCGACCCGGTTCTCGAGCAGGATGTCGACGGTTTCGAGCAGCTCGGCGCCGCCGCACGGTAATTCCCGGACGTGCCAGACCGGGAGCCCGGCTGCCTCGCGGTGGCGAAGGAAGGCCAGGGTGAGTTCGATCAGCCATCTGGCCGCGGACGCGAGGACGACGATGGGTCCCGGCAGGCCACCCACGACCAGCCGCACCCGGTCGGTGGAGACGGTGCGCACGCCGAGGTCGTGGCTGATGCGCGTGACGTCCGTCCGGCCGTCGTCGAGCGCGAAGAGGAAACGCCCGGAGAGGCCTGCAAGAGCAGGGGTACCGCACAGCAACCGGTCCAGTTCGTCGGTCAGCGTCCGGAGGTCCGCTGACCCACCGATCCGGCCGGTCAGCGGCGAGCAGATGATGTTGCGGACGAGCTCGTGCGTGGTGGACGGGATCAGGCCGGCCGCCCGGACGGCGTCCACCAGAGCGCCGGGCACCTCGCCCTCGCCGTCCGGGGACACACCCCGCAACTGCAGGTTGCCACGGGAGGTCATCTGGACCAGTCCATCGCCGAACGACGCGGCCGCGTGCTGGAGCCCGGCGAGGGCCGGCGCCCGGATACGACCACCCGGAAGTCGGAGCCGGACTACCGCGCCATCAGCCGCCTGGTGCGGCCGGAGCAGGCCGGGGCAGCGGTCCGCGAGGTCGCGGGCGGCCGGGGACGTCGTCACGACCCCATGGTGGCATGCCTCGGGCGGGACCAAGATCATGATGATCGAACCGAGCCGGGTCGGCTCTTGCTGGAAACGGGTGTCCCGGCCACCTGACGGGTGGCCGGGACATCGCGGGTCCTGCAGTCGCGCGGAACCTGTCAGCCGAGGCGGATGACCTGACCCGGGAAGATCATGTCAGGGTCGGGGATGACGTCGGCGTTGGCCTCGGCCAGCGATTTCCAGCCACCCGTTATCCCTTCGTCCTTCGCGATCCTCGAAAGCGTGTCGCCGGACTTGACCGTGTACGAACCGTCGGCGGCACTGGTCGGCTGCGTAGGAGCAGACGCCCTCTTCGGGGTGGTCGCAGCCGCCTCGGTGCTCGACGAGGAGGTGGTCGACGAGGAGGTGGACTGCTGCCGGGCCGAGCTGCTCGACTGCTGGTCGGAGCTGGACGAACCCGACGTGGTGGAGTCCGACGTGACCGAGTCGGAGCTGGACGAGCCGGAGCCGGAGGAGCCGGAGCCGGAGTTGCTGGAACTGGTCGAGCCGGAGTTGCTGGAACTGGTCGAGCCAGCGGCGTCACCGCGAAGGGTGACGCCCTGGCCGGTGGCGCCGGCCTTCTCCGAACAGACCGGCCATGCTCCCCAGCCCTGACCGGCCAGGGTCTTCTCGGCGACAGCGATCTGCTGCGCGCGAGAGGCCTGATCCGCCCTCGGCGCGTAGGCGTTGCCACCGAACGCGGCCCAGGTCGATTCGGTGAACTGGAGGCCGCCGTAGTAACCGTTCCCGGTGTTGATGGCCCAGTTGCCGCCGCTCTCGCACTGGGCAACCGCATCCCAGGTCGAGTCTGGCGCGGCCGAGGCCGGAGTGACCATGCCGAGCAGAGGCGCTCCGATCACCACTCCTGCCGTCATGGTCCGGAGGGCGATGGTGCGCGTGTTCGACGGTCGGCGATGCCGACCCGTGTAGCGAGTGCTCATCTGTGTTGGTTTCCCCTTGCTGCGCCTGCGAGGTGAGCTGTCGGGTGCGGGCGTCGCCGTTCGTAGTTCGCGAACGGACGAGGGGGGCCGCCCGGCCGGCGTGAGCCGACTTGACCCCAAGAAGGTAAGAGACCTCCGTCGAAACGTGGGTCCCCCGCCGCTGTCCAAGCCTTTCCAGGTGTGAGGGCTTCGGCGAACGAAGTGGACAGCGCTCGGCGCGTTGTTCGACGAAGATGCTTGCTGGGCAATTGCTTTCAATTGCCTGGGACGAACATACGATGTGTTCCTGAAGAAGCCATCAGTTCGAGGCAGATCACAGGTCGATAACGGGCCGGTCACGGATGGGTCCTGGCGGCAAAGTCCCAGCTGGGAAGGAGTATTGATCTTGGACGCAACCCAGTGACCTATCTCACACTATTGACGATCGGCTCGACGACCGACCCTTGGCGAAACCCCGGTGTGGGGCGGACTCAGCTTCCCGGGCTACGCGCCCATCGCCACCGCTCGTTGTCGGTACCGGGAGCTAACGTCCACGGGTATGAGGAATTCGGCGTTCCGGCCGTCGCTGCCCGTGCGCAGCACGATGCTGATCGCTGCCTACGCGCCGCTGCTCGCGCTGATGGCCGTGCTTGATTCCTTCGGTCGGCCATGGGCCAGGTGGGTGCTCGGCGCCGCGGCGGTCGCCGGCGTCGTCGGGACCGTTGTCTTCCTGGCGGTCGCGATCCCACGCCGTAACGCGACCGTCGAGAAGGTGTACACCGCCAAACCGCGGGAGGGTGAGGCCCTCAAGTTCTTCGCCTCGTACGTGGTGCCCTTCTTCGTGACGTCCACCGCCGCGGAGACCGCACGGTGGGGCCTCCTGCTCTACCTGGTGTTGATCGCTCTGCTCTACGTGCAGGGCGACATGTACTTCGCCAATCCCCTGCTGGCGGCGCTCGGCTACCGGATCTTCGAGCTGTCGCGGGCCGATCGCGGATTCCTCCTGGTGATCAGCCGCTCCTGGCACCTGGGTCCGGCAGACAGCATCGCCCTCGTCCCACTCGGCGGCTATCTGTATGTCCACCAGAGCAAGGTCCACCACAGCAAGGTCCACCAGAGCAAGATCCACCACAGCAAGGTCCACCCGTCCGAACCGTCCGACGACAACTGATCACGGCAGGAGCAGTCACGATGTCCACCAGCAGTACCCAAGGTCCCTCCGAGGCCGTCGTCCGGGCAAGGCTGCAGGCGATGGTCGATCCGGCAGCCATGGCCGTATCCCTGCTGCTCGTCGGCGATCACCACGATGACTCCCCCGCCGTCTACGACGTGCCGATGAGCACAGAACTGGCCGATGAGCTCCTCGCCCAGGTCGCCGAGACGGCCACCGCAGCGGTCGATGCCGAGCTGCTGCCGGCGCATCCCGGACATACCCCGAGCGGGCAGCAGTGGGTCCACACCGCGATCAGCGACGGACCCCTCTCGGTGGTGGAACCGGCGGTCCTCACCCCGAGCCACCGTCAGTACGAACGCGACACCGAATTCGGCCGCCGCAACCTCCTGGTGCTCCGACTGACCGACCTGGCGGGTCACGCCCTCGGGCGGATGTATCAGGGATTCTCACCGGAGAAGACGCTCTCGCCCAGCAAGCGGATCCTCGCGTTCTGGAACGGGGAACGGTTCACCTCGCTCGACTCCCGGCCGCTGATCATCGACCGGAACCTGCGGCTGTTCGTCTTCGACGGCCTGGTGGTGATGAAGAGCAACGGCGCCTTCGAGTCCCTCTTCGGACCGTTGCCCGATCTTCGCGAGCAGGCCACGTCGACGTTCACCGCGACCCTCGGCAAGCTCGAGATCGTCGGGGGTGACGAGTTGCGCGCGGCCTGCGAGTCGGACATCAACATGATGCGCAAGCTGCTGAGCATCCAACGGAAGATGGATCAGCCCGGGTACCCGGAAGCACTGGACATGCCGAGCGTGCTTGCGTTCCTGGCCAGGAATCCGCACATCGACGTCCCGGTGGACACGTCCGGTGACGCCCCCGCGCTGGTTTTCCAGCCGCAGGCCCAACGGCGGTGGGCGCTCCTCAAACTCCTCGATGACGACTTCCTGCGCTCGGACCTGACCAACATCAACTACGAGGCCAACTCCAAGAGCGAGGTGCCATCGATCTGACGAACCCGAGGCTCGCGGCCTACGGCTTCAACCTCGGCCGATCGGCGCCGAGCAGCCACAACTCTCGCGCACGAGGACCTCAACCGGCAGGGTCCTGGCGATGACGGCCGTGTCTGCCCCGACGACCCGCTGCAGCAACATGTCCACCGCGGTGCGACCCATCAACGTCATGGGTTGGGCGACGGTGGTGATCCGCGGCCGGACGAGCCGGCCGGCCTCGATACCGTCGAAGCCGGTGACGGCCACGATGCCCGGTACCGCCAGCCCGGCGGCCTGGGGGTCCTCAGCAGACCGACCGCACTCTGGTCGTTGGCACAGACCACCGCCCGCGGCAGTTGACCGGACGTGACGACATCGGCCCCGACCCTCCGGCCGGAGCGCTGGCACCAGGGACGTACCCCAGCTGCCGCACTGCGGACCGGACGAGATCGCGGGTCGCCGGCGTGACGGTGTCAGGATCCCGGAAGAAGCGGGATACGGTCGCGATGGAGACACCGGCCAATGCCGCCACGTCGTAGACCGTGGCATGTCGGGAGGCCTCTGGCATGACTCTCCCTCCACCGCTGGAGCCTGAGTGGATGCGCTGTCATCAGCGCGCCACAGATCAGCGGCCGGGCACATCGGCCGCGAAGAGCGCCCGGAGCCAGGCTCGGGTGGCCGACCCTCGGACACCCGGATGCCGAGCACGAGCGGCCCGGCTGAGATCGTCGAGGTAGCCTGCCATTCCGGCCGGAGTGCGGCCCAGCATCCTGGCGCTGGTCAGCACCGGACTGCTGGCCGTGCTCACGACCCGGCCACCGATCGATCGGACCGCCGTGACCAGCAGCACGTCCTCGTGCAGCGCGACGTCACGGAATCCGCCGACTCGGCGATACATGTCCGCGCTGATTCCCAGGTTCGCACCATGGATGTGGGGGTGGCCGTCCTCCAGCAGATGGACCGACCGCCAGGTCCGGAGCAATCGCCGGTCGAGCTCGGCGGGATCCGGGGCCACGAGCCCGAGGAGAAGATCGACGCCGGCCGCGGCATGGGTCAGCTGGGTGATCAGCCAGTCGGCCGGGACCGCCGAATCCGCGTCCGTGCAAGCGATCCACCGCGGAGCGTTCTGGTTCCCACGCAGAACGTGTCGGACGCCCGCCGCCCTCGCCGCCCCGACCCGGCCGTGATCGGACTCCACGACCTCGACCGCCGGCCAGTCGGCCAGCAACTCGCGGCTACCATCGGTGCTCCGGTCCAGGACCACGACGACCCTGGTCGCAATCCCGGCGGCGCCGCTGCGTTGCAGCGCGCCATCCGCGGCGGCCAGCGCAGCAAGACATCTCGGCAACCGATCGACCTCGTTCCGGGCCGGGATCACGACGGCAATCTGACGGCCAGGCGTAACGGGACGCCCCGACACCATCCCCTTGGACATCGTCATCCGAGCAGGCCGGTCGCGCCGGCCACCGATGCGCCCGGGGTTCGACCGAGGACGTGCAGGACGAAGTCCGCCTCCACGTGTTCGACCAGCACGAAGAGTCCGGTGTCGGCCAACAGCACACGATGGACCTCGTCTCCGCTCACCGGATACTCGGCCACCGGATGCCGCCAGTGGCAGGCAACCAGCACCCCGTCAGGGGTGAGCGCCTGCGCCGCACGGATCGCCAGCGACCGCAGGTCCTCGGGGCCGCAGTAGTAGCCCACCTCCGACAGCACCACGAGATCGAACTGCTCCGACGGCCATTCCTGCGGGATTCTGCGTTGCTCGAACCGGACACCCGGCGTGCCGGCCAGCCGGTCGGCCGCGATCCGGAGAGGCGCCGCCGCGATGTCGGTGGCGAGGAGGTTGTCACATCGACCCGCGAGCTCCTCGGTCAGGACGCCGATGGAACATCCTGGCTCGAAGCCGGAACGGAACGCCGGCCGGGGTAGCGCGCCCATCGTGATGGCTCGCTTCCGTGTTTCGTACCAACGACTCTCGAACCCCCAGGGATCGCGGTGCTCGCCGTAGAACTCGTCGAAGAATTCGCGGTTCAGGCTGCCGGCCGGTGCCGGTGCACCATCCAGACCCCCTGCTGGGACGGCAGCCCCGGGCACATGCTCTTGGACGAAGATCTCGAACAGCCTCTCGAAGTGGGTGGTGAACGCAGGGGTGACGATCGCCTCGTCGCCGATCTGTTCCGACAACGGCTGGGTCTGACTCCGATGGCATTGCAGTGCAGTCTTCTTCGCCTCGAGGTCTTGGGCGGTCAAGGGCAGTCTGATCAGCGGAACGGCGAGGTCCTCCGGCCGCGACCAGTGCCACGCCCAGATCGGATACTGCAGAACCACCGCCCCGGTGCCGGTCGAGGCGTCCGATGCAGCCTGGCCGGCCGCGACGTGGTCCGGGTGCCCGTCGCCGATCCAGGGCGCCACCACGACCGTCTCCGGGTCGGTGATCATCTCGCCGATGGCTGCCGCCAGTTCGCTGCGATGCTCGGCCAGATCGCCGTCCGGCAGTCCGAGCAGGCGGACGGTGGCGTCGGCGGCGAGATAGCCCATCGCTGTGAACACCTCGGCCCGACGCAGGGTTGCCAGCGTTTCCCGGGTATGGGTTGGCGAATCCGGATGCGACCGTTCTCCGAGCGTTGCGATCAGCACGCTGACCGGGATCCCCGACCGCGCGGCGGTGGCGATCAGGCCACCCGCACCCAGGCTCTCGTCGTCAGGGTGGGCGGCCACCACCACCAGACGGCGCACCCCGGTCAGATCCAGCTCCGCCGCGTTCGTGAGCACATCGCTGGCGGCCCAGACACTCTCGGCCGTGCCACTGTCCCGATGGTCGAACGGTGGTGCCTGCGCGGGCGCTACCACGGGAGGTCGCCGGCGAGGATCTGACGGCCGAGAGCAGCTTCGTCCCGTTCTGCATGGTGTTGCCGTACGTAGATCTGAAGATCCGCGACCCGTCGGGCATGGACCTCGTCCTGGGCAAGTGGTAGCGGTCCGAGGGCATGACCGACCCGGCGCATCACGTCCTCGGCCGCTGCGACGACAACACCCCTGACCCGGGACGCCATCACCACGCCCGCGGCGCGGTCGGCCAACCTTGCATCCATCTCATGGGCTGCCGCGCTCAGCAGGTTGCGGGCAGCCGCCAACTGGAGGTCGACCGCGCCCAGGTGCATCAGACCGAGGTCACCCGGTTCCCGCTCGATCATCGACGCGAACATCGTCCGTGCCAGCCCGACGATCCCGCCGTACCAGCACGCCGCCACTCCTGCCCCACCCCAGGCAAAACCGTTGCGGCGCAGATACCATTCGTCATCACCCACCGGGATCGCAGGAACCGCCGAGAGTTCGGTCGATCCCGACACCACTTCGCGGAGCCCGTGGGAGATCCAGGCTGCTGCTGCGGTGTTGACACCGGGTTGACGCAGCGCCACTGCGAAGAGTCGTCGATGTCCGTCATCGGTGTACGCGGTGATGAGTGCGTGGCTGAGTTCGGCGGCTGCCGAACACCAGGGCTTCACGCCGTTCAGTGTCCAACGAGCCGCTCCCGCCTCGGGTCTCACCCGCGCGGCCTGCACCCGCAACCCGGCACCTTCCGCCGCGAAGACACCCCAGGTCGAATCCGTTCCGGCCCCGATCTCCTCGAGATCGGAGGCCGGGTCGATACCGGCCTCGGCCAGGATGGCCAATGCGTCCAGATGGGCCTCGGTGACCCGGGCCGCCGTCAGGTCGGCCGCGGCGATCGTCGCCAGCATCTCCCACCTCCGCTCCGTCGACCCGTCGCCGGGGAACGGCACCCGCGGCCCGACCAGCCGAGCGAGAGCGATAGCCGCGCCCAGGTCGCCATTGACCTGCGCTGCGAGGGCCGTCAGGTCGCTGCCGACCGGGCCGTCGGCGCCCGACGGGTCGGACGAGAAGACCACGCCGGGAACCCTCATCGCCGCGGGCATCTCCAGGAGCCTGTCGGAAGTACTGGTGTCAGAAATCTGCGTTCCTCTCGAAGATGCCCGTCCGTTGGCCCGGCGCCGCGGCGACCAGGACCGTCAGGGCGTGGGTACCCGCTATTTCCTCCGGCCAACCGCCGGTGATACCGACGTTGCGTGTCATCACGCGGCGCTTGGGGAACCGTGCCGACAACGACGAAATTCGAACCGACCACGGAGGCCACCACATGCCGGACGACAGCAAGCACGACGAACACCAGGAAATTCTCGCTGACGCTGCCGAGGCAGACATCGCCGACGCAGACGGCGCCCAGCCACACACCGCTGAAGAACGGGACTCGAAGGAGCAGCCCGCCAGCCCGGTTCTCGAGCATCTGGACGAGACCATGAAGCGTGCTCGGCAGGCTGCCGACGAAGCCCTTGCGCCGCAACGCGAATAGCTGGAAGCTGCCGTGCACAGCGCAGGCCGTTCGTGGAACAGGGCCGAGCCGCGGCGATCGATCACTCGCGGCCTGCGCTCATCGCCGGCTGGGACGCTCCATCGACGTCGAGTCCGGCGCGACGAAGCCGAACTTGCCATAGAGGCTGTGCGCGTCCGCAGTGTTCAACACCCATCGGAACATCGAACCGGGGCCGGCCTCGATCATCTCCTCGACCACGGCCTGGCCGAGTCCGTGCCCGCGGTGTTCACGCAGCACGTAGACATCGGCCAGGTAGGCGAAGCTGATCCCGTCGGAAACCGCACGGGCAAACCCCACCAATGACCCGTCGTGGTAGCAACCCACCACGCGCCAGGCTGCATCGAGCTGATGTTCGACATCCGCCCTGGTGCGCCAAACACCCCAGTAGGCCTCGGAATTCAGGAACTGCCAGAGCGCATCGCGGTCGACGCGTACAGGATCATCGTCGAGTTCGTAGCCGGCGAAAGTCTTCACGAGGCAGATGATCTCAGATCGGCAGTACATCGACGCACCGGATTTCATCCGGCCGACGTCCAGCAGCCAGGCCGGCCGGGGCTGGGACGGGCGATCAGCCGGTGACCGTCAGGCCGGTGAAGTCCGCCTCGCTCGGCGTGGTCGCCGAGCCCGAGGTGTGGAACACGCCGACGTCCTGGGTGGCAGCAGCGGTGGCAAGCGTGGCAACGGCGACCTGTGTCCACGTCGTCCCGTCCGGCGAGAAGTAACCGGTGTAGACGGCACCGTTCCGGACGAGTCGCAACTGCACCGGGTACACCTGGGCGGCGGACAGCGCGGACGAGGTGTCGACCGTCGCGCCACCACCGGCATCCCACGACATCCCGACGGTGCCCGAGCCGGTCACGTAGAGGACAACACCTTCGGGTGATCCCGCAGGACCGGTGATGTCGTTGCGCATCATGAGACCGGCCTTCGCCGCGCGGCCGACGGGCTGCCCGGTCACGGTGGTCTGCGCGGTGGCCGACGCGTGGGCGGCGCCGTGCAGATAGATCGATCCGTACTGGTCGGCCGCCGGGGTGGTCCCTCGTGTGGTGGTCGTCGTCGGGCTGACGCCCGTCCCGGCGGCCTGGATTGCGAACTGCGTGCCGGACTGGCCCACGACCGCGCCGGTGCCGGTGGTATCTGCGACCAGATAGGGCTTGGCCACCGGCGAGACCAACGGCAGGGTCAGCACCGAGTCCGCTCGTCGAGCCCCGACGATCGACTTGAACGGCGCATCAGCGGTCAACCCGATGCTCGAGATCGGCGGCGCTGCCGCGGGTGCCGTGACCTCGAAGATCGAAGACGTCCGCTGCCCGGTCCGCAGGACGGCCGGTCGTGCGCGCACGATCGGCCTGACCTTCCACCCGGCCGGCGCCGACAGGGTGACCCGGTCGGTGACGATCGGCGTGAGTCCGTCGTCGGTGAGCGACACGGTGACCCGGGCGACTGAACCGGTGGTCATCGGATCGGCGCTGATTCCCACCGCCAAGGTCGTGTGGGGCGCGGCCAGGAGGCCGGAGCCAAGGCTCTTCGGTACCGACACCCGGTACATCACCGTCGCGTGGGCCGGGACGAAGGCGCTGATCGCGCCGGCCGACTCGCTGACCTGCTTGCTCCAGAGATCCTTCAGCGAGTAGATCGGGCTGCGCCGGAGTCCGGCGGCTGCTGCGGTCGTGGACATGGTGGTCCCGGTGGCGGAGGAATTGAACAGCGCAACCGAGACATCGCCGTTTAACAGGGGTTTCGCGAAGACCTCCCGGCCACCCACCGAGGACAGCAGCTGCCCCTGTCGACCGAGCGAGTCCTGGTCGACCGCAATGACGTCCTTGTTCGTGTAGATCGAGATCGTTTGGGCCGAAGCAGTTGTCAGACTCGTACCGGCAATGAGTGGCGCCGCCATCTCCGACCACAGCGAGAACTCCGACTGGTATTCGGCGTTCGTCATGCCGCCGTTGCCGATCTCGAGCATGTCCGGGTCGTTCCAGGCACCCGGCGCCGCGTACTGCGCGAGCTGCGCGTTCTGGTCGACGATGCCGACCATGCTGGCGAAGGTGTCCTGGATGTCCGTCGTGGTGCGCCAGAGGTTGGATACCGGCGCACCCCACAGCCAGGGCAAGGCGGCTGAATCCGTGCCGTTGCACATGCTGAAGACCATGTTGCGGCCGGTGGCCAGCAACGCCTTCGACATGGTGGTGTACAGCATGGTGTCGATCTGCTGGTGCGTCATGTTCGGGTAGTTCGCGAACGGGATGTTGCACTGGTCGTACTTCAGGTAGTCGACGTCCCAGCTGGCAAACGTTGCGGCATCCTGGCTTTCATGACCCAGACTGCCCGGATAGCCGGCGCAGGTCGTCGTGCCGGCATCCTCGTAGATGCCGAGCTTCAGACCTTTCGCGTGGACGTAGTCGGCGACCGCCTTGATGCCGTCCGGAAATTTGACCGGGTCGGCGACGAGCGATCCGTCGGCGGCCCTGGCGCCGGCGAGCCAGCAGTCGTCGATGTTCACGTACTGGTAGCCGGCGGTCTTCATCCCGGAGCTGACCATGAAATCGGCTGTCTGCTCGATCAAGGCAGCGCTCACCGAGCACTTGAAGGCGTTCCAGTCGTCGAAACCCATCGGCGGCGTGATCGCGACGCCGTTCGTCTCGGCCGAAGCCGCCGGTGCAGTAGCAACGCCCACGGCGCTGATGACGGTGGTCAGCAGCAGCACAGCCAATCCAAAGATTCCGGCCTTTCGAAGCTGACTGCGCCATTTGTTTGATGGTTCATGCGACTTGCCTGTCCGGCGACGGCCGAACTCGTGGATCAGATGCGACATCTTGGACTGGGCAACAGTAGTGCGCACGAGAAACTCCACTTCGATGTGGTCCGACCGTGACGGGAGACGTGACAGGTTCGCACGCGTCCCAACAGATTCGTTCGGATTCAATCACTGGCCGGCGAAGGCGTCAAGAAGTTCATACATTTGCCACGCTAATTACTTCACAGGGATTGCACAGCGGAGGCCGCAGCGATGATTCCACGCAGAGAGGGTGTCGCCTCGGCGATATGGGTGGAAGCCACGCGCGGGCCAGGTTCCTGTCGAAGATCGCCGTCGTCGCGGCCGCCGGTGTCGGAGCCCGAACCCGTTGGCGCAACATGAGTGCCGACTACCGCGCCGACTCCTGGCCGTAACCGATGAGACCCGCCAACACGCGCTGGATCTCCTCGTCGCCCAGGACCTTGACGGTGCTTCCGTAGCTCCCGGCACGCAGCTGGACATCGCAGATGTACTCGAGGTACGGAACCTGCTCCAGAACCTTCGACAGCTGCGAGCCCGCGAGCACGGCTCCGTGATTGCTCATCAGGGCGGCGGTCCTGTCGACCAGAGCATCCACCACGTTCTGGGCCAGTTCGTCGGTACCGAACCTCGCGTACGGAGCGACGCGAACACTCCCACCGAAGAGCGCCGTGTAGTAGTGCGATGCCGGAACGACCTCGACGACGGTCGAGAGTGCCGTCGAGGCGGGGCTGTGGGTGTGCACCACGGTGGAATGCGTGGTGCCGCGGTAGATCGCGAGATGCAGGGGTAACTCGCTCGACGGTTTCAGACCACCGTCGAGCGAAGTCCCGTCCATGCTGACGACGACCACGTCGGCGGCGGTCATGCCCTGATAGTTCACGCCGCTGGGAGAGATGACGACCCGATCGTCGACACGAATCGAGACATTGCCGGCGGTCCCGACGACAAGTCCGTTGTCGCTGAGGTATTGGCAGGCTTCGACGACTTCCTGACGCTCGTCGTGCAGAACGATGCTCACGCGCTCTCCTGTGTGGTTCGGCGGACAAGCGGGCGATCCGCACATCTCCTGGCAGGTGCACCCTAACCGCACCCTCCGGTGCCCGATCAGCACGCGGTGTCGGATCGAATCGGATCAGCGCACGGTGTCGACGGGCAGCGACCCACGGCTCAGGACGGTCCGGATCGCAAAGTTGGACCGGGCGTCGGTGATCGCGTCGATGGCCAGGACGTGATCGAGCAGCAGCGATTCGTACGCGCCGAGATCCGGAACGACGGCCTCGACGAGGAAGTCGGCCTCGCCGCTGACCACGTGACAGGCCACCACCGCGGGGATCGAGGTGAGCTCCTGCTCGATGAGTCGAGACGTCGCACGGGAGTGCTGGTTGACCCGCAAAGACAGGAAAACGGTCAGACCGAGCCCGATTCGCTTCCGGTCGAGTTCGGCGCGGTAGCCCGCGATGAGGCCGGCCGCCTCGAGGGCCTTGGTCCGCCGCAGGCAGGACGAAGGTGACAGGGACACCCGCTCGGCGAGGTCGACGTTTGCCAGCCGGCCCTCGTTCTGCAGGATGGTCAGGATGGTTCGATCGGTCTTGTCGAAGACGCTTTCCGGCATGTTCTGCATCCTAACCAGCATCTGCCGGTGGATCGTTGCACCGAACCCTGCTTTCTACGGCACATTCGGCAGCGCGTTCGGTGCCGTTCTCGCAAGACTGATCCTATGAACGAATTGAGCACAGGTCGCGCGGTCACCCTCTACGTCGGCGCACTTCTCGGACCGAGTGTGCTGCTTCTTCCCGGCCTCGCCGCCGGTCTGGCCGGACCGGCTTCGATCCTCGCCTGGGTCGGTCTGCTGATCGTGTCCGGCCTGTTGGCCGCGGTCTTCAGCGCGCTGGGTCGGCGCCAGCCGGGCCGGGCGGGAGCTGCGGCCTTTGCCGGGGCCGCGTTCGGACCCCGGGCAGAACGCGTGGTCGGTGGGTGTTTTCTCGCGGGTGTGGTGCTCGGCGCGCCGGTCGTCTGCCTGATCGGTGCGGCCTACCTGGCACAACTGGTCGGCGGTGGTCACGCCGCGACCGTCGGCATCGCCGCGATTCTGCTGCTGTCGGTGATCGGCCTGACTCACGGCGGTGCAAGGGTTTCCGCGGGCGTCCAACTCGTTCTGGTCGGCGTTCTCGTGAGCCTTGTGGTCGTCGCCGTTGGCGGGGCTCTCCCCCACGCCCGTTCCGCGAACTGGACGCCCTTCGCGCCACACGGCTGGTCCGCGGTGGGGACAGCCAGCACCGCACTGATGCTGTCCTTCGTCGGTTGGGAGGCGATCGCACCGATGACGTCTCGACTGCGCTCACCTCGTCGGCAACTTCCGCGGGTGATCACCCTGGCGTTCTTGATCACCTCGACGCTGTACCTCGGGCTGGCCGTAGCGACGGTGTCGGTGCTCGGGCCGCGCGCCGGCAGCGCAACACCGGTGGCGGATCTGCTGCGGGTTGCCGTCGGTCCGGTCGGGGCGGTGGCAGCAGCGATCGCCGCTCTCGCACTGACGCTGGCCGCAACCAACGCGTACCTGTCCGGTGCTACGGAAATGCTTGACGCACTGCGGCAATCGACCAGGACTGATGCTGCTGCGGTACCCCGGCGCGGTCCAACCCGACCACATCTGATCGGCATCCGCAACCGGTTCGCAGGGGCACAGGGTCTGCAGTTCGCCGTCGCTGTGGTCGGCACGGTGCTGCTCGGACTGGCCGGCGTCGGATGGGTCGACACCCGACAACTCGTCGTGCTTCCCACCACCATGTTCCTCCTCGTCTACCTCGCCTCCACCGCCGCCGGCGTACGCCTGCTGACCGGACCGGTGCGCCTGGCCGCAGCGGTGTCCTGCGCGGCTGTCTGCGGCGTCCTCGCCTTCAGCGGTGTCTCCGCCCTGGTTGCGGTTCTGGTCGCGGGGGTCGCCTTCGTCCCGTGGCGGCAGCTGATACCGCTCGGTCGGGGCTGGAGGTCGCGGGCCTCGCGCGTCTGGACTCCAGGAACGCCGGGTGCCAGCAACGCCCCGTGTCAGGACTGAGGATCGTTGTCCCTCGCGGATCGGTATGAGCATCGAGCCTGCCCGGGCGATCGCCGGATGGGTGGGCGCAGGTGCAGCCGCGTCGGTCAGTTCCGGGTTCTCGCTGGACGCCGACATGCGCGGCGTCCGTCAGCCCAACGGCAAGGGCCCGTCGCCGATGCCGAGCAGGCTGGCGGTCAGCAGGCGCGACCCGGTCGCCGAGACGATGCAGGTCGACTGGGAGTTGTTCGAGCTCGGATAGTCCGGATCCAGGCCTGCGAGCGAGTCCGTCGGCGAGGGCCCGAAGTGTTCGGACAGGGATCTGGCGCGGAGTTGGCCATCGGCCTCGAAGTCGGCCCGACGGGTCAGCGTCTTCGCGTACGTCATGCACATGGCGTCGAGATGGGCCTGACCGCCGGCAATCAGCCGCGGACTGGCCTGGCCCAGCACTTCCGATCGATGCGGCGACGAGCACGGAACCAACGGCGTGTGTGGATCCGTACCGGCCAGACAACTCGAGTACACCGCCGGCAATCGCCCGGTGTTCAACGCTTGGCCGACTGTGCCTCGGTACGGCGTACTACTGCCCGGCGTGACGATGCAGGCCACCCATTGCTGTCCCGCCGCTTGCTGCAGTGCGGTCGGATTGGCCCAGACGATCGAAGTGTTGATCGGGGATACCCAATTCGACTCTTCGATCGACGTCGGCAGACCGATGTAGGTACGTTCGTCCCCGCCGACGATCTCGTTGGCCACCGCCGGTCGGTGGCTCAGAACCTGCGCCACTTCCCCGTAGTGCAATTCGGCGCACGGGCCGAACGTGGCAGCGGGCAGCAACTGACTCGGAGGGTACTGATCGGGCTCACCCGGCGGAGCACTGGGAAGACACGCACCGACAGTCGGCGGCGCCGGAACATCCTGAGGCACAGCTGTTCCCGTCGCGTTCGGACGCTGAAGGCCGGCCACGACGACGAGCGCGATCAGTGCCGTCACCAGCAGCAGCATCCCACCCATCCTGCGCCCCATCCGCCCAGCGTCATCATGGCGCCGGTCGACTGACGCCCGCCGACCCTCTTCGCCCGGCGGCCGAGCATCTGCTGTCGCCGCCGAGCACCTGGTCGTTTGTGATCGGGGAGATGCTGCGCGGCGACGACAGATGTGGAGTGCCGGCATATTCGGACCTACACGTCCCGCGGCCGATTCACGCAGCCAGGTGGAACGTGTTCGCAAATCGGTCGAGGAGTTCGCTCCGCCCACGCAGCACTTCGACCACGCCGGTCGCGATCGCGAGATCCGGGGCGAGTTCGCCGGAGATGAGCCGGCGGATGTCCGGACCCGCGGCAAAGGCCAGGTCCACCGGTCCGTCCCCACGCGCCACATCCAGGCGGGAGCCATCCACCCGGATCAGCAGCTCGGCCGGGCCGAAGCGCGCCGCGTACGCGGTCGCCGGCAAGAGTGCCGCGATCTGCGGTCGGAAGGCGGTGCGCAGCGCCATGGTCATCGAGTCGGGGGTGATGATCTGCTCCTCCCGCGGCTCCCCCATCGCCTTGAACCCCCACGCCCCGAGTGCGAGCACGACGGGCTCGAGCTCGCGGCCGTAGGGCGTCAGCTCGTAGATGATGATCCGAGAGCGCGGCGCCCTGCGGATGAGGCCGGCCGCCTGCAGTTCTTTGAGCCGCGCCGCCAGGATGTTGCTCGGGATTCGGGGGAGCCCGGCGGCGAGTTCCCCGTACCGCCGCGGCCCGACGAGTAGGTCACGGACGATGAGCAGCGCCCAGCGTTCGCCGACGAGCTCGAGAGCCCTGGTGACGCCGCAGTACTGCCCGTATTCGCGCGCGGCCATCGACCTCAGGCCTGCTGATCGGCGTAAGCCTGAGGCCCCTGCGCTGCGGCGACCGGGTCCATCCAGCCGAATTCGATGATGTTCCCGTCCGGGTCGGTGACCGTGCGCTGGTACATGAAGCCGTAGTCCGACGCCGGTTGCGGCTCCAACCCGCCCGCGACTATGCCGTCACCGATTGACTTGTCGACCTCCTCCCGGGTATCGAGGAAGATAGCGGTCGCGACCGACGGGCTGATGGCCGGGTCACCGATCGGAAGCTTCGTGAAGGTCTGGAAGAAGTCGCGGACCAGGAGCATGAAGTAGCTGTGGTCCGGTTCGACGACAACGCAGGCCGCGTTGTGATCCGTGAAAGCCGGGTTGATGCTGAATCCGATGGCCGTGTAGAACGCCTTCGCACGCTCCAGGTCGGTCACCGGCAAGTTGACGAACATCGCAGTCATTGTGGTCTCCCTCTCGTGGTCCCGGTTGGACCGCGTTCACACTTGCAAAAAGCAAGTGCAGTGTCAAGACCCTGTTCGAATCTCTCCCACCCTTGGACGCGGTCCCGCCGGCTTCGTATGGAGCAACGAGTACCTCCAGAACAGACGCCTGGTGATTCGTGAGCCGGGGAGATGCACCTGTGCCGCTGTCCGGATGTCGGCCAGGGATTCGACCGGGTCGGCAGTGGGCGCCATCATTCCGTCCGGCAGCCGTCCGGGCCTCCTACCCCGGTTCTTCACGAAGCCCACCATCGGGTTCGCCACCAGCGCGAGAATTCCCACCACGCGGTCGGCTCGCGACTCAGCTCGATAGCATCCGACGACGACGAGTCGACCGCCCGGCTTCAGCAACTTCTCGGCGCGGTCCAGGGATGGCTCGAGAGGCATGTGGTGCAGAACGGCCACCATCGTGATCAGGTCGTAGCGGCCGATTCCGCCGACGTCGACGAACCCGGCGCAGCTCACCGAAACTGTCGACAGCGCAGCGACTCTGGCGGCCGTCGCGGCAGCAAGGTCCCTCTCCGGCTCGACACCGTCGACCCGACCGAATCGAGGGCTCAGTTCGACGAGGAGACTCCCCCCACCGCAGCCGACGTCCAACGCCGCGTCGCGTCGAACAGGAAGTTCGGAACAGATCCAACGATGATAGAAGTCATTGTGGCTCCACGGGTAGGAGCTGTTCACCTTCTGCAGTACCGATATGACCCCCATCGGGAAATCCTACTGTCGCAGCCCACAACCCATGTGGTGGACGTCAGGTCGCGGCACGGAACGGTCGGACCGGACAAACGCAGCGGTGGTGAGCTCGGTGGCTGGTCGATGATGCGGCAAGCAACCAACGGTGGCCCTACGCGTCCGACCCACATGAACCCTGAATCGGAACTTGATTGGGAAGGGTGCCTGAATGTCCGTGATCTGGGCGGACTGGGCGGCATCCGGTTGGGTGCTCTCGTCCGGATGGAGGCACCGACCCGGCTGACCGCGGCGGGATGGGCGGCAGCATGGGAGTACGGGGTTCGAACCGTCATCGACCTCCGCAATTCCGATGAGATATCGCCCGACGACTCGCCGAGGCCGGCTGGAATCAACACCGTCGAAGTGCCACAGGATCCGATCGGGACCCCATTTCACGAATACTGGACAAAGATCGACAATCTCTCCTCGCCGCTCTATTTTCCGGCCATGCTGACCACACACCCGGAGCCATTGATTGCCGCGGTACGAACGATCGCCCGCGCCGAGCCTGGTTGCATCGTCTTCCATTGCGCCGGCGGCAAGGACCGAACCGGGCTGCTGGCCCTGGTGTTACTCGCACTGGCCGGAGCGACACCGGAGGAGATCATCGCCGACTACCTCCTGACCTACGAACGGATGGAGGTCCGGTACGCCGCGATGGGTGCCGGTGATCAACTCGGGAAGGTCGAACGCCTGCTGGAGCAGCACGACACGAACGTCCAAGAATCGCTCACTGCGACAATCGCGTCGCTGACGATGCCCGCGTTCCTGCTGGAGAACGGTTTGGCCGCAGCCGACCTCGCCCTTCTTCTTGATCGGCTGACAAAATGAGGACGGTGTGAGCACCGAACCCCGGGGAGCCTGGGCCGTGAGCGTCCAGCAATGTCGTCCTGCGGTACCTCGGCTAGGGCAGGTCTCCCGGGCCGCGGCGGGAAAGCCGCGGCCCGGTTCACTCAGCCGGCCAAGCGCGGGTAGTCGGTGTAACCCTCGGCGCCGCCGCCGTAGAAGGTGCTGGCGTTGGGCTCGTTCTCCGGAAGGTCATCGGCCCAGCGCTCGACCAGGTCGGGGTTGGCAATCACCGGACGACCAACGGCCACCACATCGGCGAGCCCCTGGTCGACGAGGTGGTGCGCCTCCTGGCGGGTGGTCATCGCGCTGAATCCGGTGTTCGCCATGACCGACCCTCCGAAGCCGGTCGCGATGTTTCGGACCAGATCGGACTCCGGCTCACGGTGCAGAACGCTCAGGTAGGCAAGACCCAGCGGGGCCAGCCCTTCCACGAGCGCCCCATAGGTCGCCGACACATCTGCTGCGTCGGTTTCGGCCACGTCCTGGATGTTGTGCGAAGGGGAGATGCGGATGCCGACACGGCCGGCGCCGACCTCGGCAGCCACCGCTGACGTCACCTCCACCACGAACCGGGCCCGCTCGGCCGGACTGCCGCCATAGCCGTCCGTGCGCTGGTTGGACGCCGGAGACAGGAACTCGTGCAGCAGATAGCCGTTCGCCGCATGCACTTCCACCCCGTCAAGGCCGGCATCGACGGCCCGGCGGGCAGCGTCGACGAACTCCTGCTTGACGGTGGCCAGCTCGGCCGTGGTCAGAGCGTGTGGCACCGGATACCGGGCACTGCCGGTCGGGGTGTGGACTTCGCCGTCGATGGCAATGGCACTGGGGGCCACGATCCGGTCGGTTCCGGTGACCTCGGGATGGGAGACGCGACCGGCGTTCATCACCTGCATCACCAGGACGCCGCCGCGATCGTGAACCGCATCGGCAACCTTGGCCCAGCCTGCGGCCTGTTCGGCGGTGACGATGCCCGGCTGTCCCGGATAGCCGCGTGATTCGGTGCTGGGGTAGGTGCCCTCGGTGACGAGCAGTCCCAGACCGGCGCGCTGGGCGTAGTGCTCGGCGACCAGCTCGCCGGGGACGCCGTCCGCGCCGGACCGCATTCGGGTCAGAGGGGCCATCGCGATCCGGTTGCGCAGATTGAGCGAGCCAAGGGTGACGGGGCTGAACAGATCCATGGGTAGGTCCAAACGAAGCAGAAGGGTACGAAATCCGGCGCGGCGCGCCGACCCCAAGCACAGCCGTCCTGCCCGGCAAGCTATTCCGGCATAGATGGTGGCGCCGACCACACCAGATGCCAGCACGCCTGACGGATTGCCACCGCCGGCGGTTTGCATAGATTCGCTTTCGCCCACGGCGAAGCGGGAATCACCCTGGGAACAAACCGGAGTCGTCCAGCCTTGAGTCAGACACGCTCAAGTTTGAAGGGTGACTGACATGACTGATATCCAACACCTCCCGGTGCTGTCGTTGACCGAGACCGTTGTCCTCCCTGGGATGACAGTCCCGATCGAGCTGGACGAATCCGCCCAGGCGGCCGTCGATGCTGCCCGTTCGACCCGCGAGGGCGACAAGGACGGCAATCTCGGCGAGCTCCTGATCGCTCCACGTCTGAAGGACCGCTACGCCACCTATGGCGTCATCGCGACCATCGAGCAAGTCGGCCAGCTGGCCGGCGGAGCTCCGGCTGCCGTTCTGCGGGCCGTACGGCGCGCCAAGATCGGCACCGGCGTGACCGGTCCCGGTGCTGCGCTCTGGGTCGCTGCCGAACTCGTCGAGGACGAGCCGGATACCGACGAGAGTCGGGCCCTGGCCAAGGAATACAAGTCTCTGGTGATCGCCACCCTGCAGCAGCGGGACGCGTGGCAGGTCATCAACACGGTCGAGAAGATGACCGATCCGGCGACGATCGCCGACTCCGCAGGCTGGGCGCCGTATCTGACGTCCGAGCAGAAGCGGCAGCTGCTCGAAACCCCCGAGGTGCACAAGCGTCTCGAACTCGTCATCGGGTGGACGAAGGCACACCTGGCCGAGATGGACGTCGCGGACAAGATCCGCGGTGACGTCCGCGAGGGCATGGAGAAGAGCCAGCGGGAGTTCCTGCTGCGCCAGCAACTTGCTGCCATCCGCAAGGAGCTCGGCGAGGGCGAGCCCGATGGGGCAGACGATTTCCGCACCCGCGTGGAGACTGCGGATCTGCCGGACAAGGTCCGGGAAGCCGCGATGCGCGAGGTCGGCCGGCTCGAGCGGGCCAGCGACCAGAGCCCGGAGTCCGGCTGGATCCGGACCTGGCTCGAGACGGTGCTGGAGATCCCGTGGGCCGTCAAGACCGAAGATGACACCGACATCGCCAATGCCCGAACAGTTCTCGATGCCGACCACCACGGTCTGAACGACGTCAAGGATCGCATCGTCGAGTACCTGGCCGTCCGTGGCCGGCGCGCCTCCCGTGGCCTGCAGGTCGTCGGCGGTCGTGGCTCGGGCGCCGTCATGGTGCTGGTCGGACCTCCCGGCGTCGGCAAGACCTCGCTCGGCGAGAGCGTGGCCAGGGCGCTGGACCGGAAGTTCATCAGGGTTGCGCTCGGCGGCGTCCGCGACGAGGCCGAGATCCGCGGCCACCGCAGGACTTACGTCGGCGCGCTGCCCGGCCGCATCGTCCGGGCCATCACCGAGGCCGGCTCGATGAACCCGGTCGTGCTCCTCGACGAGATCGACAAGGTCGGCGCGGACTACCGGGGCGACCCGGCGGCGGCATTGCTGGAGGTACTGGACCCGGCGCAGAACCACACGTTCCGCGACCACTACCTCGACATCGATCTCGACCTGTCCGACGTGCTGTTCCTGGCCACCGCCAACGTGATCGACTCGATCCCGTCCGCGCTGCTGGACCGGATGGAACTGATCACCATGGACGGATACACCGAGGACGACAAGGTTGCGATCGCCCGCACCCACCTCCTGCCCCGGCAGCTGGAACGTGCTGCATTGGAGACCAGCGACGTCACCATCACCGACGCTGCCCTTCACAAGATCGCAGCCGACTACACCCGGGAAGCGGGCGTGCGTCAGCTGGAACGATTGCTGGCCAAGGCACTTCGCAAGGTGGCGGCGCGGCTGGCCAGTCCGGATCCAGCAGCTGCGACCAGCCCGATCGAGGTGGACGAGCCGCAGCTGAAGGACCTGCTGGGTCGTCCGCGCTTCACGCCGGAAACGGCCGAGCGGACCGCGGTGCCCGGTGTGGCAACAGGTCTGGCCGTCACCGGCCTGGGTGGGGATGTTCTCTTCATCGAGGCGAACGCAGTGGAGTCGGAGTCGGGACACGGCGGGCAGTTGAAGCTGACCGGCCAACTCGGCGACGTGATGAAGGAGTCGGCGCAGATCGCCCTCTCCTACATCAAGGCTCACGCCGGAGAGATCGGTATCTCGCCGGAAGCGTTGCAGCGCAACATTCATCTGCACGTTCCCGCCGGAGCCGTGCCCAAGGACGGTCCGTCCGCCGGCGTCACCATGGTGACCGCGCTGACGTCACTTGCGCTGGGACGCAACGTCCGTGCCGATGTGGCGATGACCGGTGAGGTCACGCTGAACGGCCGGGTGCTGCCGATCGGTGGGGTCAAGCAGAAGTTGCTGGCCGCGCAGCGGGCCGGTGTCACGACCGTCTTCATCCCGAAGCGGAACGAGCCGGATCTGGACGACGTGCCTGCCGAGGTTCTCGAGGCCCTCACCGTGATCCCGGTGAGCGACGTCGCCGAGATCCTGGCGGTTGCGCTGGAGCCGGCCGTCGCTGTCGACACCAGGGTTGGCGCCGAGATCGCCGCCTGAACAACAGCTCTGAAGCAGTCCCGTACCCAAGTAATCATCGCCTCCGGTACGGGACTGCTTGCTGTCTCGGCCGGGCCGCATCTACCTCCTGGGCGGAAGCGAACGGGCGTAGGTGATCCCGTGTGCCATCCAGCGCTCCAGGTCCTCGTCCGTCTGCAGGCCGAGCAAGTCGATCGCCAGCCAGCCGTCCATCTCTCGGCCCTGCATCCGGGAGCGCGTGGCATGCTCATCGGCGACGAGCCTCTCGGTGTCGTCCGGGTGCACCCGGAGCAGCATGCTGCCTTGGCTGCCGGCGGCGGCGGCCATGCGACCGTCGATCAGAAAGGCCAGCCCGCCGAACATCCGCTTCTCGGTGAGGCCGGCCTGACCGCTCATCTGCTCACGCATGCGCTCTGCCAGTTCCTCGTCGTAGGCCATCGGATCAGTGTCCGCCGGTCAGACCCCGACGGCCAGCGCAGCCACGTACCCGTCAGTGACGTTGCCCGTCGTGGTGGCCAGTTGATGGACTCCCCCGTCGTCGGAGAACACGTCGTCGGAGGTGAGGCTGGTCCTCTCGGCGTCCGGGCCTGGCGGCTCGTTGAGTTCCTCCGACCATGACGGAGCCATCCGCGGATTCAAGTGTTCGTAGACTTCGAGTTCCCTGTGACCATCCTGTTCCGCCGCAGAACGTTGGTCGGAGGGCACTGTCGGTGCCCGCCGTCACACTGGTCGGCATGGACACCTTCACCATCGTCCCGACCGGCACGTACTCGCTGCGGGAGTCGGTCGAGTTCGGTTTCGGCCAGCGACACTCGGACATCTTCGACGGCGTGATGAGGCTGGGGTTCTGCCAGGACGATCTGCAACATCAGGTCGGGGTCGTGGTGACCCAGGACGAAGCCGGGGTGCACGGCGAGGTCCACGGCGGCAGCGGGGACATCGATGCGATCTCCGTCCAGGTCGCCAGGGTGCTCTCGCTCGACCAGGACGCGTCGGGCTTCGCCGACGTCGGCGCCCGCGATCCGGTGATCGGCGCTCTGCAGAAGGCGGCGCCCGGGTTGTTACCGCCGCTGTTCCACTCGCCCTACGAGGCGGCGGTGTGGTCTGTGCTGAGCGCGCGGCGACCGGCGAAGCAGATGGCCGAGGTTCGTCGCCGACTGTCCGAAGCCCACGGACAGGTCTTCGAACTGGCGGGCAAACCGCTGGCCGCCCTACCCACCCCGGAACGACTGCTGAGGATCGTGGAGTTCCCCGGCCTGCCGCCGGACAAGCTCGACCGCATGCACGGGGTCGCCCGTGCCGCCCTCGACGGGCTGTTGGACGTCGGCCGACTCCAGGCCCTCGGACCGGAGGTGGCGGCCCGCGAGTTGCAGGCCATCAACGGGATCGGGCCCTTCTACGCTTCGTTGATCACCATCAGGGCCACGGGCTTCACCGACGTCCTCCCGGCTGACGAGCCGATGGCCCTCGACTTGATCACCCAGCTGTACGGGCTGGCGAAGCCATGCACACCCGAGACTTTCCGTGAGATCGCCGAGCCCTGGAAACCCTATCGGACGTGGGCGACGGTCCTCGTCCGCGCCGCGGGGCACCGCATCCTGTGACCGATCAAGGCCAACCCAGCAGCGGCCTCAGAGCTTGGCCACGACGGTGTTGGCCAGCGTCACGACGTCCGCGACCTCCTTGGTGTCGTCGGGGTCGGAGGTGCACTCGAGACGCCGTCGTGCACCTCGGCAAGCACGGCAACATGGAATGGTTGCCGGGCAAGAACGTGGGCATGTCCGCGAGTTGCGGCACCGACGCGGCGATCGGCAACATGCCGCTGATCTACCCGTTCCTGATCAACGACCCCGGGGAGGGCACGCAGGCCAAGCGCCGGGCCCACGCCACCATCGTCGACCACCTGGTGCCGCCGATGGCACGCGCCGAGTCCTACGGCGACATCGCCCGCCTGGAGCAGCTTCTCGACGAGCACGCCAACATCGCGGCGATGGACCCGGGCAAGCTGCCCGCGGTGCGCGCGCAGATCTGGACGCTGATCCAGGCGGCCAAGATGGATCACGATCTGGGGCTGGCCGGCCGCCCGCAGGATACCGAGCTCGACGATTTCATCCTGCACGTCGACGGCTGGCTCTGCGAGGTGAAGGACATGCAGATCCGTGACGGTCTGCACGTTCTCGGTCAGGCGCCGGTGGGCGAGGCGCGGGTCAACCTGGTGCTGGCCATGCTGCGGGCCACCCAGGTGTGGGGCGGGGTGACCAACGCGCTCCCCGGCCTGCGGGCCGCGCTCGGGTTGAAGGACGGCGCCGAACTGACCGCCGTCGACGCCGTCGAGGCCCAGGCTCGATCGCTGGTGCTGGCGGCCGAGGCCGTGGACTGGGATCCCTCCGCGATGCCGTCGGTCGTCGCCTCGCTGATGCCCGACTCCGATCCGTCTGTCCTCGCCGTGATGCAGTTCGCCGCGGACGAGGTGGTCCCCCGGCTGGCCGGCACCACCGCCGAACTGACCTCGATCCTGCACGCGCTCGACGGCGGCTTCGTCGCGGCCGGTCCGTCCGGTTCGCCGCTGCGCGGGCTGATCAACGTGCTGCCCACCGGCCGCAATTTCTACTCCGTCGACCCGAAGGCCATCCCCTCGCGATTGGCCTACGACACCGGATCCGCCATGGCCGCCTCGCTCGTCGAGCGCTATGTCAAGGACAACGGCGAGTACCCGAAATCCGTCGGACTGTCGGTCTGGGGCACCTCGGCGATGCGCACTTCCGGTGATGATATCGCCGAAGTGCTTGCCCTGATGGGTGTTTCGCCTGTCTGGGACGAGGCTTCCCGTCGCGTCTCCGACCTGCGGGTGCTGTCGCTGGAGGAGCTCGGGCGTCCACGCGTCGACGTCACGGTGCGGATCTCCGGCTTCTTCCGCGACGCCTTCCCGCATGTGGTCGCCATGATGGACGACGCGGTGCGGCTGGTCGCGGCGCTGGACGAACCGCTCGAATCAAACTACGTCCGGGCCCACGCGCAGGCCGACCTCGCCGAGCACGGTGACGAAAGGCGCGCGACCACCAGGATTTTCGGCTCCATGCCCGGTTCCTACGGGGCCGGACTACTCCCGCTGATCGAGTCGGGCAACTGGCGTGACGACGCCGACCTCGCCGAGGTCTATACGGCCTGGGGCGGTTTCGCCTACGGTCGGGAACTCGACGGACGGCCGGCCCGCGAGGACATGGAGGCGAACTACCGCCGCATCGTGGTGGCCGCCAAGAACACCGACACCCGCGAACACGACATCGCCGACTCCGACGACTATTTCCAGTACCACGGCGGAATGGTCGCCACCGTCCGGGCGCTGACCGGCAATGCCCCCGAGGCCTACATCGGCGACTCCACCTCCCCCGACGCGGTCAAGACCAGGTCGCTGACCGAGGAGGCCGCACGCGTCTTCCGGGCCAGAGTGGTCAATCCGCGGTGGATCTCGGCGATGCGCCGCCATGGCTACAAGGGTGCCTTCGAACTCGCCGCGACGGTCGACTGCCTCTTCGGCTACGACGCGACAGCCGGGGTCGTGACCGACTGGATGTACGAGACGCTGGCCAAGACGTACACGCTGGACGAGGAGAACCAGGCGTTCCTGCGTCATGCGAATCCCTGGGCGCTGCGCGGCATCATCGAACGACTCAACGAAGCTGCCGACCGCGGCCTCTGGGCCGAACCCGACCCCGACCTTCTCGACCAGATGGCCCTGGTCTACCTGGACGTCGAGGGTGATCTCGAGGATGCTGGCGCGTAGTTGGGGCGGAGGCCGTGGCCGAACGGGTGCGACTTGCCATTGAGAACGAGTGCGCCATCTTGTCGAGAGGGGTGGATGTGTGCCTGCACAACCTCCTGCCTTGGCAGCCGACGGCCTGCAGTACGGGCTGAACGACCCCGACCCATCTGTGCGGCTGCAGGCCACCTTGGCTGTCGGGACGAGGCCGGACGCACGCTATGTCGAGGTTCTCGTGTCTCAGTGCGCCGACGAGCCCGACTTCTACGTACGCGAGATGCTCACCTGGGCGTTGGTCCGCCACAGCCCCGAGGTGACCGTTCCTCTTCTGCTGGGCGAAGTCCAGGTGGGTGGTGCCCAGGCCCGAAGTCAAGCGCTGCATACCTTGTCAAAAATCGGCGACCCGCGCGGATGGTCCGCCATCACGTCTGAGTTGCTGCAGGATCCAGATGACGACGTGGCCCGCAGCGCGTGGCGTGCCGCCGTCGCTCTCGTTCCCATGGAACGGAAAGCCGGGTTGGCGACGACATTGACGACCCAATTGGGACGTGGCGACCGGGACGTCCAACTGAGCCTCGGCCGCGCCTTCGCCGGTCTGGGTGAGGCCGCAGTCGGCGCGGCTCTGGCGGCGGCAGCCACCCAGAGCAACGAGAACGTCCGCGTCCACGCGATCGCAACTCAGCGGGTTGTCAGCGATCCGGACGAGGGCTTCGATGCCTCCGTTTTCGAGGCCAAGCGCATGTTGGCGCTCATGGAGGCGCCTGTCGACGTCGGGGGGGAGCCCACGACCGATCCGTTTCCCGAGTTCAACACTGATCAGGATTAGAGAAGCAGCGGGGTACCGACGTGCCTAGTGTCATGTCGGGCGCAAAGCGCGTCGCCTCACGCTCGGTCCGCTCTCAGGCGGACCGCCGATCAGAAGGACGAAACTCATGAAAACCATGACCTGCAAGCAACTCGGCGGTCCCTGCGATCTGTCGCTCAGTGCGAGCAGCGGCGACGAGATCATCAAGGCGCAGGATGCGCATCTCAAGGAGATCGTTGCTTCCGGGGACACCGAACACCAGAGCGCCCTGAACGACATGAAAGGCCGATGGAAGAAGCCGATCGCGGGAATGGGTTGGTACCGACAGGTCAAGCGGGACTTCAAGATGCTCCCGGAGAACTGACCGTCTGCCTGTGGTCACCGGCCGACCCTGGCCCCGCCGCCTGGCCGCGGGAGCGGAGATTCAGAACGGTGGTTCGTCGGGGTCGGGGTATTGGCGGGCTTTGTCGGCTGCCAGTTGTAGGCCGTAGGCGATGGGGTCGAAGCGTCTGAGGGTGTTGTTGTTCTGGGTGCGGAACCGTTCGTAGGAGCCGGCGGCGGCGATGTCTTCTTCGATGCGGGCGTTGAACTGTTCCTGCGTCTCCTGGTCGTCTTCGTCGTCTTCGTCGGCGGGCCGGGGGTCTGTGTCCGTGCCGAGGCGGTGGATGAAGGTGGTGCGGTGGTCGAGTTTGATCCGTTGCGCCTTCAGCAGGCGGGTGTTCTCGGTTTCGGTGGCGTCGCGGCGTGCGATGAGGATTTTGGTTTGTTCGGCGTGACTCTGTGCGGTGCTGCCGCCGTCGAGGATGACCGGGGACGTGCGCGCGCAGGGGCAGCAGTCGTGGTGGTCGGTGTCGGGGTCGCTGCCGACAGTCGTTTCCTGCGGGCTGTTTTCGTCGGGGGGATCTGGTCGTTCGTGGTCGGGGATGGCGAATTCTTTGGGGTGGTCGACGTAGTGGTGGCCGGTGGGGCTGGTCCACAGCATGGTCAGGCCGTCGTCGGCGCTGCGGGTGGCGGTCCAGTCGGTGAACGTTTTCAGGAAGTGGTGGTGTCTGGACAGCGGGTCGAGACTTTTCGCGTCGGTCTGCCCACCCCGTTCTGGGTGTTGGTGGTCGAAGGGTTCTCGGTGGTCCAGGTCGCTCAGTGGTCCAGGTCGCTCAGTGGTCCGGGGATCCGGCAGGACGGGAAGCGGCAGGTCCCGGCGGCGGTGAGTACCTGATCGGTGACTGTCTGGGTGGGGATGTAGGCGGTGGATCTGACGGCCATCGCGTGGCCGTGTTCGTTGACGACGATGACCGCGAGGGTTCGGATGGACGTTTTCATCGCGAGGGCGAGGTGGGCGGGCAGGAATCCGTGTCCGGTGAGTTCGGCGGGGTCCTGGTTGACTCGGTGAAGGCGGCCAGGCTCATGGTCAGGTTGAAGTGGGCGCCGCGGCCGTGGTGCTTGGTGATCTTCGACAGTTTCCGGCCCGGCCGCGCGGTGATCGGCTGCGCGGTGATCGGCTGCGGCGCGACAGGAACAGGAACGGGAACGGCTGGCTCGGCGGCCGGGGACGGTGCTGGCTGAGCCGCGGCGGGCACCGCAACCTCGACGGACGCCGCGGCCGCATCGTTCTCCTGAGCCGGGTTCGCCGCTCCGGGATGAGCTGTCGGGTCCTGGTTCTGCTCGGTGCCGGCGCGGGGTTCTCGTCGAGGTCTGTGGTCGGAGTGTCGGTTTCGGCTGAGGTGCCCTGCTCTGCAGGGTCGGCCGGCTCGGTGCCGGCGGGGTTCTCGTCGGGGTCGGTGGTGGGGGTTTGCGTTTCCGGGGGAGGTGGCCTGGTCGTCCGATTCGGTGGAATCCTCCGGGGTGCAGGTGTCGCGGAGGTCGACGAACCCGTTGGCCAGGATCTGCAGGCACATGTCGACCAGGGCGTCGGCGCGGCAGGCGGCGATGCCCCGTTCGTCCATCCCGACGGTGGCCTTGGCGATCCGGTCGAGCAGGTCGAACACGGCGACGGCGCCTTCGGCGGTCAGGTGCGCCCGGATCATCCCCATGCCGTCGACGCTGGGGGTGTGGTCGACGAACCGGTCTTTGCGGGCTTGGTCGGCCCGTTTCTTCGACGCGGTGGGGTCGGCCTGGATGACGCGGAGGTCGATCATCGGGCGCAGCAGTCCCGGGGTGCGGGTTTCGGCCAGCGGCAGTATCTTCGCTTCCACCGCGGTGCGCAGGGTGGGGTCGAGGTTGGCGGTGCGTTCGGCGATCATCCGGGCCCGGGGTAGGTCGATCCGCCCGGCTTTCAACGCCGCGAGGGTGGCGGGGAGTTCTTCGACCAGTTCGACGGCGGCGGATACCCGGTGGGCGGCGCCCAGCGGCGATTGGTGCAGGGCGGCGCTGATCTCCGCGGCGGCCATGTCTTTGGCCCGTTCGGCGATCAGCACATTCATCGCTTCCGGGTCGACCAGCCCACCGGGGCGGTTCGCCAACCCGGTGTGGTCGATCAACCCGGCGATCAGCTTCGTCATGGATCCGCACCGTCCGGGTGTGGCGAACTCCGCGACCGCGGCGATCTGCACGGCCTGCAGGTGGGAGATCAGCCGGTTCGCCGCGACGATCAGATCCGGTAGTTCCGACGGCGACAGCGCTGCCGGGACAGCGGAGGTGACCCATTCGAAGGTGTCCGCAACCGGTACGGCGGCGGGGGTCGGAGCGGGTTCGGGTGCCGTTGTTGGAACCTGCTCCAAGGGTGCAGCGGCACTGTCGTTGCTGGCAGACTCGAAGGGCGTGGCGGGACTGTCGTGGTCATCCGGTACCGTCGCCATCTCAACGCCCCTTCCATCGGATCACCGTTGAATTCCTTCGTACAATAGTTCGAGTCTAGTCGTTTGAAGTCGATAAAGGAAGGGTTCTGCTGCAAGCTGATTGTCCTACCACGTAGCTCGGGTCGATGGTCTGAGGGCTCGGACAGCTGGCTACTGACAACAAGCCGGGGAGCAAGCCGAAGGCGTTACCTGCTGTCATGGTGCGAAGAGAGCAACTCCGGCCCCTTGTCGTCCCGGCCCCAGGCACCGACGAAGGACCAACGACAAAGTCAGGGCCGGAGCATCTCCGGTGCGTGCGCGAAGAGATGGTCGCGGAGTTCCGCGACGGGCGGCGACAGCAGCCGGTCGGCCGACCAGACCAGGGACAGAACACGGGAGGCGCCGGCATCGGACAGGTTCAGCTGGCGGGTCCCCGGTACCTCGTTACCGGGCGGCAGGATGGCGATGCCGAGCCCGGCGGCGACGAGGCCGGCGGCCGTGGTCATCTCCTGGCTCTCGAAGGCATACCGGAGCGGCACTCCGGACTCGCGCAGCAACCGATCGGTGATGGTGCGGACGCCGTACCCGGAGGCCAGGGTGATCAGGTCCTGGCCGGCGAGCTGGCTCAGCCGCACCGGCCCCCGCCCGACCAAGACGTGACCCATTGGCACCAGAAGGACCAACGGTTGCTCGGCCAGCGGCCGGGATTCCCAGCGCTGGTCAACCGGTACCGGCGCCGCCAGTACGAGATCGACTGCACCGCTGGGGATCCGATCGAGGAGACTGCCGGCGGAGTCCTGCACCAGTCGCACGGCCACGTCAGGATGGTCGCTCCTGAAACCTCGCAGCAGCGCCGGGATCACCAGGGGGCCGAGGCTGTGCAAGAACCCGAGGATGACGGTGCCGGTGTCCGGGTCGGCCTCCGCCCGGACAGCTCGAACACCGGCCAGCAATTCGTCCAGCGCGCGGCGTCCACTGGCGGCGAGCAACTCGCCGTGCCTGGTCAGCCGGATCCCTCGTCCGTCCCGCTGCAGCAGCGGCGTTCCGAGATCTCTCGACAGCCGTGCGAGCGAGCGGGACAGTGTCGGCTGCGGGACACCGAGAAACTGCGCAGCCAGAGTGATCTGACCGAACTCGGCAACGGCGGCCAGCTGCTCGAGACCTTCTGCCAGGCCACACGTCTCATACGGCATTGCATGAGTCTAGCCCCGAACATGTATTGGACGTATGAATGAGGCGTACCTATCGTCGTCATGGTGAGTATCGAACAGGCCGCACCGGGATACGCGACCAGAGGCGAGGTCCGGCGCCTCGAGGCGGCCATGCTTGCCGCTGGACTAGCGGCCTTCGGACTGCTCTACGTCACCCAGGCGGTACTGCCCTCGATCGGTACAGCCTTCGGCGTCGGACCGACGATCGCCAGCCTGACGGTGTCGTTCGCGACGGGCGGTCTGGCGCTGGCGATCCTGCCGATGTCCAGCCTTGCCGAATCGTTCGGCCGAGCCCGCATGATGCGATCGGGCCTGATCGCCGCACTCCTGTTGGCCGTCGGATGTGCCTTGAGCAACCAACTCTGGGAACTGCTCACCTGCCGGGCGCTGATGGGCATCGCTCTTGGCGCCGTGGTGGCGGTGGCGATGGGACATCTCGGCGACGAGATCCACCCGTCCAAGGTCAGCGCGGCGATGGGCATCTACGTCGCCGGCAACAGCATCGGCGGGGTGGTCGGTCGACTGGTACCCGGTGTCGCGCTGGACTTCGGGTCCTGGCGGTTCGCACTGCTCGTCTTCATCGCCTTCGCTGCGATGGCGACGCTCGCCTTCGTCGCATTGCTCCCCCAGCCCCGACGCTTCACCCCCATGCCGGCCCGCATCGGCGATCACCTCTCTGCAGCGAGGAACCTGTTGCGCGACAGCGGGATCCGTCGCCTCTGCGGAATAGCATTCCTGCTGATGGGAGGCTTCGTCGCCTGCTACAACTTCCTCACCTTCCGGCTCACCTCGGCGCCGATCGACCTCAGCGGCAGTGCCGCCTCCCACCTCTTCCTCGCCTATCTGGCCGGCACGGTGAGCTCCACCGCAGCCGGCTACTGCGCCGGGCGGTTCGGGAGACGCCGAGTGCTCTGCGCAGGCATCACCCTGTCGCTGGCCGGGCTCGCCCTCACCATCCCGGACAACCTGTGGTCGATCACCGGCGGTCTGGTCATCTTCACCGCCGGCTTCTTCGCCGCGCATTCAACTGCCAGCGGCTGGATCTCGGCCCGCGCCACCGCGAACCGGGCCCAGGCGTCGGCGCTGTACCTGATGGCCTACTACCTCGGATCGAGTGTGCTCGGTGCCGTGGTCGGACTCGCCTTCCTGGCCGGCGGCTGGACTGCCACCGTGGTCGCGATTGCGGCCCTCGCCCTCGCTGCCCTCGTACTCGCCCTTGGCATGGACAGCGGGGCGGCCCCTGACCCGAGCACGGATCACGCCGTCGCTACCGCGTCCCGCGCCTGAGGCAAGGAGCATTCGAACAACACGGAGGTATCACTGCACGGCGCGCTGTCTCCTGGCCGGTACGGCCGAGATGGAGGTTCTTCGTGATGGTGCGCATCAGATTGCTGTGGCTGGGAGTCGCGGCGTCGTTGGTCCTTGCCGGTTGCACGACCGGCGGTCGGGCGGTTCCGTTCCCGAGCGGGACAGCCGGTACCTCCGGCGCAACGACCGGCGCAACCGCACCCACCCCACCCACAACCACCACCGGCACGGCGGCACCGGACGACCCGGCCCTGGACGCGTGCGACATCCTCCGACTGCTCCCGTGCGCCCGTCAGGTGGCGCAGTTCTCCCTGCCGATCGCCGGAAGCAACATCACGCTGACCTACTCCAGCGACCGTGCGGCCGGCCGCACGCAGGACAGTTCGCCGACCGCCGACAAGATCGGTCTCGGTGGCTGGACCCTGTCCGTCCTCGACTCGCTCGACCCGGCCACCATGACGATGATCAGTGGCAGCGGTGTCCGCCGAAAGGTGATGGGGGTCAGCGATTCCGGCCAGACGATGGTGGCCGACCCCGGCGGCGCCGTGGTCGACGTGTTCGACGCGCAAGGCCGAGCGATCGCCGTGACGGACGCGACGACAGGCGCTGCGCTGCAAAAGTTCTCGTGGGGAGCTCACGGCCTGACCGGCGTCTCCGACTCCTCCGGTGTCGCGCTGACCGTCGTCCGGGCGACCGACGGCACTCCGACGCGTCTGGACGTCACCGGCGGTGCCAGCACGTTCCTCACCGCCGGCGCCCCCGACCAGGTCAACAGCACAGTCCTGACCGCCGTCCGCTATCCCGACGGCTCGCAGGCGACGATCAGCACCAACTCCAACGGACTGGTCACCGATCTCGTCGACCGCACGGGCACGGAGTTCAGGGCCGAGTACGACGAGCAGGGGCGGATGGCCGCATCCCGCGACGGCACCGGCGCACGCACCGGCTACCAGCGCGAGCTCGCCGGGAACACCCTGACCGTCACCACCACCCCACCCACCGGTGGCAGCATCGTCGACACCGTGTCCCGGGCCGGGGCCGTCACGACCTGGTTGCACAAGGATGCGGCGGGCACGGCGCAGTCGGTGGCGGCCAACGGATCCGACGCGATCCTGACCGACGCCGACGGCTCGACCTCGACGGTCACCCTCGCCCCGGACCCCCGCTGGGGTGACGACGCGCTGCTGGTGTCGAAGATGGTGAGCGGCACCACCACCGTGACCGGATCCCGGGCAAACTCGGGAACAGACGTCGAGAAGACCTGGTCGGTCGACGGGAACACCTGGAAGTTCGCCTACGACGAGGCCAGCCGGACGACGACCCAGACCGATCCGGCGGGTCTCCGCACGACCGCGGTCCACGACACCACCGGCCGGATCACCGGGACCACCGCCCCGGGCGCCGCACCGATCAGCTACACCTACGGAACAGCGGGCCGGGTCGCCTCGATCACCGTCGGCACCGGGGTCGACGCCAGGGTCTGGACGTACGCCTATTCGGGCGACACCGTCACCGTGACGGACCCGACCGGAGCCGTCCGGACCCTGTCGCTCACCCCGACCGGCGGGCTCAGGAAGCTGCTCGGCCCCGCCGGTTCCGGGTTCGATCTCTCCCTGGACGCGTCCGACCGGGTTATCGGTTTCGGCACTCACTCCGGGTCGAGCTACCGGGTGACCTGGGGGGCCAACGGGCAGATCGCGGCTTTGAACGCGCCGGCCGGACAGGGCGGCCCCCAGTTCACCGGCTTCGACTACGACACCGCCGGCAACCTGGTCAAGCAGTTCACCTCGGACACCACGCTGTCGATCACCCGTGACGCAGCCGGCCGCATCCAGGCCTACAACGCCGGTGCCGGTGGCGTGGCCACCGCCTACGACACCGCCGGCCGACTCACCACGCTGACCTCGACCACCGGCAACCTCAGTCGCAAGTACACGGGCGGATTCCTGACGTCCGAGTCGCTCTCCGGGCCTGTCCGCACCGGGGTCTCGCGGACCACCGACAGCCTCGGCCGCACCACCGGTCTCGCCGTCGCCGGCGGCTCGACCCTTCCCGTCTCGTACGACAAGGCCGGCCAGGTCGACCGTGCCGGCAACCTGCGCATCGTCCGCGACCCGGCCTCTGGATTGGTCACCAGCCGGACCCTCGGCACCCTGACGGCAGCTTTCGAGTACAACCAGTTCGGCGAGCAGGCCCGCGAGACCGTGACCGGACCCGGTGGCCGGACAGTAGCGATGATCGCGTCGTCGCGGGACCGGCTCGGCCGCCTCGCAGCAGTCGCCACCACGCTCGGTACGACGACCGATCACACCTCGTACTCCTACGATCCCGCCGGTCGCCTGGCCTCCGAGAGCACCGGCGGCGCGAGGATCACCTACACGCACGACCAGGCCGGCAACCTGACGTCCGTCACGGACGCCGACGGCAAGATCACCAGCTACACCTACGACGGACGGAACGCACTGATCCGACGCGGGAACACCAGCTACACCTACGACGGCGCCGGCCAACTGGCGACGGCGACGTCACCGGCGGGCACCTCCACCTACCGGTACGACGCCGCGGGGCGACTGCTCTCGGTGGCGCAACCGGGCAAGGCCGCGGTGACCTACTCGCTCGACGGGTTCGGTCGTCGGACGTCGACCAGTGTGGGCGGCAAGGTCACCGGAGCGCTGGTCTACCTGGACGCACTCCGCCCTGCCGCGCAGCTCGACGCCGCCGGAAAGGTGTTGCAGCAGTTCGTCTACACCGGCAGCTCGACGACACCGGACTACCTGACCGCGTCCGGTATCGACTACCTGCAGGTCCCGGACGCCACCGGCGGACCCGGTCTCGTCATCAACGCCACCACCGGCGCACTGACCGACCGGGTCGTCAGGACAGCGCTCGGCATGACCGTCTCCGAGACCTCACCGGATTTCGAGATCATCGGCTACGCAGGCGGAATCGTCGACCCAGCAACCGATCTCGTCCGGTTCGGTGCCCGGGACTACAGCACCACCACCGGCACGTGGACTGCACCGGACCCGCTGACCATCGGCGGTGGCTCGGCGAATCTCTACGAGCACGTCGGCGGCGACCCGGTCAATCGTCGTGACCCGGAAGGCCTGTGCGACTACACCTCTCTCGGCATCAACTTCGGGGCGGGGTTCGGCCCGTATGCGTCGGGATCCTTCGGCGTGGCCACCGCGGGTGGCCAGCTCGGCCTCTACAGCACCTCGGGTCTCGGCATCGGCGCGGGCGCCGGCGTCGGGATCGGGCTCACCTGCCTCGATCGGGACAAACCGTCCGACTCGCCGCCGACACTCGACCCGTTCAGCGGCACCGGACGGACGGCCGACGGCGGCATCGGCCCGTTCAGCGGCGGCGCCGACAAGGGCTACGACAACAACGGCAACCAGACCAGCCACGGCGGGCACATCGGGTTCGGGGAGGGCACACCGGTCGGCGGCTCGGTCACCAAGACCAGTACCAGCTTCCTGTGCCTTTTCGGCTGCTCGCCTCAGACGGTGACGGTCTGCGGTGACCTCGGCTGCTCCGAGGGGCCGAGCAACTCGAACGCCGAGCCGCCACCGACGTCTCCGTCGCCATCGGGAAAGGGACCGCGGAGCACCGGCGACCCGCACCTGTCCACGGCCGACCTCGGCCGGTACGACCTGATGGCCGTCGGCGAATTCACCTGGCTCACCACAGATTCCGGGTCACTGACGGTGCAGGTGCGGCAGCAACCGGCCGCGGGCAGCCGGAGTGTGTCGGTCAACACCGCAGTGGCCGTCGACGTCGGAGGCGATCGCCTGATGATCGCCTCCCCGGACCAGACGGCCCTGAAGGTGACCTCACCGGGTGTGGCCGTCCCGGGAGCGGGCACCTTCACGCTGCCGCACGGGGCCGTCGTGGTGCTCTCGGACGCCATGCTGACCATCACCCTGACCGACGGCACGAAGCTGTGGGTCTACCCGAACCCCCGTGGTCTCGACGTCAACGCCTCCCTGCCGGACTCGTTGCACGGCAGGGTCCACGGATTGGCCGGACCGTTCACCGGGGCCTACACCGGCTCGGTCGAGACCAAGGGCGGTGTCAGCATTCCAATTGATCAGCTGAAGGACTACAAGACGCTCTACCGGACGTTCGGCGACTCGTGGCGGATCACCCAGGCCGCTTCGCTGTTCACCGATCACCCCGGCACCGACTCGACCGCGTTCGACGATCCGACCTTCCCGGACCCCGCTGCTGCGGCGCCGAGTGCAGCAGCGCTGGCGTCGGCGACGGCGATCTGCACCCAGCTCGACCTCACCCGTGCTGATCTGGCGGACTGCATCAAGGACGTCTCGGTGACCGGCGACGCCGGGTTCGCCTCGACCGGCGCGGTGGCCGCTGACGTCGTGCCCGGCGCCGTGTCCTCCGACGCCGTGTCCTCCGGCACCGCGGCCGGGGCTGCAGGCGGAATCGCGCCCGGCCGGACCATCCGGGGGACCGTCACCGCGGGCGGCCGGAACGACTATGCGTTCACCGTGGCCGCGGGGACGGTGGCCTACTTCGCCGCGGATCCGGGGTGTACCCCGCCGCCGGCCGGCAAGGGCTCCATCCTGTGGAACATCACCGACGACCAGCACAGCACGTACACCGGGGCGACCGAGATCTGCGGCGACCAGGGCCGCGTGCTCTTCGCGAAGGCGGGCACCTATCACCTCGTCGTGGTCAGCGCCGACGGCGCCAGCGGCGCCTTCTCGGTGACCTGGAGAACCTCCAGACCAGATCTGAGCAAGACCCTCACCTCCGGGTCGACCGCGACCGGCGACATCGACCTCCCGGGCGCCAAGGACGTCTACGCAGTGGCGGTCACGGCCGGCACCGTCGGGTACTTCGCGGCCGCCGCGGATTGCGTGAACCCGCCCCCCGGCCAGGGCAACATCTACTGGTCGTTGCAGGACCCGGGCGGCAGCACTTTCACCGGGGCCACCGAGATCTGCGGCGACCAAGGCCGCGTGGTGTTCCCGACCACCGGCACCTATCTGCTGGTGGTGATCAGCGCAGGGGGTGGCACCGGGGCATATACGGTGAGCTGGAAAACCTCTCGACCCGACGTGGTCGAACCCCTGGTCTCCGGGGCAACCGTCAGCGGCGACATCGACCTGCCCGGCGCCGACGACGTCTACACGCTGGCGGTCACCGCGGGGACGGTCGCCTACTTCGCAGCCGCCGCCGGATGTGCGGATCCTGCTTCCGGACCGCTGTACTGGTACCTGCAGAACCCGGATTCCGGCACGTTGACGGGGGCTTCGGACGTCTGTACCGACCAGGGACGGGTGGTGTTCCCGACGGCCGGCACGTACCGGCTGCTGGTCACCAGCAACCAGGGCAGCATCGGCAAGTACACCATCAGCTGGAAACCGTCCCGGCCGGACCTGTTGCGGCCGTTGGTCATCAGTTCGACCCAGAACGGCCGGATCGACGTTCCGGGAGCGCACGACAACTGGACCTTCACTCTGCCAACGTCGACGAAACTGACGTTCACCGCGACCACCGGGTGCGTGAGCAGGAACATGAGCTGGCAGGTACAGAAGGCAGACGGCGGGACGGTCTCGGGATCCGCCGACATCTGCTCGGACCTCGGCGATCTCACCCCGCCCGCGGGCAGCTACCAGCTGTCCGTCTCGGGCTACCAGCAAGCGACGGCTGACTACTCGTTCAGCACGTCGGCGGGGTGATGCGCGCGCCCCTGATCAGATCAGAACCGGACCTCAGCCGCGGGGTGGCCGGTGCAGCCGGTCGTCAGTCGGCGACCAGGCTCAGCAGCATGTCGGTGTCGAGGTGCTGCGCCACCGCGTCGGCGAGCCGGTCGATCATCGCCTCCCTCCGGTCCGCAAAGCCTTGCGCAGCAGAAAGTTCCGCCGGTTCGAGGGAGACGCCGGCGGTGCCGGCCGCACGGAGTAGGAAGGCCCGACGAGAGTCGTCGTTCTCGAACGTGCCGTGCCACATGGTGCCCCAGACACTCCCCTGCCGCCATCCGTCCAGGAACGGGCCACCCGCCGCAGCCGCTTCGCCGGGTTCGGCAGCCGGCCCGTCGGGCTCGGCGGGGTCGAAAGAGGCCACCCCATGGTGGATCTCGTAGCCGCGAACGGGGTGACCCTCCCACGATCCGTCGACCAGCGCCAACTGCTTCTGCGCCGCGAAGGTCACCGTCGTCGGCAGCAGGCCCAATCCTTCCACCCGACCTGACGTGGATTCGACGTCGTCCTCGATGGTCCGGGCGAGCATCTGGTAGCCACCGCAGATGCCGACGACGGTACGCCCGGCCGCGGCCGCCGAGCGGACCTCGGCAGCAAGCCCGATGCGGCGCAACCATTCCAGGTCGGAGACGGTCGATCTCGAACCGGGCAGGATGATGACGTCGGCGGATCGCAGGACCGCGGGATCGGTGGTCATGGTGACGCTGACCCCGGGCTCGCAGGCGAGCGCGTCCAGGTCGGTGGCGTTGGACAGCCGCGGGAAGCGGACGGCCGCGATCTCGAGCGCCCGGGTCGGCAACTCGCCGGACCGGGCGCCCCAGCGGCCGACGAACAGGGTGTCCTCGCCGTCCAGCCAGACCTCGGGCAACCACGGCAGCACCCCGAGGAACGGCACACCGGTCAGTTCGGTGAGCTGGTCCAGTCCCGGCCTCAGCAACCGCTCGTCACCCCGGAACTTGTTGATGACAAAGGCTTTGATCAAGGCGCGGTCGTCGGCATCGAGCAGTCCGACGGTCCCGAACAACGACGCGAAGACGCCGCCGCGGTCGATGTCGCCGACCACGAGCGTCGGTAGCCCGAAGCGTCGAGCCAGCCCCATGTTGACGTAGTCCCCGGCCCGCAGGTTGATCTCCGCCGGCGATCCGGCGCCCTCGCAGACGATGACGTCATACTTGTCGCGCAGTTCCTCGTAGGCGGCAAAGGCCGCCAGGGCCAGGTGCTTCCGCCCGGTGGCGAACTCGCCGGACTCGAGCACACCGTCCGGTTTGCCCCGCACGACGACGTGGGAGCGACGGTCCGACCCGGGTTTGAGCAGCACCGGGTTCATCGCCGACTCCGGCTCCGCGCGGGCGGCCTGGGCCTGCAGGTACTGCGCGCGGCCGATCTCCGATCCGTCGCGGCAGACCATCGAGTTGTTCGACATGTTCTGCGCCTTGTACGGAGCGACTTTCAGCCCCTGCCGCGCCAGGAACCGGCAGATCCCCGTCGTCACCAGAGATTTGCCGGCATCGGAGGACGTGCCGGCGATCAGGATCCCGTTCGCCGTCAGGACGACGACTCCGTCGGCTGGGTCCCGGCGGGCTCAGATACCCCGCTGTCAGGAGCGGTGCCGTCGGCCTCGCCGGCCGGAGCAACCACGCCGTCCGGAGCGGGCTCGCCGGCCGGCTCGACCTCGCCGATCTGTGCGATCGCCCTGGCCGCGTCGGGGCCTTGCGTCAGCAGCACCTTGAACCCGGCTTCGTCCAGAATCGGTACCTTCAGCGAGACGGCCTTGTCGTACTTGGAACCCGGGCTCTCCCCGACCACCACGAACGCCGACTTCCCCGACACCGAACCCGCAGCCTTCGCCCCGCGCTCGAGCAGGGCGGCCTTCGCCTCGTCACGATTGAAATCCACCAGCGACCCAGTGACCACGATCGACAGGCCGGCCAGTGTCTGCTCCGGCCGATCCGTGACCTCGTCCGCCATCCGAACCCCGGCCCTGTCCCATTTCTCGACGATCGCCCGGTGCCAGTCGACCTTGAACCATTCGGTCACGGCCGCGGCGATCGTCGGGCCGACACCGTCCACCGCGGCCAGTTCGTCCTGCCGTTCGTCGGTGGCCACTTCACGAATCCGGTCCATCGAGGTGAAGTGGCCGGCCAGCGCACGGGCCGCCGTCGGGCCGACGTGCCGGATCGACAGGGCCACCAGCACCCGCCAGAGTGGTTGATCCTTGCGGCGTTCGAGATTGACCAGCAGCTTGCGGCCCATCTCCGTCAGATCGCTGTCCTTGGCGCGGAAGAAGATCGGCACCTTCTTGAGCGCCTCGTCGGTCAGGTCGAAGATGTCGCCCTCGTCGATGATCGCCCCGGCGGCGAGCAGACCGGTCGCCGCCTCGTACCCCATGCCCTCGATGTCGAAGGCCCCGCGACCGGCCAGGTGGAACACCCGCTCGCGCAGTTGCGCAGGGCACGATCTGGAGTTGGGACAACGGATGTCGATGTCCGCCTCCTTCATGGGGCGGAGCTCCGTCCCGCACTCCGGGCAGTGCGTCGGCATGACGAACGCGCGCAGCTCACGTCCTTCGCGCAGCTCCACCACGGGCCCGAGGATCTCCGGGATGACGTCACCGGCCTTGCGGAGCACGACGGTGTCCCCGATCAGCACACCCTTGCGGACGACCTCCTGGGCATTGTGCAAGGTGGCCTGGCTGACCGTCGACCCAGCGACCAGCACGGGTTCCATCTGCGCGAACGGGGTGACCCGGCCGGTTCGGCCGACGTTGACCACGATGTCCAGCAGCAGCGTGGTGGCCTCCTCGGGCGGGTACTTGTAGGCGATCGCCCAGCGCGGCGCCCGCGACGTCACGCCGAGGCGGCGCTGCATGTTGATCTCGTCGACCTTGACCACCAGTCCGTCGATGTCGTGGCTGACGTCGTGGCGGTGCTCGTTCCAGTAGGCGACCCTGGCGGCCACCTCCGCCGGCGAATGCAGCACCAGATTGTGGTCGGATACCGGCAGTCCCCACGCGCGCAGCCGCTCGTAGGCCTCGCTCTGGCGGGTGATGTCGAAGCCCTTCCTGGCCCCGATCCCGTGGCACAGCATGGTCAGCGGGCGGGAGGCGGTGACCCGCGGATCCTTCTGGCGCAGTGACCCGGCAGCGGAGTTGCGCGGGTTGGCGAACGGCGCCTTCCCGGCTGCGACCAGACTCGCATTGAGGTCGGCGAATCCCGCGAGCGGGAAGAACACCTCACCGCGGACCTCGACCAGTTCGGGGATGTCGTGACCGCCGTCGTCGGCGAGGCGATGCGGGATGTCTTTGATGGTCCTGACGTTCAGGGTGACATCCTCGCCGACACGGCCGTCACCGCGGGTGGCCGCGCGCGTCAGGCGGCCATTCTCGTAGGTGAGGTTGATGGCGAGTCCGTCGATCTTCAGCTCGGTCAGCCAGCTGACCTCGGCGCCCGCGTCCCGCGCGGTCTTCTCGAGCCAACCCGCGAGTTCGTCGGCGGAGAACACGTTGTCAAGACTCAGCAGCCGCTCGGCGTGCTCGACGGAGGAGAACCCGGTGGAGAAGCCCGCGCCGCCAACCCGCTGGGTCGGGGAATCCGGCGTGCGGAGCGAGGGGTATTCGTCCTCCAGGCCCTGCAGTTCGCCGAGCAGGACGTCGAACTCGCCGTCCGACATCGTCGGCGCGTCCAGTACGTAGTAGCGGAACTGGAGATCGGTGATCTGCTCGGACAGGCCGGCATGGCGCCGCGCGCTGTCGGCCGGGACACCGATGTCAACGACGTCGGGCGGGGTTGGACTGGTTTCACTCACCACCGCAGGGTAGCCAGCAGTACCGACAGGCCGCGCAGGTCGTGCAGATCACAACGGCTTCTACTGATCCAGGACTTGTATGCGAGACTCGCAGAGGCATAGTTGACGTGTCATTGCAATTTAAGATCGCAGGGCCGAGCGCGGGGGCTGCGCTGGCCGAACATCACCAGGAGATCACCATGGCAACGCTCAAGGTCCTCATCGCCTCCACCCGTCCCGGCCGGATCGGTCTGCCGATCGGCACGTGGGTCACCCGGGCTGCGATCGAGCACGGCGGCTTCGACACCGTCGAGATCCTCGACCTCGCCGAGATCAACCTGCCGTTCCTGGACGAGCCGAACCACCCGCGGGCGCGCAAGTACATCCACGCCCACACCATCGCCTGGTCCGAGGCCGTCGACTCGGCCGACGCCTTCGTCTTCGTCACGCCCGAGTACAACTTCTCCATGACGGCGCCGCTGAAGAATGCCCTTGACTGCCTCGCGGCGGAGTGGTCCTACAAGCCGCTCGGCATCGTCAGCTACGGCGGACTCACCGGTGGAGCGCGAGCCGCCCACGACATCCGCCAGGTCGCGCCGGTGCTGAAGATGTTCCCCATCCCCGAGGGCGTCGCCCTGCCGATGGTGTTCCCGCAGATCGTCGACGGCGAGTTCGTCCCGACCGACGGCAACATCCAGGCCGCGAACCTGATGTTCGGCGAACTGGCCAAGGTCGAGGCCGCTCTGGCGCCGTTGCGCGTCACGGTCTAACGTCCTGTGTTCGGCCGCCTGCCTGCCCGGTCCGGCGCGGGCAAAGGGGATCGGTGACAAGCTGGGCGAGTGCGATTCGATCCCCGTGCCCTGCCCGAGACCGCCGTGGAGTTCCTGACCCAGCGGCACCTGGCGTCCCTCACCACTTCTCGCCGTGACGGCAGTGCCCACGTGGTGCCCGTCGGATTCACCTTCGACGGGCACGGCCTGGCTCGGGTGATCACCAACGACGGGTCGGTGAAGGTCCGCAACGCCGACCGGAACGGCGCACGCGGGGCGATCTGCCAGATCGACGGCCGCTTCTGGCTGACCCTGGAAGGGCCGGTGCGGGTCTCCCGCGATCCCGAGGACGTCGCCGAGGCCGTGCGCCGCTACGCCGAGCGCTACCGCGAGCCCCGCGTCAACCCGACCCGCGTGGTCCTGCTGATGACCGTCGACCGCATCATGGGCCACCTGTGATCAGTCGGCGCCGCCCCGCGCGGATCAACCAACCCCGCGCGGATCAACTCGACCGGATTGGGACTGGTGGGGCACGGGTCGATGAGTTCATCCGCGCAGTGCCGAACCCGCGGCCAGTTCATCCGCGCGGCACCGATCGGAACGCCGGCGCGAGGGCCAGCGGCGTCGGTCCCCATAGTTCGTGCAATGCGGCGAGCAAGCGGCCGGCGAGGTCGGTCAGTGCAGGGTGGTCCGGCGAGTTCAGCCTGACGACCTCGGACAGACGATGCTGGATCATCGAGCGCCGCGGCGGAATCTTGCCGCGCATCAGGGGATTCTCCGGGGGCGGGTCGCCGTCGAGGGCTCTGGTCAGGAACCAGATCGTCGACACCATCGACCAGCCGATCTGCGCGGTGACCAGGTCGGACTCGAACCAGGGGGTCCGCACGACGGGGAAGCTCGGCTCGACGGCGTCCCGCCAGATATCCAGTGCAGCGTCGGCGGCCCCGGGCTCGATCCGCCAGCAGCACCAGCACGACGGCCACGGAACTCGCAGATAGGCTGCATCCCAGGTGATATGACGGAAGGTGGCCCCTTCGAAATCGATCAGCACGAGTCGGCCGTCGACCTCGATGTTGTTGTCGGGGCAGGCGTCCGACGGACTCAGGGCGAAGGCATCGGTGGTCGGCCGCAGTCTCCGGAGTTCGTCCTGCTCCGGCGTCCCGAACGCCACCCCGAGATCGGCGAGCAGGTCGACCAGCCCGTCCGCCGTCGACTCCAACGCAGCTTCCGGGCTCTCCGGGTCGACAAGGACCTCCCCACCGACGGATTGCAGCTCCTGATGGAAAGCAGCCCCCACGTCACGGGTGTCGCGGTGCAGCGCGCCGATCGCCGACGCCCATTTCAGCAACTGCGCCGCCGCCCTCGACGGCCCGGTACCGAGAAGGGCATCGGCCAGCGATCCGCCCGGTCCGAGGTCACTGATCACCAGGAGGTGGTGCTCGGGTAGGCACGCCAGCAGTCGAGGCGCTTCCGCCCGACCCTCCAGCACCGTCAACGCGGCGAACTCACGGGCGAAACCGTCGGCACCGCTGAGCGGATCAAAGGCCTTGATCAACATCGTCCCGGGTCCGGCAGAACCTGCCGGCCCGACTCGCAGCACCAGCGACCGATGGCTACCGCCCAGCGATTCACCGACGGCGATCAGTTCCCGCCCGAGGCGGGCGCCTGCGGCCGCGAGCAGAGCCGGAACATCCCAGTCGGTCATCCGGCCGATGCTACGACAGGCTCACCAGCCTTCGGGGAGGTCCTCGAAGGCGCGGGACAGTTCGCGGGACAACTTCATGGCCTCGAGGGCCCAGTCGTCGCCGGCGCCGGCGAGGCCACAGGTCGGCGTGGGCACCACCCGACCCGACAACGTCTCCCGCGGGAACCCGAGACGGTCGAACGTCCCGAGAACCGGTGTCGCCCAGTCCTTCAGCTCCTTCTTGCGACCCTTGGGCTCGACGCCGGGAAGCAGTCCGACCAGCAGCGTGGTGTCGGCCTCGACGAGCTCGCCGATCGGGTCGAGTCTGGCCGCTGCGGTCCCGATCTCGGTGAAATCGATGGACAGCGCACCGAAGCCGGAGGCCTTGAGCAGACGTAGTGGCGCGTTGGGGTGGCAGCAGTGTGCGATCAACGGGAACGCAGCCAGGGCGTCGGTGACGGACTCCAGCACGTGTCCGACCCGCGACCGATCCACTGCGCGGACGGTGCCGAACCCGCTGGGCGTCGACAGTGCGCCGGCGATCACCAGAGGCACGGCGGGCTCGTCGAGCTGGACCACGAACGACGTGCCCGGCAGGCGGCGTCCGAGCTCGGCCAGGTGGTCGAGCACGCCCTGGACGAGGGAAGCGGCCAGGTCGTCGACGGCACCCTCGTCGACCAGGGCTCGGTTGCCCGAGGCGACCTCGACCTGCGCCGCGAGGGTCCACGGCCCGCACACCTGGATCTTGACCCAGTCGGCGCCGGCATACTGCTCGGTGGCCGCGTCGAGGTCCCACTCCATGAAGTCCTTGGCCCGGCGGGTATCCCGGCCCGGACGGCGGGTGACGCGCCAGCCGGACGGCACCACCTCGCCGAAGATGTCCACCAGCAGACCGACGGTCCGGCCCACCATGTCGGCTCCGACGCCGCGATCGGGCAGCTCCGCGAGATACGGCAGATCGGGCAGCTCGCCGGCCACCATCCGGGCGGCCTCGTCGGGCGAATCGCCGGGCAGTGAACCGATCCCGGTGGCGATCCCCACGTGCCAGCTGCGCTTCTCCGGCGGAGGTCCCGCCTCGAACGTCCCCACCACGAGCTCGACCGGGCGGTCCGTCACCCACGCACTGCTGTTCGACACCAACGGGTTCTGCGTCATCGGTCAGCCGGCCCTGATGATGGTGCCGGCACCGATGACGAAGGTGTCGCTCTCGTCGTAGAGGACAACCGTCTGGCCGGGGGCGATCCCGCGGATCGTCTCGTCGAGCGTCAGCCGGAGGTGCCCGTCGACCAGGTCGACCGAGGCCTCGACATTGCCGCCGTGCGCCCGCACCTGGGCGACGGTGCGCAACGGGAACTGCGGCGCGACCCCGGTGGAGAAGACGACGCGGTTGGCGGTGATCACCGAGACATCCAGGCCCGTCACCGGTCCCACCTTGACGGTCCCGCTGACCGGTTCGATACCCAGGACGTAGCGGGGCTTTCCGTCCGCCGCCGGCCGCCCGAGGCCGAGACCCTTGCGCTGGCCGACGGTGTACGCGAAGAACCCGTCGTGCTCGCCCAGCACCTCACCGGTCTCCGAGTCGACGACCGAACCCGGCTGGGCGCCCAGCTTCTCGACCAGGTAGCCGTGGGTATCGCCGTCCGGGATGAAGCAGATGTCGTACGAGTCGGGCTTGGCGGCGACTGCGAACCCCCGACGTCCGGCCTCCGCCCTGACCAGGTCCTTGGTCCACTCGCCGAGCGGGAACATGGTGTGGGACAACTGATCCGCAGTCAGCACCGCCAGGACGTACGACTGGTCCTTGGCCGCATCGGCACTCCGGTGCAGCACGCCGTCGACCAGCTTCACGTGATGTCCGGTCGCGACTGCGTCGAAACCGAGCGCGATGGCCCGGTCCAGCAGGGCGGCGAACTTGATCTTCTCGTTGCACCGCAGGCAGGGGTTCGGGGTCCGGCCGGCGGCGTACTCGGCGAGGAAGTCGTCGACCACGCTCTCGGCGAATTCTGCACTGAAATCCCAGACGTAGTAGGGAATTCCGAGCAGGTCGCAGACCCGACGGGCATCGAAGGCATCCTCGACGGTGCAGCATCCCCGGGAGCCGGTGCGCAGCGTCCCCGGCTGACGGGACAGCGCCATGTGCACCCCGGTGACCTCGTGGCCGGCATCGACGGCCAGTGCCGCCGCCACCGCCGAGTCGACACCGCCGCTCATCGCCGCGAGAACCTTCACGTCCGACGCCTCGCTCCGGCCATCGCGGCCTTCCGGGCCCGCTCGACCACCGGTCCGATCGCTGCCAGCACCGCCTGGACGTCGGCAGCTGTCGACGTGTGTCCGAGCGAGAAGCGCAGCGCACCACGTGCTTCGTCCTCCGGCACCCCCATCGCCAGCAATACGTGCGAGGGCCGGGCGACTCCGGCGGTGCAGGCGGAACCGGTCGAGCACTCGATCCCACGGGCGTCGAGCAGCATCAGCAGCGAGTCGCCCTCGCAGCCGGGGAACCGCACGTGGGCGTTGCCGGGCAGACGGGACGGTCCGCCGTCGACCAGGCTCTGACCCGGATCACCGGCCAGCACAGCATCTTCCACGATCGAGGTGATGCCGTCGACCAGCTCGTCCCGCAGACCCGTCAGGAACTCGGACCGCTCGAGGCGGTGCGCCTGGGCATCGGCAACCGCCACCGCAAGACCGACGATGCCCGCGACGTCGAGAGTGCCGGACCGGACCCCACGCTCCTGTCCGCCACCGTGCACGATCGGCACCACTGCGACCTCACGCGACAGCAGCAGCACACCGACACCTGTTGGCCCGCCAACCTTGTGGCCCGTCACCGTGACGGCGTCCGCGCCGCTCGCCTGGAAATCCAGTGGTACCTGGCCGAGGGCCTGTACCGCGTCGGAATGCATCGGGATGCCGTGGGTGTGGGCGACCACTGCGAGCTCGCGGATGGGATTGACCGTGCCCACCTCGTTGTTGGCCCACATCACGGTGACGAGAGCGACGTCGGCAGGGTTCTCGTTGATGGCCGCGGCCAACGTGTCGGCGTGCACCCGGCCGTAGTCGTCGACTTCCAACCACCCGATGACGGCGCCCTCGTCGGCCTCGAGATGCTCGAGCACGTCCAGGACGGCGTGGTGCTCGACCGGCGACGCCAGGATACGGCGGCGGGCCGGGTCGGCCTTGGCCCTGGCCCGGTAGATGCCGGCCACCGCAAGGTTGTCCGACTCCGTGCCCCCGGAGGTGAAGATGACCTCGCTGGGCCGCGCCCCGAGTTCGGTGGCGATGGACTCCCGGCACTCCTCGACGCTTCTGCGGGCGGCTCGCCCGGAGGTGTGCAGGGAGGACGCGTTGCCGCAATGACCCATCGCAGCCGTCATCGCGGCGACCACTGCCGGTAGGACCGGGGTGGTGGCGGCGTGATCGAGGTAGGTCATCACCGACCAGCGTAGGCCGCTCCCCGGCGTTCCCACACTCACGAGGTGAACAGCAGAGGAAATGCCCCCGTATCGGGACCGTGATGTTGCCGGGATCACCGCGTCAGCGCAGACTTCGTGATCCGGCCGTCGGACGGCGGACGGGGCAGCTGGACCTCACGAAAGGACGTACACCGTGGCAGTCTCCGTGAACCTCTCAAAGGGCCTCGACAAGGCATTCGAGGACAAGACCCTCGACGAGATCCTCGCCGCGCCACCATCGGCCCTGGCCGGCCTGACGGAGCGGCACGACACGATCCTGGCCGAGCTCGGCATCAAGACGATCAAGGACCTGGGCTCCAACAAGTACTTTGCCTTCGCCGGTGTCCTGGTGGCGCTGGCCGGCAAGACCGGCTGATCTCCGACGGCGCACACCGTGGTGCAACACCTCAGAAGTGGGTGGTGCACCACGGTGTGACCTCGGCCCGGAACATCGCGTCCGCTGTGAGCAACGCCTTCCGATCGGTGACCTCCACCAGACCGGCGCCGTGCAGGGTCACCAGGCTCCGTCCGCCGAGGCATGATGCTGACAGGGTGCTGATGTCCAGCGTCAGATCCGGCGTCTCCCCCGTCTCCACGCAGGACCCGGCTCCGTGCTCGTCCGCCTCGACGACGAACCGTCCGCCGGCCAGGCCAAGGTTGTCGACCACCTCGAGCACGACGCGGCCGGTGCGCAGGTAGCGCCGCGCACCCAGCGCTGCGGGCACATCCAGCAACCGGATCCAGAGCAGGTCCGTCGCATCCTCCTGACGGACGTGCCGGCCGTCGACCAGCAGTAACTCGAGCCCGTCATCGAGAGGCCTGGTCTCCACCCTGATCTCGGTCACCAGGTCGATGTCCGTCAGGTACTGCCACAGCAGCGCGGTTCCGCGCGGTTCGGACGCGACGAACAGCGAGGTCTTGACCGTCATCCGGGGCCGGTTGTGTTCCCAGCGATCCTCCAGCTCGTAGCGGGTCATTCCCACCACGGTGCCCTGCGGATCGCGCACCACCACGTGGTACCCGGGCTTCGGCGGCCCCCAGCTGGGATAACGGAGAAGTCCGAGGTCGATGTCGAAAAACCTGGCGTCCCTTGACAGCTCGCCCGGGCTGCGGAGACGGTGCGCGTCGTACAGGGGTGGGAGCAGCAACCTGGCGGTGTCGACGTCGACGATCTCGGCGGTGCCCGCCACCGGCACCCGCAGGCGGGCGACGGAGCTGTCCACGAGCAGCGTGCAGGCCCGGGTCGCCGAGCCGAACCCGTAGCGCCCGTAGATCGGCCACTCCGACGCGTGCAGGACGGCGGCCCCCTCACCGCGCGCCTTTGCCGCCTCGAGTTCCGCCGTCACCATCCGGGAGGCCAGCCCTCGCCGTCGGTGGGTGGCCGAGGTGCTCACGGCAGTGATCGCCGAACTGGGCAGCTCGGCACCGCCCGGCAACGTCATGGCGACCGGGAAGGATCGGAGGGTCGAGACGATGGTCTCGCCGTCGAACCCTGCCACCGTGCGGTCCCAGTACATCGACGCCCGGCGCGCATCGGCCTCCGCCTGGTCATCGCCCGGCGGACGGAGGAATCCAACGCCCATGGCGCGGCAGAACTCCGTCATCTCGGACTCGACGATGGTGCGGACCACAAGTTCCATGCGCGGAGGTTAGCCCGCCCCGTCGATCGGATGCGCCTGGATTCCTACCACGGCGGCCCGCCTGATCGGATCAGTGCGCGTCCACCAATGATGACGGGATGGCGATCGCGGCCGGGTCGTCGTCGGGTTCCTGGGGTGGAAGTGCACGCAGTTCGGCGACCTCCGCCTTCCACGCGCGAGCCGCATTCCGGATCGGCCCTGGGGACCTCGCACCCTCCGGATCGACTGGGTCGGTGCAGGGTCACCGTGCTGTCGGCGCAGCAGTCTCCCGTGTTCAGGCCGCGGTGCTCGCCGGATTGGCCACGATCTCGCGGGGTGACGCTGTCGTCTCCTTTCGCACCGCCGAGATCCCGGTGACGACGGGCACGCCGAGCTTGCGGGCCACCGCGTTCTGGGCCAGGCGCGCCACTGCCGCCCGGTCGACGTGGTCCCGGCCGGTACCGGCAATGGCCGGAATCGCCGGCAGCCAGGTGAGCTCGACGGTGACGTCCACCGCGGACAACACCCGGCGCATGCTGTCCGCGAGGGTCTGGTCGCCGACGAAGGCCACCGTCGTGGCTGCGCAGCCCCGCGGTCCCCGATAGGAGACGGTGACCGGGGAGACCACCACGCCGGCATCGATCGCCGCCTGGAAGGCGGCCCGCCGGAACGGGTTCACCGCTCCTCCGCACCGGGTGGTGCCTTCGGGGAACACCTGGACCCGCGCGCCCGACCGCAGCGCCGCCGTCATGGCCGCCACTGCATCCGGTAGCTCACGGAGCCGATCCCGCTGCAGGAACAGGGTTCCGGTCCGTCTCGCAGCGCCGCCCACGATCGGCCAGGTGCCCACCTCGGACTTGGCGACCATCCGCATCGGTGCCGACGCGGACAGCGCGAGGATGTCCAGCCACGAGATATGGTTCCCCACCACCAGACTCGGTCCGGACCGCGGGGCTCCGGTCACCACCAGTCGAACCCCGACGGCGCGCAGAACCCACCGCGACACCCGCTGCAGGGCCCAGGCTCCGCGCCGATCGCGCCCGCTACCAGGGATGACAGCCACGGCGCCGAGGAAAATGACGCCGACGCCGGTCGCGACGACAAGGGCGCTGACCCGACGGGCCTGTCGCATCGACGGGACGGAGGACGTCGGTCGGATGGCGCAGTCCGAGGTGCACTCCGGGGAGAGGCATCTCGGCTGCACAGCCTGCCCGAGGGTGCCCGTCATGCGGTCGTTCCCCGCTGGGCATTCGCCCAGCTGTCGCCGAGGAAGAAGCGGGCATACCGCGGATCGAGCCGCTGCATGTCGAGCAGCACCAGGAAATCGGCTGTGCCGAAGGCGTTGTCGAACGCCGGGGGTCCACAGACCACGGCGCCGAGTCGTAGGTAGCCACGCAGGAGAGGTGGGACGACCGCGCGCCGCGGCCTCGGGATGCCGTCGGTGACGAATTCGAGGTGCGGTCTGCAACGCAGGTCGGCCGGCGCGAGATGCTTGTCAAGGACGAGATCGGCGAAGGCTGCGGCATTCCCACCCCCGTCGGCGAGACCCACGGAGGCGCACCCCATCAGGTACCGGTAGCCGGTCAGTTGCATGTACCTGGCGATGCCACCCCAGAGCAACGAGATCGGTGCTGCCCCACGGTGCTCCGCGGCCACGCAGGACCGGCCGGCCTCCACCGTGCTGTCCAGCAGTCGTTCCAGTGCCGACAGGTCGAATTCGGTGTGGGAGTAGAGGGCGTTGGACCGGGGGTCGGTGTCGTGGGCGTGGGGTGGGAGCAGCCGATAGGTGGCGACAACCTCTCCACGGGGATAGATCTCGGCGTTGCGACGGCGAACGATGAGGTGGTCGCACAGATCGTCGAACCGGTCGACATCGAGCCCGTCCGGTCCGGGCGTGACGGCGCCGCACTCCCTGGTGAACACGTCGTATCGGAGTTGTTGGGCGGCAATCACATCGATGGCGTCCGCGGCGAGCGTGACGCGGTACCCCGTGGCGTTCGGTTGACCTGGATCGGCGGTTTCGAGCAGCAACTCTGAAGTGGTCACGGTCTACAGAGTGTGCAAGGCGTCCAGGTGATCTCGCCGAATCCTGCGCGTCCGTCCGATGACCAGTGCGTGAACCTCTCCCGCTGCGGTCAGGGCTGGGCCTCGCCCCGGTCGCACTGGCCCGGCTCGCGCGCCGCCCGGCGGACCCGCCCGGCCGACCCGCGCCCGGCCGACCCGCGCCCGGCGGACCCGCCCGGCCGACCGCGCCCGGCCGACCCGCGCCCGGCGGACCCGCCCGGCCGACCGCGCCCGGCCGACCCGCGCATATAGAAGTGCCCGGAAAGGGCGGATTTTCGCCATTTCCGGGCATTTCTATATGCGCCGGGGACTTCTGTATGCGCGGGCCAGATCAGCCTGTATGCGCGGGTCAGGTCAGCCCTTGCGGGTCTTGACGGCGGAGGCGAGTTGCGGGGCGACGGTGAACAGGTCGCCGACGACGCCGTAGTCGGCGATCTCGAAGATTGGGGCGTCGGTGTCCTTGTTGACCGCGACGATCGTCTTGGACGTCTGCATCCCGGCGCGGTGCTGGATGGCGCCGGAGATCCCCAGGGCCACATACAGTTGCGGGGACACGGTGGTGCCGGTCTGGCCGACCTGGAACTGGTGCGGGTAGTACCCGGAGTCCACCGCCGCGCGGGAGGCGCCGACGGCGCCGCCGAGCACATCGGCGAGTTCTTCGACGACGTGGAAGTTGTCGGCCGAGCCGACACCGCGGCCGCCGGAGACGACGATCTTGGCGCCGCCCAGCTCCGGGCGATCACCCTTCTCCTCCGGCAACCACTGCGACACCGTCGTGGCCGCGGCAGCATCGACCGAGGTCTCCAACGCCACCAGGTCCGGAGCTGCCACCGGCACCGGCTCACCCTCGATCGCGTTGCCGCGCACCGAGATCACCGGCACACCGCGGGTCACCCGATAGCGGGTGGTGTAGGCGCCACCGAACACCGACTGCGTCGCGACCACCACACCGCCCTCCAGCGCCACGTCCACCACGTCGGCGAGCAGACCGGAATCCAGGCGCACCGCCAACCGACCGGCGATCTCCCGACCGTCGAACGTCGCCGCCACCAACACGGCCGCGGGCCCTTCGCAGGCGCCAACCGCCGCCTGCAGCGCGGCCACCTGCGGAGTCAACAACAATTCACCCGGATCGACCGACTCGGCCGCGAAGATCCTGCTCGCACCGGCGTCGCCGAGCTGCGCGGCCAACGCGGCCGAAGTCCCCGCGGAGCCGACCACCACGGCCACCGGCGTGCCCAACTTGGCCGCCGCCACCAACAGCTCGACGGTCAGCTTCTTCACGCCGCCATCGGCATGCTCCACCAATACCAACACATCACTCATGACCAACGACCTTTCCCAACGATCTCAGACAAGCAATCTCAGACAAGTCGCTGTGCGACGAGGAACTCGGCGATCCCGTTGCCGGCCTCACCATCATCGGTGACCTTCTCCCCAGCAGACTTCAGCGGCCGAGGAGCACCGGACACCACCTGCGTCGACGCGTTCGCCAACCCCAACGAACCCGCATCCAACCCCAGATCCGCCGCCGACAAGATGGACACCGGCTTCGACTTCGCCGCCATGATCCCCTTGAAATTCGGATACCGCGGCTCACCGACCTTCTCGTTCACCGACAACACCACCGGCAACGACGCCGACACCCGCGCCGCACCACCCTCCACCACCCGCTGCGCCGACACCACCGACCCCTCCACCGACACGTGAGTCACCGACGTCACCGCCGCCCACCCCAACCGCTCCGCCAACATCGCCGGCATCGACGCCGTCCGACCATCGGTCGCCTCATTGCCCGTGATGATCACGTCCACCTCCAACGTCCTCAACGCCGCCGCAAGAGCCGCCGACGTCTGCAACGCATCCGAACCGGCCAACGCCTCATCCAGCACATGCACCGCCTTGTGCGCCCCCATCGCCAACGCCTTGCGCAACGTCTCCTTCGCCCGATCCGGACCCATCGTCACCACCGTCACCGACCCCCCATGAGCCTCGGTCAACTGCAAACCGATCTCCACACCCTTGGAATCGATCTCATCGATCACCGCATCAGAAGAATCACGATCCAAAACCCAATCCGACTCCCGCAGCTTCCGCTCGGAATACGTATCAGGAACCTGCTTGACCAGAACTGCAATGTCCATGATCCTGCCCCGCCTTTCGGTGTGTCGGTCGGTAAGTTACTGACCAGTAGCTTAGCCGGTGAAGGGCTCCAGCGTCAGGACCAAGCCATGCAATACGCGGGCCGACGAGCAGCCGTGGCACGCTGTCCTGGTGCCTTCTTCCGAACCCCGTTCGACCAATCCGCAACCGTCCTTCAGCCACTCCGCGGGTGCTCTGAGCGCCGACAACGAGAATTTGCTGAAGTCCAACGTGCCGTTCACGACGCACATCCTGCTGGTCGGGTCGATGATCCTGTTCTTCATCGCTGCGACGCTCATCACGTTGCAGACCTCCTGGCAGTGGTGGTTGATCCCGGCGGCTATCGCCATCCCGGTGGTGGCGGTCCTCATCGAGCGCGGCAAACGGGTGTCCAAGGCTCGAGCTGCCACCCGGCTGATGGAGGCCGAACTGCGGGCCGCCCGTCAGCAGCGGACCGACGGAACCGGGTCGTCGGGCGGGTCCCGATGAATCCGATCCCGGTGATCATGGACGTGGACACCGGTATCGACGACGCCATGTCCCTGCTCTTCGCCGTGCGCCATCCGGGCATCGAACTGCGCGCGGTCACCTGCGTGGCAGGCAACACCGGTGTCGACCAGGTCGCCGCGAACACCCGCTACGTGCTGGATGCGGCGGGCGCGCCGGACATCCCGGTGGCCCGCGGTTCAGCTCGCCCGATGCTGGTACCGCCGGCGGATGCGAGCCACGTGCACGGCGCCGACGGGCTCGGCGGCTTCTCCCGCCCGTCCGACCGGCGGATGAGCCCGTTGCCCGCGGTCGAACTGCTCCGCCGGGAGTTGATGGGCGCGGTCGGGACCGGTGAGAGGATCACCCTCGTCCCGAGCGCACCGCTGACGAACATCGCGCTGCTGCTTCGCACCCACCCGGAGGTGGCCGCCGGAATCGAGCGGATCATCTTCATGGGCGGATCGGCGTCGGGCGGGAATGCCACTGCCGCAGCGGAATTCAACATCTGGCATGACCCGGAAGCCGCGGCCATCGCGTTGACCGCGGCCGGTGACCTGGACATCCCGGTGACCATGTACGGGCTCGACGTCTTCAACGACGTGGTGGTCACCCGGGACGAGGCAGCCGCCCTGCGAAGCGGTCTCGACCCGGCGGCCCAGCTGGCCGGTTCGCTGATCAGGTTCGCCTGCGACATCTTCGGTCAGGACGAGGCCACCATCGGTGATGCCGGAACCGTCTGTGCCGTCGTGGATCCCGACGGGCTCACCACCCAGCGCTTCGGCGTCCGGGTGGAGCTGGGCAATGGATTCGCCCGCGGCCAGACCCTGGTGGATCGGCGCACCTGGACGGGCGACCACAAGGCCGATCCGCACTCCACCAAGCCTACGATGATCGACGTGGCGCTCGCCGTCGACGGTCGTCGTTACGCCGATCTGTGGCTGACGACGATCGGCGGCTGACGCACCATTGCCGATCCCGACGAGGAATCGTCCGGGTCAGTCCCGCTCGCCGATGTCCTCGTTCCACAGGGACGGCTCGGCGGCGATGAAGTCGGTCATCATCTGCGCGCACTCGTCGTCATCGATGACCACCACCGCGACTCCGCGACTGCGGAGCAGATCTTCTCCCCCGTAGAAGGTGCGGTTCTCCCCGATGACGACGCGCGGGATCTTGTAGAGCAGCATCGCACCCGTGCACATGTCGCAAGGCGACAGGGTTGTCACCATGGTCGCCCTGGCGTAGACGCTCGCGGGAAGGCGTCCGGCGTTCTCCAGGCAATCGGTCTCACCGTGCCGGATGGCGCTGCCCTGCTGTACGCGCTTGTTCGACCCGGTGGCCAGCACCTTGCCGTCGACGATCAAGGCCGCACCGATGGGAATACCACCCTCGGCGCGGCCGGCCCTGGCCGCTGCGACGGCCGCGGCGAGATACTCCCTGTCCTGCTGCGTTGCAACGGTTTCGGACATGCAAAGCCTCCGGAGGATGATCTGCGGCCGTCGACCGGAAACGATCGGCAGCGGGCGACGGGCGTGGAACCAGGCAACTTCTACAGGCACATCGTTTCACCCTGGCATGCTGGCCGTCATGCGGATCATGAACTCCCGGCGCACCGGCCAGGTGGAAAGGACCGGGAATCGACGAAACCTGGGCACGGCCGGATTGCTGGGACTGGGCGCCGGCGCCGCGGTCATGCTCGACCCGGCCAAGGTCGGTCTGTCGACGACTCCGGTTCTGCTGCATGCACTTTCCTTTCGTGGGCCGATGTCGGCCGGCCTGCTGGCCTCGGGGGCGGGCACGCTGCTGCTGTCCCGGCGACGCAACAGATCTCCGTCACCCGGGTCCGTCACGGGAGTGACTCTCGTCGCCGCCGGCCTCGGCCAACTGGCGATCATGGCGCGTCGCGGCTGGGCCAAGCCGGAAGCACCTGGGCGCGCCGAGATCACCGTCGTCACCCTGAACACCCTGGGCGGAGCAGCGACCCCACTGCAGATCATCTCGCTCGTCGCGGCCGAGCTGGTGTCAGCCGATGCTGCCGTCGTGATGCTGCCGGAGACGACCGCCGGTCTTGCCAGCGAGACAGCGCGGCTGTTGCGGGCGCTCGGTCATCCGTTCCAGGTCTTCAGCACGAGCGTGGACGACACCAACCCGTTGAGCACGACCAGCCTGCTCGTCAGCGAAGCACTCGGGGTCTACGAGCAGCGGGAGGCGCCGCAGATGTGGCTCGGAGCGGTCCTGGCGGTTCCCGTCGACGGCAGCGGACCGACGCTGGCGGCCGTCCATCCGGGAGCCCCGATGCCCGAGGTCGGCCTGGGCCGGTGGCGTCATGACGTGTCGGCGGCCGTCGACCTGTTGCGGGCCCACCCGCACTCGATCGTCGCGGGCGACTTCAACGCCACCGTCGACCACGAGGACCTGCGTGACGTGTCGCCCGGTTTCGACGCGGCCGTCCGGGCTTCCCGAGGCGCCGAAGGCACCTGGCCGGCCAGGGTCCCGCCGGTGTTTGCCGCGCCCATCGATCACATCCTGCTGCACGGCAGGTTCTCGGTGCTCGGCACCAGAACGGTCCGGGTGGGCGGCAGTGATCACCGCGCGGTCATCGCTCGGCTGACCGGGACCGCACGGTAGGCCAGGCCTGACGGATCGACTGCGGCCCGGTGGTCGGTGTCGACGACCGCCGGTCGGATTCTCGGCACCCGCAGGTCGGCACCGATATGCTCGGTGCGCTGCACGCCAGGTGAACCGACAGCAGAGGGGGACGACCGACGATGACGACGCCCGACAAGCGATATCCGACCGGGGGCGATCAGACCGGAGCTCAACCAACCGGGGCCTACCCGCCCGGGGCCTTCCCGACCGGAGCCTTCCCGGCCGAGGGCTACCCCACCGAGGGCTACCCGACCGAGGCGCCCGCCTATCCCCAGGTGACCGGCTACCCACCACCCGGCTATCCGCAGCCGGCTCCGGGACAACTGGGCTACCCGCAGGGCCCCTACGGCCAGCCCGCCTACGGCCAGCCAGGCTACGGCGGATACCCGGCGCCGCGCAACGGCCTCGGCACCGCCGCACTCGTCCTCGGCATCATCGGCGTCGTCCTGTCCTGGACGGTCTATGCCGGGTTCGTCCTCGGCGTGCTCGCGATCTGCTTCGGCGGCGTCGGACTCGGGCGGGCCAAGCGGGGCGAGGCGACCAATCGCGGTTCGGCAATGGCAGGGCTGGTGCTGGGCATCATCGCCGTCGCGTTGCTGGTGGTACTGATCGTCATCGGAGTCGGCCTCTACGCCTCTGGCAGCAGCTTCAACTAGCGCGCCTTTCTGGCAGATGGACCCTCACCGGGCCCGCGTGTCGGTCTCGGTGCATGCCTTCGGCCCGCCTCACTGTCGGTACAGATGGTTACGGTGGCGAAGTGCCACCCGTGACCCAGACCGACACCCACACTCCGACCTCGCGTCCGCCGGTCGAGAGCCGTCCGGCCGACCCCAAGGCTGCGATCGGCTGGATCCGGCGTCTGTGGGGTTACTGCCGTCGGCACCCGCGCGTCACCTGGATGGCCGGTCTCTCGGCGCTTGCAGGCGTTGGACTCGGAGCCCTGACGCCGCTGCTCACCGGCTTCGCCATCGACCACGCCAAGGCCAGTCGCACCTCCGGCCTACCGCTGATCATCACCGCCCTGGTCATCCTGGCCGTGATCCGATTCGTGTCCTCGTTCATCAGGCGATGGGCGGGCGGCAAGCTGTCCCTCGACGTCCAGCACGATCTTCGGCAGGATGTCTTCGCCGCGTTGGCCCGGCTCGACGGCGCCGCCCAGGACGCCCTGCGGACCGGGCAGGTGGTGTCGCGCGCGTCATCGGATCTGCAGGTGGTGCAGGGGCTGTTGGCGATCGTGCCGTTGTCAGCGGGCCAGGTGGTCCTGTTCGTGGCGTCCCTGGCGATCATGATCGTGCTGTCACCGCTGCTCACCCTCACCGCCCTGCTGACGGTACCCGCCGTCTACCTGCTGACCAGGGCGACCAGGACCACCCTCTTCCCGGCCACCTGGGCGGCGCAGCAATCGGCCGCAGAGGTCGCCGAGATCGTCGAGGAGGACGTGACCGGGGTCCGAGTGGTGAAGGGATTCGGCCAGGAGGACCGCGAGGTCGGCCGGCTCCGTCGGGGTGCTGCGCGGCTCTACGCCGACCGCATGCGAGCGGTCCGGCTGACCGCAAGACTGAACCCGGGCCTGGTCGCGATGACCTCGCTCGGCCAGGTCGGCGTGCTGGCGCTCGGCGGATATCTGGCCCTGAACGGCTCGATCACCATTGGCACCTTCCTGGCGTTCAATCTGTACCTCTCGCAACTGGTCGCCCCGACCAGGACCCTGTCGTTCCTGCTGATCCTCGGTCAGCAGGCCAGGGCCTCCGTCGAGCGGGTGATGGAGATCATCGACTCCCGCGCCGCCATCACCGACCCGCTGGGTGTTGCCGAACAGGTTCCGGACGGCCCGCTGGACGTCGCCCTGGAAGACGTGTGGTTCGGCTACACCCACGACGAACCTGTGCTCGACGGTTTCACCCTGCACGTGGCCGCCGGCTCGACGGTCGCCCTGGTCGGTGCCTCCGGCTCCGGTAAATCCACCGTGTCGCTGCTGCTCCCGCGCTTCTACGAAGGACAGTCCGGGACGATCCGGCTGGGCGGCACAGACATCAGACGGTTCCTTCTGGCGGACCTCCGGCAGAGCGTCGGAGTCGTCTTCGAGGAAGCGTTCCTGTTCTCCGACTCGATCGGCGCGAACATCGCCTACGGCCGCCCTGATGCCACCGACGACGACATCAGGGCGGCCGCCAGAGCAGCCGAGGCGGAGGAGTTCATCCTCGCGCTGCCCGAGGGCTACGACACCGTCATCGGCGAGCGCGGCCTCACCCTGTCCGGCGGTCAGCGTCAACGGCTCGCTCTGGCCAGGGCCATGATCACCGACCCACGAGTGCTGGTCCTCGACGACGCCACGAGCGCGGTCGACCCAGCAACCGAGGCGGCCATCCACAGCACGCTCCATCGGCTGACGGCCGACCGGACCACGATTCTCATCGCCCACCGCCGCAGCACGCTGGCCCTGGCCGACACGGTCGCCATGGTGGTCGGCGGGCGGATCGTCGACACCGGCACGCACGAGGAGCTGATGCAGCGGTGCGAGCCCTACCGCGAACTGCTCGGGGGGGACGACGACCACATCGACCAGGCGGCGGCGATCGTCGCGGTCCCCGATCCGGACGAGCCGGGGGCGGATTCCACCGCGCTGAGAACCTCGAAGTCCCCGCCTCGCTCCTTCGTCACCCCGGAGTTGTGGCCGGAGGTACCTGATGGCCCCGTCGACCGGACGCTGAACGCTGCAGCCGGAGGCGCTGGCATCAGGGTCGGCGGTGGCCGCGGTGGTAGGGCCGGTGGCGGCGGCGCAACCGGAGGCGGTCTCGGCGGCATGCTGGGGTCGCTACCGGCCACCCCGGAACTGCTCGCCCGGGTCGACGCGCTGCCGCCGGCCACCGACCCGCCACCTCCCGAACTCCAGGAGGACCTCATCGTCCCGCGGTCGCCGACCAAGGATGAACCTGCGACCGTCGGCGGAGTTCCGGTGCTCGGCCGGCTCTCGCTGAGCCGGACGTTACGGCCGGTCCGGGCCCTGCTGATCGTGGCGCTGGTGCTCATCGCCGCAGATGCGTTGGCCGCGCTCGCACTTCCCTATCTGATCAAGCACGGCATCGACAGCGGTGTGTCCAAGGGGGTGATCAGCGTGGTCTGGATCGCCTCCGCGGTCTCGCTGCTGATCGTGCTGGTCGACTACTTCGTGCAGCGTTCCCAGCTGATCGTCACCGGGAAGGCCGGCGAGACGGTGCTGTACGGCCTGCGCATCCGGGAGTTCGCGCACCTGCAACGCCTCGGTCTGGACTTCTACGAGCGCGAGATGGCCGGACGGATCATGACCAGGATGACGACGGATGTGGATGCGTTGTCGTCGTTCCTGCAGACCGGGCTGGTCACGTCGGTGGTCTCGCTGGCCACCTTCGGCGGAATCGCGATCATCCTGCTGTTCATGAACGTCGGGCTGGCCCTGTTGGCCTTCACCGTCCTCCCGCCGCTCTTCGTCGCGACGATCTTCTTCCGCCGGTACTCGACCAAGGCCTACACGGAGGCGCGGGAGAAGGTCAGCATCGTCAATGCCGACCTGCAGGAGAACGTCTCCGGGATGCGCATCACCCAGGCGCTCGGGCGGCAGGACACGAACGCCGCCGGGTTCGCCGCTCGCAGCGAGGACTACCGCCGTTCGAGAATGCGCGCACAGACGGCTATCTCGCTCTACTTCCCGTTCGTCGCGCTGCTCAGCGAACTGGCAGCTGCGCTGGTACTGGGCGTCGGTGCGCACCGGGTGGTCACCGGAGCCGTCAGCGCCGGGACGTTGCTGGCGTTCGTCCTCTACCTCGACTCGTTCTTCTCCCCGATCCAGCAGCTGTCGCAGATCTTCGACGGTTACCAGCAGGCCGCCGTCGGACTGAGCCGGATCGGTGACCTGCTGTCCACCCCGACCTCGACCCCCGCGGCCGCCCGACCGGTGCAGGCGCCGCCGTTGGCCGGCCGGGTCTCGGCGGTCGACGTCGGCTTCCAGTACTCGACCGCCCAGCCGGGAGCGGCGGCCGCGCTGGACGGCGTCACGCTGGACATCGTGCCGGGCGAGACCATCGCGGTGGTCGGCCCGACCGGTGCCGGCAAATCGACGCTGGTCAAGCTGATCGCCCGCTACTACGACGTCACGTCGGGCGCGATCCTGATCGACGGCGTGGACGTTCGCGACTTCGAACTGGGCTCGTACCGCCGGCAGCTCGGCGTGGTGCCACAGGAGCCGCACCTGTTCTCCGGCACCGTCCGCGACAACATCGCCTACGGCCGGCCGGACGCCTCCGACGCCGACGTCGAGTCAGCCGCCCGCGCGGTCGGGGCGATCGGCGCCATCGCCGGTCTGCGCGGCGGATTCCACCACCAGGTCGAGGAGCGCGGACGGAATCTGTCGGCGGGACAGCGGCAGCTGATCTCGCTGGCCCGCGCCGAGCTGGTCGACCCCGAGCTCCTGCTCCTGGACGAGGCCACGGCAGCGCTCGACCCGGCGGCCGAAGCGGCCGTGCTCGCCGCGACGGACCGGCTGGCCCGGGGCCGCACCACGATCGTCGTCGCACACCGGCTCACCACCGCGTCCCGCGCCGATCGGATCGTCGTCATGGATCACGGCAGGGTGGCCGAGATCGGTACCCACGAGGACCTGCTCACCCGGGGCGGCGTCTACAGCCGCCTGTACTCGCAGGAGCCGTGAGGCCGGGTCGCTGAACAGCCGATTGTGGATAGACCCCCCGTTTTCATGCCGTGACTGGATACGCTCGTGCAAGCGAGATGGCGACCGCACCGGATGCGTTGGAGGCGATCGGTCATGACGATGATGAACCTGCCGGATCATCTGTTGACGCTCGCAGAGGGAGACGAACTGCCTGAAGAGGGCTACCGATGGGCGGAGCTGGTCGAGGGGGTACTGCAGGTGAGCCCGAGCCCGGCGTTCGGGCACCAACTGGCACTTTCCAGGTTGGTGATCACGCTGGGGCCGGTAGTCCAGGATGCTGGTTCGGTCGCCATCACCGTGATGGACGTGCTCATCGACCGCACCTTCCCTGCAACCGTGCGGCAGCCGGATCTGTCGATCATCGACCTGGCCGTCATCGGTGCCGATCCGAAGCGCCTTCATGCCAGCGACGTGAAGCTCGCCGTCGAGATCGTCTCGCCTGGATCGGGTCGCCGGGACCGGGGGACCAAGCTGTCGGAATACGCCGAGGCCGGCATCATGAGTTACTGGATCCTCGACATCGCGGGGCCCGCCGCCGTTCTCGACGTCTACGAGCTGGATGGCACGAGCTACCGGCTGGTCCGGCACGCCGAGGGTGGGACGGTGGACGTGGAGCGCCCGTTCGCTGTCACTCTCGATCTGGACGCATTGCAGGCCTGACCAGAGTCCGGCGGCAGGGTCCAACCGGCGAGTAACTTGGCCCTCATGACAGCGCACACCGCCGTGTACTACTCCCCGCCCTCCGTTCTCGATCTGCTGGGCATCGACGCCACCCTCTCCGACACCGAGCGGGACATCCGGGCGGCGACCCGGCAACTCGTCGACGATCTCGTCCGCCCGCACGTGGCCGGGTGGTACGCCGACGGTCGACTCCCTGCCCGGGAGCTGGCGCTGCGGTTCGGCGAGGCAGGACTGATGGGAATGCATCTGGAGGGCTACGGATGTGCCGGCGCCTCGGCCGTCGAATACGGCTTGGCCTGCCTGGAGCTCGAGGCGGGCGACTCGGGCGTCCGGTCCCTGGTTTCCGTCCAGGGATCCTTGGCCATGTACCCGATCTGGAAATACGGATCCGAGGAGCAGAAGGACCGCTGGCTGCCGGGGATGGCGGCCGGCGAACTGCTGGGATGTTTCGGGCTGACCGAGCCGGATTCCGGATCCGACCCCGCCTCGATGACGACCAGGGCCACCCCGACCGCCGGGGGTTACCGACTGGATGGCGTCAAGATGTGGATCACCAACGGAACCATCGCCGACGTCGCGGTGATCTGGGCGAAGGTGGCCGATCCCGAACCCGGCAAGGACGTGGTCCGGGGTTTCGTCGTCCCGACCGACCGCCCCGGTTTCCTGGCCCAGGAGGTCCCGGCCAAGCTCTCGCTCCGTGCGTCGACCACGGCGGAGATCGTGCTGCAGGGCGTCGAGTTGTCCGAACAGGACATGCTGCCGGACGTGAAGGGCTTGCGCGGGCCGCTGTCATGTCTCACCCAGGCCAGGGCCGGCATCCTCTTCGGCGCGTTGGGCGCCGCGCGCGACGCGCTGGCCACGGCGATCGACTACTCGAAGACCCGGACCCAGTTCGGCAAGCCGTTGGCCTCGTTCCAGCTGACCCAGGCCAAGCTCGCCGACATGACGACCGCCTGGACCGGCGCGTACCTGATGGCGCTGCACATCGGCCGCTGCGTCGACGCCGGTACCGCCCAGCCCGCGGCGATATCCATGGGCAAGCTCAACTCCACCCGCACCGCCCTGCAGATCGCCCGGACCGCGCGCACCATCCTCGGCGCGAACGGCATCACCGGCGACTACCCGGTGATGCGACACGCGGCGAATCTGGAAACCGTCCTGACCTACGAAGGCACGGCCGAGATCCATCAACTCGTGCTGGGCAAGGCGCTGACCGGAGTCGACGCGTTCCAATGAGCGGTGGTCACCGGTCTGCGGCCGGAAGGTTGCCCCGGCCACCGGGTCGAGGTGTGTGACCTTCCAGTCGAGACTTTGTGAGCGATGTCCCGCGGTGGGGACGCGCACCCGGCCGGACGCGGACTAGCCTTGACAGGTCTACACATCGTCCACAGTCGAAAAGGCGGATAGCGACAGTGTCGTCAGCCACCGTGCCGGAGTTCGGTCCCAACGACTGGTTCGTCGAGGAGAAGTACAACCAATTCCTCAGCGACCCGGCCAGCGTCGAGCAGATCTGGCGAGATTTTTTCACCGATCCGGTCGCCGAAGCGCGAAAAGCCAACGAGGGCAACGGAAATGGGGCCGTCAGCACGCCGACTGCCCCTTCCGCCTCCCCGGCAGCCGCAGCGTCCACCCCGGCACCCGCAGCGTCCACCCCGGCACCCGCAGCGTCCACCCCAGCAGCGCCGACGGCCGCCCCGTCGGTGAAGTCGCCCGCGAGCTCACCGCAGGGCGCCACACCGCCGCCCCCGCCACCGCCGGCTCGCAAGAACGGGGCCGCCCCGGCCTTGGCGAAGGCTGCTCCGGCAGCATCCGCCCCCACGAAAGCCGCTCCTGCGGTTGCGAAGGCTGCCACATCCACACCGGAGGCCAAGACCGCTGCGCCCAGGCCTGCTCCCGAACCAGCGCGGGGACAACAGCGGACGGCCACCACCGCCACTCCTGACGACCTGGTGGTCAACAAGGCTGCGAAGGCCGCCCGGATCGCCGAGAAGACCGCGGGGCCGGACGAGGTCTTCGCGCCCCTCCGTGGCGCCTCCGCAGCCGTCGTCCGGAACATGACGGCTTCCCTCGAGGTGCCGACCGCCACTTCGGTCCGCGCAGTCCCGGCGAAGCTCATCGGCGACAACCGCATCGTCATCAACAACTTCCTGCGCCGCAATCGTGGCGGCAAGGTGTCCTTCACCCACCTCATCGGCTACGCGATCATCCGTGCGCTGGCGGCCTACCCGGCCATGAACCGGCACTTCGCCGAGGTCGACGGCAAGCCCCAGGTCGTCACACCGGCCCACGTCAACCTCGGTCTGGCGATCGACCTGCCCGGCAAGAACGGGCAGCGATCGCTTGTCGTCATCCCGATCCGCAATTGCGAATCGATGACGTTCAGCCAGTTCTGGAGTGCGTACGAGAGTGTCGTCCGGAAGGCGCGCGCAGGCAGCCTCGCGGCCGAGGACTACGCGGGGACCACGCTGTCCCTGACCAACCCGGGCGGCATCGGGACCGTTCACTCGGTCCCCCGGCTGATGGCCGGCCAGGGCACCATCGTCGGGGTCGGCGCGATGGAGTACCCGGCCGCCTTCCAGGGCGCCAGCGAGCAGACCCTGTCCGAGCTCGGCATCTCCAAGATCATGACGCTGACCTCCACCTACGACCACCGCATCATCCAGGGCGCGGAGTCCGGTGAATTCCTGCGGCGGATCCACCAGCTCCTGCTCGGCGAGGAGGGCTTCTACGACGAGGTGTTCACCTCGCTCCGGCTGCCCTACGAGCCGGTCCGCTGGGTCCAGGATTTCGACTCCGGACGGGCCGGTTCCGTCGATCGCACCGCCAGGGTGCTCGAGCTGATCGACGCCTACCGCACCCGTGGCCACCTGATGGCCGACACCGATCCCCTGAACTACCGCCAGCGTCGTCATCCAGACCTCGACGTGCTCTCCCATGGGCTCACCCTCTGGGACCTCGACCGCGAGTTCCCGGTCGGCGGCTTCAACAACGCGCAGTTCATGAAGTTGCGCGACGTGCTCGGGGTGTTGCGCGACTCCTACTGCCGCACAGTCGGTGTCGAGTACATGCACATCATGGATCCGGTGCAGCGCAAGTGGATCCAGCAACGCGTCGAGGTCAGGCGGGACAAGCCGTCCCAGGACGAGCAGAAGTACATCCTGGGCCGGCTGAACGCCGCCGAGGCCTTCGAGACGTTCCTGCAGACGAAGTACATCGGGCAGAAGCGCTTCTCCCTGGAAGGCGGCGAGACCGTCATCGCGTTGCTGGACGCAGCGCTGAACCGGGCGGCCGAATACGGCATGCACGAGGTCGTCGTCGGCATGGCCCACCGCGGCCGTCTCAACGTGCTGGCCAACATCATCGGCAAGCCCTACCAGCAGATCTTCCGTGAGTTCGAAGGCAACCTCGACCCCCGGCAGGCCCACGGGTCCGGCGACGTCAAGTACCACCTGGGCGCCGAGGGCAAGTACATCCGCCCGTTCGGTGACGGTCAGGTCGACGTGTCGCTGGTCGCCAACCCGTCGCACCTCGAGGTCGTCGACCCGGTGCTGGAAGGCGTGGCCCGGGCCAAGCAGGACCTGTTGAACCTGGGTGAGGGCGGCTTCACCGTGCTGCCCATCGCCCTGCACGGCGACGCGGCCTTCGCCGGCCAGGGCGTCGTCGCGGAGACGATGAACCTCTCGCAGCTCCGCGGTTACCGCACCGGCGGCACCGTGCACGTGATCATCAACAACCAGGTCGGTTTCACCACCGCTCCGGAGGCGTCGCGCTCGTCCGAGTACTGCACGGACGTGGCGAAGATGATCCAGGCACCGATCTTCCACGTGAACGGCGACGACCCGGAAGCCGCCGTCTGGGTGTCGCGGTTGGCTGTGGAGTACCGGCAGGCGTTCGGTCAGGACGTCGTCATCGACATGGTCTGCTACCGGCGTCGCGGTCACAACGAGGGCGACGACCCCTCGATGACCAACCCGCTGATGTACCAGATCATCGACGGCAAGCGGTCCGTGCGCCGGATCTACACCGAAGCCCTGATCGGCCGCGGCGATCTCTCACCCGAGGACGCCGAGGAGTCGCTGAAGGACTACCACCAGCAGCTCGAGCGGGTCTTCAACGAGGTCAAGGAACTCGAGCGCGGCATCGCTACGCCGTCGCCGTCGATGGAGGCCGAGCAGCCGATCCCACCGCGGGTGGAGACCTCCATCTCGCTGGAGACCCTGCACCGGATCGCCGATGCGCAGGTCGATCTACCGACCGGATTCACCGCCCACCCGCGGGTCAAGACGGTGCTGGAACGTCGCGTCGAGATGTCCCGGACCGGTGGCATCGACTGGGCGTTCGGAGAACTGCTGGCGTTCGGCTCGATCGCCATGGACGGGCGGCTCGTCCGACTGTCCGGCCAGGACTCCCGTCGTGGCACGTTCGTGCAGCGCCACGCGGCCCTGATCGACCGGAACAACGGCTCCGAATACGTTCCCCTGCAGAACCTCTCGGAGGGTCAGGGCAAGTTCCTTGCCTACGACTCGGCCCTGACGGAGTACGCGGGACTGGGCTTCGAGTACGGCTACTCGGTCGCCAATCGCGAAGCGCTGGTGCTCTGGGAAGCGCAGTTCGGTGACTTCGTCAACGGTGCGCAGTCGATCATCGACGAGTACCTGTCCTCCGGCGAGGCCAAGTGGAGCCAGCAGACGGGTGTCGTGCTGCTGCTGCCGCACGGCCACGAGGGTCAGGGTCCCGATCACACCTCGGGCCGGATCGAGCGCTTCCTCCAGCTCTGTGCGGAGGGCTCGATGACCGTTGCGGTGCCGTCGACGCCGGCCAACTACTTCCACCTGTTGCGCCGGCACGTGTTCGACGGTGTGCACCGCCCGATGATCGTCTTCACGCCGAAGTCGATGCTGCGGAACAAGGCTGCGGTGTCGCCGGTGGAGGACTTCACGCAGGGCAAGTTCCAGTCGGTGATCCCGGACGGCTCTGTCGACTCCGCCGGTGTCAAGAAGGTGCTCTTCACCTCCGGAAAGCTGTACTGGGAGCTGGACGCCTACCGCAAGGCGAACAACATCACCGATACGGCCGTCGTGCGGATCGAGCAGATCTACCCGGTGCCGAGGCGGAAGCTGTCGCACATCCTGGAGTCCTACCCGGGGGTGACCGACTTCCGCTGGGTGCAGGAGGAGCCGGCCAACCAGGGGTCCTGGACGTTTCTGGCGCTCGCGCTGCCCGAGATGATCCCGACGCTGACCGGCCTCAAGCGGGTGTCGCGTCGTGCGATGGCCGCACCGTCCGCCGGCTCGCTCCGCGTTCACGAGGTCGAGCAGGCCGCCGTCATCCGCGCTGCCTTCGCTGACTGACCTCAGCGCGTTCGGGCTGCCGCCCCGCCGCCCCGCTGCTCCCGCCGCCCCGCTGCTGCGCATACAGGACTGCCCGGCGCATACAGAATTGCCCGAATCTGGCTGAAAATTGGATGATCCGGGCCGTCCTGTATGCGCAGCCGTCGCGGAGCCAGCCGAGCCGTCCCACGAACAACTATGCGTGTGAAATCCGTGTATGTTCGCCGGGAGGCCGGGCAGCAGTTGGCGCCCGGATCCGGTGCGATTCCGATGACCGATGTGAGGGCTGCTGTGCTTCGACGAACTTCTGTGTTCGGACCGCTACCGGTGGTTCGACGGTTCATCTTGCTGCTGACGCTCGTGCTTGCCCCAGCCGGGGCGGGGACCGTGGCGGCCGCTACGCCATCCGCGTCAGCGGACGGGACATCGTCAGCCGGCAGCACCTTGACCATCAGCGGGCCGGCGGTCGCGCCACGCAACTCCCTGGTGACGATCCGCGGCACTGCCACCCTTCCGGGCAGCGCCGTCGTCATCTGGTTCCACCACCACGGCCAACCCTCAGGCCTCTACCTGCCCTCGCGCACGGCCACCTCCGACGCTGCCGGCAACTGGTCGACCACCTTCACCCTCGCCGTCGACTTCCAGTACTTCGCGACCACCGGCGGCCTGCGCTCCGCCCTGATCCTGACCAAGGCAGCGTCCCTGACGATCAACCGTGGGCCGGCCACTGTCGTGCTGGGCGGAACGGTCACGATCAGCGGGACCGCACTGCCGGCCTACTCGACCGTCAGCGTCTACTTCCACAAGGCCGGGGACCCGTTGGGGGTCTTCGGTATTCACCGGACTACCCGGTCGTCCCTCGGCGGGACCTGGTCCACCACCTATGCGGCCGAAGCGGACGAAACCTACTACGCCGCGGCCAACGGACTGGTGTCCAGCCGGCAGACGACGCTGGCTGCGCAGCCGAACCGGCCCGTGGTCTATCGCTTCCCGGTCGATCCGCCGACGGTCACCAGCTACGCACGCGTCCATCACGACTACCCGGCCACCGACATTTTCGCTCCGTGCGGTTCGCGCATGGTTGCCGTGACGGGCGGGGTAGTCCAGGAGGTCAGTCGCGTCGACGTCTGGAATCCCGCGACCGACGATCCGGCCGTGCGCGGAGGTCTGTCGATCAGCCTCGTCGGAGATGACGGGGTGCGCTACTACGCAGCGCATCTGCTCGACATCCTGCCGGGGGTGGCGCCCGGCGCGCGGGTCGTCGCCGGACAACTGCTGGGCCACGTCGGCGAAACGGGCAACGCCCGTGGCCTCGGGTGTCACGTGCACTTCGGGATCTCACCGCCGTGCGGGCCGGGCGAGTGGAGCATTCGCCGCGGCACGTTCTACCCGTGGCCCTATCTGGATTCCTGGCGTGCCGGTGGGCAGTTGTCGCCGGTCGCCGCGATGAACAGCTGGCGAGCAGCCCACCTGGCCGAGTGCGCCGCACATCGACTGGCCGGCACCTGACAATGACTTCACCGCCGGTCCGACGGTGCGACCGTGCGCGGAGTTCTGTCCCCAAGCTCGATTCTGTCCACAATCTCGACGGACGGGATGACGTGAGCGCCGCCCGGTCCCAGGCTTCTGCGTCATGGGACCAGAAGCGCTCGACGCGAACCTTGATCTGCTCCAAGCCGTCGATCACGGTCTGATCAGTACGTCGCGTGCCGACGAGTTCGGCATCTCCGCAAGGGTGCTGCGCCGACTCGTACGTGACGGGCAGATCATGGAGTTGGCCACCGGCGTTCACGTGGATCGCGGGACCTACGTAGAGGCTTCCGACTGGAACCAGTTCGATCTTCGCAGTCGGGCGTGGACGCTCAGCGGCCGGAACGACGGTCACGCCTGCGATTTCTCGGCCGCTGCCGTCCTCGGATTCCCGATGTGGGGCGACCCACCAGATCTCCCACGGGTGCTACGCCCGGGGTCGGCGCACCGCGGACATTCGCGAACACCGCATGGGCGCGTCCGATACGGGTGGCTTCCCGGCCAGCATCAGTGGCAGCTCGGTGGCTCATCCGTCACGAGCGCCGCGTATGCATCCGTCGACGTCATCCGGATGGGATCGCGCCTGCAGGGCCTCACCGTCGCCGACTATGCCCTGGCGGTCGGAATTCATCGAGAGGTTCTCGCGAACATTGCCGAGAACCTTTGCCAGTACAAGGGAATGGACGCGGTGCGATGGATTCTCCCGCGCGCCGACGGCCGAGCGGAAAGCCCGCTGGAGAGCGCCGGGCGGCTCGTCTGTCTGGCTTTCGATCTGCCCACTACCGTGCCCAACGCGTGGATCGTCGGAGGGCGAATTGCACGCCGGGTGGACCTGCTGATCCCGGAGCACGGGATCATCCTCGAGGCCGACGGTGCCCTCAAGTACAACAATCGTCCCGATGCCGCTCGGGTGGTCGGGCAGCAGACCGACCGGGAGGGCGAACTGCGGGATCTGGGATTCGACATCGTGCGATTCGACGCCGGCCTGGCGCTCGCCAGGCCCGGCCGACTGGCGGGGCAGATTCGACGGGCGATGACCAAGCGTCGCGGCCGATCGAACCCATCCTGCTGGAGTCTTGACCCGCCGGCGGGTTGGCCACCGACAGGCCTCGGCGCCGGCTGGCCGGTGCCACGCTTCCTGATCACTACCTGAGTCCCGCTGCACATACAGAATGACCCAGAATCGGCCAATTTCCGGCCAAATCGGGTCATTCTGTATGCGCCGGGCAGAACTGTATGCGCAGCGGGGGCGGGGCGGGGGTCAGGCGACGCGGAGGCCGGAGCGCCAGACGGCGTGGGTGAGGTGGAGGCCGACGCGGTAGGCGAGGTAGTCGTGGGTGGGGGCGTCCAGGACCTGGAGGTCCGCGCGTTTGCCGACGGCGATCACACCGACGTCGTCGCGCAGCAGCGCCCGGGCCCCGCCCACAGTCGCCGCAGACACCGCCTCGTCCGGGGTCAGCCCGCATTGCAGCACGGCCAGCGCCACGGCCAATCCCATGGACGGCGAGTAGCACGAACCCGGGTTGCAGTTCGAGGCGATGGCGATGGTGGCGCCGGCGTCGGCCAGGGCGCGACCCGGGGCCGGCCCCTGCCTGGTCGACAGGTCGCAGATCGGCAGGAGAGTCGCGACGGTCGACGATCCGGCGAGCAGATCGATGTCGCGCGTCGACAGGTAGGTGCAGTGATCGACCGACACGGCCCCGTTGTCCACCGCGATCCGGACGCCCGCGCCCTCGCCGAGCTGGTTGCCGTGGACCTTGAGTCCCAAGCCATGACGGGTGCCGGCGGCCAGCACGCGGCGGGTCCTGGCCTCGTCGAACGCACCTTCCTCGCAGAACACGTCGATGAACTGCACGTGCGGCGCGATCGCGTCCAGCATCGCCCCACAGACGAGGTCGAGGTAGGCGTCCGGATCCGATGCGAACTCCGGCGCGTTGACGTGCGCCCCCAGAAAAGTCACCGCGTCGACACCACCGGCGGCAGCGACCGATGCCGCCCTGACCTCGTCGACCGTGGTCAGGCCGTAGCCGGTCTTGGTCTCGATGCACGTGGTACCGCCGGCGGTCATCTCCTTGACCCGGACGTCCAGCATCGCGGCGAGCTCGGCGTTCGACGCCGCCCGGGTGGCTTCCACCGTCGTCAGGATGCCACCGGCCTCGTAGGGCCGACCGGCCATCCTGGCCGAGAACTCGGCAGAACGATCGCCGGCGAAGAGCAGGTGACTGTGCGAATCGACCCAGCCGGGCAGCACCGCGCGTCCACCGACGTCGAACGACGAGTCGGCCGCCGGCGCGGACGCGGACGGTCCGACCCAGACGATCCGGTCACCCTCGATGACGACGGCGGCATCCGGCACCACGCCCAGAGGCGTATCACCCAGTGCCGGATCGTTGGTCACCAGCGAGCCGATCCCGGTGAGCACCGTCGAGGTGCCCACTGCGCTCACATCCACCGGGGCCGTTGACGTCATCTGCTCCATGCCTCCTCGATCGCCTTCACCAGCAGCGCGCCCGGATCACCCAGCCGCACGTGCACACCACCACGAGCCTGCACCACACCGCCGACCACCACGACGGCGACGTCGGCGGCCGAAGCCGTCAGCATCATGCCCAACCCGTCGGACCCGGCGGTCCTGGCACTGCCGGTATCGACGGCGATGAAATCAGCGGGAGCGCCGACCTCGATACGACCCGCCGCCGACCCGATCGCCCGGTGACTCGCGGCGGTCGCCACCTCCAGCAGCACCGCGGGAGAAAAGGTTCCCCGTACCCCGGTGGCCAATCGTTCGCCGTACTCCAGGCCTCTGGCCTGCGCGAACGGGTCGGTGATCACATGCTGGTCGCCCCCGAGGGTCAACGGCGCCCCGGCCGCGTGCAGTGCGCCGGCCTCGGGGAGCCCGTCGGCCAGATCCGCCTCGGTCGTCGGGCAGATGACGATCGAGCTGCGCGCCGCCCCCAACAAATTGATGTCACCCGGCGTCAGATGCGTGGCGTGGACGGCTGCCGTCCGGTCGGACAGCGCACCGGCATCGTCGAGCAGCTGCGTCGGCGTCCGTCCGGTCGCCGCCAGCGCCGCCTCGTTCTCGGCCCGTTGCTCGGACAGGTGCACGTGCAGCGGCATGCCGGCGGCCTGCGCGAAGCGGGCGACCTCGGGCAGCTCCCGGACCGGGACGGCGCGTACGGAGTGGATGGCGGCGCCGGCCCGGATCCCGGCGAACCGACCATCGGGCAGGGCCGGGCCCAACGACGCCACCCGCTCCGCCCACGCGTCGGCAGATCCGTCGGTGAAGCGCTGCTGGGACGCATCGAGGGCAACACCGAATCCGCCGGCGAAGTACGCGACGTCCAGCAGAGTCAAGCCGATGCCGACGTCGAGAGCGGCCTGGCCGGCGGCGATTCCCATCGCGTTCGGGTCGGCGTACCGCCCCCCGCCCTGGGCGTGGTGCAGGTAGTGGAACTCCCCCACGGCGGTGAAACCCGCGCAGACCATCTCGGTGTAGACCGCCACCGCGAGGGCGCCGAAGGTCTCGGGCGTCAGCCGGTCGGCGAGTGAGTACATGGTCTCCCGCCAGGTCCAGAAGCTGCCGACGCCGTGCGAGTCGCCGTGCGTCCGGCCGCGGAGTCCACGGTGGAAAAGGTGCGAATGGGCATCGGCGAACCCGGGCAGGACCACGCCGGGCAGCACCTCGTCGCAGGAGTCGCCGGGCGGGCCGATCGAGACGATCAACCCGTCGGCACAGGCGATGTCGACCGGACCGGTCAGCTCGCCGTCGACGGCTGCCGAAGCACAGCGGTACGTGGTCACCTGAAGAGGAGCGGAACTCACCGGGGCGAGCGAGGCGACGGGGGAAGTCACCGCACCAGCTCGGCCAACACGTCGGCGAGGGCGTCGACGCCGAGCAGGCAGTCCGACGTCTCGGCATGCTCCCCCGGTGCGTGCGAGATGCCCGTCGGATTGCGGACGAACAGCATGGTGCTCGGCACGTGCGCCGCGAGGATGCCGGCGTCGTGACCGGCGCCGGTCGGGATCACCGGAGCATCCAGCTGCAACGCGAGGTCCATCGTCAGGGTCGCGTCGAACATCACGGCGTCGGACAGGGACTCCCGATGCACCACCACCGAACAGCCCTCCAGCTCGGCCTCCTCGCGGACGGCGGCGACGATCTCGTCGACCAGTGCCGCCGTCTCGGCGGCGCCCCCGTGGCGCACGTCCATCCAGGCATCGACGGAGGAGGCGATGACGTTGGTACCGCCCGGAATCGGCTGCAGTCTTCCGATGGTGGCGACCGCGCCGTCGTGCAGGGCCAGGGACCGGCGGGCGGCCAGGATCGCCGCGGCGGCGGGAATCATCGGGTCGTGCCGGTCGTCGGGTTTCGTGGTGCCCGCGTGGTTGCCCTCGCCCGTCACGGTGATGCGCCACCGGCCGTGCGCGACGATCTGCGATCCGACGCCGATGGCGGCCGTCGGGTCGGCGGCGTGCAGCAACCGGCCCTGTTCGACGTGCAGCTCGACGAACGCCCCGATGTTCGCCAGGCGGTCGGCGTCACGGCCGAGGTGCGTGATGTCGAAGCCGATCCGGCGGGCCGCGTCGGCAAAGGACACCCCGTCCGGGTCGTGCAGCCGGCGGACGTGCTCGGCCTCTGCGGCGCCGGTCATCAGCCGGGAGCCGAGGCAGGGCAGGCCGAACCGGCCGCCCTCCTCCTCGGCGAAGCACACCAGCGCAACCGGCTTGGCCGGAACGATCCCACGGACCCGCATCTCGTCGATCGCCAGCAGCGAGGACACGATGCCGAGCGGTCCGTCGAAGGCGCCGCCGCCCGGTACCGAGTCGAAGTGCGACCCGGTGACGACCGCGCCCGGCCCCGGGGTCCCCCACCAGGCCCAGAGATTGCCGTTGCGGTCGAGCTCGACGTCCAGTCCCCGCCGGGTGGCCTGTGCGGAGAACCACTCGCGCATCTGCATGTCCGCGTCGTCGAAGACGTGACGTGAGTAGCCACCGCGGCGGCCGTCGCGGCCGAGGGCGGCCAATTCCGCCCAGGCGGTGTTGAAGCGCCCGGCGGCGGCCGGCGGCGGGGTGTACTTCACTTCGCAGCTTCGGCGGAAGCGCCGGCCGCGAGCGCGACGCGGGCCGAAGGCTCGCCTGAGCGGCCACTCTCAGTGCTCGTGGGTGACGGCCGCTGCTCCGCCGCGGCACCCTGGGCAGGTGGCGCATGAACAGCCTGCACACCCATCGGGATGACGAGCCCGGTCCGCTCGGCGGCGACGTCGGCCTCGGCGTATCCGGCGTCGACGTGCCGCAGCACTCCCATCGCCGGGTCGTTGGTCAGCACCCGCTCCAGCTTCAGGCCGGCGAGCTCGGTGCCGTCGGCGACGCAGACCTGACCGGCGTGGATCGACCGGCCGATCCCGACGCCGCCGCCGTGGTGGATGGACACCCACGACGCGCCGGAGGCGGTGTTGACCAGCGCATTCAGCAGCGGCCAGTCGGCGATCGCGTCGGATCCGTCGGCCATCGCCTCGGTCTCCCGGTACGGCGAGGCGACCGAGCCGGAGTCCAGGTGGTCCCGGCCGATGGCCAGCGGCGCACTGATCTCGCCGGACGCGACCATCTCGTTGAACCGCACCCCGGCCAGATGACGCTCGCCGGCACCGAGCCAGCAGATCCGGGCGGGCAGACCCTGGAAGGCGATCTTCTCCGGAGCCAGCTTCATCCAGCGCTGCAGTTTCTCGTTGTCCGGGAACATCTCCCGGACGGCGACGTCGGTGGCGTGGATGTCGGCCGGGTCGCCGGACAGCGCAGCCCAGCGGAACGGGCCCTTGCCTTCGGCGAACAGCGGCCGGATGTAGGCCGGCACGAACCCGGGGAAGTCGAACGACCGCTCGTAACCGGCCAGCTTGGCCTCGCCGCGGATGGAGTTGCCGTAGTCGAACACCTCGGCACCGGCATCCATGAACCCGACCATCGCCTCGACATGGGTCGCCATGCTGTCCCGCGCGCGATCGGTGAACTCGTCGGGTTTGCGTTCGGCGTAGTCGTGCCAGTCCTCCAGCGAGATACCGATCGGCAGGTACCAGAGCGGGTCGTGCGCCGATGTCTGGTCGGTGACGATGTCGACGTCCACCCCGCGGCGCAGCAGTTCCGGCAGGACCTCGGCGGCGTTGCCGATCACCCCGACCGAAAGCGCCCTGCGCGCCTCCTTCGCAGCGAGCGCCAACGCGATCCCCTCGTCCAACGAGCTCGCGACCACGTCGAGGTAACGGGTCTCGAGGCGGCGCTGGGCGCGGTGTGGGTCGACCTCGATGCACAGCGCGACGCCGCCGTTCAACGTCACGGCCAGCGGCTGTGCCCCGCCCATGCCGCCGAGCCCGGCGGTCACCGTCAGGGTGCCGGCGAGGGTGCCGCCGAACCTCTTGTCGGCGACCGCCGCGAACGTTTCGTACGTCCCCTGCACGATGCCCTGCGAGCCGATGTAGATCCAGGAGCCGGCCGTCATCTGGCCGTACATGGTCAGCCCCATGGCTTCCAGCCGCCGGAACTCGGGCCAGGTGGCCCAGTCGCCGACCAGATTGGAGTTGGCGATCAGCACCCGCGGGGCCCACTCGTGGGTACGCAGGATGCCGACCGGCTTGCCCGACTGGACCAGGAGCGTCTCGTCGGCGTCCATGTCGATCAGCGAGCGCGAGATGGCGTCGAAGGACGCCCAGTCACGCGCGGCCTTGCCGGTGCCGCCGTAGACGACGAGGTTGTCCGGATCCTCGGCGACGTCGGGATCGAGATTGTTCTGCAGCATTCGCAAAGGGGCCTCGGTGGCCCACGACTTCGCGGTCAGGATGGTGCCGCGGTTCGCGCGGACGGGGCGGGCGCCGGGAAGGGCAGACATGTCGGTGACTCCTCGGGATGGGCGTGTGAGAAACGTTGGGGCGGAACAAGAGTGCTAACGACGGCTCGAGGCGGCGAGCAGGACCGGCTCCACCGCGGCGGTGAAGGCGTGCGAGGCGAGCAGTTCGACGACCGCGTCGATCTCCGGCCCAAGATGACGGTCCGGCCCCGGACCGTCGACCACGGTGCGGACCAGGTCCCGACCGGCGCCGGTCACCGGGCTCGGCTCCAGCGGTATGCGGAAGTCGAGAGCCCTGGCTGCAGTGAGGATCTCGACGGCCAGCACCCGGCGATAGCCGTCGAGAGCGCGTCGCAGCTTGCGGCCGGCGTGCCACCCGAGCGAGACGTGGTCCTCCTGCATCGCCGACGACGGGATCGAGTCGACCGACGCCGGGACGGCCAGCCGCTTCAGTTCGGCGACGATGCCGGCCTGGGTGTACTGGGCGATCATGTGGCCGGAGTCCACCCCGACCTCGTAGGCCAGGAACGGCGGCAGACCGTGCGAACGGTTGGCGTCGAGCATCCGGTCGGTGCGTCGTTCGGCGATGTTCGCGACGTCGGCGACGGAGATGGCCAGGAAGTCCAGGACGGCCGCGACGGGGGCGCCGTGGAAGTTGCCGTTGGATTCGACCCGACCGTCCGGCAGCACCACCGGGTTGTCGATGGCGCTGGCCAGTTCCCGCTCGGCGATGCGGGCGGCGTGGTCGACCGTGTCGCGGGCGGTGCCGTGCACGGCGGGGGTGCACCGGAGCGAGTAGGCATCCTGGACGCGGGTGTCGTCCGGCCCGGCGTGCGAGGCGACGATGCCCGAGCCGGCGAGAGCGCCGGCCATCCGCGCCGCGCTCGCGCCCTGGCCCAGCTGCGGACGGAGCGCGTGCAGGTCGGCGGCGAATACCCGGTCGGTACCGAGCAGGGCCTCGACGGACATGGCCGCAGAGATGTCCGCGACGTCGAGCAGCTCCTGCAGGTCGGCCAGCGCCATCAGCAGCATGCCGAGCATCCCGTCGGTGCCGTTGATCAGCGCAAGACCCTCCTTCTCGGCCAGCACCACCGCCGTCAGGCCGGCGGCGAGGAGGGCGTCGGCCGCCGGCACCACCGCGCCGGATACGTCATGCACCAGCCCTTCGCCGATCAGGGCCAGGGCAGCGGCCGCCAGCGGAGCGAGGTCGCCGGAACAACCGAGCGAGCCGTACTCCGGGACGAGCGGGGTGATCCCGGCGTTGAGCATGGCGGCGTAGGCCAGGGCGGTCGCCGGTCGGATTCCGGTCCGGCCGGTGCAGAGGGTGGACAGGCGCAGCAGCATCAGGCCGCGCACCACCTCCACCTCGACCGGCGTCCCGCTGCCCGCGGCGTGGGACCGGATGAGCGACGTCTGCAACGCGGCCCGTCGATCCGCGGTGATGTGGGTGGTGGCCAGGGCGCCGAATCCGGTCGAGATGCCGTAGTGCGGCGCGATGTCGCCGGCCAGCGCGTCGATCACGCCGCGGGTGGCGGTGATCGCGGCGAGCGCCTCCGGACCGATCTGCACCGCCCGACCGTGCCGTGCCACGTCGACCACGTCGGCCGCGCTCACCGGTCCGATCCCGAGCGCAACGGGGGCAACGGCCGGGGCAGCGGGGTGGTCGGTGGACTGGGCGGTGGGTGCCATGGTGTTCACCTGATCATTGGATGCCCTGCGCCGGTCGCGGCGCGAGGGTGCCCGACGGGTTACTGTCCGGTATACCAGACAGATGACCGGATCAACGAACGAGAGAGGCCCCTCGGGAGCGGCCCCGGCCCTGCGTCGCGGACTCGCGGTCCTTCGCCTGCTTGCCAGTCGGCCGTCACCTGTCTCCGCCGGAGCGATCGCCCGTGATCTCGGACTTGCCCGCTCGACCACCTACGAGCTCCTGACGGAACTGGCCGCCGCCGGGTTCGCCGTCCACCTGCCCGCCGAACGTCGATGGGGCCTTGGCGTCGGCGCGTTCGAGATCGGCAGCGCCTACCTGCGTTCGGAGCCGCTCGAACGGCTCGGCCGGCCCGTCATCGGGCGTCTTGCCGCCGCCGCGGGGGCCACTGCGCACCTCGGGGTACTGCACGGCGCCCAGACGCTTTACCTGGTGAAGGAGAAGCCCGCCGGCACGTCGGTGACGCTGGTCACCGACGTCGGCATCCGGCTCCCGGCCGCACTGACCGCGACCGGCCTCTCGATCCTGGCCGGCCTCCCGTCAGGCCAGGTCAGGGCTCTTTTCCCCGACCACGGCTCGTTTGTCGACCGGACCGGACGCGGGCCGGCCAACCTGCCCGACCTGCGCTCCCGGCTCAGCCAGGTACGACGCCGTGGCTGGGCGCACGAGGACGGCCAGATCACCGCGGGTGCCGCGTCGGTCGCGGCGGCCGTCTTCGACCACAACTCGATGCCGATCGCCGCCATCGGCATCACCGTCGCCCATCAGTGCCAGGACGCCGGGTCGGCTGCGTCGTCGTGCTGCTTCGATGCGCTGATCGAACCCGTCCTGCAGGCCGTGGCTGCGCTGACGGCGGCAATCGGCGGTCGGAAGCCCCACTAGGCTCGTCAGTCATGCAGGTACGAGAACTCGCCATCCCTGGCGCCTTCGAATTCACGCCCGTCCAGCACGGAGACGACCGCGGGCTGTTCCTGGAGTGGTTCAAGGTCGACCAGCTCCGCGGCGCCGTCGGCCACCCGCTCGAGCTGGCCCAGGCGAACATGTCCGTCTCCAAGGCCGACACCCTGCGCGGCATCCATTTCGCCGACGTACCGCCCGGCCAGGCGAAGTACGTCACCTGTCCGTCCGGTGCCGTCATCGACTTCATCGTCGACCTGCGCGTCGGCTCGCCCACCTTCGGCGTCGTGGACACCGTCCGGCTGGACACCGTCGACCGCCGCGCGGTCTACCTCTCCGAAGGGCTCGGGCACGGTTTCCTCGCGCTCGAGGACCGGTCGACGCTCACCTATCTGTGCTCCACCGGGTACGCCCCTGGCCGCGAGCACGGCGTCGATCCGCTCGATCCGGCACTCGGCCTGCCGTTGCCGATCGACGTCGACTTCCTGCTCTCCGAGAAGGACACCACCGCACCGTCGCTCGCCGAGGCGATCAGCGGCGGCCTGCTGCCGACCTGGGACGCCTGCCGCGAGTACATCGCGACGCTCGCCTGACGGACTCCACCCGGCACGACCCGATCCGATCCGATCCGAACAGGAAGACCGACAGCATGCCCTCCAGAATTGCCTTGATCCGGCATGGCCAGACCACCTGGAGCGCCAGCGGCCAGCACACCTCGGTGACCGACCTGGACCTGACGCCAGAGGGCGAGCGTCAGGCCGGGACCATCCCATCGTTGCTGACCGGACTCCAGCTGAATCCCTCGACGGTGTGGAGCAGTCCACGGCTACGGGCCCGCCGCACGGCCGAACTGGCCGGGCTCGCAATCGATCAGGTGGTCCCCGACCTGGCTGAATGGAACTATGGCGAGTACGAGGGCATCACCAGCAAGCAGATCCATGTGAATCGACCCGGCTGGAGCATCTTCACCGACGGCGCCCCGGGCGGCGAGTCGCCGGCAGAGGTGACCGTGCGGGTCGACGAAGTGCTGGGACTGGCCCGCAGGGCCCTCGAACTGGGCGACGTCGCCCTGGTCTGCCACGGGCACATCTCCCGGGTGCTGGCCGTCCGCTGGGTGGGCCTGCCGATCACCGCCGGCAGCCTGATCCTGATGAACCCGGCGGCAATCACCGTCCTGGGTACCTACCATGGCGAACCGTGCATCGAGCACGCCAACGTGGTGCCGTTCCACCAGGCACCGGAAGTGAGCTGAAGTTGTCCGACCTGCGCACCCCTGGAGATCAGCGGATCCGAACGGCGGTCCCGGACGACGTCGAACGGATCGTGCAGCTGGTCTACGAACTGGCCGCCTACGAGAAGCTGGTGGACGAGTGCCACCTGACGGCCGATCTTCTGCACACGGCCCTGTTCACCGCATCACCGGCCGTCTACTGCCATGTCGCGCTCGTCGACGGCGAGGTGGTGGCCTACTCCCTGCACTTCCTGAACTACTCGACCTGGGAGGGCGTGCACGGCATCTACCTCGAGGACCTGTACGTCCAGCCGAACCATCGAGGGTCAGGACTCGGAACGGCGCTGCTGGCCAATCTTGCCCAGATCGCGGTTCGCTCCGGCTATGCCAGGGTCGAGTGGTCGGTGCTCGACTGGAACACGCCCTCGATCGCGTTCTACCACTCGCTGGGGGCCATCGGGATGGACGGCTGGACGGTCTTCCGGCTCACCGGTCCGGCTCTGGCCCGAACAGGGAAGGAAATCGGCTGACCCACGCGTTGGCCGGTTTCGTCATCAGCAGGCCGCCGGTGACGACCGCCAGCACGATCAACAGGATCCCCCAGACCGGCCGGCCACTCGGCACGGCCAACCAGTACCCGACCGCCCCGATGACGATCTGCACGACGATCGTCGGGGTGCGGCCCCACCGTCGTCCCTTGAGCAGCGCCACTCCGCACACCACCATCAACGCGGCGATCACCAGGAAGTAGGCGGCCTGGGCGAGCAACTGGCCGGCGGCAGCGGAGTTGGCGAAGCCCGACACCAGGATGAAGGTGGTCAGGATCACCACGCCGAGTGCCTGCAGACACATCAGCAACCCGGACGCGGCGACGGGCGGTGGCGGCGGGATGCTGATCGGGCGCTGGCCGGCGGCTTGACTCACTGCTCCAGGCTACCGAGACATCCCCCGTCGCTGCGCTCGCCCTGGAGACATCCCCCGTCGCTGCGCTCGCCCTGGAGACATCCCCCGTCGCTGCGCTCGCCCTGGGAGCGAGCGAGCCACACCACGTAGGCTGCCCGACGATGCGCGCCATGATGATCGTCAACCCGCACGCGACCGCGACCACCGAACGCCGCCGCGATCTGCTGGCGCATGCGTTGGCTGCCGAGGTCCGGCTGGTGGTCGCCCAGACCGACGGCCGTGGTCACGCCGCGGAACTGGCGGCCAAGGCGGTGGCCAGTGGCGCCGAGCTTCTGGTGGTGCATGGCGGCGACGGCACCGTGAACGAGGTCGTCAACGGCATGATGGCCGCTCGGTCGGCGCCCGGCAATGACGCGTCGGCCCACCCGATGCTCGCGGTCGTGCCCGGTGGTTCGACGAACGTCTTCGCCAGGGCCATGGGGATGGACCCGGACCCGGTGCTGGCCACCGAGCAGATCCTGGAGGCGCTCGTCGTCCGGCAGCCGCCACGGACCATCTCGCTGGGACTGGTCGACGACCGCTACTTCACCTTCAATGCCGGGCTCGGACTCGACGCCGAGGTGGTCAAGGCGGTGGAGGACCGCCGGGCCACCGGCCGGGCGATCTCGAACATGCTGCACGTCCGCAAGGCCGTGGTGCAGTACTTCCGGACCGAGCGGCGCGAGCCCCGGCTCACCATGACGATCGACCAACAGGTGCCGGTGGATGTGCATCTGGTCTTCGCGTCCAACGTGGATCCCTGGACCTACTTCGAATCACGACCCGTCCGGACCAACCCCGGCACGTCACCCGATGGGGGCCTCGGGGTCTTCGCTCTGACGAGCATGCGCCTGCCCAGTGTGTTGCGCGTGGCCGGACAACTGGTCCGAGTGAAAGCCGAACCTCGTTCCAGCAAACTCATTCGACAGGACAGTGTGAATCGCGTCACAGTTACCTGTACAGACCCGGTAGGACTCCAAGTCGACGGCGACTATCTCGGCGTCAGGGACCGGGCAACGTTCCGCTCCGTGCCCGATGCGTTACAGGTGCTGACCGGGGTGCCTGCACGCCTGCGACGGGCGAACCCGGCGCTCTGAGCAGGATCCACCGGGGAAAATGCTGGTCTGAATCGTTCCGAACAGGCATCATGGTGGTAGTGCAGCCAAGGTCGTGACCAAAACGTGAGCTACGTAACCTCGTCGACACGAACCCTTGACATCCCCGTGTCACATGAAACTATTGAGGTCATGGTTCGGGGGCCCAATACCACCGATCACCCTGTTGCCAGAAATCGGCGACCGGAACCTAAGTGCAGAATGTCCCTCGGCCTCGCCGAGATGCTTCGCACGACTCACTGATAGCCCGTAGCGACACCGGCGATCCTCTGACGGACGCCCACACGAAGGAGTGGTCACAAGATGGACTGGCGCCACCGCGCAATTTGCCGCGACGAGGATCCGGAGTTGTTCTTCCCGGTCGGGAACTCAGGACCAGCGCTGTTGCAGATCGCCGAAGCCAAGGCCGTCTGCCAGCGTTGCCCCGTCACGAGCGAGTGCCTCACCTGGGCTCTGGAGACCGGCCAGGACGCCGGCGTCTGGGGCGCCATGAGCGAGGACGAGCGTCGCGCACTCAAGCGTCGTCGGGCCAGGGCCCGCGCCCGCAGCCTGTAGTCCCTGACTGCAGATCACTTGCTGACTGCAGATCGACATCCGCACACCGCCTCGTCGAATCACTTCGCCGGGGCGGTGTGCTGTCGTCGCCGGCCGACCCCCGGGTGATCGCATTCCGGACCGGATGGCACGGGCCAGGAATCTTGACGGTCCCCGCCGCGCTGTCATTGGCATGAGCCTTCTCTTCGAGCCCCTGACCCTGCGCGGCACCACGTTCGCCAATCGAATCTTCCTGGCGCCGATGTGCCAGTACAGCTGCAAGGCGCAGGACGGCTTGCCCACCGATTGGCATCTGGTCCACCTGGGCTCCCACGCGATCGGCGGTTTCGGTCTGATCCTGACGGAGGCGGCTGCGGTCAGCCCGGTCGGCCGGATCTCACCCCAGGACGCCGGGCTGTGGAACGAGGAGCAGCAACAGGCCTGGTCGCGGATCAACACCTTCCTGCACGCGCAGGGTGCGGCGACCGGTGTGCAACTGGCCCATGCCGGACGCAAGGCGTCGACCTACTCGCCGTTCGCCCCAGGTCACGGATCGGTGCCGGAGTCGGAGGGCGGTTGGGAGGCCGTCGGTCCGTCCGCCGAGGCCTTCGACGGCTACGCCATCCCTCGAGAGCTGACCGTCGAGGAGATCTCTGCCGTCGTCGCGGACTTCCGCGCCGCCACCGTCCGCGCCGATCTCGCCGGCTTCGACGTGGTCGAGATCCACGCCGCTCACGGCTACCTCGTGCACCAGTTCCTCTCTCCGCTGTCGAACCGGCGGACCGACTCCTACGGGGGCGACTTCACCGGACGCAGCCGTCTGCTGGCCGAGATCGTCACCGCGGTGCGCGAGGTCTGGCCGCAGGACAAGCCGCTCTTCGTCCGGTTCTCCGGCACCGACTGGGTCGAGGGTGGTTGGTCGATCGAGGACACCCAGCGGGCCGCAGTACTGGTCGGTCTGCTCGGCGCGGACCTCATCGACATGTCCAGCGGCGGGAACGTCGCGAAAGCCGACATCCCGGTGGGCCCCGGGTACCAGGTCCCGCTCGCCGCCGCTGTCCGTCAGGCGACCGGCCTGCCCGTCGGGGCCGTCGGCCTGATCACCGATCCGGCCCAGGCCGAGCAGATCCTGTCCGACGGATCGGCCGACGCGGTGCTGCTTGCCCGCGCCGGACTCCGCGAGCCCGGCTGGCCCCAGCGCGCCGCCTTCGAACTGGGCCTGCCCACCGACAAGGCCCCCTACCGTCCGCAGTACGAGCGCGGCGCCTGGCGGTAGCTCAGGTACGGCCGCGGAGGGGGATGCGGATGTGCACTTCCGTGCCGGGGGCGTCATCGCGACGGCGCATCCCGATCGACCCGAGCAGTTCGGCGTCGACCAGGGTGCGCACGATCTGCAGGCCGAGCCCGGACCCCTTTTCCAGCGAGAAGCCGGTTGGCAGCCCGACACCGTCGTCCACCACCCGGATGTCCAGGTTGCGGGCCGACCGCTCGACTCCGATCACCACCTCGGCGTTCAGCCGCGGCACCCGGTAGCCATGCTCGAGGGCGTTCTGGACGACCTCGGCCAGCACCATCACCAGCGGGGTCGCGAGCTCCGCGCCGATGATGCCGAAGCTGCCGATCCGGCGAACCCTTGCCCTGGTCTCGGCAGAGGCCACCTCTGCCACGATCGGTACCAGCTTGTCGACGATCTGGTCGAGGTCGACCCGGTCGTCGGGCGAGAGCGAGAGGGTGTCGTGCACCAGCGCGATGGACGACACCCGCCGGACCGACTCGGCCAGCGCATGCCGCACCGCGCCGTCCTTCGAACGGCGTGCCTGCAGCCGCAGGAGCGCCGCCACCGTCTGCAGATTGTTCTTCACCCGGTGGTGGATCTCCCGGATGGTGGCATCTTTGGACAGCAGAGCGCGATCTCGCCGGCGCACCTCCGTCACGTCCCTGACCAGTACCAGAGCGCCTGACGGCCGCCCACGCGGTCGCAGCGGAAGCGCCCGGAACAGCACCGTGGCGGCCCGCACCTCGACCTCCATGCGCAGGCTGCTCCGGCCCTGCACCGCACCGGAGATCCGGGCGGCCAGCTCAGCGGCATCGAAGGGGTCGGCGATCAGCTTCCTGGTCAGATTGGCCAGATCCGCACCGATCACCGATCCGGTCAGGTTCATCCGGTGGTAGGCCGACACCGCGTTGGGGCTGACGTACACGACCTTGCCGTCGGCGTCCAGGCGGAGCAGACCGTCCCCGGCCCGGGGGCCGGTGTGGATCTCCCCGGTTTGTGCGGCCGGTGGGAACGTCCCGTCCGCCACCATTCGGAACAGGTCCTCGGCGGCGTCGATGTAGGCGGTCTCCAGCAGACTCGCCTCCCGTCCGACCAGACGTCCCGTGTCACGGCTGACGAGGGCGACGACCTGGTCGAGATGGCGGACCGGGATCACCTCGCGGCGGTGGGCGCTGCTCCGGGGCGCCCGGGCCGGGTGCAGCGGTACTCCGTCGTCGTCCAGCTCGCCGAGTTCCGACTCGGAGACGATCTCCGACTTCCGCCAGGCTTCACCGAGCAGCTCTGCCTCGGCGGGGTCGGCGCGGACCGTGACCATGTCGTCGAGATGCGCAGTCGTCCCGGTGGTCGGCCTTACCTGCGCGACGCAGATCCAGTACTGACCGAACTCGCCGGGCGCCGACTCCGCTGGGCCGTCGATCCCGTCGGTTGCCTCGGAGCCGGCAGGCCCGCTGGTCGGCACCCACACCATGAGATCGGAGAACGAGAGATCAGCGAGCAGCTGCCATTCCGACACCAGGCCCTGCAGATGCGCGACCGACGACCCGGAGAGCGTGGTGTGCTCGGCCAGCAGGTCGGAGAGAGTGCTCAGGAGATCTCCGCGATCAGATCGCCCTCCTGGACGACCTGCCCTTCCTTGACGGCAAGGACCCCCACCACGCCGTCGACCTCGGCGAGCACCGGGATCTCCATCTTCATCGATTCGAGGATCACCAACGTGTCGCCGTCGGCGACCGTGTCACCCTCGGCGACCAGCACCTTCCAGACGTTGGCCACCATTTCGGCGCGCACTTCCTCCGCCATCGCGTCTCCTCCGGTCTTCGGTTTCGTCACCCTGCGATTGCGCCCGGCCGCAGTCCGACCGGGACGCCCAAGGTCCGTCGTCATACTTCCACGAGGGCGGCCTGTCACGGACAAGGCCGCACCCATCGAACCCCGACGGGGCTGGTCACGCTCAGTCGTGACTGGCAGGGGCGAGCCATCCGACGTGGCAAAATGAGGTAGGCGCCGCGCCAGAAGGGTGCGGTGACAAGACAGATCAGACCTCACGAGCAGGAGTCAGCATGAGCAAGCGCGGCCGGAAGAGGAAGTCCCGCAAGAAGAACGGCGCGAACCACGGCAACCGCCCCAACGCCTGACGCCTCGAGCGCCAGAGCAGCCGACGGGCCCCGTCGGTGAGCTGCCGAAACCTCCCGGTGAGGGGTGTTTCCGCAGTTCACCGACGGGGCCCGTCGACGTTCATCGCTGTGATGGCCGGGTCAGAACTCGACCGTACGCACCGAGATCTGCTCGAAACCATCAGCACTCACGCTGGTCAGCGTCACCGACCGCAACCGGGCCGACAAGCTCGCCCGTAGTTGCTCCGGAGCCCGATCGCCGCCACACTTCTTGTGCAGCAGGGCTTTCAACTTCTGATCGAGGTTGGCTTCCTCCAGGCACGGCGAGCACCCGTCCAGGTGGGCCTCGACGGCCGCCCGGTTGGCCGGGTCCATCTCGTCGTCCAGGAAGAGCCAGACGTCCCGCAGGACACCGGCACATTCGACGTCTTCCGGATCTCCGCAAGCCATCGCTCACACCTCATTCAGGTTGCTCGAAGAATTGCGCAGGAACCCGCGCTCGGTGGCGTAGTCGGTTAGCAGCTCGCGCAGCTGACGACGTCCGCGGTGCAGCCGGGACATGACCGTCCCCAGCGGAGTGCCCATGATCTCGGCGATCTCCTTGTAGGCGAACCCTTCGACGTCAGCCAGGTAGACGGCCAGACGGAAGTCTTCGGGAAGCTCCTGCAGTGCCTGCTTCACGTCGTTGTCCGGTAGCCGGTCGAGGGCGTCCATCTCTGCCGATCGCAGACCGGTCGAGGTGTGCGACTCGACCGCGGCAAGCTGCCAGTCGGTGATCTCCTCGGTCGGTGACACCTGCGGCTGCCGCTGCTTCTTGCGGTAACCGTTGATGTACGTGTTGGTGAGGATCCGGTAGAGCCAGGCACGCAGGTTCGTTCCCTGCGCGAACGACTTGAAGGCGCCGAAGGCCTTCAGGTAGGTCTCCTGGACCAGGTCCTCGGCGTCAGCCGGGTTGCGCGTCATCCGCATGGCTGCCGCGTAGAGCTGATCGAGCAGCGGCATCGCCTGTTCGGTGAACCGTTCCGACAGCTCCTTGTCGTCCATCGTCGCGGTATCGAGCCTTCCCGATACCGGGGTCGGGTCCTCCGTCGTCGCCGTTCCAGTCTCTGTCGCCACCAGCGCCCTCGTCCTTACCGTCCTGCCCGCAGAACGGGCGCGGGAGCGTTCGACTCCACTGGTCTTGCAGGGTACGCCGGACGGGGCGACAGCCAGGGCGATCACGGGCGGACCGTCAGAGCGGGAACGGTCGAGAACCGCAGATGCCGACATCGGCCACCTCCCTTTCACTGCTTCCCAACACCGTCCGGGAGGCGCCTATTCCGCTCGCCCCGCCCGACGCTCCCTGGACGCGCGACACGGGTCGCGGCGCTAATCTGCTCGAATGGCCGGAGCCCCCACCCCCGCGATCGCTGCTCTGATCAAGGCGAAGATCGCCCACACCCTGCGGCCTTACGACCACGATCCCCGAACCACTGCCTTCGGCGAGGAGGCGGTCGCAGCGCTCGGGCAGGACCCGGAACAGGTCTTCAAGACCCTGGTCGTCTCGGTGGACGGAACGCTGACGGTCGGCGTCGTACCCGTCTCCGCCCAACTCGACCTCAAGGCGATCGCCGCGGCCGCCGGCGGCAAGAAGGCAGCCATGGCGCCGGTCGCCGAAGCCGAACGGTCCAGCGGATACGTGGCCGGCGGGATCTCCCCCATCGGCCAGCGCAAGCCGCTGAAGACCATCGTGGACAGCACTGCCGACCGGTTCCCCACCGTCTTCGTCAGCGCCGGCCGCCGAGGGCTGCAGGTCGAGCTCGCCCCGGCTGATCTGGTCGCCGTCTGTCGCGCTGTCGTCGCGGCCATCGCCACCTCCTGAGCCCGTGGCAACCCTCGCAGCGTCCCCGTAGCGTCCCCGTAGCGTCCTGCAAAATGCTCGCTATTGCGAGCACTTTGCAGGACGCTACGACGCAGGACGCTACGACGCAGGCGGCGGTGCGGGTTCGACCAGCCGAGGTCCGTTGTTGCGCACGCTGTTCACCTCGGAGGAGACGATCCGGGGTTCCAGGACAGGCTCCGGCATCTGCTCCAACAGGTGCGCGGCGACCGCGAGTTCTCCGGTCGAGCAGTCCAGCCACGGGCCGCGCAGCTCTGGAGGCACGATCACCGGGCAGCGATCGTGGATCTCACCCAGCGTGTCGGTGGCCTGCCGGGTGATGACGGTGGCGCTCCAGAACCACCTGGCCGGATCGTCATCGGCCAGCGACGGGTCCGGCCACAGCTCGTACAGTCCGGCGAAGGCGAGCTGGCCGTCATCGGCGGAGTGCAGGAAGTACGGCACCTTCCCGTCCGGCGTCTTCTGCCACTCGAAGTAGCCGTCCGCCGGGAGCAGGCAGCGGCGCCGGGCGGCGGCCCGTTTGAACGCGGGCTTCTCGATGACGGTCTCGCTGCGGGCGTTGATCAGACGCGCGGCACCCTTCTTGTCCTTCGACCAGCTCGGCACCAACCCCCAGCGAACCGTCCGCAGCTGGCGGACCTCTGCCGCATCGGCGTCCTCCCCGCGCGGTTTGCGCTCCATGATCGCCCAGACCGCGTCGGTCGGCGCCACGTTCCACGAAGGCTCGAGATCGTCGCCGATCACCTCGTCGATCTCGAACGCCCCGTACAGGCCGGCGGTGCTGGCTGAGTTGGCATATCGACCGCACATGAGCTCATTGTGCCCCGACAGGGACAGCCCCCTTCAGCGTTTCGCGTCGCGGCGCCAGGCACTGAAGGAGCGGACCGACATGGTGGTCGGCCGGACCAGCCACGGCCACGGGTGGACCTCGACGGGGGTGAGCGCACGAGCCAACCGCGCCCATCCCGGCACCGGCGTCCACGTGGCGGCCAGCGAACGCCCGGCCAGCTCCACGCCGACGCCCCCCCGGCGGACCTCGAGCGGGCGACCGGCCGCGAGTTCGCCCAGTGTCTCGGCCAGGAAGACCAACCGTTTGCCGGACAGCATCACCCGATTCAGGAGCGGCTCGTCGAAGACGAAGACAGCGGGGCGATCAGGGTCAGCCGCCAGCGCCGGGTCGCCGGTTCCCAGGGATTCGGCCGTGAGCCAGACCTGTTCGGCCCCAGCACCTTCGACTCCGAGGGGCCCGGCCGGGACGGGCGCCCGATTCAGATCGGGTCCGGACACGGCCGGCCCGGCATCGGCATCCGGCCACTGCTCGATCGGGCAGGCGGACGCCAGCGCGCAGTCCCGGCACAGCTGAGGCGCCCGTTTCTGCACCTGCCAGCGACTGAAACCGTAGGGCTTGCCGCTGCCCGTCCCCACCGTCCACTGCCACCCCAGCCGGTTGGCCGCCCGGGAGCCGTCGAGCAGGTGGGCGAACATCTCCTGCTCCCCGGCCCGCCAGTCCGCCCCCGCCCGGACCGCCCACTGGGAGGCCAGCCACATCCGCGTCTGGTTCACCAGCCAACCGTCGGTGTGCAACTCGTCGACGACCGATCGCATGCAGTTCATCTCCGGCGGCCACGGGTCATTGGCCCAGACCTGCTCGCGGGCCGCAGGCCGGCGCATCGGTTGCGCCCGGCTCAGCGCCTCACCCGATTCCCGACCGACCCGGGCGTAGAGGTGACGGGAGTACTCCTGCCACAGCAGCTCGTCCCGGTAGCGACTCCGGTCCCGTGACGGTGCGTCCGCCGTGGCGGACCAGACCGAGGGCAGGTCCAGCAGGCCGTGCCGGATGTACGGCGACATCCGGCTCGCCCCTCGGCGGGCGACCGGCAGCACCACGCTTCGATCACGCGCGTAGCCGGTGATGTCCAGGCCGGCCAGCGCGGCATCTGCCGCACTCTGACCGCCGCCGAACCCGCCACGGCGGATGCCGTCGGGACCCTCCAGGGTCAGATCGCCCAGATGACGGGAGACCCACTGCACGACGTCGGTCGGGTCGGCTCCGTCGGCGATGGACGGCGGGTTCGGCAGAAGAGGCACGCACTGATCTTTCCCAGCGGCACCTGGATCGACACGGTTCGGACGGCGGACCGCGCGCCGGGCGTCGACCAGAACGCCGGGCACCTGTTGTGCGGGCCTCGGCAGGTTCATAGTGGAGAGATACCGGTTCGTTGCCGTCACCGCTGGTGACGGTCCCGGTCGCGTCCCGAATCCAACCGTCCGGACGCCCCGAAACGCAAGGAGGCGCGATGACCCGACGTCGCGTCGGCGGGGCCCTCTTCGTCCTGATCCTGGTCGTGGTTCTCTGCGTGCCCGGGATCATCGGCAGATCGCTCGCCGGCGCCGCCTCTCCGGCGGTCCACGTCGACCCACGGCCGCGGGTCGGCGACTGCCTTGCCCCGCTCGACACGCCGGACCAGCTCAACTCCGTCCTCGACGCGGTGCCGATCGTGGCCTGCTCGCAGGCGCACAGCGCCGAGATCCTGGCCGTCGGGTCGCTGGATCACAAGATCTGGCCCAAGCGCCCGACGGTGATGGACGGTACCTTCACCGGCGGCGCCCTGAGCAGCCGGTGCGACCAGCTCGCCGGTCAGTTCCTGGCCTGGGGCCAGCGCACCGCGCTACCTCGGATACCGGTCAGCTTCTTCACCCGTCTGACGGTCCCGAACGACCTGCAGTGGAAGTTGGGACAGCGGTGGTGGGCCTGCGAGCTGATGCCGAGCCTGCTCGACTATCCGATCAGCTACCAGGGCACCGCGCGGGACGCCAGCATCGCCACCCCGCCCAGCGCCTTCGCCATCTGTTCGGACGGTCCCGGCGAACTGCGCACGCCCTGCGACCGGCCGCATCATGCCGAGCAACTGACCCGTTCCTACGGCAACGGTGCGGATGTCAACCTCTGCCCACAACTGGTGGGCGCCGTCATCGGGACGTCGGACCCGACGTTCAAGGGCCAGCTGGCGGTCCTCGCCCGGACCGACAGCAGCACCGTCGGGTGCTGGATCACCACCACTTCCAGCCGCAAGCTGACCGCAACGCTGATCAACCACGGCTCCGCTCCGCTGCCGCTGTCCTGACGAGGTTGCCTTGCCGGGCCAGGGCGGACCGGGTCGTCGGTCGTACGTCACACCCGCGATGGGCGAAACTGGACAAGTGAGCATCTCCGCAACCGCCGACTGGCCGGCCCCGACCGCCACCGCACCGCTGGACGCGACCGTCGCCGTGCCCGGATCGAAGTCGCTGACGAACCGGGCACTCATCCTGGCGGCCCAGGCGACCGGTGAATCGCTCGTCACCGCTCCGTTGCGCAGCCGGGACACCGATCTGATGGCGGCCGGCCTGGAGTCGCTCGGCGTGCGGGTGATCGAGGAAGCCGCGCATTGGCGGGTGGTGCCCGGTGCACTGCGAGGCCCGGCCCGGATCGACTGCGGCCTGGCCGGCACCGTGATGAGGTTCCTGCCCCCGCTCGCCGTGACCGCGACCGGCGACGTCACCGTCGATGGCGACGTCTACGCACGATCCCGCCCGATGACGACCATCCTGGACGCACTGCGGGATCTCGGCGCGGAGATCGACGGCGATTCGATGCCGTTCGTGCTGCACGGTTCCGGCTCGCTGCGCGGCGGCACCGTGCGCATCGATGCGTCCGCCTCCTCCCAGTTCGTGTCCGGCCTGATGCTGTCGGCGGCCGGTTACGAGCAGGGCCTGACGCTCGTCCACACCGGGAGGCCGGTGCCGTCGATGCCGCACATCGAGATGACGGTCGACGCGCTTCGCTCGGTCGGTGTGGTGGTCGACGACAGCGGCGCCAACACCTGGCGGGTCGAGCCGGGTCCGGTCGCCCCGTGGACGAGCGTGATCGAACCGGATCTGTCCAATGCCACGCCGTTCCTGGCCGCCGCGGCGGTGGTCGGCGGGACCGTCCGCGTCCCGAACTGGCCGGTCTCCACCACCCAGCCGGGCGATGCGATCCGCCGGATCCTGTCCGTGATGGGGGCGGAGGTCACCCTGGACGACGGCGTGCTCGCGGTGACCGGTACCGGCAAGCTTGCCGGGGTCGACCTCGACCTGCACGACGTCGGTGAGCTCACCCCGACCATCGCGGCGCTGGCCGTGTTCGCCGACGGACCGAGCCGGCTCCGCGGCATCGGCCACCTCCGCGGCCACGAGACCGATCGGCTGGCCGCCATCACGGGCAACATCCGTGGACTCGGTGGGGACGCGGAGGACACCGAGGACGGCCTCGTCATCCGGCCGCGACCGCTCACCGGTGGCAGCTGGCCGGCCTGGGCCGACCACCGGATGGCCACCGCCGGCGCGATCGTCGGACTCCGGGTGCCCGGTGTGCTCGTCGACGACATCGACACCACGGCCAAGACCCTGCCCGGCTTCGCCTCCATGTGGGACGACATGCTGGCCGGCACATGAGCTCGCTGGGCGATCGGTGGGACAACGACGACGTGCACGTGAGACCGTCGGGTCGTTCCCGTCCACGCACCAAAACCCGTCCCGCACATGACGATTCGACCACCGGCATGGTGACGACCGTCGATCGTGGGCGATACACCTGCCTGGTCGAGGGCGGTAGCAAACGGGCTCGGTCCGTCACCGCCATGCGGGCACGGGAACTGGGTCGCCGGGCGATCGCGGTCGGCGATCTGGTGGAGATCGTGGGTGACATCTCGGGCCAGAACGACACCCTCGCCCGGATCGTCCGGATCTCACCGCGACGCAGCGTGCTCCGCCGGTCGGCCGACGACGTCGATCTCGCCGAGCGGGTGATCGTCGCCAACGCCGACCAGCTCGTCATCGTGACCGCGCTGGCGGATCCGTTGCCCCGCACCGGTTTCATCGACCGCTGCCTGGTCGCCGCCTACACCGGGAACCTGCTGCCGGTACTGGTGCTGACCAAGGCCGACCTGGCCGATCCGGCGGACCTGCTGGAGGCCTACCGGGATCTGGACGTACCCATCCTGGTGACCCGGCGCGATGCCGACGGCGGACAGACGCTGACCACCGACAGCGTGGAACTGGTCCGCGCCCGGCTTCACGGCCAGATCTCCGTCATGGTGGGCCATTCCGGTGTCGGGAAGTCGACCCTGGTGAACGCCTTGGTGCCGGATGCGTTGCGCGCCATCGGTTCCGTCACCGGTGTCGGCAAGGGTCGGCACACCTCGACCTCGGCGATCGCCCTGGCCCTCCCCGACGGCGGCTGGGTGATCGACACTCCCGGCGTGCGTTCCTTCGGTCTCGCCCACGTCACTCCCGACGACCTGTTGGAAACCTTCGACGACCTGCTCCCGGCGACCGTCGACTGCCCCCCGAACTGTGATCACACCGGACCCGACGGCGGCCCCGACTCGACCGGCGTCGGGTGCGCGCTGGACGCGTTCGTTGTCGCCGGTGGTGCCCGGCCCGGTCGGTTGTTGTCCTTCCGACGGCTGCTCGCCTCCCGGTCCGGGGCCGGCGACGGCGCCGACGTGGAGAGCCGCAACGACGAGGACCGGGCCCCGGAACCCGATGGCACCGTCTGACCCACCTCCGCGGAAGTTATCCACATACCTCCCGTTTGTCCACATCTCGGAAGTGTCGGTGGCCACGAATGCCGGGGCCGCCGACACTTCCGAGGATGACGCCCTTCGTGCTCCCCCTGACGTTGACGACGACGACCGATGAGGTGGATCTACTCCTGGATCTCCCCGGCCCGACATCGCTGTCGGCGGTACTGCCGGACCTGATCAGGGTGGCCGGCCTGGCGCCCCGGACGGTCCTGCACTGCGGAGCCGGCCCGGCCGAGGGGTCGTGGATGCTGGGACGCGCTCCCCTGCTGGCCGGCACCGTCCTGACCACCGAACCGACCGATGAACTCGTCGCCGCCGGTCCGGTGAGCCTTTCGTGCATAGCCGGCCCTGACGCCGGCGGCTGGATCGTGCTGGGCGGCACATCGGTATCGGTCGGGCGTGATCCTGACTGCGATCTGGCCGTCGACGATCCCGAGCTCTCGAGACGGCACGCGGGCCTGCGCCGCACCGAGGCCGGCGTGGTGGTGAGGGATCTACGATCGGTCAACGGGGTGCTGGTGGACGGCGTTGGTCGGCCTCGCGCGCACATCGACGGCGACGATCCGGTCCCCTCCTCGGGGCTGATCCGGCTGGGCGGCAGCATCTTTCGAGCCGGACTTGCGAGCGAGCCGACCCTCCTGCTGACCCCGGACGGCGTCGGTCACCTCTTGGTGGCCAGGCCGGCCAGGGTGGCGCCCTCGTTCCGGTATTCCCTCCGCGATCCGCCCGGGCCGGCACCGGAGCGCACCCGGCGCCCGATTCCGCTCCTTGCCGCCCTGGTGGGCGCGGCACTCGGAGTGCTTCTCGCCCTGGTGACCGGACTCTGGACCTTCCTGCTGCTCGCGGTCCTCGGCCCGCTGATGATGTTGATCAGCAGCGTGTCCGACCGGGTGGCGGGGCGCCGTAGCCACCGCCGGGCACTGGCGGACCACCGGGCCGACCTGGCCGACGATCGCACCGACCTGGCCGCCGCTGTGATGGCCGACCGACGTGACGCCTGGGACCGCTACCCCGATCCGGCGACGCTGGCACGGCGGGCTTCGACGGCCGGCACCAGGCTGTGGGAGCGCCGCCGGGACGACGAGGACTTCCTCCGTCTGTCGCTGGGGGTGGGCCGGCGTCCGGCCAGGGTGGCCCGGAGTTCCCCACCGGAGGTCGTCGAGGTGCCGATCACCGTCGACCTCCGCGGGATCGGTGTACTCGGGATCTGCGGTGACGCCCGCCCTCTCCTCCGCCAGCTCGTGCTCCAGCTCGCCACCCTCCACTCCCCGGCGGACCTGCGCCTTTCGGTGTTCTCCGATGGTCTTGATCTGGCTCGAGCGGCGGACCTGCCGCATCGGGCGAACGACGGCTGGGCCACGCTCAACCCGTCCGACGAACCCGCGGCGTCTGCCGAGATCGGGAGGCTGCTGGCCAGCAGCGACGAGCGGGTCTGCGTCGTCCTGTTGGATGACGCCCATCGGTGGCGGCGGCTGCCCGGGATGCACGAGCTGCTCGAGCAGGCGGCTCGGCACCACACCGCCGAGGCCGGAGTGGTCGAGAGCGAAGCCGGTAGGGGCTCCCGAGGGCCGGACAAGCGATTGTTGGCCATCTGCCTGTCCTCGACGCCCGAGGCTCTCCCGGCCGAGTGCACGGCGATCGTGTCGGTCCGGGCCGGGCGTGCGACGATCACCGCCGGGCATCTGCGGGCCGAGGCCGAGGTGGCCGGTGTGTCGCGGGAGCGCCTGGAGTGGGTGATCCGCTCCTTGGGGCCTCTCGTCGATCCGGATGCACCGGGCGCTGGGCTGCCGTCGAAGGTGCTGTTCGCCCAGCTGCTGCCTGCGCTGGGCTCCCCTGGATCGGTTCACCCGGTGCCCACGCTGGTCCAGGTCCTGGCGACCCGGTGGGCGAGGCCGTCCCTGACGGCGGTGCTCGGGATGGCCGCCCCCGGACCGCTCACGGTCGACCTGGAGAGCGACGGCCCGCACGTGTTGATCGCCGGGACCACGGGCTCCGGCAAGTCCGAACTGCTTGCCACGCTGATCGCCGGTCTGGCCGTGACCAGTCCGCCGGATCGGGTGAGCTTCCTCCTCGTCGACTACAAGGGGGGCGCCGCCTTCGGCGCGCTGGCCGGTCTGCCGCACGTGGCGGGGCTGGTCACCGACCTCGACGCGGCCACCGCCGTGCGGGCGCTCACCGGCCTCCGCGCCGAGGTCCGTCGACGCGAACGTCTGCTGGCCGAAGCCGGTGTCGCCGACCTGACGGACCTCCGGAAGCAGGCCCCGTCCGACTGTCCCCCGTCCCTGGTGATCGTCGTGGACGAGTTCGCCACGCTGGGGGTGGAGCTGCCCGAGTTCCTGTCCGGCCTGCTCGACGTGGCACAGCGCGGCCGCTCGCTCGGGCTCCACCTGGTGCTGGCGACCCAGCGTCCGGCCGGGGTGCTGAGCCCGGCGATCCGGGCCAACATCGGATTGCGGATCTGTCTGCGGGTCACCGACGACGCCGATTCCCTCGACGTCATCGACACGCCGGCGGCCGCCCACCTTCCCGTCGGTCTCCCGGGTCGGGCGATCGTGCGTCGTGACCATTCCCTCGGGGAGTTGTTCCAGGTGGCCAGTGCGTCGTCGGTACCGGTCACCCAGCCGCGGGTACGCCTGCGGCACTCCCCCTCCGCCGCATCCGAAGTCCCGCCATTGCGGAGTGCGAACCCCGAGGAGCCTCGGGGAGAGGTACCTGCGACGGATCTGGATCGAGTGGTGGCGGCGACGACGACCGCGGCGACCGGCATGGCCCGACCGCTCGCGCCGTGGCTACCGCAGCTGCCGGATCGGTGGGAGACAGACGATGAGCAGATGATCGGGTTGCTGGACCGTCCGGAGGACCGGCAGCAGACCGGATGGCGGGTACCGGACGGATCCACTCTCGTCCTGGGTCGACCGGGCTCCGGTCGCTCGTCGACCCTGCGCCGGTTCGCCTGGGTGAGGGCCGCATCCGGCTCGGAACTGCTGGTGGTCGACGCCGGCGACGGACTTCGTGACCTGGCCCGGTGGCCCGGCTGCCGCACCCATCTCGATGGCCGCGATCCCTCGCTGGTCCAACGCCTGGTCGAGCGTCTCGGCGAGGAACTCCGCTTCCGGGCAGAGGAACCCGCCGTCGATCTCATCCTCCTGATCGACGGCTGGGAGGTGATCAGCGGATCCCTCGACACCCTGGACTACGGGGGTACGCAGTCTGCGGTCGCCGATCTCGCCGCCCGCGGGCCGGCCGCCGGCATCAGGGTGGTTCTGGCCGGTGACCTGCGATGGCAGCACCATCGGATGGCCGGGGGATTCGCCCACATGCTGCGACTGGGCGTCGACGTACGGGGTGAGCCACGAGCGGGGCCGCCCGGACGGGGATGGTTGGCGGTGGACGAGATCCAGGTGGTGCACTGCCCGCCGGGGGACCCGCCGCCGGCCCGCCCGGGTCGGCTGACGCAACCGGGCGTCACGCGGCCCGTTCTCGCACCGATGTCAGGGCCGCCGGCACCATCCGGACGGCACCGCGCGACCAGTCGACGACCGACGCCCGTCATCCGACCGTTGCCGTCGTCGGTCGACGTGGCCGAACTCGGGGTCCCGACGGCCGGCGCCCTGCCACTGGGGCGGGGTGGCGACGACGCCTCGACGGTGTCGGTCGACCTCAGCGGTCCCGGCGGTGGTTTCCTCATCGCCGGCCCACGTCGGAGCGGCGTGAGCACGACACTGACGGTGCTCGCGCTGGGCGGCGCCAGGGCCGGGATTCCGGTGGTCCGGGGCACCGTGCAAGCCCAGGCGGCCGTACCGGGCGTCCGTGACGTCGACCTGCGCCGCGGGACGTCCGATCTCCGGCAGCTGCTGTCGGACCACCAGGGTCCGATCCTGCTCATCGCCGACGACCTCGACCGCTGGAGCGACGACGGGTCCGATCTGCTGGAGCGATTCCTGGCCGCGGCCGGGTCTGCTCAGTACCTCGCACTGGGCAGCCGCCTCGACCGCGCACTGCGCGCACACCGTGGCCCGATCGCCGAGGTGGCCGCCCTGCGCAACGGCGTGCTTCTGCAGGCGGACACGTCCGACGGGACCCTGCTCGATGTCGCTCTCCCGCGACGACGCGGAGCCCTCGTCGTCGGTCGCGGGCACCTCGTGGTGGCGGGCCGGGCAGTTCCCCTGCAGGTCGCAGCGGTCAGCAGCACCACGTGACGCGGTCATCACGCGGCGACAGGCACCATGGTGGGGGCACCGGGCTCGTGGGGTCGACTCAGTCGTGCACGACACGACCGGGTCGTGCACCTGATCGGCACTTTCGAGATCGATGCCCGCGGGCAACCGGAAGGGTTGCTCGGGCGTCCTGCGCCCGGGGTTCTGCGGTCCCCGATGACACCCGCAGACGGTTGTTCAGGCGCGATCCCCGGATCGGGCGAGAAGAGAATTGGATGGTTCACATGCAGGTGGTTGGCCGCACAGAACGCAGCGCCTCGACAGGACGTCTGCGATTGGTCGCGTTGATGGTGGCGCTGGGAGTGGCGGCGACCGCCTGCACCTCCGCGGCCGGCTCGGCGCAGCCGGCCACCGTCACGGTGGGCTCGACGGTGACCGCAGCACCTGCCGGGAGCACGGCGGTCACCGTGCCGGCGGGAACCGGCGCTGCCTCCTCGGCTCCTGCCTCGTCGGCTCCGGCCTCGTCGGGATCGACATCATCCTCCGGTGCAGCCTCCTCGGCTCCGGTCAGCTCGCCTCCGTCCAGTTCAGCGCCGTCGTCGAGCGCCATCGCCCTCCCGGTCGCGAAGATCAGCGCAAGCCCGGCGTTCGGCGCCAAGACCGTCGGCCCGGCCGACCCGCTGAAGATCTCGGTCGCACAGGGCAAGATCACCGCCCTGACGCTGACCAGCCCGAGCGGCAAGGTGTTGAAGGGCGCGATCTCGGCGGACGGCAGCAGCTGGTCCCTCGGCGAGGTTCTCGGCTACGGCAAGACCTACAAGGCAGCCGGGACCGCGACCGGTACGGACGGCAAGGTCGTGCCGATCGCCGGGTCGTTCACCACCGTCACGCCGACCAGCAAGGTCCGTACCACGATCAGTCCCGGTGACGGCAAGACCGTCGGCGTCGCCACCTCGGTCATCGTCTCGTTCGGTGTCGAACCGGCCGACCGTGCAGCCATCGCCAAGCGCATCTTCATCACCACCACGCCCAAGGTGACCGGTGCCTGGGTCTGGATCCAGCACGACGGCGGCGAGTGGGCCCTGGACTTCCGCACCCAGTCGTACTGGCCCGAGAACACGAAGGTGCACGTCGAGGCCGACGTCTACGGCATGAAGTTCACCAACGGCGCCTACGGCACCGGCGATGTCACCAGCGACTTCACCATCGGTCGCAACCAGGTCGTCAAGGCCGACGTGAATTCGCACGACCTGCTGGTATTCCAGGACGGCAAGCAGGTCGCGGCGTATCCCGCGTCGTACGGCAAGGGTGACACCCCGGACAAAGTCACCCGGTCCGGCGTTCATGTCGTGAACGACATGAACGAGACCAAGCTGATGAGCAACCCGAAGTACGGCTACACCAACGTGCTGGAGCACTGGGCCGTCCGCATCAGCGACAACGGCGAATTCATCCACGCCAACCCGAACACCGTGGGCGATCAGGGCAACACCAACGTCTCGCACGGTTGTGTGAACCTGTCGCTCGCCAATGCCGAGGCCTACTTCAAGTCGACCCTGCTCGGTGATCCGGTCGAGGTGACCGGGACCAGCATCAACCTCTCGGCCTCCGACGGTGACCTGTTCGACTGGACCTACTCCTGGTCGCAGTGGAAGAACCTTGCGGTGAAGACGGGGGACACCGCCTGAGCGGCCCCAGGCTCGTCTCCTGAAACCGCTCTTGACGGGGTTCTACCGCACCGCTGACAGCGGCGCGAGCACCGGCCGCTTCGGCGGCCGGTGGTCACCCGACGAGGTACCGGTCAGCCGCCGCCGGACCCATGGGCCGACGTATTCCCAGTAGAAGTCCAGTTCGTTGCGCGCGGTGCGGGGGACACGCACCGGCGAGCCGGCCGGGGTCGTCCAGAACGCCGGCCGCCGCACCCCGATCGCATCAAGGACCCGGGCGGCGACCTGCCGGTGCCCGATCTCGTTGAGGTGCAAGCGATCCGCCGCCCAGTACGCTGGGTCCCGCAGTTCCTCGATGGGCCAGAGATCGACCAGCACGGCCCCCCGACGCTCGGCGACAGTGCGGGCACCGGCGGCGAGCCGGTCACCGGTCGATCGGATCCGATGGCCGAGTGGCAGGCCGTCGCACGGGTCGGCGCCGGTGAAGACCACAACGGTCGCGCCCGAGTCGACCAGACGGGCCACGGTCAGATCGACCAGACGGAGCAGGGACGGCAGATCAGACCGCGGTCGGAGGATGTCGTTGCCGCCCCCGGCGAACGACACCAGATCCGGATGCAGGTCAAGAGCCGCGTCCAGCTGTTCGTCGATGATCGGGCCGAGCAGCTTCCCCCGGATCGCGAGGTTGGCGTAGCCGGTCGACTCCCCGGCGGGATCACGGGCGAGCCAGTCCTCGGAGAGCACCCCCCCGACGAGATCCGCCCAGCCTCGGACCGATCCGTCCGGCAACGGATCTCCGACCCCTTCGGTGAAGCTGTCCCCCATCGCCACATATCGGTCGTGGACCCGGATCGGTGACATGCTCTGCTGCGTGTGGTCCATGGCCGCAGATGTTACTCAGAGCAAAGCATCTGCTTCCGGGGTGCAGAACCTACGGTCGATCACATTCCCGAAAGCCCGATGACGAAGCTCACAGACTGGCCGGTCGAGGGTTAGGTGACAGGTCTACTTCTTTCGGTCTATGGTGATCGAACAAGGTTGTTGACACATCACAGACATTCGGAGGATTCCATGACCACCCCCACCACCGTTCTCACCGGCACCTGGGTCGGAGACGCCGTTCACTCGGACGTCAGCTTCAAGGTTCGCCACATGGCCGTCGGCAAGGCGAAGGGCACGTTTGCTCTCGAGTCCGCCACCCTGACCATCCCGGAGGCCGGCCTGGCCGAGGCTTCCGTCACCGCCGTCATCGATGCCGCCAGCGTCGACACCAAGCAGGACCAGCGCAACGAGCACGTCAAGTCCCCCGACTTCCTGCACGTCGAGGAGTACCCGAGCCTGAAGTTCGTCTCCACCGGCGTCAAGAACTTCGATGGTGACGAGTTCGTCCTGGTCGGCGAGCTGACCATCCGCGACGTCACCAAGACCGTCGAGCTCGAGACCGAGTTCCTCGGCGCGACCACCGACGCCTACGGCGCCGAGCGGGCGGGCTTCTCCGCGACGACCTCGATCAGCCGCAAGGAGTTCAACGTGTCCTTCAATGCCGCCTTCGGTGCCGGCAACTCCGTCGTCAGCGACAAGGTCGAGATCGCCCTCGAGCTGGAGTTCACCAAGAGCGCCTGAAAACCGTGATCTGATCCGGCTTCGCCGTATCGGAGTCGACACCTCGAGCCCCGCGTTCCACCTCTGGTGGGCGCGGGGTTCGGTGCTTTCCAGGGTCTGCGCTTTCCGTGGCCGGCGCCTTCCAGGGTCGGTGTGCGTTCCTGGGTCGGTGCTTTCCGGGGTTGGGGCATTCCGGGGTTGGGGCATTCCGGGGTTGGGGCATTTCGGGTTGGGGCTCGGACAGCCCGCAGCTCAGCCCGTGCTGTCGAGATCCTCGAGCAGGTAGGCGACCTCGCCGGGCGCGTACCAGGCGAGATCAAGGTCCTCGGCCGAGCCGACGGCGAACTCGGCGTCGACATCACCCAGGTCGGCTTCGTCAACGACGGCCATCGCCGCGCGGACGACGTCGGCCGCCTCGGCGCCGTCGAGGTGGACCGACGCGATCTGCTTCCACGGCACCGCCCCCTCGAACCTGGCGGCCGCCCGGTCCAGGTGTGGGGTGGACTCCACGGCCGGCACATCGGCCGAGATCACCACGCGCAGCGGCGGTTCGTCATCGCCGGCCACCGACAGCAGACGCAGGCAGGCCCTGGCCGCGTCGGACATGGCGAGGTACTCCAGTTCCTCGTCATCGGCCTCCGGGTACTCGCGGCGGAGATCATCCGTCACCGAGAAGACCGTGCCGCCCCGCGGGGTGATCGACTTCTGTACCACCACCTCCCGCAGCGTGGAGAGCGTCACCGGGATGTAGATCCTCATCGGGTTCCTCCGGCCGGCCGAATGCGACTCGGTCCGGTCTTCCGTGCGGTCACGGCGTCCTTCGTCTCGGGTTCGGGCTGGTGTGGCAGGAGTTCCTCGATGGCCTCGCCGATGTGTTCGGCGAACTCCTCCACGTCTGGGATGGCGTCGCGGTCGGCGGTCAGTCCGAAGAACACCCCGCCGTTGTACGACGTGCAGGCCACTGCCAGGGCCTGGCCCTTGGCCAGCGGGGCGACCGGGTACATGGCCAGCACCGGCGAACCTCCCGCGTAGAGCGGTACCTGCGGCCCGGGGGCGTTGGTGATCAGCACGTTGTACATCCGGCCGGACAGCTGACCGGCCACCCGGGCGCCCAGCGCGTGGAGGGTGGGCGGGGCGAACCGACCGAGCTGCAGCAGGGAGTCGGCACCGACCTGGCGCCCCGAATCGAGGTGCGCGCCCATGGCGAACGACACCTGGTGCAACCGCATCACCGGATTCGGTTCGGCCACCGGCATATCCAGGACGTAGGAGACGACAGGCGCTGCAGTGTCACCGTTCTCGTCGGCCGAGGCCGGGATGCGCACCGACATCGGGACCAGGGCCCGCAAGGTGGTGTTCGCGGTGACCGCTTCGCCACGCGACAGCAACCAGGTGCGGAGCGCCCCGGTGATGACGGCGAGGATGACGTCGTTGACCGAACCCTGGTGCGCATTGCGGATCGCCTTGATGTCGACAAGATCGGCCCGGAAGGTGGCGAATCGGCGCTGCCCGCTCATCGTCACGTTCAGCACGGACCGCGGAGCCGGATTGACGGTATGGCGCACGATCTCGGCCAACTCGGCACCCAGGTGCAGGGCGCGGAAAACGGTCGATCGGACGTCGGCGGCGGCCAGACGGACCACGTCGACGAGTTCCGACGGCCTGGTGGTGATGTCGGCGATCGCGTCGACGACCAGATCGATGTCGCTCGGCGGCGGCACCGGGATCCATGGCTGATCCGGAAGGGTGCGGGGACGCCGGGCGATGTCCAGGATGGCCGCGGCGACGTCGACCGCCCCGATCCGGTCGACCATGGCGTGGTGCGTCTTGTTCACGATCGCGATCCGGCCGCCCTCGAGGCCCTCGATCACGTACATCTCCCAGAGCGGCCTGGTCCGATCGAGGGGCCGCGAGATGAGTCGTCCGACCAGGTCGTCGAGCTGGGATGCATTGCCGGGCTTGGGAAGAGCCGACCGCCGAACGTGATACGTCAGGTCGAAGTTCTCGTCGTCGACCCAGACCGGACGGGCCAGTCGCCCCGGCACGAACCGCACCCGCTGCCGATAACGGGGAACGAGCGAGAGGCGCGCCGAGATGAGGTCGACGACTTCCTGGTAGTCGAATGTGCCCGGTTCGGGCTCCAGGATCACCACCCCGCCGACGTGCAACGGCGTGGATGCGTCCTCGGCGTACAGGAAGGCGGCATCGTTCGCCGACAGGCGGTCGGTCATGCCCTCATCGTGACACAGCATCTGATTTCCGCTGGTGCGGGAGACTCTGGCTACTTCTGGTGCGGGAGACTCTGACTGCTGGTGCGGAAGGCTCTGACTACGGCCCCACTGCGGGCACGAGCGTGTTGGCCAGCTGTCGGATCGCCTGACGGAGACCGGACGAGGGCGCAGCCTCAGCGAGCGGAACCCCGTTCTGCCAGGCCTTGTCCATGGCCGCACGATCCTCCGGCAGCGTCGCGGTGACCGCGAGACCGGTGAACCTGGCCAGCGCATCGGCGGACTCCTGCGGCGAGGCAGCGCTCCGCCGGGACCGGTTGAGCACCACCAAGGGCTGGACCTCAGGGATCACCTCGGTCAGTTCGGCGAGGCCGCGGACGAGCCGCTCCATCCCGGACGGATCCGCCGACCCGACGGCGAACACCACGTCCGCCTCTCCCAGGATCGCCAGGGTGGCGCCGTTCCGGCGGGGCGCGACCGTATCGAAGGTGATTTCCTCGTCCGCCTCCAGGCAGAACCCGCAGTCGATCACCGTCAGCGCCGCCATCGAACGGCAGACCGTCAGCACGGACGGGATGGCCGAGGGGCGCAGCTCGGGCCACCGGTCGGCCCGGGTGATCCCGGTCAGCAGTCGGAGGTTCGGCGCGATCGCCCAGACCAGCCTGGTCAGTTCAGCCAGGTCCAGGCGACCATTGGCGGCCAGTCGACAGGCACCGGCCAGACCGGGCGACTCGTCGAGCAAGCCGAACGCGCTGGCCAGCACCCCGCCGTACACATCGGCGTCGACCAGCAGGGTCGGGCCCCCGGCAGCGGCGGTCTCGACCGCCAGATTGCCGGCCAGTGTGGTCCGTCCCGGAGCTCCGACGGGGCCCCACACGGCGACCACCCGACCCTGTGGAGGCGGATCGGCCTTGGCCACCTGCGGAATCGGCACCTGAGCCAGCGGGTCGCCCGACGGCAGCGCGGCCCGCGGATCGGCCAGCATCCGGTGGGCGGCGGCGCCGGATCGACCGGCAGCCAGTTCGGCCACCGCGGCACGCGCGGCGTCCAACAGAGCCGGTGCACCCACGTCATCGGCGATCAGTGTGCCGATGCCGATTCGCTCGAGTCGACCGCGTACCCGGTCGTCGCCGGCCGGGTAGATGCCGACCACGGCGATCCCGGACACCGTGAGCCGTTGCACCGCAGCGGTATCCAGACGCCGGAGCTCCGCGGAGACCATGACCACCGACGCCTGGCCCGTGGTGGCTGCGGTCAGTACATCGGCGATGTCGACGCAGCGTCGGATCACCGTCATGCCGGAGCCAGGGCGGTCGAGCGCGGCCACCAGGTCGTTCTCCCAGCTCTGGCCGTTGCCGGCGGTGAGCAGCCCCTGGTTCATCTGGGCCCGGTGACCAGGACGACGATCGCCTCGCCCTTCGGCAGGGTCTTGACGAGCGAATCGGCGAGGGCCGGCGTCACCAGGACGGCGAGTTGGTAGCGGCTCGAGGTGGCGCCGGACAGCCCGCCCGAGGCGGGTGCGGTCACGGTCTGCACGGTGATCCCGGCCGACACCAGGTCGGTGCGGATCGGCGCGGACGACGAGGTGCCACCGGTCGTCAGGTACAGGTCGATCACCGAGCCGTGGCTCACTCCGGGTGGCATCCGGTCCGGCGAGACCCCGATGACGACGATCCGGCCCGCGACGGCGGGTTTCACGGCAGCGACCGGCACCAGTTCCCCGGACCGCACGGGCACGCCCAGGCTGGAGCCGATCACCCCCGTCGCGTCGGGAGCGGCGGACAGGTACCGCGCCGCGCTATCGGCGAGGTTCACCTCGACGGCGACCAGATCGGCCGGAGTCAGCACGGTGCCGACGGCAAGATCGTGGGTCGCGGACCAGACCGGACTCGTGTGCGAGCTCGCGCCGACCACCCTGGCCCCGACGACGACCGCAGCGATGACCAGCAGCAGTCCCCCGATGACGCGGATGTCCAGCCAGCGCGGCTTCGTGCCCCGCCGCGGCACAGGCGCGCCGCTCGTTGCATCGTTGGTCATCGCCCCCCTCGTCCTGGTGCTGGCTGTCCTGGTGCTGGGTGTGCTGGTGCCGGCTGTGCTGGCGCTGGTGTGGATCGCGCCCGGCGGTCCCCATACCGGTGTGTCAAGATGACAGTGTTGCCAAACTAGCTCATCATGGTGCAACGGCACGTACTGAGTTCAAATGATCTCAATCTTGCGGCCGCGTCGGCGGACGAACTCGACCGGGCAAGCTGAGCCTACGGGGCAGCTGACCGGCGATCTGTCGATTCGTCGACTGCTGATCGAGCGCGGTACCCGTTCGACCCAGTCCGAGCGGATTTCGACTACCGAAGGGTCCTCAGATGACTACGGAACGGTTCCTGACGCTGGCGGACGTGGCCGAGATCTTGAACATTTCGACCTCGCAGACTTATGCCCTGGTGCGCAGCGGGGACCTGAAGGGCATCCAGATCGGCGGTCGCAACCAGTGGCGGGTCGAGCGCACCCGGCTCGAGGAGTACATCGACCATGCCTACGAACGCACCGCCGCATCCCTGTCCGACCTGCCCTCCGCCCTTCCGGTCGATTCCTGACCATCTCCAGCCGCAGGTGCATCAGCGCACCGGCGTGATCCAGGTGTTCACCGTGATCGGCGGGCCGGGGATGCCGGCCAGTATTTTCGCCAGCGCCGGGGTATCCACGATGACGTCGATCTGGTTCGTCGTGGTACCGAGGACGATCATCCGGTCGCCCGTGCTCATCACGCCCTTTGCCGACCAATCGTCGCCGAGTGCGGCCAGGATCTTCTGGTTCTGCTGTTTGATCTCTGCGCCGGTCGTGGTCGACTTCACGACGCAGAGGTTGCCCGTGAACACCTTTCGGATTGCGGCCGTCGCCTGATCGATGTCGCCGGTGGTTCCGACCACCAGCACCTGCTCGGTGTGGTCCAGGCTGTAGCTCGGGTTCTTGCCGTCCGTGTTGGTCGGCCCACCGTGCGGGTAGCCCATGGCCTGTGAGCCGAAACCGGCTCCGACGGCCGCCTCGATCTTGCCGACCCCCGGATCGTCCTGCGTGGCGCCGAGTGTCCAGCCACCGGCCGGGGCCGGGCAGGCCACGTCGTCCGGGAGCATTTCCGTCGGGTCGCGGTCTGCATCGGTGGGCAGGCGTTGCGAACGAACCGTCAGGTCCGTCCCGTTCCAGGTCGCCTCGACGTGCGTCCGGCCCCAGCGGTGAGTGCTGTTGTGTCCCGGATCGGTGACCAGCGCGAGGTCAACCCCGTTGACCGGAACCGGCCGTTGGCAATCCGGGGTGGGGATTTCCGAGGAGACCGTGCCGACGGCGGCGACCGGAAACGGCGGACACATCACCACCTTGCCCTTGGCGTCGGCCAGCACCATGCCGGTCACCTCGACCGGAATGGGTGCCGCCTTCGTCCCGAAGACCCGCGGGAGCGGGGACGCAACGGCCGGGGACCCCGTGGCAGGTGACAGTGGAACGGACGCCTTCGGTGTGGACTCGGCCCGCCTGGTTTCGGCCGGCCCGGACTGGTCGGGCGCCGGGCTCAGGGCGACCGAACTCGGCAGGTTCGGGCTTGAAAGGGTCGGACTTGGCAGGGTCGGACTTGGCAGGACCAAGCTCGGAGTCGCTGATGGAGTGTCCCGGATGGTCGAGCCGACAACCGGCGTCGAGGCAGCAGTCCCGTGTTCCGGTCCGACCTCGGCCGGCGCCGCACATCCGGCCAGCAGAACCGCTACTGCCACCAATCCGGTCAGGGCCATCGAGGCCGGTCGCACTGGCGCAGCAGTCGGGATCCTCATGGTCACACGACGGAGTGTGCACGGCTTTCGTTGCATCGGCACCGTCATCCGCGTCAGATCTTTCCGACGATCACGGCGGAATCAGTCGACCGGAGCCACCCGACCCACGAACTCCGTGATCGCGGCCGCCAGTTCGAGGGGCCGGTCTTCCTGCACGTTGTGTCCGGCGTCGAGGTGCACCGCCGTCGAGTCGGGTACCCGCGTCAGGAACTCCGCCTCCCACTCGTCGGTGAGGAAGCCTCGTTCACCCCGGACGAGCAGCACCGGGATCCGCAGGCTCTCGGCCGCCGGCCACAGCGTCCGGAAGTCCGACAGGAACGGAACCTCGCCCTCCTTCAGATTGGCCAGGTGGTGCTTGAAGACGACTCTCCCGTCCGGCCGCACCCTGGTGTTCAGGAAGACACCACGCTGCAGCCCCTCCCTGGACGTGCCGAACCCGAACTGCAGTGCCCGGTCGACGATCTCGTCCCGGGAGCCGAAGCTCTCCGGCCCGGCGAGGAAATCACGGACCTGACCGGCCGCCTCGACCACGAGGCCGGGACTCACATCGACCACCACCAGCGCCCGTACCAGGTCCGGACGCTGCGCGGCGATGGCGATACCGGTCAGGCCACCCAAGGATTGCCCGACGACGATGGAAGCTGTCGCGCTGGTGCTCCGCATCAGGTCGACGATCGGTCCGGCGTTGGCAACGGGCGAGTAGTCGAGATCGTCGCACCAGCGGGAATCGCCGTGGCCGGGTAGATCAACGGCCAGCGATGGCAGACCGGCGGCCATGATCGTGCCGTCCCAGGTGTGGGCGTTGAGGCCGCCGCCGTGCAACCAGACCGCCTCGATCGGGTCGGTGCCCCACCTCAGGGCGCTCAGCCCGGTCTCCGCCAGCGCCTGCCCTGCGAGTCGCTCGACCAGCGGCACGCCGCCGGCCAGACCGAGTTCGGCCGCCTCGCCGGTCAGATACGAGAACTCCTGCGCCACTGCTGTTCCGATGGTGCGGTCGCTCATCTTCAGTCCTCTCCGATGGTGCCCGGGCCGTCGTCGTGGATGACGCCCGGGCCATGCCGACCACCCGCAGTCGACGACCCGTCAGCCCAACGGTAGAGCCCGCACCAACACGACGGCCGGCAGGGGAACCAGCACCACGGATCGAACGCTGCCGGCGCGCCGCGGTTCCCAGGGTGCGTGCAGCGCCACCTCGACGAAGTCGGCGCCGAGACGGTCGATGGTGCCGGTGATCTCGGTATACAGCCCCGGCGGTTCGCCGACTCCCCCGCAGACGACCAGCGCGATCGGAGCTCGATCGCGGGCGAGGACGCGCAGCGCGTACCGAAGATTCAGCCGCAGTTCCAGGCCTTGGACCGCCGGGCCGGTGGCCGACGACAGACCCTCGACGATCGTCAGGGCCGCCGTGGCGACCAGGGCTTCACGCCCCGGCCCCTCCTGGATCAGCAGCCAGTCCGGCCCCGCTTTTCTGATCGTGCCGGTGACCGCGATCCCGGCGGTCGTCCGCAGCCGCAGCGGGCGCCCGATCGAACCGCCGAACCTCTCGACCATGGTGATCGCACCGCTGGCGACGCGCTCGCGGTCGGCCAGTTCGGCGAGCATCTCCGCGTCGGCGAGGTTGTCGAACTGGGCATCCAGGTCACTGAAGAGCTGTTCCCACCGCATCCTCGAACCTGCCTTTCGCGCAAGCGTTCAACACTCATTCGCTCCGCTCCCCGCTCGTGGTTCGCCGGTTGCCTGAGCACTGCGCTCACCGTGGTCGATCGATGCACATTCGTCAAGTTCACGTCTTTCACCTTGACTGATTGCATTTGCTACTGTTTGACTACGTTTATGACTACTAGGGGCAAGTCGACGGGCTGGTGGCCTGACGATGTGCAGCCGCTCGTCCCGCCAACGGCGGATCCACCGGAATCGCCGAACGCGAAATCCCGCCACGCCTGGATGCAGCTGCTGCTGACCGGAGCTGTTCTCGTCGTCCTCGCCGTCGCGCTGCCCGTCCCGTGGACCGCGGTCGCGATGGCGCTGGACACGCACCCGAACGCGGGCGATCCGGTCGGCGAGACTGCGATGTTGCTGGCGGCGGCGATCCTGGTCTGGCTTCTTCTCGGTTGGGCCGTCGTCGCTGCCGCGGCCGCGCTGCTGAGCCGCCTGCCGGGATTCGTCGGTCGGGTGGCCGATGGCGTGCTTCTGGTCGTCGCTCCGGCAATGGTGCGGAGGGTGCTGCTGACCGTCGTCGGAGCCTCGATGGTGACCGGTCTGGCTGCGTGTGGAACCGCTCCGGCCTCGACCGCGTCGGTGCTTGAGAACGGTCACACCGTTGCGGTGAACACCAGCGCTCTTGACTCAGAGCGCACGGTCACCGCAGGTCAGACCGTCGATCGGGCTCGGAGTTGGATCGCCGTCGAGGGGTCAGCGGTCCACCTCCTGTCCGGTACCGGCGCACCTCTGTCGCTGGTGTTGGCCCTCGATCCGGTCGTCGATCTCGACCGACCGGCCCGCGGTGGCGCGCCTGCCGAGTCGCTGAATCTCGATTGGCCGGTCGCGGTCCCGACCCCGAAGCCACCGGTTGACGTCGACTGGCCCGCGCCGGCCACCGCTCCCGCCCTACCCACCGCCGCGGGGCCAGCCACCCCCCAGCAGGCGGGGTCCGGCAGGTCGTCCTCCGACGGGACGGTGGTGGTGCATCGGGGCGACTCCCTCTGGTCCATCGCAGCCGGTCGCCTGCCGGCGGATTCGAGCCCCACCGAGATCGACAGTGCCTGGCGCCATTTGTATTCGGTGAACCGAGCCGTTATCGGAGCGGACCCGAACCTTCTCCTCCCCGGGCAGATCCTGCAGCCCCCACCACTGGCAGCCCCAGCCCAACGAACGGACGACCGACCATGACATCAGCCCTGATCTCCGGAACCGCTGTTCCCGCACGGTCCCTGCCTGCGCACAGCGCACCCGCGCAGGCAACGGCGAAGCCAAGGCCCTATCTGACCTCGGTACCGGACTGCGAACCGCCGTTCGATGACGAGCGGCCGCCGGTCAGCAGACTCCGGACGCTCGCCCGTCCCGGTCTGACGCCCACGCCGCCGCCCACAACTCCGCGGGGCCCGCGACCGCGGACGGGCACGCCATCGATCACCGTTCCGGACACCGTCCAGGACGCGCGGGTGCCGGGCTGGTCCCAGGAGGTCGACATGGGTATTCGGAAGACGACCACGGCCGAGCTGCCCTCGGCGCAACGATCTGGTCCGGTGCTTGCCAGAGCGCTGGTCGAGGTGCTGTGCGGCCAGCGTCCGCTCTCACAGCTCCGGGTGCACTGCGCCCCGGAAGTGTTCGCGGGCATGCAGTCCCGACCGATCGCACGCGGTCCGCTCGGTCATCTGCAGAGCGTCAGGGTCAGCGAGCCCACCGACGGCGTGGCCGAGATCAGCGTCGTGTTCCGGCGTGCCGAGCGCGTCCGGGCGTTGGCGTTCCGCATCCAGGGCGTCGACGGCCGCTGGCGCATCACCGCCCTGCAGACCGGCTGAAAGTCAGCCGGTCCTGCGCGCCGCCGTGCGGTCAGAGAGCGCTGCAGGCCCGGACGGGTCGGACGGCGCTACCGGTCAGACAGCGCCGGGACGGCCGTGGCACTGCTTGTACTTCTTGCCCGAGCCACAGGCGCAGGGGGCGTTGCGGGACTGGGCGCCACCGGCCGAGGCCGTGGTCCCGGTGGTTTCGGTACCGCCGTCCTCGCTGGGACCGGAGTAGCTCAGCGGGACCGCAGGGCCGGCCGGACGGGCCAACCCCTTGGCCTTGAGCGCCGCCGGCGCGCCGTCGGTGTCCTTGACGACCGGAGCAGGCGCCTGCTGGCTCGGCAGCGGCTGCACGGGGCGGACCCGGGTGCGGACGTTCCCGGCCTGCTTGCCGCCGACCTGCTTCGGCGCCGCGAGCCCACTGCCGTTGCCGTTGCGCGACGGAGTGGCCTCACCGTTGGGGGCGGACGCGCCGTCAGAACCGCTCGGACCATTGCCCTGCGGACCGGTGCCGTTCGGACCGCCACCATTCCCGTCGCCGCCATCGGCGGCGCCACCCTCGCCACCGTCAGCCGGGACGATCTGCACCTGGAGGTTGTACAGGAATCCGACCGACTCCTCCTTGAGCGAATCCAGCATGGCGGCGAACATGTCGAAGCCCTCACGCTGGTACTCGATCAGCGGATCGCGCTGGGCCATCGCCCGCAGGCCGATGCCCTCCTTGAGGTAGTCCATCTCGTAGAGGTGCTCGCGCCACTTGCGGTCGAGCACGGACAGCAGCACCCGGCGCTCGAGCTCGCGGGTGATCTCCGGCGTCAGAGCCTCTTCGCGGTCCTGCCAGGCCTTCCGTGCGTCCGCCAGGACGGATTCGAGCAGCGAATCCCGGGTGAGATCGCCCTTCTCGGCGGCGATCGCGTCGGGTGTGACGCTGATCGGGTAGAGCGTCCTGAGCGCGGCCCAGAGGGTGTCGGTGTCCCAGTCCTCGGCGTAGCCCTGCGAGGCGGCACCGTCGATGTAGGCCCCGATGACGTCGGTGATCATGTTCTGCACCTGCTGGTGCAGGTCCTCGCCGTCGAGAACGCGCTTGCGCTCCTCGTAGATGACGGTGCGCTGCTTGTTCATCACCTCGTCGTACTTGAGGACGTTCTTGCGGATCTCGAAGTTCTGCTGCTCGACCTGGGTCTGCGCACTCCGGATCGCCTTGGAGACGAACTTGTGTTCGATCGGCATGTCGTCCGGCATCCGGAGCCTGGTCATCAGCATCTCGACGGTGCCGCCGCCGACCCGGCGCATCAGGTCGTCGCCGAGCGACAGATAGAAGCGGGACTCGCCAGGGTCGCCCTGCCGGCCGGAGCGCCCGCGGAGCTGGTTGTCGATGCGTCGCGACTCGTGCCGTTCGGTGCCCAGCACGTAGAGACCACCTGCGGTGCGGACCTTCTCGGCCTCGGTCTTGGTCTTCTTGGCCGCTGCCTCGAGGGCGTCGGGCCAGGCGGCCTCGTACTCCTCGGGGGTGTCGGCCGGGCTGAGGCCCTGATCGCGCAGGTCCAGATCAGCGGTGAAGTCCGGGTTGCCACCGAGCACGATGTCGGTCCCACGGCCGGCCATGTTGGTGGCCACCGTGACGGCGCCGGAGCGACCGGCCTGCGCGATGATCGCCGCTTCCCGCGCGTGGTTCTTCGCGTTGAGGACCTCGTGCGGGACCCCGGCACGCAGGAGGAGCTTGGACAGCAACTCCGACTTCTCGACCGAGGCCGTACCGACCAGGACCGGCTGGCCCTTCTCGTGGCGCTCGGCGATATCGGTGACCACGGCGTCGAACTTGGCGTCCTCACCCTTGTAGATCAGGTCGCCCTCGTCGGCGCGGCGCACCGGCTTGTTCGAAGGGATGGGCACCACGCCGAGCTTGTAGGTCGAGCTCAGCTCGGCCGCCTCGGTCTGGGCGGTACCCGTCATGCCGGACAGCCGCTCGTAGAGCCGGAAGTAGTTCTGCAGGGTGATGGTGGCCAGGGTCTGGTTCTCGGCCTTGATCTCCACCCCTTCCTTCGCCTCGATGGCCTGGTGCATGCCCTCGTTGTAGCGGCGGCCGTGGAGCACGCGACCGGTGAACTCGTCGACGATGAGCACCTCGCCGCTGACCACGATGTAGTCGCGGTCCTTCTTGTAGAGCTCCTTCGCCTTCAACGCGTTGTTCAGGAAGCCGACGAGGGGTGTGTTCACCGATTCGTAGAGGTTCTCGATCCCGAGTGCCTGCTCGACCTTCGCGACACCGTCCTCGGTGACACCGACCGTCCGCTTGGCCTCGTCGACCTCGTAGTCGCCGTCTCCCCGGCCTTCGCCGCCGGTCTCCTTGCCGCGACGCAGCCGGGGTACCAGGCGGGCGAACTCGGAGTACCACTTGGAAGACTGGTCGGCCGGGCCGGAGATGATCAGCGGTGTCCTGGCCTCGTCGATCAGGATCGAGTCGACCTCGTCGACCACGGCGAAGTGATGACCCCGCTGGACCAGATCGTCCTTGGACCAGGCCATGTTGTCGCGCAGGTAGTCGAACCCGAACTCGTTGTTGGTGCCGTAGGTGATGTCCGCCGCGTACTGCTGCTTGCGGACGTCCGGGGTCTGCTGGGACAGGATGACGCCGACCTCGAGACCGAGGAAGCGGTGTACCCGGCCCATCCACTCGCTGTCGCGCTGGGCGAGGTAGTCGTTGGTGGTCACGACGTGCACGCCGTTGCCCTCGAGCGCGTTCAGGTAGACCGGCAGCGTCGAGACCAGGGTCTTGCCCTCACCGGTCTTCATCTCGGCGATGTTTCCGAGGTGGAGAGCAGCGCCGCCCATCAGCTGGACGTCGAAGTGCCGCTGGCCCAGGGTGCGCTTGGCCGCCTCGCGGACCACGGCGAACGCCTCGGGCAGGAGGTCGTCGGTCGTCTCTCCATCGGCCAGACGGGCCTTGAAGGCGTCTGTGAACTCGCGCAGCTCGGCGTCCGTCAGGTCCACGTAGTCGGACTCGATGGAGTTGATGTGATCGGCGATGGCGCGCAGACGTTTGATCGTCTTCGCCTCGCCGGCGCGGAGCAGTCGGGACAGAACCACGTGGTCACCCTCGGTCGATTTCTCACCAGCCGCAACCGACTGCGACTTCCGCGCACCCAGTTACCGCCGGAGACTCTTGACGCCCCCGGCATGCCCCATGGTAAGCGCAACGGGCCTGCCGGTTGGTCCCGATCGCATGGGAAGACGATCTGCCCTGGGCATATCGGGCTCGCGCTTATCAACTTCGACGGCGCTCATGATCGGGTCGATTTGCGTCCCGTCCGTCACAGAAGGGACAACTTGATCAGCGCGGGCGAAGTTGATAAGCGCGATGGGTGGGGTTGCGGGTCAGATCAGGTCAGGCGCAGGAGGCCGTAGTCGAAACCCTTGCGGCGGTAGACGACCGAGCACAGACCCGAGTCCGCGTCCTTGAAGAGATAGAAGTCGTGTCCGACGAGTTCCATCTGGAACAGCGCCTGGTCGACGGTGATGGGGTCGGACGGATGGTCCTTGATCCGGACGACGCGGCCCGGTCCACCATCGGCGCTGTCGCCGAAACCGTCGTCCTGCCAACGGTCGTCGTCCAGATCCAGTTCGGGGGCTTCGGGGAGTCCGCCGCCGGGACCGGCGATCGCCGAGATCGGGGTGCGGGCGTGCTGTTTGTGGTGCCGGATGTCGGCGGAGCGGCGCAGTCGCGACTCCAGCTTCACCACGGCAGCGTCCAGGGCGCTGTAGAAAGTCTCGGCACTGGCTTCTGCCCGCACGGCCGGACCCTTGCCGGCCAGCGTGATCTGCACCCGCTGGCACGTCTTGGACAGCCTGCGGTTCGATTCGTGGGAGAGCTCGACATCGACCCGGATGATCTTGGAGTCGTAACGCTCGCTTCGCGCCAGCTTGTCGGCCACGTGCGTCCGGAAATGCTCCGGAACCTCCACGTTTCGACCCTTGACGACAATATCCACATGTCCTCCCGACGATCATGGTGACCGGCGTCCGCCGGGCACGCCAACGAATGGTGTGGCGTCCCGAGCGCCCGCCTGCCGGCGGTACGTCGTGAACAGATGCGGGACTCGCCCGGGATGCGTCTGAACCTACCGTCAGTTGGCCTAAACGCAAGGTGGACAACACCATCGAGTCGCATGTGGTTCTTCTGGAGTCCATCCGGATGACGCTCGATCACGAAGCTGGACGGCTATCGGCGCCCGGAGTACCAGGGGGCGACCGTTGCCACCGTGAACGCGGTGCTCACCCCGATTCCGGCCACGGAAAGTGCCCGGGTTGCGGCCAGAAGGGTCGAACCTGTCGTCAGCACGTCGTCCAGCAGCACCACGGCCGCCCCACGCGGTGGCGCACCGGCCGGGCGGAACCGCACCCTCCCGGCGAGATTGGCCGCCCGGGCCGTCGCGTCAAGTCCGACCGAGTCACGAGCGCCGCCCGCCGTGTAGAGGCAGGGGGCGACACCGCACGCCACACCCAGCGAGGCCATCAGGGCCGCAGCGGAACGCGCCATCGTGGTGACCGGGTCCCCGCCCCGCCTCCTGGCCGCGCTTCGACGGCTGGGCGCCGGGACGATCCAGACCACTGCCGGGATGACGCTGATCCGCCGCAGCCGCAGCAGTCCCCGGCCGACCGCTTCCCCGAGCGCCACCGGCAGGTCCGTCCGGCCCCGCTCCTTGCCGGCGATGATCGCCGCCCGGACCGGTCCGGCATACCGGGCCAGCGCCCGGACGGGCGGCAGGAGCAGACCCCCGGCACCGTCACGGGTGTCCTCCGGCCACCGCACGAGTCGAGGGCGGCCGGCCACCGTGCTTGCGCAACCCGGGCACCAGGGTTGCGGCCCGCCGCAACCGGGGCACGGCCGCGGCAGCACCAGATCCAGCGCCACCCGGACCGGGTTGCGCCCGGCGGTCCCGACTTCGATGCTCCGGACGATCGACATCGCCACAGCCTGCCGGTCCCGACTGCAGGCGGCAGGGAACGGCCGGCAACTGTGGACAGCTCGAAGCATGGGGACGAACCCGGGTCCGGACTATCCGGTCAGTTGGGGTAGAACAGACCTCCCGCCATCGTCGAGGTGGCATCCGCCGAGACCCACTTGCCGTCGGTGAGCGTGCCCTGCAGCTTGAGCACCGGCCCCGGCGCGCCGATCTGGCCGAGGATGACGTAGACCAGCGCGGCCACCGACTGGGTGGTGTCGGTGGTGTCCGTCGTCGTGGCCGTCGAGTCGACCACCGAGACGGCCATCGAGGTGACGTCGCCGAACTGCGAGTCGGTGGTCACCTGGGTGACGTCGGACCCATCGATCCGGACATCCTTGATGGACCGGTATCCGGGCAGGCTGTTGGACACGACCAGCAGATCGTTCGCGCTCGGGAAGGCGACCGGACCCACGTTGGACAGGTCACCACGCAATTCGGCGACGTTGATCAGGGCCAGCGAGTTGGGGTTGTCGGCCGGGGCGGTGGTGGCCGCCTGGCTCTTGACGGTCGCCGTCGTCGCGGCGATGGCACCGACGTAGAGCTTGCCGCCGGCCACGATGGCAACCCGCACGCCGTCGGGCGACAGGACGAAGGAGGTCACCTGACCCTTGCCGGCGAGTTCGGCCGATCCGACCTTGGCCCGGCTGGCCCCGCCGCTGGTCGTCGCCGTGGAGCTGGGCTGACCGGTGGAGATCTGGTAGATCTCCGGATTCTTCCCGCTGCCGTTCTGGACCACCCAGACCTCGTCACCGGAGCGGGAGAAGCTGGGTTGGGTGAGGGTGCTGGCCTTCAGCGCCGGTACCGCCTGCTGGTAGGCGAGTGGCTGCCCGATCAGCAGTTGTTGGCTGGACGTCCCGTCGATGTTCATGACGTCCGAGACGGCCGCCAAGGTCCCGGTCGCGGCGGACATCGACGCCGAGACCACATGCTGTGAGCCGGTTCCCACTCCCCCGAACAACGCCCTCTTGGTGAGCAGGTCGATGATCCCGCCGGCGCTGTTGATGAAGTACGGGTCCGAGGCCACGGCGCCACTGCCGGGAACCCGGTCCGGGCTGAAGGACTCGACGGACGAGGCCTTGTACACCGGCACCTGCGAATCAAGGGGGGCGCCGTTGACGTCGATGGAGAACTGGGTGGCCACCGTCGACAGGGTCCAGACAACCTGCGCGGCAAGAGCATTCTTGTCGGCCGCCGTCTGCAGGTTGTCGATGCCCTGCAGGTCGATCAGCGTGAGACCGGCCGAGGAGGTGACCGGCTTCGTCCGCAGGTTCGCGCCGGTCAACTCGGACTGCGCCGCACCCGCCAGGACGCCGGCTGGGCCGTGCAGCAGCAGGTTCATCAGGGTGATCACGTTGTTGTCGGGGGTGCCACCGTTGATCAGGTAACGACGATCCGGTACCACGACCGATCGGCTGGCGTCCAGGAAGTACAACGTCCGAACCGAGAACACCGTGCTGAAGTCGCTCTGCCGGATCAGCAGTTCGGCCGGCGGGTCGCTGATCCGCCACTGACCGTTCTCCCTGACCAGGTGGACGGTGACCTTGTACGTGACGTTGTAGCTGGAGTGGAAGGCGCGGTCGGCGTCCAGCGTGCCCTGGACCGGGCCGAAGATGGTGAACGCCGCCGGGTCCGCGCTCGGGTCGACCCGGAACTGGTCCGGCAGGATCACCACCGCCGCCGGCTTCTTCTGCCACACCTGAGCCGCCTTCGCGGTGAGGTACTGACCTGGTGCGGCGAAGGCGGAACCGGTGCCGCCCAGGGAGATCCGGGCGGCTGCGAAGATGAAGCCGCGCACGATCGCGTCCGGCGTCATGCCGGGATCCGGGGTGGCCGGGGCCTGCTGGCTGTTCTGGTCCGCGACCTTACGGACGTCGGTGACCGGGCTGGACCCCGGAATGCCGGAGCATCCGGCCAGTAGGAGGGCCAGACACACCAGCAGGAGACGGTGCGGGCGGCGGACCGCGCAGGACGTCCTCAGATGGTGCAACGCACGGGACGTCGTCATCGACCGGCTCCTTCGGCGTTCTCGGCCACACCGGGCCAGGCGATCACGGCGCCGGCCGGCAGCGCGCCGGCCAGTCCGTGGTGGGTCCAGTCGCGGGTGTCCAACGGGTCGGTCGCGCCGTCGGCCGGTTCGTCGCTCTCGTCGCCGCCGACACGCAGGGCGAGTGGCGAGGAGTTGACGAGGGTGTCGGTGACCAGCGGGAGCGTCAACCGGAAGCGGGCGCCCTGGCCCGGTGCGCCGGAGGCCTGCAGCCAACCGCCGTGCAACCGCGCATCCTCGAGCGAGATGGCCAGACCGAGCCCGGTTCCCCCGGTCTGCCGCTGGCGGGACGGATCCGCACGCCAGAACCGGTTGAACACCAGACCTGCCTCTCCGGGCTTGAGCCCGACGCCGTGATCGGTGACGGTGATCGCCAGCACCTCGCCGTCGCTGACCAACTCGAGGTCGATCGTCCCGCCCTCGGCATGGTCGATCGCGTTGTTGAGCAGGTTGCGCAGGATCCGTTCGACGCGGCGACTGTCGATCTCGGCGATCACCGGGACCCCGGGTAGATTCCGGACGATCTCGACCCCGGCGTTGGCGGCCAGCGGCTTGGCTGCGGCAATGCAGGAGTTGATGACGGCGCGGACGTCGATCTGCTCGGCGGCGAGCTCCGCCATCCCGGCGTCGAACCGGCTGATCTCCAGCAGGTCGGCCAGCAGTGTCTCGAACCGGTCCAGCTCGTCGACCAGCAGTTCCGTCGACCGGCCCAGGTGGGGCGGAAGGTCTTCGCGGCTTTCGTAGAGCAGGTCGGCAGCCATCCGGACGGTCGTCACGGGCGTGCGCAGTTCGTGCGAGACGTCGGAGGTGAACCGCCGCTGCAGGTTGCCGAACTCCTCGAGTTGCCGGATCTGGGCGCGGATCGCGTCGGCCATGCCGTTGAACGACCGGGCCAACGTGGTGAGCTCGATGGGCCCGCGGACCGGCATGCGTTCGGCCAGGTCACCGGAGGCAAGCCGCTGGGCGACGGCCGCCGCCCGCCGGACCGGCCGGACCACCTGCTGGGCGACCAGGAAAGCGATCAAAGTCAGCGCAAGCGCCAGGCCGGCACCGCCCAGCAACAGGGTGTTCTGCACGACGGCGGCCGTCGTCTGGTCGGCCGTCAGCGGGAAGATCAGGAACACCGAGAAACTGTCGGTGCTGGTCGGAGCGGGTGAGCCGACCACAAGGGCGGGCACGTTGACACCCTCGCGGCGCACCGTCGTGTACTGGTACGCGATGACGCCGGAGCCGACCCTGGCCTGCAGATCGCGGGGGACGTCCTCGATGAAGCCCTGCGTCTGGTTGGCGCCACCGTCCGGACGGCTCTGCACGATGACCGGATCGAACGCGCCGGTGTTGCTGCCCTGAGCGTTGGAATCGGTGGCCAGCGCCGGGTTGCCGAGCGCCTGCAGCGTGAGATCCAGCTGGGACTGCAGCGAGGCGGGATCAGCGTCGGCGCCCTGCATGCCTTTGATGACGGTCTGCGCGGCCTTCTCCACCTCGGAGATCGCCACGTTCTGCTTGGAGGCGAGCAACCCGCGGGTGATCTGCTGCTGGAGGATGAACCCGACACCGAACATGGCGAGGGTGGAGAAGAACAACGTCAGGACGACGACGCGGAGCAGCAGCGATCGACTCCAGAACGACAGCGCCGCCCGGAACCGGGAGCCCTGCAACCGCAGTGAGTGGGCCCGCCGCTCGGTCGTCGTGCTGCCCGGCGATGGACCTGCGGTCACGCGATACCGGCCTTGTAGCCGACCCCTCGCACCGTGACGACCACCTCGGGCCGCTCCGGATCCTTCTCGATCTTGCTGCGCAGGCGCTGCACATGGACGTTGACCAGCCGGGTGTCGGCCGCGTGGCGGTAACCCCAGACCTGCTCCAGCAGCACCTCGCGGGTGAATACCTGCCGAGGCTTGCGGGCCAGTGCGACCAGCAGGTCGAACTCGAGTGGCGTCAGCGGGATCGTCTCGTTGTCCCTGGTCACCTGATGACCGAGCACGTCGATCTCGATGTCGGCGACCCGCAGCCGCTCGGCCGTCCCGACATCGGCCCGACGGAGCCTGGCCCGGATCCGCGCGGTCAGCTCCTTCGGCTTGAACGGCTTCATCACGTAGTCGTCAGCGCCCGACTCGAGCCCGAGCACCACGTCGACGGTGTCCGTCTTGGCGGTCAGCATGATGATCGGGATACCGGATTCGGCCCGGATCTCCTTGCACACGTCGAGCCCGGAGGTGCCGGGCAGCATGAGGTCCAGCAGCACGAGATCGGGGTGGGTTTCGCGGAACACCTCGAGTGCCTTGGCCCCGTCGCGCACCACCGCGGTGTCGAAACCTTCCCCGCGGAGCACGATCGTCAGCATCTCGGCCAGGGCTGGGTCGTCATCGACGACCAGAACGCGCGCTTTCATCCCTCCATGGTGTCATCCCGCGGGCTCTGATGCGTGCACGTCCGGCGGGGTGGCTGCCCCGCGACTGGCTGGAAGTGGCCGGTCGGAGCGCATGGCACCATGATCGACGTGAGCCTCCCGCCGTATCCCCCGCCCTCCGGCCCGACGAACGGGGGCCGGCAACTCGGCCTCTACCCGCTCCGACCGCTGCGGATCGGCGAGATCTTCGCCGCCGCCGTGCGCGTCGCCTGGCGCCATCTGACCGTCCTCGCACCGCTCGCCCTGCTGGCCGGCGTAGTAGCCCTCGGCGTGCAGTTCAGCCTGCTGGCCTCCAGCGGGTCGCTGCACGACTACGCGTCCGGACAGTTGCTGGCGATCCCGGTGAATCCCACCCAGGCAGATCTGAACGCGCTGGTCGACCGCCTGGTGCGGGACTACCTGCCCGCTGTTCTGGTCAGTTCGCTGATCTCGCTGATCGCCGGTCCCATCCTGGCGGGCATCGCCACCCCGTTCGCGGCGCTCGGGGCCACCTCGACGGTGAGCACCAACGGGGCCGGACTGGCCCGCCTGCGTGGTCGCTGGGGGGTGTTGCTCGGTAGCGGCGTGGTGGTCGGTCTGGCCATCGCCGTCGGCTCCGTCCTGCTCGTCGTGCCCGGGATCATGGCCTGGCTGATCCTGCTCCCGGCCGGTCCGGTCGCGGCGATGGAAGGTTCCACCCTCGGTGACTCGATCAAGCGCGCTGCCGTGGTCAGCAAGGGGTTCAAGGGGCGCCTGTTCGGCGTGAGCATTCTATCGAGCCTGATCAGCGGCGCCATCGCGCTCGTCGTCTCGTCGATCGTCGGACGGTTGGTCTCCACGGAGCAGCCGATTTCCCATCTCGTCGTCACGTCGGTGGCCACGGTTCTGGTCGGCGCACTGACCGTGGCCTGGAGCAGCAGCGTGGTGGCGATGCTCTACATCGACATCCGGATCCGTCGTGAGGGCCTGGCCCAGGCCCTCGCCGCTGCCGCCGGGCCGTCCCGCTTCAGCTGACCCGCCCCGGCCCCCGTCGCCCTGGCCGGCCCCCGTCGCTGCGCATACAGGACTGCCCGGCGCATACAGAATGGCGGTTTATCGGCCAAAATCGGCGAATTTGGGCAGTCCTGTATGCGCGGCAGGACCAGCTGCGGCGGCACCAGCTGCGCGCGGCAGCTGCGGCAGGACCAGCGGCGCGCGGCAGGACCAGCTGCGCGCGGCAGCCCCAGCGGCGTCAGGCAAGCAGTTCGGCGAGCAGGTCCGGCCTCGGACCGTCATCGGGGGTGAGCACCGTCCAAGGTGACAGGAAGCCGTCATCGGCGAATTTCCGGTACATCCGGCCAGTACGGGACTGCAGCGCCAAGTCCGCCTCGAAACGGTCGAGCGCTCGGTCGACGTCGATCTCGGCACGGCTGCGCGCCCGCTCTGCGGCGACCGCCTGCGGAGTAGCGAGCAGCACCTGCCGGTCTGGGAGCGGCAGTGCGAAGCGGTCGATCTCCAACGCGCGCACCCAATCCGGAAAGTCGGTCTCGACGTCGGGCGCGCCGAGCCGCGCGGCTCCATAGGCTGCATTGGAGCTGACGTACCGGTCGAGAAGCACCAGGTCGTTGGTCGCAACCAGATCCCGGATCTCCGGCGCGGCTGCGCGCCTGTCCAGAGCGAAGAGCAGCGCCGGCCCATGCACGGAGTCCGACAGATCGCCGAGGCGGCCGTAGAGCGCGTCCTGCACCAGATCTGCGTGGACGTCCAGACCGTAGCGAGGAAAAGCCATCGTCGCGATCCGGACGCCCGCCGCGCGCGCCTGGTCGGCCAGCAGAGCGGTCAGGGTCTGCTTGCCCGACCCGTCCAGCCCCTCGATCACCACCAGTGCGCCCACGCGGTGAACCCTATCTGCCGCCGCAGTCGCGCTGGTCCGCGCGCCACAACCCGTCAGGACAACACGATTCCACTCTCCGACCGGAGCGATGGTTGGATGGTCCGCATGACAAACCCATCTGCCAGCAAGCCCGAGGTCGACTTCCCCACCGGCGAACCGCCGGCCGAGCTGGCCATCCGCGACATCACCGTTGGGACCGGCGCGGAAGCCGTGCCCGGCGCCAAGGTCACCGTGCACTACCTCGGCGTCGAGTTCGCCAGCGGCGAGGAGTTCGACTCGTCCTGGAACCGCGGTGAGTCCATCGAATTCCCGCTCCGCGGCCTGATCCAGGGCTGGCAGGACGGCATCCCCGGGATGAAGGTCGGCGGCCGACGCGAACTCGTCATCCCGCCGCACCTGGCCTACGGTGCCGCCGGCTCCGGCCACCGCCTCTCCGGCCAGACCCTGATCTTCATCATCGACCTGCTCGCGGTCGCCTGACGCCGCCTGCCTGACCCGTCCCCGCGCTTATCAACATCGACCGCGCTCAACAACGTCGCGTTTTTGTGACTCGTGGGACGCAAATCGACCCGATCATGAGCGCAGGCGAAGATGATCAGCGCGACGGTGGGGCGGCAGACGCGAAATGCCCCGCGAAGCATCGAGCTTCGCGGGGCATTCTGCTGTTCGGCCCTTAGACCAGATCGGCCGTCAGGAACTCAGTAGCGGTAGTGATCAGCCTTGTACGGGCCCTCGACGTCGACGCCGATGTACTCCGCCTGCTCCTTGGTGAGCTTGGTCATCTCGCCACCGAGGGCGAGAACGTGGATCAGGGCGACCTTCTCGTCGAGGTGCTTCGGCAGGCGGTAGACCTCGAGGTCGTACTCGTTGCGCTTGGTGAACAGCTCGATCTGGGCGATCGTCTGGTTCGCGAAGGACGCCGACATGACGAACGACGGGTGACCGGTGGCATTGCCGAGGTTCAGCAGACGACCCTCGGACAGCACCAGGATGGTCTTGCCGGACGGGAAGCTCCAGAGGTGCACCTGCGGCTTGATCTCGGTCCGCTTGATGCCGGGAATCCGCGCCAGGCCGGCCATGTCGATCTCGTTGTCGAAGTGACCGATGTTGCCCAGTACCGCCTGGTGCTTCATGTTCTGCATGTGCTCGAGCCGGATGATGTCCTTGTTGCCCGTCGTGGTGATGACGAAGTCGGCGCGGCTGATGGCCTCGTCGATCGTCGCGACCTCGTAGCCGTCCATCAGTGCCTGCAGCGCACAGATCGGGTCGATCTCGGCGATGACGACGCGGGCACCCTGTCCGCGCAGGGACTCGGCGCAGCCCTTGCCGACGTCGCCGTAGCCGGCCACGAGCGCCACCTTGCCGCCGATGAGAACGTCGGTGGCGCGGTTGATCCCGTCGATCAGGGAGTGGCGGCAGCCGTACTTGTTGTCGAACTTGCTCTTGGTCACCGAGTCGTTGACGTTGATGGCCGGGAACAGCAGCTCGCCGGCGGCGGCCAGCTGGTACAGACGTAGCACACCGGTGGTGGTCTCCTCGGTGACGCCCAGGATCTGCGGGCCGACGGCGGTGAAGTAGCCCGGATCGGTGGCCAGCGAGGCGCGGAGCAGATCGAGGATGACGCCGTACTCCTCGGAGTCGGACTCGTCGGTCGATGGGACGACGCCGGCCTTCTCGTACTGCACACCCTTGTGGATCAGCATGGTGACGTCGCCGCCATCGTCCAGGATCATGTTGGGGCCCACCGGCTTTCCATCTTCTGACGGCCAGCGCAGCATCTGGTCGGTGCACCACCAGTACTCCGGCAGGGTCTCGCCCTTCCAGGCGTAGACCGCCACTCCCTTGGGCTCCTCGGGGGTGCCGTAGGGACCGACGACCGTCGCCGCAGCGGCATGGTCCTGGGTGGAGAAGATGTTGCAGGACACCCAGCGGACGCTGGCACCGAGGGAGACGAGAGTCTCGATCAGCACGGCGGTCTGGACCGTCATGTGCAGCGAACCGGCGATGCGCGCACCCTTGAGCGGCTGCACCTCGGCGTACTCGCGGCGCAGGGTCATCAGGCCGGGCATCTCGTGCTCGGCCAGGGTGATCTCCTTGCGACCGAATTCGGCCAGGCCGAGATCGGCGACCTTGAAGTCGAGTCCCCCGATGCGGTCAGCCGTCAGGCCAGCCGTCGTACTCAGTGTTGTCGTCAAGACGTTTGCTCCTCGTGCAGGTCATCTGCGCCACGCCAGCCGTAGCGCTCCACGGCCGGACTCGGGCGGAGGCCCTGCACCGGACGCCCGGCATTCTTCGACAACGGGCGTGCATGTCCTCACCAGGATAGCCGCTTCCGCGCCGGTCAGGGCCCGGCAACACCGATCGCGACGGATCTCATCGTGTGGATTGGCTCTCGGTCGCCGCGGCCGCCGACTCCTGCGCCAGGGAACTCTCGACGAGGGGGTTCGGTTCGTCCTTGACCCCGAGTGTCGGAGCCAGCCGGACGGAGGCGGCCAGGGCAGCCAGATCGGTGGTGGTCAACGTGACACCGCCGGGCGACTGGACGACGATCGTCGCCTTCCCCCACCTGGTCCAGGCCGTTTGGTACTCGGCGTTCACGCGGACCGGGATTCCCCCGACATCGACGCCGACGCTGTCCGCCACGAACTTGGCGTTGGACTCGTTGCCCAGCACGATGCCGGCGCCGAAACCTCCATCAGCCACATTCGCGTACATGCTGAGGCAGTTGCCGTAGCTGTTGCCGTTATCCGAACCGGCACTCGATGACGCATCGCCTGCTGAGACCACTGCCGCAGACGAAGCCGGCGCCGCGGACGCTGCCTTCGTCGGGGCGCAGAGCGTCAGGCCCGGCCCGGTCATCTGGGAGACGTAGGAGGAGAGGGTCGAATCGGCGACGGTATAGCCCTTCAGCGTCAATCCGATCGACAGGTTGGCGGGGAAATCAGTTGGCTTGTCAGTGATCGCGGAGGCGAAAGCGGTGAGCACGGTGTTGCTCTCGCCCACAGTCCACACCTGGATCCATCGGCCGTCGCCGAGTTGCCAGGCGATGCGGGCCTCCACCGGAGCGGCGTAGGTGTTGTCGAAGGAACCCTTCGGTGCGGTCAGCAACTGGGCCGGATGACCACTCACGGTGATGGGCGTGCTGACCGCCTTGGTGTCGTAGCCGGGGGCGAAGACGTCGAGAGTCGGCCGTTCGACCGTGATCAGGTAGCCGCGGTACTGGCCGGTACCGGTGGTGCCGGACCGGACGTCGATCGTCTGCCTGGCCGTCGGCTCCTTGCCCGTCCAGTTGACCAGCAGCGACGACGGTCCGCTCTGCACGTCGGGACCGTCGTGGTCGTAGGACACCCACGACGCGGGGACCGAAACCGGTGAGGTGACGGCGACGCCGGCGAACGGCACGAGCCGGGAGTTGGCGGCCAGAGCGGTGGTGCTCGCACTCGCTCGCGGGCCGAGGGTCGCCGTCACCGCCGGGGCGGAGGCCTCGTGCGGGGTGGTGAACAGACCCGGCCCGAGAAGGGTGGTGGTGCCGGTGACCACCAACACCACCACACCCACGGAACCGGCTGCATACCAACGCCTTCGGCGAAGACGCCGGTGGTAACCGGCGTGCTCGGCGCGGACGAGGGACGCCCCACTCGGCGCGTCCTCCGCGATGGCCGCCAGTCGGCGGTGCAGCAGCAAGTCCTGGTCGTTCATCAGTGTTCTCCGATCTGGTGGGCGCGGCGCGTTCGAGGTGCCGGTGCGAGCAGTCCCCCGGCGGCCCGGCCGGACACGCTCTCGCGCTGGCGGATGGCCGTCAGGCCACGGGAGATGTAGGAGCGGACCGCGCCGGAGGAACAGCGCAACTCCGCGGCGATCGCGTCGTCGGCGAGGTCGAAGTAGTAGCGGAGGACGATCGCTGCGCGTTGTTGCTGCGGCAGCTCGGTCAACAGCTGTTCGAGTTGGTCCCGGTCATCCACCGATCGCGAAGCCTGGGGTCCAGCGATCTCCGGCAGTTCACCGGAGACCGTCGAACTGATGAAACGCCCGCTCCAGCTGCGTCTTTCGGAGAGGAAGCCGTTCGTCACCATGGAACGGACGTAGGCAGCCGGAAACTCCATCCGGCCGATCTTGTTCCACCGCAGGTGGGCCTTGATCAAGGCATCCGCCAACACGTCGTGGGCGGAGTCCCGATTGCCGGTCAGTAGTCGTGCATAGCGCCGCAACTGATCCAATTCCGAGAACAAGAACTGTTCGAACGTCAACGGGCCCTCCCCACTCGGACGAATCTGCCCCGTCGTACCGGGCCGATTCTTCACTAACGCGGCTGGGACCCGGACTGCATCGCTGACTTCCGACTTTTCTGAGCTGCGGCGTCAGTCGGTCGGGGCTCCGGCCGGTTCGATCGTCGCGTGGGCAGACTCGCGGGCGGGTTCGCGCATCGGTTCGCGAGCTGCACCGGAGGTGAACCCCGCCAGCGCTACCAGGATGAGCACGAGCAGAAGGGCGTGCAGCAGACCGATGTGGCCGCCCAGGAAGCCGATCGAGGGCGGGCCGACGAGGAAGGCGAAGTAGCCGATGGTGGCCACCGCGCTGACCCTGGCCGCGGCCACCTCCGGATCGTCGGCGGCAGCGGACATCCCGACGGGGAATCCGAGCGCCGATCCGAGACCCCAGAGCACCACCCCGATTCCGGCGATCACCGCGTTGGGTACGAAGATCACCACCAGCAACCCGGCGGCGGCCAGGGCCGCCGAGAAACGCAGCACCGGAACCCGGCCGAACCGGTCGAGCAGGAAGACCCCGGCGACGCGGCCGACAGTCATCGAGAGGACGAAGATACCGAAGACGAACGCACCGGCGGCGTTGCTGACGTGGTGGCCGTCGACCATGGCCAGCGCGAGCCAGTCGTTCGCGGACCCCTCCGCGAAGGCCATGCCCAGGATGACGAGCCCGATCAGGATCGTCCGGCGCTCCCGCCAGATCCCGAGTCGGCTGCGCCAGCCGTCGGCCGGCTGCGACCCGGGCTCGAGTGGCGTCGGCACGGTGGTGTTCGGCGCGTCGGGGTAGGGCTGCAACCTGCGGATGGCAATGAGCACACCGATGATGACGACGGCGGCAACGGCACCGAAATGCACGGCGATCGGGACGCCGATCAGCTCGGCCACGGCACCGAGCCCGGCTCCGGCGACCGTGCCGACGCTGAACGCAGCATGGAACAGCGGCATGACGGTACGCCCGAGAACCCTTTCAGCGGCAGCACCCTCGACATTCATGGCGACATCGCACATGCCGGTTCCGGCGCCGAACACGGCCAGGCCGGCCACCACCAGGATGGGTGTGGAGAACAGCGTTGCTCCAATCCCGGCGGCGGCCAGGCCGACGGCACCGCCGATCATCGCGCCCGCGATGGTCCTGGCGGATCCGAAGGTGATCAGCACATGGCTGGAGAGCACCAACCCGACGATGGACCCGGCCGCGAGACCGAACACGATCCAACCCATCTCGGCGGTGGTGGCACCGAGCGAGTCACGGATCGCCGGCGTCCGGGACACCCAGGTCGACAGGCCGATGCCGCAGAGCCCGAAGATTCCGAACACGGCGTTACGCCACGCGACGACCTGACTGCGCGTCAGCCCACCGGTCTCGGCGGCGGTGACCTTGTTCATCTGATTCCCCGTACTCGGTGAGTGACTGGACGCGCTCGGATGCGGAGTCGAATCGATTCGATCAGCGCATTGGACTAAGGTAGCGATCGCATTCGGCTCGGTCAAACGGCATGCGCCTCTCGCCGTCGCCCTGGGTCAACCGAATTCACCGGCGCCTTCGATGGATCGTCGGCCGCAGACTCTTCCCGCACGAAAGGCGGAGCGATGTCCGAGACCGACTTTCGCCACGACCGCCACGCCGTCGACAAACGACCGACGCTGGCCGCAGTCGCCGCCCTTGCCGGGGTCTCGGTGTCCACTGCCTCACTGGCATTCAGCGGCTCCGGGCCGGTGTCCCCCCAGACTCGCGACCGGGTGCTCGCCGCCGCTGAGGAACTGCAGTACGCGGGGCCGGACCCGCGAGCACGATCGCTGCGCCAGGGCCGGTCCGGGATCATCGCCGTGGTACTGGAAGAAACTGTCCTGCAGGCCTTCCGCGATCCGGTGAAGATCGCGTTCCTGGACGGCATCGCCCAGGAGATCGCCGGGTCCGGCCGCGCGCTGCTGCTGGTGCCGGACGTCAGCGACGAGCTGTCCGGTGGGCCGAGTGCACTGGAAACCGCCACCATGGACGCCGTCGTGCTGTTGGGCTGCAGTCCGTTCGTGGCGAGGTCGATCACCATTACCCGGCGACGATCCATCCCCATCGTGGCGCTGGGCAGCACACCGTTCCCCGACGTGCTCGCCGTGACGCTCGACGACCGCCCTGCCACCGTCACGCTGGCCCGGCACCTGCAGTCGCTCGGGCATCGGGAGGTCGCCGTGGTCGCGCTGCCGCTGGAATCGAGCAGGGAGCGCGGGCCACTGACCGCGGAATGGGAGTCACGCGCGACCATCTCGACCACCATCGACCGGCTGGCCGGCGCTCGTGAGGTCTTTCCCGAACTGGCGGCCGTCATCACCGCGGGCAGTCTGGTGGACGAGGGGCTGCTGGCGGGTCGGTCCCTCCTGTCGCGAGCGGCCAACGAGCGCCCGACCGCGATCATCGCCCAGAGCGATCTGCTGGCGGCCGGAGTGATCAGGGCTGCGCAGGAACTGGGGCTGCAGGTGCCCGGCGATGTCAGCGTGGTCGGATTCGACGGCATCCGTCTGGACAATGTGATCTCCCACGACCTGACGACGATGGTCCAGCCCGCAGCGGAGCAGGGCGGCACCGCCGGCCGCATGGTGTTGGAGATGCTCGACGGCGGGCACCCGGCGGCGGCCCGCTTCACCAGTGCGTTCCACCTCGGCGACACCACCGCTCCCCCCGCCCCCTGACCCCGCGCCCGTTCCGCGCGCCGCTGGTGCGCGCCGCTGGTGCGCGCCGCTGGTGCGCGCCGCTGGTGCGCGCCGCTGGTGCGCGCCGCTGGTGCGCGCCGCTGGTGCGCGCCGCTGGTGCGC